>DASWNA010000018.1:0-91299 GCA_036399475.1 Allosphingosinicella sp.
GGACGACCCTGACGGCGTTGATCTGCCAGGTCGGGTTTTTCGGGCAACCCTTGTTGGTGACCACCGCACACGGCGAATAAGCCGCCCGGTAGAGGGTGGTATAGCCGTCCTTGCGCTCCGCCTTGTCGGCGGCGAGGCGGCCCCCGTCGGCGAGCACCAGGAGCATGTTCTGGACCACGCCGTCGCGAAGCGCGTCGGTGAGGACGACGCTGTCGGCATAGACGACGTCGCCGCCCGGGTTGACGACTCGGACGTTGCCCTCGGCGCGGACCTCGTCGGTGGCCCGGTTCCAGGTCACCCGCTCGGCGCGCAGCCGGTTGCCCTCGCTGTTCATGCGAACGTCGCCGCTCGCGGTGACGACCTGGGCCTCGCTGTCGTAGCTGAGCTCGTCGGAGCTGAAGGCGACCTCCCGGGCGTCCGCGGGCGCGGCGGCCGCGGGGTCCTCGCCGGGTGGTGGACCGTCGTCCTGCGCCAGCGCCGCCCCGGGAGCGGCGACCAGCAACGGCAGAGCGGTCAGGCAGATAAGATTATACTTCTTCACATTCCCCGCCGCCAGAGCACGCGCGACCGTCCGCGCCTATCGCATCGGAAGAGCGGGGCTGCACTGCAATCCTCCCCATCGGACCTGGGGAGGGGGACCAGGCGAAGCCTGGTGGAGGGGTAGCTGGCAGAAGCCTCGTCATCTACCCCTCCACCACCCTGCGCCGTAGGCGCAGTTTATCCTGAGCGACGCCGCAGGCGGCGTCGAAGGGGGTGGTCCCCCTCCCCATCTTCGATGGGGTGGATCACTTCGCCCTGACGTAGCTCCCGGGCGCATCCTCGATCGCCTTCAGCTTGCCCTTGCCCGGCACTCGCGCGCCTTTCGCCGGTACCTTCTTCTCCGCGAGGGCGCCGATCCATTTCGCCCAGTCGGGCCACCAGCTGCCCTTGTGCTCGGTCGCTCCGGCGACGAACTCGTCGAGGCTCGCCGGCTTCCCGTCGTTGGTCCAATATTGGTATTTCTGGGCCTCGGGCGGGTTCACCACGCCCGCAATGTGGCCCGAGCCGGCGAGGACGAAGCGAAGCGGGCCCTGGAAGTAATGGGTGATCTTCCAGACGCTGGCGGCGGGGGCGATATGGTCCTCTCGCCCGGCCTGGACGTAGGTCGGGGTGCGCACCTTGTGGATGTCGATCGGCGTTCCGTCGACGACCAGCTCGCCGGCGCGGACCAGCTTGTTGTCGCGGTAGAAGTCCCTGAGATAGGCCTGGTGCCATTTGGAGGGCAGGTTGGTCGTGTCCGAATTCCAGTGGAGCAGGTCGAAGGGTACGTAATCCTCGCCCATCAGGTAATTGTTGGTGACGTAGTTCCAGATCAGGTCGCGGCCGCGCAGCATGTTGAAGGTAAGCGCCATGTAGCGGCCGTCCATGAAGCCCTTTTCGGCCGACATCTTGTCGATCATCCCCAAGGTGTCGTCGCCGACGAACATGTTGAGGTCGCCGGCTTCGGAGAAATCGACCTGGGCGGTGAAGAAGGTGGCGCTTGCCACCTTGCCGGCCTCGCCGCGGGCCGCGAGCAGGGCGAGGGTGCAGGCGAGCGTGGTGCCGGCGACGCAATAGCCGATGGCGTGGACGCTTGGCACGCCGAGCAGCTCGCGGACTGTGTCGATGGCGTCGATCTGGCCGCGCATGACATAGTCGTCGAGAACGGTGTCCTTGAGGCTTTCGTCGGCCGATTTCCAGGATACGACGAAGACGGTGAGACCCTGCTCCACCGCCCAGCGGATGAAGCTCTTCTTTGGGTTGAGATCCAGGATGTAGAAGCGGTTGATCCACGGCGGGAAGATGATCAGCGGGGTTTGGTGCACCGTGTCCGTAGTGGGGGTGTACTGGACGAGTTCGTAGAGCGGGGTGCGTTTCACCACCTTGCCGGGGGTGACGGCGATGTTGCGGCCGACTTCGAACGCTTCGGGATCGGTGTGGGTGAGCTGGCCCTTGCCGACGTCGCGGAGCATGTTTTCGAGGCCCTTCAACAGGCTCTCGCCCTTGGTCTCCATTGCGCGTTCGAGGACCAGCGGGTTGGTGGCGGCGAAGTTGGACGGGGACATGGCGTCAACGAAGCCGCGGGTCATGAAGCGCAGTTTCTCGCGCTGCTTGTCGTCGATGCCTTCGAGCGTGTCGACCGAGCCGAGCATGCGTTCGGAGACCAGTAGGTAGCTTTGGCGGATGGTGTCGAACAGCGGATTCTGCTGCCATTGCGGGGCGTTGAAGCGCTTGTCCTTGTCGGCCTTCTCGGCAAGCTCGGTGCGCGGCGTTTCCAGGCCAAGCGCGCGCTGCCAGAGCGAGAGGCCCTGGGTCCAGAGATCGACCTGGGCTTCGGCGATCTTGGCCGGGTCGGGAAAGGCGCTCATTCCCGCCCACAATTTGGTTAGCGCGTCGGGGTCGGGGGCTTTCAGCTCGCCTGCCTGCTTGGCGACGTGTTCGAGCATCATCTGCTGGGCGCGGCCCATCACCCAGGTCCAGTGCTGCATCTCCTCAAGCGTGGGCAGCGGCGGCGCAGCGGCGGCAGCGGCGGGGGCTGCGCCTGCGCCTGCGTCCTTGGTGGTCTGGTCGGCCATGCGGGGTACTCCTGTGCGTCGCGCGTTTCGTAGAGAACGCAGGGCAGGGGGGAAAGGCTTCCGCCGTTCCGCGCCAGGCACCGCCATTCTCGACTTTGGGCAAGGCCTCGCCTATCGACCCGGGAAAATAAACTCGGAGGATGTCTCGAATGACCGTCGCTGCAAGCAATACCCTGGACCGCGTGCTGGTGCTGGAAATGGTCCGCGTCACCGAGGCGGCCGCCGTTGCGGCGTCCAAGCTGATCGGGCGCGGCAACGAGAAAGCCGCCGATCATGCCGCGGTGGAGGCAATGCGTGCGGCGCTGAATTCGCTCGAGATCGACGGCACGGTGGTGATCGGCGAGGGCGAGCGCGACGAAGCGCCGATGCTGTTCATCGGCGAAAAGGTCGGCTCCGCGCCAGGAACGGGCCCGAAGATCGACATCGCGCTCGATCCCCTTGAAGGCACCACCATCACCGCCAAGGCGGGGCCGAACTCGCTGGCCGTGCTCGCTATTGCGGAGGAGGGCGGGCTGCTCAATGCGCCGGACGTGTACATGGACAAGCTGGCGGTCGGCCCGGGCTATCCCGACGGCGTCATCGACCTCAACAAGAGCCCGTCGGAGAACGTGCGGGCGGTTGCGGCGGCCAAGGGCGTCGAGCCGTCGGACATCATCGCCTGCGTGCTCGACCGGCCCCGCCATGCCGAGCTGATTGCGGAGCTTCGCGGCCTGGGCTGCGGCATCATGCTGATCCCGGACGGCGATGTGGCGGGGGTGATCGCGGTCACCGACCCTGACACGACCATCGACATCTACATGGGCTCGGGCGGCGCTCCGGAGGGTGTTCTCGCCGCCGCGGCCTTGCGCTGCGTCGGCGGGCAGTTCCAGGGGCGGCTGCTGTTCCGCAACAACGACGAGCGCGGCCGCGCCGCAAAGTGGGGCGTCGAGGATCTGAACCGCATCTACAGCCTCGAGGACCTGGCCAAGGGCGACGTGATCTTCGCGGCCACCGGGGTGACCGACGGATCGCTGCTCGGCGGGGTCAAGCGGCGCAAGAACTCCATCAGCACCGAAAGCGTGGTGATGCGCGCCTCCACCGGCACCGTCCGCTGGGTCCGCGGCGAACACCGTCCCGAGAACGAGCCGGGCAAGTTCTAAAGCGCTTGCGCCCGCCCCGGTGAGCGGGTGAGGAGGGGCGGGCATGAGCCTCTCCGTCTTCCTCCTCGTCCTGTTGGCGGCCCTGATGCACGCGGCGTGGAATGCGTGGGTCAAGAGCGAGGAAGACCGGTTCGGCTCCATCCTGCGCCTCGCGGCCGGGCAGAGCGTGCTTGCCGCGCTTCTGCTGCCGTTCTTCGAATTTCCCGCAGGCCACGTCTGGCCCTGGATCGCGGCGTCGGCGGCGCTGCACACCGGCTACAAGGCGTTCCTGATCGCCGCCTATGAAAAAGGTGACTTGAGCCAGGTCTATCCGCTCGCCCGCGGGACCGCCCCAATGATCGTCGCCGCCGCAGGAATGATCTTCCTTGCCGAAGTGCCGCCGCCGCTGAGGCTTGCGGCCGTCGCGGCGATCGGCACCGGCATCCTGCTGATGGCCGGCGGCCAGGGGCGGCTGTCCGGCACCGCCCTGCTGCTCGCCATGGGCACGGCGGCGTTCACCGCCTCCTACACCCTGGTGGACGGCAACGGCGCGCGCGTGTCGGGCAATGCCTCGGCCTTTATCCTGTGGGCGATCGCGCTCGATGGTCCGCTGATGCTGGCCTACGGGGTCGCGGCGAGGGGCGCCTCCGCCCCCTTTGCGCCGCTGCGCTCGGGCTGGCGCCAGGGCCTGGCGGCGGGCGCGACCTCGGCGGGCGCGTATTGGATCGTGGTGTGGGCCTTTACCCAGGCGCCGCTCGCCATGGTTGCCGCCTTGCGCGAGACCAGCGTTCTCTTCGCCATGGTGATCGCCGCCTTCCTGCTCGGGGAGAAGGTCGCGCCGCGGCGCTGGGCCGCGGCCGGGCTGATCGTCGCCGGCCTGGTGCTGATGCGGCTCTAGCCTCCGGCTTCTCCACATCTTTTCGCGCCCCGGGCGGCGCGCACGCCGCGCCAGCCATGAGCGCACAGCAGCAGAATGATGCCGCCATTGACCGCCAGAACGACGCTCGATTCGACCTGAAGCTGCCAGAGCCCGACAGCCAGGCACACCACGCCGAGCAGGGCGAACGCCGGGAGAAAGGCGGAAGCAAGAACTGCGCGCAACATCAGTGCAGGCCTTCCTCTATGACCAGCGTCGCCCGTCCGGATATGCCCATTCCGGCATAATATCGCTCGTCGAAGTCGGAGCCCATGTTGCAATATTCCGGCTGACCGGGGAAGGAGCGCTGCACCTTGCAACGCGCCCGAAGCGCACGCAGCGTCTCGTCGTCCAGCGTATAGGTCCAGGTCGTGCCCGGATCCTGAAAGCCGGACCGTTCCACCGATTGCAGTGCCAGTGGAGAGAGATAGACTGCCCCCGCGAAGTGCCGCTGCAGGCGTATCGGGCTTGCAACGAACGCCTCAAGCGTGTCCCCCGCCAGCAGGGAGCCGAGGAGGCCGGAAGCGATGAGGCACAAGGGGGTGAAACGGGGAAGCCCCGCGGGGAGCAGCCTCTGCCACTCAAGGAACCTGGCCCCCAGCACAGCGGCGATCACCACGAAGGGGCCGAGCAGGATAAGGCCCAGGATTATCATACAGTGCAGCCTTCCCGCTTGGGACGCGCCAGGCAAATGGAAAAAGTATGGAATATCGGTGCAGAACGATTCACGCAGCCTCCGCAATCGTCTAGGCTGCCGAAATGCTTGCAACCGCCCATGTTTGCGGAGTGTCCCGCTCCATTCTCGGCCAGCCGTGGCGCTGGCGGGGCACCGCCGCCGACGGGTTCGAAGACGGCTTCCAGGCGGACGATCTGGTTGATCAGTTGCTGATGGCGCGCGGCGTGATCCGCGGGGAGCTGATGCGTCACCGCGAGCCGACGATCCGCGGCTTCATGCCCGACCCCTCGATATTTCGCGACATGGATGCCGCCGCCGAACGCCTGGCCGACGCCGTACAGGCGGGCGAGGAGGTTGCGGTGTTCGGCGACTACGACGTCGATGGCGCGACCTCCGCCGCGCTCCTCATCCGGCTGCTGCGCGACCTCGGCAAGGCGCCGCGCGCCTACATCCCTGACCGGCTGATGGAAGGCTACGGCCCCTCGGGCGAGGCGCTGGTTCGGCTGGCGCGGGAGGGCGCATCGCTGATCGTCACGGTGGATTGCGGCGCCCAGGCCTTTGAAGCGCTCGACATGGCCAAGGCCGAGGGTGTGGACGTGCTGGTGGTCGACCATCACAAATGCGCAAGCGCGCTTCCCGTGGCGCATGCGCTGGTCAATCCCAACCGCCTCGACGAGGAGGATGAAGCCGCCGCGCATGGCCACCTCGCCGCGGTCGGCGTCTGCTTCCTGCTCGGCGCGGCATTGATCCGGGTGCTTCGGGGGAGGGGCTTCTTCGCCGCCCGTTCCGAGCCGCGCCTGATCGACCTGCTCGATCTCGTTGCGCTCGGCACGGTTGCCGACGTCGCGCAGCTTCGCGGCCTCAACCGCGCTTTCGTGACTCAGGGCCTCAAGGTCATGGCGGGAAAGCGCAACGTCGGGCTCACCGCGCTTGCCGTGGCGGCGCGGCTCAGCAAGCCGCCGACCTGCACCGATCTCGGCTTCGCGCTCGGCCCGCGGATCAACGCCGGCGGCCGGGTCGGCAAGTCGGACCTCGGCGTGCGTTTGCTCACCACCGAAGACCCGGACGAGGCGGAAGCGATTTCCGCCGAGCTCGACCGGCTCAACGAAGAGCGCCGCGCGATCGAGGCCGCCGTCTGCGAAGCGGCCGAGGGGCTTTGCAAAGGGCAGGGCAACCGCGCCGTCGCGCTCGTTTCCGCGCCCGGCTGGCACCCCGGCGTGATCGGCATCGTCGCCGGCCGGCTCAAGGAAAAGCTCGGCCGCCCCGCCATCGTGATCGCGATCGGCGAGGACGGCATCGGCAAGGGCTCCGGCCGCTCGATTTCGGGCGTCGACCTCGGCGCGGCGGTGCTTGCCGCCAAGGACAGCGGGCTGCTGATCGCCGGCGGCGGCCACGCAATGGCGTGCGGCCTCACCGTCGCCGCCGACAAGATCGAGGCCTTGGCGGATTTCCTCGAGGAACGGCTGACCGCCGATATCGCGAGCGCATCCGACGGCCGATCGCTTCTGCTCGACGCCATCCTCGCGCCGGGCGGCGTCTGCCCGACCTTGTGCGACGCGCTCGATCAGGGCGGGCCCTATGGCGCGGGCTGGCCGGCGCCGCGGGTTGCGGCCGGGCCGGTGCGGATCATCAAGGCCGATGTGGTCGGCAACGGCCACCTGCGCCTGGTCGTCGCCGGAGATGACGGCCGCCGGATCAAGGCGATCGCCTTCCGAATGGCCGACAGCGCGCTCGGCGAGGCGATGCTGTCGGCGCCGTCGCACCGCAAGCTCTGGATCGCCGGCCGGATCAAGCGCGACGAATGGAGCGACCGCGTGTCGGCGGAAATGCACCTGGAAGACGCCGCCTGGGCGGACTGAATCGCGAGGAGACGGTTGACCGGCGCGCGCGGCTTGCCTAAGTGGCGGGCCGCTGATGCGCCGGGCGAGGCAGTGCCCCTCCCGGACCGTTCGGCCCCTTCGTCTAGCGGTTAGGACGCGGCCCTTTCACGGCTGAAGCACGGGTTCGATTCCCGTAGGGGTCACCACCTCCGCCAAAAAGGGCGGAGTTCTGCGAAAACCACGCAAATACTGGCTTTTTCGACCTTCTGGTGGTACGAAGAGGTGGTACGAAATGGGGCGCAGAATGACGCATTCGCATCGGCATGCGAAGTCTGTGAACGAGTGGTTTCGGCTGGATGTCCCCATCCGGCTGCGCGGCCTGGTGGGCAAGACTGCGTGGAAGCAGTCACTCCATACAAGCGACAAGAGGCTCGCCGCCGTTAAACGGGCTGAGCTGACTTCCTTCTACAAAGCCGAAATCATCCGGCTCGATGGTGTGCTTGGCGCCTTGGAGGCTGACGACGCCCGCGAGCTTGTTGATCGGGCTCTCGAGATTCTGGCGGCACGGAAAGGCTCTTACGACGCGGTCGTCCTCGGCATCCTCATCTTCATGACCCTTCGAGCGCGTCAATCCTGGGGTCGAGACCACGAGCGGGAGGCAAATTGGGACTTCGGCGCCTTCTTCCACGGGGCGCTTGACGACGGTGAGTCAGCTTTACGCGATCCGGCCCCGATGCCAGGCTTTGACACAGATCCCGAGCGACAAGCCTTTGTCCTTAGGCAGCGGCTGATTGAGCGTCGCGGGCTGGCGGACGGCATCACCTTCCAGGAGGTGGCACAGCGGCTGCTGGAGCGGCAGGCTTGGGCGTACGTGGAGGTAGACCTCCTCGGCTTGCTCCAGGTTGTTGGCATTGAGTTGAAGGCGGGAACTCCGAAGTTCGATGCTGCGGCCGAGCATCTCCTCCGGCGCCTCTCGGAGCATCAGTTCGGCGACTGGCGCCCACACGTACGGGAAGCAATTGCCCCCATGGCGGCGGCAGCCGTTCTGCCCCAAATGGTTCTACCCGTCCCGGCGCCCTCGTCCGCTGCCATCCACCCACGCGCGGGCAAGGGGCACCCCATCTTGGACGTGTTCTCCGACTGGCGGGCTCATTCAAAGGCGTCTGAGAAAACGAAGGATGAGTTCGAGCGGTGTGTCAGCCGCTTCGTTGCCCAGTACGGCGACATGCCCGTTGAGCTGATCACCAAGAAGATGACCATCGACTGGAAGAGGCTGCTCACGAGGTTGCCTGCACAGCCGAAGACGGACGTCGCAAGGCTCACACCAGAGGAACAGGCTGAACGGGCGGAGGCGGATGGGCTTCGGCGCCTCAGCGGTGCAACCGCAACGAAATACCTCCAAGCGCTTCGGTCCGTCCTCACCCACGCCCGCGACGAGATGCTGATCATCTCAGGCGACCTCCCCACCCGAGGCGTTTCGATCGAGATCGATGATGACGAGGCCGTTGAAGTTCTGCCGTTCACCGAAGAGCAGATGGCTTTGATCTTTTCCCAACCGGAGATGACCGATGCTGACGCCGGAGATGACGAGATCTTCTGGTTCGTCCTCATGGCCCCGTTTACCGGCTGCCGTCTTGAGGAAACAGCGCAGCTCAGGCCCGCCAATATCCGGGCTGAGAAAAACGTTTCTTTTATCGCCATCGAGCGAGACAGGATCGCTGAGCGCCGCAAAATTGCGGAGGAAGGCGGCATACGGAAGCGCTTCAAGGCGAAGCTGACCACCCGGCGGAATATCCCGGTGCATTGGCTGCTAAAGGAAGCAGGCTTTCTTGAGCTTGCCTCCTTCATGTCTGAACGTGGAGCGGATTGGTTGTTCGAGGGCCTACGGGAAATCGAGAAATATGATCAGCGCAGCAAGTACATGTCCAACAAGCTCATGAGGTTTCTGCGCCGGATCGGCATCAAAGACCGCGAGAACGTCTACCATTCGTTCCGCCACAGCCTGAAGCGGGAGCTTCGCGACGACGAGCGAACGAAGGAAGAAATTTCCGATCTGCTTACCGGTCACTCCTTTGCGGAGAGCGTGGGTCGCCGCTATGCGCGCGGAGCCGGACTCATGACCCTAGAAGCAGCTGTGAACAGGGTCGAGTACGGGGCGGTCGAATGGGACAGCGTAGTGGCCAGCGGACGCGCCCGGGTCGAGCGGATGATCCGGCGGGCTTCAACCTGAAGGGCAGGAACTGGCCGAAAGCAGACTGGCAACTTCGAGGTGAGATCGGTCACAGATCAGACATTCGTTCAGGGGGCGCTCACGTCTGGGAGGACCCACAAGTCGACCTACAGGTCGGCTTTGCCGCTTCCTAAAACCGGATGTGCGTTCATGTGGCTCATGGCTCCGGAAAGCCGTCGGCGAACCCTCCGGGGTTTCTCGCCTTTACCGGCGTTAGGGGTAGGCTGCCTCGGGCGACTTACATGAACTCGAGCCGTGGCAACTAGCGCTTCAGCGCCCATACGCGAACCGGGGCCGCCATCGCTCCTCAAGCGTCTTCTCTTCGTCCTCCTCTTCGTCCGGCTCTTCCGGCAGATCCTCGCTAGAGAAGACGGTGAGGGTGAAACCGTAGCTGCCTAGCCCGATTACTTCCTCATCAAGACGTACGGCCACTGGTCCGTCAAACCATTCTGAGAGGCTGGTCTCGCCGGCCATACGCCGACCAAGAGCGACGTTGCCCCTAGTCGGCATTGAAAGCGCGGGTGATCGAGTCCGGAAGTAGATCATCCTTCCGGGGGAAGGCCCTCGGCTTCAGCTGCTTGAATTCGTCGGAAAGGAACCCGTAGCATATTCGCTCACCTTGGCTGATCACAATCGCCATTGGATAGGGGCTGCATTCGGCCGCCCGGATGGCAGAGGCAGTAAGCGAGCACTGCGAAAGGTCGGCAAGCTCTACGATCCCAACGAGCCCCACCTGCCCCTGATCCAAAGCGCCCCGCACAAGCCGGGTTGGCATGAGTAGGCCTGACGCGAAATGGTCAGCCTCCAGCTCAATAGAGTTGTTCCCTTGGGTGAATCCTGCTCGCGAGACGTGGACTGAAGCCACCTTCTGTATCTCCTCGGGATGGCCATCGAGGAAGTAGTGGCCGAGTTCGTGCGCTATTGTGAACCGCTGGAAGCCCGGGCTGGCGATGTCGGTCGAGTGGAAGATCGCTACTCCCGCATCGCTGAAGATAATGCCGCCGCTTACCCCTGGCTGGTCGGGGCGCTTCGGAACGATGTGGATGTCCTCGTCTTCGGCAATGCGGTGCGGGTCGACCGGAAATGCGTCGAAGCCATGTTCCTTAGCCTTGCGCTCTCCGCACTGCCGCGCCCATGCTAGACGGAACCCGCTCAATCTTCGGTCTCGCTACGCCGCTTCCTCATCAGATCGATCATCATCTGAATGTGCTCGCGGTCTGCATCCGACAGCTGCTCTTCGCCACGGAAGGCGGTTGTGGCGCCTTCCATCTCAGACGATCGCCCGAGCAGGTAGTCGGAACTAACATTCAGTGCCTTAGCGAGCGCTCGAACATTGGCGAAGGAGGGCTTACGCCGGTTCCGCTCAAAATGTCCGATTGCGGCTGGCTGCAACCCGGCTTTCTGAGCGAGTTCGGTCTGGGTCAGCCTGCGCGCATCACGCGCAGCAATGAGCCGCTCTCCGAATTGGTCCTCCGTCCCCACCATCCTTGACCTACCACTAACGAAACTTTATACCTACGGAAGCGTAGGAAGCTGCGGCTGCATCAGCAGCTAACTTTTTGCGCATGTTTCCTACGCTTTCGTAGGTTTTTGTAGGGCGAATCAGACTCAATGGTCAACCGGAAAGGCTGAGCGAGTGGCGGCACGGAAGAACGGCGAGGCTACCAGCGCGAAGGCACCATCAGCTGCCGCAAAGGTCTTGCGGCATCCAAGTTCCAGCAAGGTCGTCAGGGGCGCCGTATCAAGATGAGCGTAGCAGACGACATCAAGACGAATGCGAAGAACTCGTTTGGCTCCAAATGGGCCGTGCGGGATGGCCAGGTTGTGCCGAACGCCAGCGATCTCAAGCTCAGCAACGATGCCGTGCACTTCAAGACAGCGACGATCCTGTATGCGGATCTGGACGGTTCCACCAACCTGGTCGAGCAGAACAAGTGGGAGTTCGCCGGCCAAGTCTACAAGACATTTCTATACACAGCTTCGCGACTGATCCGGCAGCACGGTGGCACCATCGTCTCTTATGACGGTGACCGCGTGATGGGCGTGTTCATCTCCGACAGTCAGAGAAACAGCGCGGTCTCCTGCGCCCTGCAGATCAACTACGCCGTGAAGAAGATCATTCAGCCCGAGCTTGAGAAGCACTGGACCGGTGACTTCACGGTCCGGCACGTCATCGGCATCGACACCTCGGTGATCAGGGCTGCCCGAACCGGTGTGCGGGGTGACAACGACCTCGTCTGGATCGGCAATGCCGCTAACCTCGCGGCTAAGCTGACCGCGCTCAGCGCTGACAGCCCGACCTGGATCACGAAGCGCGTCTATGACGCTCTAGCTGACGCTCAGAAGAAGGGGTCGCAGGGCGAGAACATCTGGAAATCGTGGATCTGGGATGAGCACGACGATCAGGAGATCTATTCCACGACTTACTGGAGGGAAGTGAAATGACCGGGATCATTGACCGCTACAAGGGTGACGCTGGCCGGGCCAATCTGATCGACGCCATGCTGCAGCAGGGGATCGTGCACGGTAGCCACGACCTTGCTGCCGAACTCGCGGATCGAGCCGAGCTGCTGGAATTTGCCGAGGGCGACGTTCTGATCACGCAGGGCGGCGACGACAATGACGTTTACCTCGTGCTCGCCGGCAGCGTCAGGATCGTGATCAACGGCCGCGAAATCGCGCGGCGTGGTCGGGGCGATAGCGTCGGGGAGATGGTTGCCGTCGAACCATCGCAGCGCCGGTCGGCAGACGTCATCGCGGCGGAGCCGATCCTCGTTGCCAAGGTGAAGCAGGTGGACGTTGCCGAGCTGGCGTCACGCTACCCCGAGATCTACCGCTTTATCGCCAGGGCACTCGCCCGGCGCTTGCTCGAGCGCAACAAGCTCGTTGGCGCACACCGTGAGAAGATTAGGGTCTTCATCATCAGCTCGGCCGAGGCCGTTGAGGTCGCCCGCATGATCCAGGACGGGCTGGAGCATGATGGCTTCATCGTAAAGCTTTGGACCGACAACGTCTTCAAGGTCGCCAATTATCCTGTTGAAGACCTCGAGGCAGCGGTGGATGAGGCCGACTTCGCCATTGCCGTTGCGCACAGTGACGACAAAACCCTGTTCCGGGGTCACGAATGGCCGGTGCCTCGCGACAACGTCATCTTCGAGCTTGGTCTCTTCCTTGGCCGGCTTGGGCGCAAGCGCGCGATCCTGATGGAGCCCAGGGAGGATAAGGTTAAGCTGCCCAGCGACCTCGCGGGGATCACGACCATCACCTACAACTACGAACCCGGCGCTGACGCGGCGGCGCTGATGGGGCCTGCCTGCAACAAGCTCCGTAAGCACATCAAGGAGTGGGGCCCGTTCAATGGCTGAAGCGCGACAGGGGGTTAGCGGCCCGATGATCCGCTCAGGCGACCTATCCAAGACATGCAAAACAAGGTGAAGGCAGATGGCGTGGAATGAAGATCGAGCCCGGAACCGAATCCGGGGATTCATGGACAGCGTTCCGGTCGGCCAGATCAAGGTCGAGGACTTCCGCACATTCCTCGCGGAAAGCCGCGTTCAGAAGGCTGCGTTCACCGACACTGCCGTTCAAGCCGCCCTGCTGGACATCCCACGCAACCGGGCGATTACCACCCACGGCGTCCACGTCTATGCCAACCTAGTCGACTTCAACGACGTGCTGACCGAGGCCGGGCGAGAAACCGAGGCAAGCCATCGACGCGCATTTGAGTTCCTCAACGCCCACTACCGTGCCTGCGACGAACTCATTGACGAGTTCGAGATGCAGCGGGTCGATTTCCACGGCTCTCGGCTGCATGCCGTCGTGCTCGCACCGGAAGGCGCCGGCAATGAAGGCGAGCGGGTCCGCATAGCCGTGGGCTTCGCCGTTGCTTTGCGCCAGATGGTACAGAGGTTCGGGGACGAATACCCGAACTACCAAACCAGGGTCTGCATCGGCATCGACAGCGGCCCTGCAGTTGCGATCGACGCGGGGCGGAAGGAGGAGCGCGAGCCGCTCTTCATTGGCAGTCCAGCGAACCACGCCGCCAAGCTTGCCGGCGGTGACGATGACGGCCTGAACCTCAGCCCGCGAGCGGCTGCCGCCCTCGGGCAGAGGCCTGGCCCGCTCGTCAAAGGCGTGCCGCTCGGCGACGCCCTTCAGCAGCGCTACCTCACGGAAGAGGTACTCACCGGCGTCCGCCGGCAGTCCGGAAGCGCCAGGCTCGAGAAGGCGTATGCCGCCGTTGTCGAGACCCTCACTGCTCGGGCCACCTACGGCTCCGATGATGCGGTGTTCCGGTTCCACCACAAGGAGCCACCGCTGAAGGCCATCGTCTACGCCGACCACCCGCCGAGCAAGGCGATCCGGATGGAGCTGGCGTCTCTCTTCGCGGACGTCGATGGCTTCACCGCTTACATCGACAACGCCATTGCGACCGGCACCATTGCTCAGGCCGTGGCGAACCTTCACGTGCTCAGGGCGGAGATGGGTGCGGTGGTCCGTGACGACTTCGACGGTCGCAAGGTCCGCTACATCGGCGACTGCATCCACGGTCTCATCGCTGAAGGAACCAAGTTCGAAACCAACGCGACTAAGACCATGGTGAAGGCGGTCGAGGCGGCCGCCGGCCTCCGCTCCTCCTTCGACCTCTGCCGCGAAATGCTGCCTGGCATCGCCGGGTTGGGGCTCGCGATCGGCATCGACTACGGTGCTACCCCCATCTGCCGCCTCGGTCTTCGCGGTGAGGCAAGCGTTCGCGCTGCAGCAAGCCGAGCCACTTGCGTGTCCGAGGCCGAGCAGCGCCGCTGCAGCGGCAGTGAGACCGCGCTAGGTGAGGATGCCTATCGCGTATCGCCAGCCAAAGTCCGGGAAGCCTTCGGCTCCGAGCGCGTGCTCCAGAACTTCGATGCCGACACGGCCGAACTCATTCTTGGAACCATGCCGTCACCCTACATCTCGACGGGCGCCCAAGCCGATCCTTTCCGAGCGCATGAGCCCGACGCTGCGCCGCCAATGCGAGCCCACACGCGCAAGTGAGGGCCGCCAACAGTCTTCTGGCGAACACAGCGCCGACCTGGTTCACTGTCGAGAAGACCGGCCATGACTTCCTTGTGGGCCGCGCTCGGCTGCCGAAAACGCCGTGGGCAAAGGGCGGCCTGAAGCTGCGCATCGAAGGAAGTTCGACGCCGCGCGTCCGGGAAGAGGTGCCTGGGACCGACTTGCCGACGCGCTGTCCCGAGCGGCACATCCAGGGTGACCAGACCTTTTGCCTCGGGCTGCGGCTTCTCGCTGTTCAATCAGACGATCTAGCTGGTCAGTGGTGGAGACAATTAGAGCAATACCTCCGCTGCCAGGGAGCCGCCGAGCTGACGAAGGTTTGGCCTCCCGGCCAAGCGCTGGACCACGGTGAGGCAGGAAAACATCACGAGCGAGCGCTGGGCCTAGCTGTCCGAGCCGGAGTCGACGAAGAATATGCCTTGGCGAGACTTGGCGAGCGGAGCTGGCTTACGGATCGTGCCATCAAACTTTTCGATAATAAGGGACGTCCGATCAATGGTCATGCTCCATGCCCGCGCGGCTGCCAACGCCGCGCTCGTGGCCGCCTCGTTCCCAAGCTCCGGAAAAATTGCTCTCGGCGAGCGACACTCGTGTCTTTGGCGTTCGCCGAGCTGCAACGACGCAAAGCCCTCGATGACTATTGGCAGCACGTTTGCGGCTGCGGTGACAAGTGCTGCAGGACGATGCGGGGCTGCCCTCTTGCCGCGCACGAGGATAGCAAGTGACGGTCCCGATCCGAGACAAGTCAGTCAGTGGAACGAGGCTTTATTCGAGGCTGCGGCCGCTGACACCATGAACGAGCGTCCGCTTCTGCTTTGGTTCCAAAAGCGGCCGTTCCGCTTTCCACCACAAGCCGACGTAAGTCGAGCCTGAACGAAGGTTCGCTTACGTGCTTCGGCTCCGAAATGAAATGACTGCAAGTGGCGCTTTCAAGACACTTTGAACGGAGGTCCGCGTGGATGACAGGCTCGATGAGCTCTCCTTTTCCAGTTTGCTACAAGGGGACGGGGGGCGGTAGAACCGTCGCCAGGTGCAACCCAAGGACTCCCCTACCGAATGAACGCCGTCGAGATTGAAGAAGCCGTATCTGATCTCGTGGCCCAGCGGTTTGATCCGGCCGAGTTCCCGTTCCAATTCCTGAGCGCTTTCGGTGCGAAGGAGACGACGCTGAAGCGGTTGCGCAAGGGAGATTCCAACGCCTCCAACGTTGCTGGCGGCGTGCTCCAGCGCAACAATATCCACATCGCGGTCGCTGAGCCGGGGCAGGTGGGCTCCAGCCTTGCGGCCCTGCGCGCGAGCCCGAAGACGACGGCGCAGCGGGCGAAGTTTATCCTCGCCACGGACGGCGAGACGGTGGAGGCGGAGGATCTTTTCTCCGACGAACCGCCGATCGCCTGCCCGTATGCGGAGCTGCCGCGCCACTTCGGCTTCTTTCTGCCGCTGGCGGGCATCTCGACGGTCAAGGAGATCAAAAACAACCCGATCGACGTCAAGGCGACGGGTCGGCTTAACCGTCTCTACGTCCAACTCCTGAAGGACAATCCTTCATGGGGAAGCGAAGAGAAGCGGCCGCAGCTCAACCAGTTCATGGCGCAGCTCATCTTCTGCTTTTTCGCGGAGGACACCGACATCTTCCACGGCAGCTACAAGTTCACGCCCACGGTGGAGCGCATGACCTCGGGTCAGTCCGACAACACCCAGCAAGTGATCACCGAGCTGTTCCGGGCGATGGGCACGAGGCCGGAGAACCGCGCAGCCGGTCGATTCCCGACCTGGGCCGACGGTTTCCCCTATGTAAACGGCGGCTACCTGTTCGCGGGCGCGGCGGAATGCCCGTGGTTCAGCCGAACAGCGCGCGCCTATCTGCTTCGGGCGGGCGAACTCGACTGGAAAGAGATCAATCCCGACATATTCGGATCGATGATCCAGGCGGTCGCGGACGACGGCGAGCGCAGCGAGCTGGGTATGCACTATACCAGCGTGCCCAACATCCTGAAGGTGCTGAACCCCCTTTTCCTCGACGACCTGCGCCAGCAGCTTGAGGCGGCGGGCGACAACCGTAGGAAGCTCCAGAACCTGCGTAAGCGGCTGGCGAACATCCGCGTTTTCGACCCGGCCTGCGGATCGGGCAACTTCCTCGTCATCGCCTACAAGGAGATGCGCGCGATGGAAGCGGAGATCGTGGACCGCCTCGGCGGCGAGGCGAACCTTCGGCTTGAGGACCGCCGCAGCGTTATCCCACTTTCAAACTTCTACGGGATCGAGATTAAAAGTTTCGCCGCCGAGATAGCTCGCCTCGCACTGCTCATCGCCGAGTTCCAGGCCGACTGCCTCTACTTAAGCCAGCAGGAAGCACGAGCAATGGTGCTGCCGCTGCACAAGACGGGGCAGATCACAGTCGGCAATGCGCTGCGGTTAAATTGGTTGGAGGTGTGCCCGGCGGTTGGCGGGACGCCGGTGCAGGAGCAGGATCTCGGCGGGCCGACCGGTCGGCTGGCGCTGGACGAGAATGGGCTCGGCGGTGGTGAGCAGGTGGAGACGTATATCTGCGGCAATCCGCCGTATAAAGGGTTTACCTATCAGAATGCCGGGCAAAAAGCTGATCTGGAACATCTGCTTTCGTCAAGGATGACGTCGCACAAGTCGCTCGACTATATTGCCGGCTGGTTCGTGAAAGGGCGTGACTATTTGATGGTGGAGCCGGGAACTCTTGCGTTCGTCACCACTAACTCTATCTGCCAAGGCGAGGTCGTCCCTAACCTCTGGCCGATGCTGCTAGCGGACGGTTTCTTTATCCCGTTCGCCTACACGTCGTTCAAATGGGCGAACTTGGCCAGCCACAATGCCGGAGTCACTGTCGCTATCGTCGGTCTCACGCAGCGACGATCGGGGCCGACGTGGCTTTTCGAGGAAGACGATGAGGGGCAGGTGCAGGTCCGGTCGGTCGATACCATCAGCCCTTATCTCGTCCCCGGCAGCATGACGATTGTTCAGGGTGCGACCGATCCGCCGCCGGGCAGGGCACGCATGCTGTGGGGCAACAAGCCGACGGACGGCGGCAGTCTGCTGCTGGACGAGGATGCTCGAAAACGCTTGGTGAAGCACTATCCGCATGCCGCCAGGCTCATACGGCCGTTTTATGGGTCGGCGGAGTTCATCAGGGGCGCGATGCGCTACTGCTTGTGGATCGAGAACGACGATCTTGCGGAGGCCATGGCCATTCCGCCGATCGCAGAGCGGATCGAGAACGTCCGGGCATTTCGCACGGCCAGTGTCGCAGCGGGCACCCGGCCGGCCGCCGCTTATGCACACCGCTTTCGCCAAATCCAGGCGATCGGCCAGAATGCGACGATCATCGTTGCCAGTGTGAGTTCGGAAGGGCGCGCCTACCTACCGGCAGCTCTACTAACCGGGCGCTCGGTTGTCTCGAATCTCGCGTTCGCTCTTTATGACGCACCGCTTTGGAACCTGGCGCTGCTCGCATCCCGCCTGCATCTCGTCTGGGTTGCCACCGTCTGCGGCAAGCTCAAAACGGACTTCCGCTACTCCAATACCCTTGGCTGGAACACCTTTCCCGTCCCTAGACTCATCGACCAGAACAAGGTCGACCTGACCCGCACCGCCGAGAACATCCTGCTTGCTCGCGAGGCGCATTTCCCCGCCACCATCGCGGACCTCTACGATCCCGACGCCATGCCGGACGACCTCCGGCGCGCTCATGAGGAGAACGACGAGGTGCTCGAGCGCATCTACATCGGCCGCCGCTTTCGCAACGACACGGAGCGGCTGGAGAAGCTGTTCGACCTCTACACCGCGATGACGGCGGACCAGCCAAAAGCAAAAAAGGGCAGGAAAGCCGCGTGACGAGTTTCACCCCGGGCGGAGACGCACAAGCAATCTGGCGCATCGCGGCCGATCATTATGGCGGCGCGCTCCCATGTTCGAGGCACATGAATGGCCGGAACGCGGAGCGGATATGATGCGGAAGGTGCAGACGCGTGTGAAGGAAAGTTATGGCAGCGTCGCTGCCTTCGTCGCTCAGCATGACAAGGCGGAAAAATGACCGAAAACCGTTCCATCCCGGCTGTCTGCCTCGTCACCGCGCAAACCGGCGCCTCGGCCAGCGCGAATGAACTGGGCATGCGCCCCATGCAGGAGCGAGCCTATGCCCACCGGGGCGAACAGTATCTGCTGATTAAGTCGCCTCCGGCCTCGGGCAAGTCGCGCGCGCTGATGTTCATCGCGCTCGACAAGCTCCACAACCAGGGCGTCCGTCAGGCGATTATCGTCGTGCCGGAGCGCTCGATCGGCGGCAGCTTCGCCGACGAGCCTCTCAGCAAGCATGGCTTCACCTGGGACTGGAAGGTCCAGCCACACTGGAACCTGTGTAACGTCCCCGGTGCCGATGAGGTGAGAGTCGCCAAGTCCAAGGTGAAGGCTGTGGGCGAGTTCCTCGCCAGCGACGACAAGGTTTTGGTCTGCACTCACGCCACGTTCCGCTTCGCCCTAGCCGATCTGGGAGTAGAGGCGTTCGACGGCCGGCTTATCGCGGTGGACGAGTTCCACCATGTCTCGGCGGATCCGGAGAACCGGCTGGGCGCGCAGCTCGGCCAGCTCATAGGTCGCGACCAGGTGCATCTGGTCGCCATGACCGGCAGCTACTTCCGGGGCGATGCCGTGGCGGTGCTGACGCCTGAGGACGAGGGGAAGTTCACCACCGTCACCTACACCTATTACGAGCAGCTCAACGGCTACGAGCACCTCAAGACCCTCGACATTGCCTACAGCTTCTACACTGGCCGCTACATCGACAAGATCAACGACCTGCTCGATCCGGCGGTGAAAACAATCGTCCACATCCCAAGCGTCAACAGCCGCGAGAGCACCAAGGACAAGCATCGCGAGGTCGAGGAGATCATGGATCACCTTGGCACGTGGAAGGGCACGGATCCGGTCACGGGCTTCCACTTGATCGAAGCAGCGGGAGGACGAACGATCAAGGTCGCCGACTTGGTGGACGACGACCCTGCCACCCGCGACCGTGTCTCGTCAGCATTGAAAATGCCGCAGGCGCGCACCGACCGCGACCACGTCGACATCATCATTGCCCTTGGCATGGCGAAGGAAGGGTTCGACTGGATCTGGTGCGAACATGCGCTGACCGTCGGCTACCGCTCCAGCCTCACGGAGATCATCCAGATCATTGGCCGAGCCACCCGCGATGCGCCTGGCAAGACGGTGGCGCGCTTCACCAATTTGATCGCCGAGCCAGCGGCGGCGGACGACGTCGTGGCGGACGCGGTCAACGACACGCTCAAGGCCATCGCTGCAAGCCTTCTGATGGAACAGGTGCTGGCGCCTCGGTTCGAGTTCACGCCGAAGGACGTCGGGCCGAAACCAGACTTCGACTATGGGCCCGGCGGCTACAAAGAAGGCGAATCAAATTTCGGGGTCAACAACGAGCGAGGCACCTTCCACTGCGAGCTGAAGGGGCTTGTCGAGCCGACCACGCCCGAGGCGAAGCGCATCTGTCAGGAAGATCTGAACGAGGTCATCACCAGCTTCATCCAGGATAAGCAGTCTATTGAACGCGGTCTGTTCGACCCCGAGGTGGTGCCGGAGGAGCTGACGCAGGTCCGGATGGGGAAGATCGTCCGGGACCGTTACCCGAACCTCAGCGACACGGATCACGAGGCCATACGTCAGCATGCCGTCGCCGCGCTCAACATCACCCAGCAGGCGGCTAAGGTTGTGGCGCAAGCCGCTACGCTCGACTCGAGCGGCGAGTTGAAGGCCAACACCGCCCTTATTGATGGCGTCCGAAAGTTCATGAACGTGCGGGAGCTCGACATCGACCTGATCGACCACATCAACCCGTTCGATGCCGCCTACGCCATTCTCGCAAAGGCGATGAACGAAGGCACTCTGCGCCAGGTGCAGGCAGCCATCGCCGCTCGCAAGGCTACCCTAACCGAGGAAGAAGCCCGGGCTTACGCAGTGCGCGCCGTGCAGTGGAAGCGGGAGCGTGGGCGCGCGCCCGAGGTTACCTCCCAAGATCCATGGGAGCGGCAGCTCGCCGAGGGTGTTGCAGCCTTCGCCCTCTACCGCGCTAAGGCGGCTGGCAATGGCTGAGATGACGGACGACGACATCCTGGCGGAGCTGGGGGTCGATCTGACGCCGAAGAAGGTGCGGCCGAGGACGCCCCGCGAGGAGCGCATCATTGCGGGCTTCGAGGACATAGTACGGTTTCGCGAAGAACATGGCCGTGCCCCGCAGCATGGCGAAGCACGGGACATCTTCGAGCGGCTCTACGCGGTACGGCTGGATCGCCTGCGCGGGCTGCAGGAGGCGCGAGACCTCCTTGCCGAGTTGGACGGGCATGCGCTCCTTGAACGGCAGGAGGAGAGTGGTGCCGCCGAAGACCTTGATGACAGCGCCCTGCTCGCGGAACTTGGCATCGATGCTGCGCCGGCGGAAGACATCACACAGCTTCGCAACGTCCGATCCAACAGCGAGCGAAAGGCCGCTGAGGAGATCGCCAACAGCGAGCGCTGCGAGGACTTTTCAACCTTCAAGCCGCTCTTCACCCGTATAGAAGCGGACCTCGCCTCGGGCGCTCGGGTGACGCGCCCATTCGGCAAGGACGCGGGCGTGGACCTCGGCGACTTCTTCATCCTGCGAGGCCAGCTTGCCTACGTGGCTGAGGTCGGAGAGCTGACTAAAGCCCCCAACGGTCAGAATGATGCGCGACTAAGGGTGATCTACTCGAACGGCACGGAGAGCAACCTGCTGCGCTGGTCCCTGCAGCGCGCCCTCTACAAAGATGAGGCAGGGCGCCGTGTCACGGTGCCAGATGCCGGGCCGTTGTTCGCTGATGCCTCGAACGAGCCGGACGAGCTTGAGACCGGCACGCTATACGTGCTGCGCAGCCGCTCAACCCACCCCAACATCAAGAGGCATCGGGATCTTGTCCACAAGATTGGGATCACCGGCGGCTCCGTAGAAGCCCGCCTGAGGGGCGCGGCAGATGACGCCACCTACCTTCTTGCCGATGTCGATGTCGTCGCGACTTACAGGCTCTACAACATCAACAGGCCACGTCTTGAGGGGCTGATCCACCGCGTGCTGGATAGCGTGCGTTTTGACATCGAAATCCCCGATAGGTTCGGCAAGCCTGTTCGGCCACGCGAGTGGTTCCTGGTGCCGCTGCCGATCATCGACGAGATTGTGGATCGCATCGCGGACGGGACGATCGTCGACATGATCTATGATCGCAACCAAGCTGCACTGGTGCCGGCTGGCGCTTGAGGTTCATGGCCGGCTGATCGTGCGCTGAGGCCCCCCTATGGGGCCACGGATCGCCGCCCTGCCGCCCTTCGGCGGTGCACACCAGGAAAGCCAAGGAAGCGCCCCTGGAGGCGCTTGCGTATCCACCGCGCACGTATGCTCGGGTTTTTGGCCGTCTGTCGTCATCCTTCGGATGCCTCTGTCCGGCCGGCAATGGAACGCCTTTCCTTGCGGGGAAGGGTCTACCCTTCCCCGGCCCCATCCCCAGCCCGCCTGAGGGGCAGGGCTGATGAGCTTCGCGAGCTCAACCGAAAAGAAGCGACGGCACGTAACGGACCAGTCCGCCGAAGGGGCAGGACTGGCCGTTCCGTCCCGGTCGGGCAGCGAGACCCGCCGTCGCGAGACGGACGTGCGCTTCCGCATGGATGAGGAGGAAATAGCCGCCCTCGATGCGGCGGCAAAGGCGGCGGGGTTTGCCGGGCCAAAAGCGCGTGGAGACTGGCTACGCCACCACCTTAAGCTCACGACTCGCACCGAGACCACGAGAGCGGCTTCGCACCAGCGCGTATCGATTCCAGGTGGCCAGGAGCTTCTTGCTGAGCTCGGAAAGGCGGGCGTCAACCTCACCAAGCTCCCCGCGCTGATCCGAGCAATCAATGACGATTACCTGCCTTCCGATAGGCAGAGCCACGTGAGGGAGAACCTCGAGCGTTGGATCGAGGAGGCTATCGTTGATATTCGAAGCGCAGTTACAAGGCTTCACGCCGCGCTTGAGAAGCTCGGACCTGGCCGATGATCATCAAATGCGTTCGAGGCGACTTTTTCCCCGGCTTGATAGGCTATCAAATGCGGTGGGGAAAATATGCTGCTGGCGGTGAGGTCGCCCGCGTCGTGCACATGGAAGGCATATTTGACCCGAAGACCGCCGCAGCCCAGCTTGCCCAGCAAGCTGCCCTTGCGCCTCACCTGACGCGCCGAGCCGTCCATCTTATTGCCCGCGCCGAAAAGGGCTTGAGCAACAAGCAGTATGTCGATCTCGCACATCGCATGCTTGGCGCTGCAGGCTTGGATGGGCGACCCTTCCTACTGGTCGCTCACGATGATGATGGGCATGCGCACCTCGCAACCGTGGAGGTCGATGAAACAGGGCGGGCGCCACCGAGACGGCTTGTGTCTACTTCACTCAAGCGCGAGGTGAGCGCCGAGGAGGCGAAAGCACTGCCGCCGGCCGATGTTAAATCGCGGAGTTGGGATAGTCACCTCGCTTGGCGCCTGACCAAGGTCGCTCGTGAAGTCGAGGTCGAGTTTGGGCTCCGTCAGCTTGGTAAGAATCGTGACACCTACGACGAGGTGCGGATTCCCACCTGGCAGCTCAAGAAGGAGGCCGAGGAAGGCCTCATACCGCTGGCCAAGATCCTTGCCGACGAAATGAAAGCCGCTCTCGATCTCCCGACGTGGGATGAGCGCGCAGAGGCGCTGGCGCTCTACGGCCTTGGCCTTCGTCCCTACGACGGGGTGGTCAAGAGGCGGGAGGGAATACAAGTCTATGCGCTGGGTGAGCCGAGCCATTTCTGCAACGGAAAGGAGTTGGGGAAAAAGTATGGACGGGGGACGCTCGACAAACGATCCCCAGAGCCGTTCGGCGACTGGCACAGTCGTCAACCGTTGCCCTCCCCGGAGGCTCTCCGACGTGAGTCCAAGTCTCCCCTTGCCGACAAAATCGGAAACCGTGATCCAGAGCTCTTGCGGCTCAAGATCGAGTTGGACGAGTACAAGGCCAACCATCGCGCGCGCCGAGCGGACAGGCGTGGCTTGGCGACTAGGCACCGTAAGGATCGAGCGAAAGACCGGCAGGTCGTCGGGAAACTTCGCGAAGAGCTCGAAGCATCAGGTAGGTTCAGCAAGAGTTGGATCAGGGTGATCCTTCAGATCGCACGGGCTGGGCTCAAGGCGAGGACCACCGCACGACATATCCGGGAGAAGGCGCAGGCGGCATCACTTCCGCTCCGCCAGCTCAAATGGGTCCAATTCCTGGCCGAACGAGCCGCGATGGGAGACGCCGCTGCAGAGCGGATCCACGCCCAGCTGCGCAGCGGGCTCAGCCTTGAAGAACGACTAAGGGAGGTCGAGCGGGCCGGGATCGAGCAGGGCAAACGGGATGAGGCCAGCCGCGCGGCCGAAGAGGCGGCGAAGCGGCAGGAATTGGAGGTCGTGGAACGACTTAAGGCGATGAACACCAAGATTGAGGAGGAGGAGAGGAAGATTACCTCTGCCCGCACGCGGCGGATCGCCGCCATCCGCGAGGAATTGAGCGGCGCATTCAGGTTGAGATTGATCGAGGGCGACAAGTTCGAACGTATCGCAGAGCACCTGAAGGATCGGCCGGATGACCTCGCTGTGATCATGGAGCCGGCAGCGCGCGCCCAAGTAGATGCGATGGGGGAGTCGCTCGCCAAAGACCAGTTGTTCCGCCTCCGCTGCGCCCTCGAGGCAATTGAGAAGGTGGAAGATCAGACCGTGTTCGTGGCGGGACGGGTCGCTCCGGGAAGTTTCAAGGATGAGCTCGGTGCCTGGACGACCGGCATGCAGGACTGGCCTGAGGTAAAGGACGCGGTGCGGTCCCGGCAACTGGTTCTGGCAGCCCAGAGAACGCAGGCGGAAGAGAAGGACGCGCCGGTAGCGCCAGCCACGCCGGTATTCGATGCGGCCGAAACTAGCCCGGGGCCCCTTGATCTCTCCTCCTCGGAACGTGACGATCCCGTGCACCCTGAGGCTCAGCCTGCTCCTTCAACGCGGCATGTTGAAGCCCTTGGGGGTCTTGCCCCAAGAGCGAACGCCGAACTTGCTGCCGCCGCAACCCCGCCCCTCGCTGAAACTTCGAAGAAGACCGCCACGATGGTGGCTGCGCTTGGCCAGGAGAAGGCGAAGCAGGCTAACACACCTGTCGTCGCATCCAACGTAGCCGCTGGTCTAGAACCGTCACAAGAGGCCTCTCGTGAGGCGCGAGAGCCGGACGCCAGCCCATCGGCGGCGGAGGGAAGAAACCGCCTTTCGCCAGCGACCATGGACCCGGCGAAAACGGCGAAAGCCGTAGGATGGCTCTCCCAAGCCAAGCGGCCGCTAACGCCTCTGGAGGCGGCGCTTCGAGCCAGCGTGCTTGGTTCTGACAAAGCCGACGTGCGATCAGCTGATGAAACATCCGCCCCGCCTGTGAGCGACGCTGGGAGCGAGGAAGCAGCCTTGGCGCACGATGCATCATCGCAAGGCCCGAGCCCGATTTCGGGCAACCCGCCGCCGGCACGGCCTGAAACCAACGAAGCCTCGGAAGCTCTTCCATCTCTCGCGCGCGAGGATGAGCAAGCGGGCGGTGAAGGCGGCGATCGCTTAGTTGAGGAGTCGCTTCCGCAGGCAGCAAGCCCCAACCCCTCACCACCGGCGCCCACCCCTCCGTCCCCGGCGACGGACCAAGAAGAGGCCGACTTTGCTCTCCGGGTGGCCATGCGGGCCAAACTCAAAGGGCATTCCCGTGGTTAGGGAAGTTAAGGCCAGGCTACAGGCGGGCAGGCAGCCTCAACGAGATGTGATGAGCACCGAGCTAGCACGATAGTCGGACGCGAGCGGGAGCCCTCTCGGCCGCCAAGGCGCTACTCAGAGGAAACTGAAATAGGTCTAGGTGACAACCAAGCCCGTCACGAACGTGCGCAACCTGGCCTCTCGTTTCTGGCGTAACATGGTTGCCAGCCCGTCGAACTCGGTGCCTAATGCTCGTCACGGAGTTCGCAGAGCTAGAGAGGCACGTAGGAAGCAAGGTAGGCGGCGCTAGACTTCATGGGGTGCGGACGCGATGGACAGCGCCGAAAGGCTAGCGGCGAGTTCTGCGTTCCGGAACGGCTTGGTGAGACGTGCAATGTCGGGATCCAGGCCCTCGGCTTCGGCATAGCCAGAGACGATCAGCACGGTCAGCTTGGGTTGATCAGCCTTCAGCTTGCGAGCCAGTTGAGCTCCGCTCATGCCTGGCATCAGGTGATCGGTAACTAGGAGGCTGGGTCGCAATCCATCTCCGATCAGCCGAAGGGCATCCTCGGCCGACGCGGCTTCAACAACCTCGTAGCCAAGTTCAATCAACATGTCGGCGGTACTCATGCGAACGAGCTCCTCGTCATCTACGAGCAGCGCTGTGCCAAGACCTTGCGGAACGACGGCTGGTTCGAGCGCGCGATCCACTCCGTCAACCGCGTCAGTGCTGATTGGAAGCCATAGCTGGATAGTCGTGCCCTCGCCGGGCTCGCTCTGAATTGTCAGCCCGCCCCCCAGCTGCGCAATCAAACCGTGCACCATGGACAGGCCCAACCCAGTGCCTTGGCCCACCCCCTTGGTAGAGAAGAACGGCTCAATCGCCCGCTCCAAGGTCGTTTTGTCCATGCCGGTGCCGGTATCGCCGATGCAGAGGCGGACATACTCACCTTGAGCCAAGCCCGATGGATGATCGGAGGCGACGGTATCGAGCCGAGCGGTGATTGTAAGTTCGCCGCCTTCGGGCATGGCGTCGCGCGCATTCACCGCCAGATTTAGAAGTGCCATTTCCAGCTGGTTCGCGTCGCCCCTTGCCGGTGGCAGGCTGGAGGCGACATCGACGCGCACTTCGATCGTTGGTCCTAAGGTAGACTCGATCAGGCCGACCATGCCGTGGATGAGCCGAGCCGCGTCGACTGCTGTTGGCTGCAGCGGCTGCCGGCGTGCGAAGGCCAGCAGTCGCTGCACCAGCGTCTTTGCCCGTTCCGCAGACTGGAGAGCGCCGTCGACAAGACGCCGCTCTCGCTCGCTGCCGACGCCGCGCCGGACTAGCATATCGAGTGAACCGATGATCGGGGTCAGGAGATTGTTGAAGTCGTGGGCGACGCCACCGGTCAGCTGCCCGATCGTCTCCATCTTCTGCATCTGATGAACCTGAGCGAGTGCTTCCTCCCGCTCGGCTAGGGCCCTTTCCACCTCGCGCGCGAGGTTCTCGGCGGAGCGGCGTTCGCGATCTATGTCCAGGGATGCGACAACCGCCCCGGTGAGTTCTCCCCGCCGATTTCTGATTGGTGTTGCGATGTAGCGGACCCAACTAAGTGAGCCGTCGGGCCGGCGAACTTGCACCTCCAGCTCGGCTCGCTCCTCCTCCCCCCGCACAACCTTCGCGAGCGGGTATTCGTGGGCTGCGACTTGGCGGCCGTCGCCATGATAGGCGACGTAATCATCGCCATAATCGCTGGCGCTCTGCGAGCGGGTAATGGGTCGCCCGATGATCGCTTCTATTCCGGCGTTGGCGCCCGTGATTCGCCCAGTAGGGTCAGCGAAGACAAGCCCGATGGGCGCTGCGTCGATAACTGCACGGAGCCGCGCCTCGCTCTCGCGCAGCGCAGCCTCTGCTTCGCGGCGCTCGTGGATATCGACGGACGCACCAAACCACCGCTCGATTTTGTTCGTCTCCGGGTCACGAAAGGGCTCACCTCGCGCCAGGAACCAGCGGTATTTACCCGCCGCTGAGCGGATGCGGTGCTCAACCTGGTAAGTGGTGCCTCCGCGACGGGCTTGCTCAAAGGAGGAGGTAGTGATCTCCTCGTCATCCGGGTGAATGAAGCGGGCGGCAACGTCTCCCCCCCTTTCCGGGACGTCTGCCGAGCCGACGTAGTCGCTCCACTGCTTGTTGAAAAACTCCACCTTCCCCTTGGCGTCGATGATCCACACAATCTGGGGCACGGCGTCCGCCATCAGCCGAAACCGCGCCTCGCTTTCCCGCACGGCGCGCTCTGCGCGGACGCGCTCGGTGACATCATAGCCGCCGACGAATATTCCGGCGACGCGTTGACCCTCGTCCCGGATTGGCTCGTAAAGAAAGTCGATGAACCGCTCGCCATCAGCGCGATTGAGGCTGATTGGCATCGAGCGGGCTGCGAACGGCTCCCCGGTCGAGTAGACCTCGTCAAGCAGTTCGTAGAAGCCTTGTCCCGCAAGCTCTGGGAAGACCTCACGAACGGTGTGACCTTCAAACTCCCGCTCCCCTGCAATCTCGCGGTACGCATCGTTCACATAATCGTATCGGTGTTCGGGGCTGGACAGGAGCGCGGCAAAGCCGGGCATCTGCTGGAGCATCCGGCGTTGTCGTTCTCGCTCTTCCAACATCCGGCGATCGGCGAGCACCTGTTCCGTGATCTCGGCGCAAGGGCAGAAGAAACCGGCTACATCGCCTGCTTCGTCTCGCACCGGTGTGTAGGAGAAGGCAAAGTGCGTTTCTTCCTCGAAACCCCGTCGCTCCATGAGGAGCTCGATGTCATCCATGTGCACGGGTTCGCCCGCGTAGGCCTGCTCCACGATCGGCATAAGATCAGCGCGGATTTCCGCCCATGCCTCGAGGAAGTCCTGTCCAAGGGCCATCGGGTGTTTAGATGCCAGAATCTCGGCGTAACAGTCGTTGTACAGAAGGATCCGTTGGGGCCCCCAAGCGATGAACATCGGCTGATTTGAGCCGAGCATCACGGCCACCAGGGTCTTCAAGGGCTGAGGCCAGTACTCCGGCAGCCCGAGGGTTTCCGACCAGTCATAGGCTCGGATCAACGCGCCAGCCTCGCCGCCTCCGGCTAGGAAATTGGGGGTCTGAGGTGGCGCCGCACTTCCAGGTGATGGCATAGTTGGGATTGCCTCCAACGGCGGCCAGACCCTTGATCCGAACCGCAGGTGTTCTTTCTTCGCTCGTTAGACCGCGAGGCAGCCTGGGTGAAGCCTCTGACGCGGGAAGCTCGACGCTGCCGTGGACATCTTCGGATACGTCTCACGACATCCTGATAAGGCGTGGCGGTGCGCGATCAGCTGGGGCGACCTCAACCTTCATGGCTTAGGCGGCCGACTCCTGCGCTGTGGCTTCCGAAGCCGATTTATCCGCGCGGCGCTGTTCAGTCGCCGCACTGCGCCTTGCCATCGCATTCCATGCTGCCTGAGCCCGGAAAGCTCTTGCCTTGGCATTCTCCAGCGTGGCAGCCTCGGCTTCAGCGCGGGCTTCTGCGGCTCGCGCTAGATAGAAGTCATGCTGGGTCGACATCTTTCCTGCCTTCCACGGTTTATCTGATATCGCTGCTCATGGGGCAACGAGAACGGTAACTGTGCGGTTGGTGCAGCAGCCTCGACAGCGTCCGTCCTGCCGCAGGACTTTGCCGGTCCGTCAGCCGCCTTACGCCTGGCGCCGCTCCACCCCTGCTCGCTCGACCCGAGCGGCCTCTCGGTCGAGCTCTAGAGCCTTCTGGTACAGCGGTCGCCCGACAGACGGATGGTACTCCCGCGCGATCTCCCGGCAACGTGCGGCGTGCTCGCGCATTCTGATGGCGTTGAACATGATTGGTATCCGAATACCGCGCGGTCTTGGCGGCTGGAGGTGGATAAGGCAGGCCACGGGCCCCGCGTCCAGCGGCAGTTCCCGCTGCTCCCATAGTGGGACGTCAGGACGGCTGCCGTTAAGGCATCTCGAGTGGAAGGCAGGCGACCTCAATCTTTTGCCCAAGTGAATACTCTGTCCAAGGGCACATCGAACACGTCTGCCATACGGAAGGCGGTCTCCAACGTGGGAGAATATTTACCCTGCTCGATCGCGGCGACGGTCTGCCGGGTGACGCCGATCCTTTCCCCGAGTTCCGCCTGCGTCATCTCCCCTGCATGGAAGCGCAGAGTTCGGATGTTGTTCTCGAGCCGCTTAGCCATTCCAACCCCGGCGATAACTAAGAAGGATGACTGCGTGGCGGATTGCCTCAGCGGCCACAACAGCGGCTAGAGCGGTGTTCACGATTTTCCAAGGTGGCTCGCTGAACGGCATCACCACTCCGACGAGGATCATCCCCAGCAGTAAGACGTAATAAGCAATATTGGATGCGCGCCGGTCGATGGCGCGGTCCCGTTCGTCCGCCCCTGCATTCGCCTCCCGCGTCGCGGTCACCGCAATCGCGATCGCTCCTACGATCATCGCAGTGGCGTGTACGCCGGCGACCAGACCGAACGACCAGAGTATGTCGACAAGGTGCCGCTCGCCGAAGCCGACCGATGGTCCCACGAAGCCGAAGTAGGCCGAGTATGCTACGAGCATCGTAGCCAGGGTCAGCCATGCAATCTTCTCTCGAAAGGCCATTCCGGAAACTCCTATGTTGGTTGAACAAAACTTCGTGTAAGCTATTCTTGGCTTAATGTCAAATATATCGAACATCCTCGGTTCGGCCTGTTGATCTTAGCGCTGGGAGAAGGGTGATGATCTTGGTGGTGGAGGGTATCAGCCCCAGCGGTAAGAGCTCGTGGTGCGACGAGCATTGTCGGGGGCAAGTCGTTGAGGAGAATGGGCGCCTGCACGATGCCGGATCGGGTGTGCAACCCCTTGGCTGCTGCAAGATTCTGGGCGGGACGCAACGTGGATCGTTGGGAGGCCGCCCTCGCACTCGAACGCGCTAAATCCTTGGCGGTGTGCGATACCGACCCGCTCAAGCTGCACTACATTTGGTGCCTCTGGCAGATTGGAGAGGCGACTGCAGCCGACTGGCTGCTGGAGCTCGAGGCAACGCGAGAAACGATCGCGCAGGGCCGTATAGGATTTGCGGACGCCTACATCATCGGCGTGGTAGAAGCGCGTGTAGCGCGTGAACGTGCTCGAGCGGATCCGACCCGCTCACGTCGAAACTTTGAGATGCATGCGCGCCTCCAGCCCGCTCACAGGTAAGCTGGCGCAACCGTAGAGCGCAATGTCTGCTATGGGTGGAAAGCGGACATCAGAGGGTGTGGCGACACTACTGGTCGAAGTCGTTGGTGCCCTTTTCGGTACCGTGCAGCGCCGACCACAGTCCCTGCGTCCCTGCTTCCTGCGCGCGGTTCACGTACTGTGAAGCAACAAGCCAGCCCTTGATCGGGCGAAGTGGCAGCAACGTGCCAAGGGCCATGAAAGGGGCCGAGGTGACGAGATGCACCCAGTAAGGCGGCTCGAAGGCCATCTCTAGCCAGACTACCGCTGCGATCAATGGGAGTGCGATGATGCAAAGGGAGAAGAATGCGGGTCCGTCGTCAGGCGTCGCGAACCGATAATCCAGACCGCAGTTGCCGCACTTGTCTGTGACCTTCAGCCACCCTTTGAACATGCGGCCTTTGCCGCACCTTGGGCAGAAGCCCTTCCAGCCGGACTTCATGATCCAGTTGAACTTTTCCTTGTCCGACTCTTCCTGCGTCATGTGGGGCTGCCCCAGCGCATGGCCCGCGTCGGTCTGGACCGGCGGCAGAACCGGCCAGGCTTCCGCCTGGGCAACATCGTCGCTCATGGTAAGTCTCCGATCAGGCTGCCGACTCGCTTGTTGCTTGCAGCTTTGATTGAAACTTCGTATGCCATAGCTACCATACAAACACAAGGACTTAAGCCATGCAATCTTGGTCTCCTGATCTCTCGGCGTTTAGCGGACCAAAATATCAGGCGATCGCATCCGCTTTGGCACGGGATATCGAGACCGGGCGCCTTAAGGTGGGCGACCGGCTGCCCCCTCAGCGCGCTTTAGCGGAGGCGCTGACTGTCGACCTCACCACCGTTACCAAGGCGTACAACGAAGTGCGCCGGTTGGGGATGATCGAGGGAGGCGGCCGACGCGGCAGCTTCGTCAAGGGAGTACCGCTCTCGCCGTTCCCGGAGCTTGAGGTCTCGATCGTAGACACCGGGATGAACCTACCGCCAGAACCCGCCTTAGGTTCACTGGCAACTTGCATGCGGGACGGATTTGCAGCGCTTCTGAATAGCCCGAACATCTTGGCCAAGCTCCAATATCAGCCTAGCGGCGGCGGATTGGCCGAGCAGGCGACCGGAGCGGCCTTTTTGCGGGCGCGCGGGCTTGATGCTCCGGACGATACGGTGGTGGTCACAAGCGGGTCGCAAGCCGCTCTGCACGCTATCGTCTGCACCAATCTTCAGCCAGGGGACGCCGTTGGCGCCGGTCCTTACGTCTATCCGGGCTTCCTCTCAGTGGCCCGCCGGCAGGGAGTGGAGATCGTATCGCTCGCTGTCGATGCCGAAGGGATCACCGGTCACTCGCTCGATCGCGCCTGCCGCGAGAGGAAGATCAAGGCGGTGTACGTCGTGCCCACCAACGACAACCCTACGGCCGCGACGATGAGTGAGCAGAGGCGACGCGAGATCGTGCAGGTCGCAGCGGAACATGATTTGGAAATCATTGAGGACGACGCCTACGGGCTGCTACCTGAGAAGCCTCTGCCGCCTCTTGCCTGCTTTGCGCCCGAGCGAACCTGGCATGTTCTCAGTTTCTCGAAGATCGTCTCGCCGTCATTGCGCCTCGCGTATCTTCGAGCACCATCCGCCCGCCAAGCGTGGCGCATCGCTGGCGAGCTTCATGAGACGTCGATCATGGCGCCTCCTCTTAATGCCGCGCTTCTTACACGCTGGATACAGGACGGCTCGCTGAATCGCCTCATTTCGGAGACTCGAGGGGAGTCGATCGCCCGTCAGACGCTGGTACGGCAGACGCTTGGCGACACGCAGTACAGCTACCACCCTGAGGGCTATCATCTGTGGCTGCCGCTTCCGAGTGGGACGTCTTCCTCCTACCTCGTGAACACTCTTCGGCCGGCCGGGCTCTCCGTTGTTCCGTCGGAGGCATTTGCTGTCGATCCTTCCAGTGCCACCCCGGCTCTGAGGATCTCGATCGGCGGGAGCCTTTCGACAGAAAGACTGGCTCGTGCGTTGAGGATGCTTGATTCCCTGTTGCACCAGTCGAGCAGCCGCACCTCCGCCTTGGTATGAGGACAGATCAAATGACGTGGCAGGCGCTCCAAATGGTATGGGGCCTCTGCGGAATGATGGCCGTGACCTTCGCCATGGGCCGGCACCGCAATCCGCTCATCTGGTTACTCGCTGGCTCGACCTTGGGACCAGCAGCCGTGGCCTTGCTCCTCGTTTTGCCGAGGGGGAAATATGATCCAGCGATTGGCCTGAGACCCGAGTGCATGGATCTATGCCTCTCCTGCTTTGAACCTATCCAGAAGGATACACCGGAGTGCCGCTACTGCGGCCTCACCGCCCCGTTCAATCTTCCCGTCACGTAACGCCTCCGGAATTTTAGCCCTTCATGTCTGGGCAGTCATAACCATACATAAGTCGGATATTCCCATGCAAACCCGAGTCGCTGGTAAGGGCACCCTATGCTGGACGGATTTGACACGTTGATGCTGGCGCATTCATCTCGTTTGCGGTTTCGTGCCAATTCACCTTCTCGGCGTTTTCCATCGGTCCGGCCTCCCGGGAATTGCGGCGAGACGTTGAAGCTCGACGAACTTTCGTGACGCTTCGCGCCTCGAAGCGCCGCAAGCAGGTTTCGCTCTTTGGCCAACGGAGGGCACTTAGGGGAGCGGTGTCGGCTTAGCGCCAGCTGCGGACCTTCGCAGCTATGCACGAACAACTCACAAGCAGACAGTCGTTTAGCTTGGTGTCTCACGCCGCGCTCGTCCCGACGGACTCCCAACGGCTCAGAAGCCGACGTGCCGCTAAAAGGAACGGCTGCCACGCCGGTTCGTGTTCGAGCAGCACATGGTTCGCGCTGTCCAAAGGCATGAACGGTGCCACAGGCTCAGGCGCACCCACAACGCTCGTGGCTTTCGCGTCTCTTCGGTTAAGCTGCGGCTCGTGCCCAGGCGGCGAACGCCTCGATCAAACCGGTTCGAGGGCAAGCCGGCAAGCTGGTGACCCAGAATCCAAATCCCTCCAATCGCACGTCAAACGGAGCCTTCAAGGTTCCGGCATTCATTTCGCGTGCCACGAGGATGTTGCTTACTAAGGCAAGGCCTTTGCCGGCTAAGGCGAGCTCAATGGCTTGCGTTTCCTCCGTCACCCGCAGCCATTGGCATTGATCGAGGATCGTAGAAGGAGCGATCCCCGGGAGCAGTGCTTCAGCTAGCCACCGTTCCCAAGATGGCGCATCGGGGTCACCGCTTCGCCAATCGAAGGCGATGAGGCGTGCCCCGCTAAGATCCTGTGGACTCGTGAGCTTGCTCAATGCGTGGAGGAACGAGGGACTTGCCACAGGGGAGTAAGTGTCCCTGAAAAGCATGGTAGCTTTGAGGCCGGCGGGAGGTAAGCGGCTGTACCGTATGACAAAATCCACATCGCCTGAATGCAAGTCAACCAAGGTCTCCCCTGAGAGGATATCAATCCTTGGGGTGGGGTGTAGGGCCTGCCACTCGTCCACGCGCGGCAGCAGCCAGCGTGAGGCGAAAGCACTTGTCATGGAGACCCTCAGGGGGCGTTCGGTTGCTCCTTCCGAAAGGCGCCTCAACCCGACCACGAAGCTGTCAAAGCCATCCCGCAACGGTGGGAAAAGCACCTCTCCTGCAGCGGTAAGCTGAAGCGGGCGGGGGCGCCGACGAAACAACTCCTGTCCTGTTATCTCCTCCAGCAGCTTCACCTGGTGACTTATCGCGGTGGGAGTGACCGCAAGTTCCTCCGCCGCACGACGAAAACTCAGATGTCGAGCGGCCGACTCGAACGCCCGCAGGGCGCCTAGGGGAGGAAGTCTGCGCATGAGTTCATCTTAGGTGAGTAGGTCTCATCCACAAGGTTAGAAATGGTCGTTCGCCAGAGCTATCGGCGAAACGTACGTGCTTGATCTAGCCAACAAGATGGACGCCGAGATGACCATGATCCTCCATATCGATGCTAGTGCTCGAGACGATCAGGACGAAATTCCGCGTCACCGCTCGTTGAGCCGTCAGTTGTCCCGACGCTTTGTCAATACTTGGACAACGCGCAGGCCGACAGATCAGATAATCAGGCGCGATCTTGCGTCCAACCCGCCACCGTTCATAAATCAAACTTGGATTTCAGCGGTATTCACGCCCAGTGAGACGAGAACGGTCGAACAGCGAGAGGCCGTGGCGATTTCAGACGTGCTCATCTCAGAGCTACGCAGTGCGGACGTCATCGTGATTGGCACTCCGATGTATAATTATGGAATGCCTGCGGTTCTTAAGGCCTGGATAGACCAAGTGGTGAGGATCGGAAAGACGTTCACGTTCGATCTCGCTCGTGGTGATTATCCGCTCGAACCCATTCTGACGAACAAGACGCTCGTGCTTCTCACCTCCACCGGCGAGTTCGATTTCCAGCCCGGTGGAGCGAGGGAGAACATGAACCACTTGGACACCCACGTACGCTCCGTCGCTCCCTACCTCGGTGCAAACGAATTCCGGCACATCAGCGTGACCCATCAGGAGTTCGGGGACGAGCGGCACGAAGCGTCGAAAGTGGCTGCTTTCGCCGCTGCAGCTGATTCCGCGAACGCGATGGTTGATGAAATTGTGGAGCTCACCACCACGCCAGCCAAGCGGCGTAACAAAATAGCGAAACGTTGAGGTAGGAAGTGCCCGCCATGCCAAAGGCCCTGTAAAGAGGGTTGAAACGGTAGCCGATCCAGAAAGCGAAACGCATAGTCACGAAGACCAGCGCTGCTGCGCCGACGACCCGAACCTCACTGCCCGAAGCTCCGGCAGCCACACCTAAGCTTGCTGCGATGAAAAGCAGATATTGTTGAACCGTGTTGTCGACGACACGACCGTCGATCTTCATGTCTCGGCTCTCCACTCCAAGCGTCGGATCAATAGCCGCGCCGCTGAACCGCGACGCCGTTACCGCTGTGATAGAGAAAAATAGCGGCGCTGCCGCGACAGCGATCCAGCCGGAGGCGTAGGCTACACGCTCGCCGCCATCTGCATTCAACGGCAGACCCAGCATCCACATCGACAGCCCCCAAAGCCCGGCAAGCATGGCAAGCACCCCGCCGGCAGCACCTCCTGAAACGATTTTCTGTTCACGTGTCATGGTCGTCCTTTATAGGAGATGCTGTTTTCAGGAAGCTCGCTGCACCAAGGTGCTTAGAGCAGACCGAAGAAGATCCAAGCGGTCATGAGCAGGTTGAAACTGCTGTGAGCCGCGATGGCGCCGAGAACCGACCCGCTGGCACGGCGCGACCAATTGAACGCGATCGCGGTCAGGAACATGCCGGCAAGCCACCACACTGCTGGAAGCGGAAGAAGGGCCCATCCGGCGGCGCGCCAGACTAATCCAAAGTGGGCCAGGTGGACCAAGGCGAAAGCTGCGGCGTCAATACACCCTGCGCGCCGCTCGCCCATCCTGCCGACGAAGCACTCGTGGACAAGCCCCCGGTAGAACAGTTCCTCGCCGATGGGGCTGAGCGTCATTCCGATCAGTGCGAACACCCCGAAATAGATCCAGCGTTGCGTATCAGTCATCACCGGAGGCAGTCCGGTATAGGTTGCCGCGATATAGACGAAGGCGTTGTCCTCCCCTGAGCCGAACAGCATGTGGGCACTCAGCAGCATGGCCGCGCAGCAGCTCGCTCCCAGTGCGATCCCGATAATCAGGCCAGACAAGCGAGGCCGCCAGATAATCCCGATGCGTTCGCGCCCGGGACGCCTCAGAAGGATTAGCGGCGTCGAGGCCATGATAACGAAGAGTAGGGAGACGAGCGCATAGTTGCGCGTGACGTTTGCGTGCAGAACTAACCCGACCCGGATTACGCTGAACAGCGCGAGCAGGATCCAGCCGGTCTTCACCGTCAGCCCTAGCCAGCCTCGGAAGGCTGGGCGCACAAAATCCTGCGGAGGCGCCTCCTGCGGCACGATCATGACGGGAGGGCTAGGATCACCGCGCCGACGTAGTCGCTACTGTCAGAAGCGTTGTGTCCGTAAGCCACGGCGGGCCTAATCACTTGATCATCCCGCGCTCGCGAAGATCGCCGACGGCGCGGGCGACCTGGGCCCGGCCGCCATCGCGCAAATCCGCAAGCGTGCTCCTGCTCTCCACATCTGGGCGCATGCCGGCTCCTTGCGTGGCGAAGGGACGCGCACGGCTTGGTGCGAAGCGATCAGCAGCAACCTGATCGATCAGTTGCGTTTCGCTTACTTCTCCCGCTTTGAGCACGCCGCGCGGGTCGAAAAAGGCGAAACTCTCGCTCGTGCTGACGCTGAATTCCGAGTTTGGTAAAGCAAACCCCGACGATCCTGCTTCAAGGCCGCCACCCGCGCCGATTGTGCGTTCGCCGACGATCGTCGCGTTGCCTGCCCACATCCAGGCCGCCGTGTGTTCTCCTGCTGATCGCGTGCCCGCATCCGTCATGACGATGATGGGCTTGCGGCTCTTGACGTGCCCGCACGAAGGATCGTCTGGCTGCGCCACAAGCTTCAAAATGCCGGGCTGGCCGGAGGCGAAGACGTCGAAGGTGGGAGTCGATGACGATGTCATCGCCTCGACGAGCAGTCTGGCCGCGCGGCCGAAGCCACCCATGTTCCCGCGCAGGTCGAGCACCATCACGTCCGCTTGGGCTGCGACTGTATCGAATTCGGAGACGAAGTTGCGGACAACGGCGCAAAATCCCGCAACCATCGCCTGATCCTCGGTTGTGCCCGGCACCTTTTCCGCGAGATCGTTTGCCGCTTTGAACGCGGCATCATATTGTGGGGCGTATACCCCCAGGCGCATCGTTCCAATTCGTGTGCCGCCCGCGCTAAAGACGCGCGGCAAGTCGCGTTGACCGACAGCCTCGACCATGGCTGCGGCGCGCTCTTCGCTCATCGGCTCGTAAAGGAGTTCGACCTTGCGGGGCGTGTTCTCTCCGGTCTGCACCATCAGGGAAACTGAATTGCCGATGCCTTGAATTTCATGGTCCGCACGCCTGCCGAGGCCCAGATTGAAAGCGGCCTGAGCCGCTCTTGAACGACGATTGCCCCCGAAGGTGTCAGCTTGGACTCGATCAAGCCAGGTCGCTGTCGGCACCTCATCGACCGACAACACGACGTCACCTGCTTTGACAGCACCCTTCGTATCAAGAACGCGCCAGACGACCATCTGGTTGTCGCTCGAGGTGCGGAACAGCACGCCCAGGGTCTCGGATTTCCCTGCGCCCGGCCCTTTGAGGGAAACATGATAGTCGGCAAGGCCGACCAGCGCCGAGACGAGTTCTTTTGCTGTGGAAGCAGCTGGCAAGAACGCGTCAGACCAAAGGGAACTGCTTCCCTGTACCTCTTCTGGATAGGCTTTGCGGTAGCGCTCGACATAAGCAAGCGACGGATAGGTATCGCGCAAATAGGTCCGCAAGGCCGCCGCTGGTGCAGGTGCGGGTGCGGGTGCCGCAGGTATGCCGGTAAACTGAGCGGAAGCCATCAACCAGCGACCGCCGATCCGTCGTTCCACATAGGTCGCTCGGACAGACCGCTTAACCGCCGCCCCGTTGGGCCCCGCGACGGTGTATTCAATCGAGCCGATTACTATTGCGGTGTCGCCATAGCGGCGCACATCTTGCGTACTGAACACCATGGGCGGCACAGCGCTAGCCTTATCCGGAGCATAGAAAGCGAGCACCGCTGATCGCCGGTCGAGCTCGCCACGAGGCGAAACTTCGATGTAATCGGACGTGAGCAACGTCCCTAGCTTCGCCTCGTCGAAACGCGCTCGAGCGTCTGAAAAGGCCTTGATCGTGGCAAGCACCGGAGCATCCAATGCGTTGCTGGTCTCAGCGCTACGTTTTTCCTGAAGATCCTTGGGGGCAGCCTCAGCCGGCCCACTAAACGCCAGCGCAAGAGCTGCTAGAGCGATGACTGTTTTCGGTTTGGACATATCATTTCCCCATCGCCCCGGTTGTTGTCGCGTTCAAAGCACTTCTTTTCGAGACACGTCGATGACCATCAGCAGCGCGACGGCCAACCCGCAGTAGAAACCGATATCAATCGCCATCGCCGCCCGGTCTGGGTCCGTTGCAAGGGCATTGGTTGGGATAAGCCAGGGGAAGAAGGCTCCCTGCTTCGATGCTGTTGCCGCAACGGCAACGAACGTGCCGCCAATCCCAAGCACCAGTGGGGGAACGAAGCTTCTGAAGCGAAGCGCAGCCCAGAGCTGGATTGCGATCAGTAGCAAAGATCCCGCAAACATTGTTGCAAGGAGTGAGGCGGTATCCCGCCAGGGGAAGGAGCCACTGAGCTGCCGGCCAGGAGCGATCGCTTCAGCAGCCGCTCCCGCGAGCGGCAGGAGAAGGAGCAAGCCAGCGCTCATCCCGGCAACCAGGGAAGCTACCACTAAAGCCTTGGCAGCATGGAAGCGCCAGCGCGGGATTGGTAGCGCAAGCAGATGATTCCATGCCTTGGGACCATGATCGATCTGCGCAACCAAGACCGTCAGCGCCGTCACCGTCATCGGCAGCATGAAGAACGACCACATAGCGGCGCTTTGCATGGCGAACGTCTGCCAATGCTCTGTCTTCTTCCATTCCATCATCATCACCGCAGCGAGCAAAGCCACCATGGTCGGAGCGGCGACGCAGAGCAGGAGAGCCAGCGAACGGCGGAGCTTGGCAAATTCGACGAAAATCACCGATAGCATGACGGTTCTTTCAGGCGGCAAGGGCGAGGGGCAGCGGCTCGTCGGCATCGGGTCGAACCCGATCCACTGTGCGAAGGAAGATATCTTCCAGCGAAGGTTGCTCCACTTCCAAAGCGGAGACCCGAATGCCGTGCTCCACCAGCATAAAGTTGATTGCCGGCATTTCGCGCGCGGCGGCCTCCGAGGAAGTGGACGTGACGAGGACGTAATCCTGCTCGTGCAGCGTTGAGACGATCCCCACCGTGCGAAGCAGCGCGATCGTATCGCTGGGGCGGTCAACTTTCAGGCGCACGGTTTTGGTTTGGCGCGCCCGCAAATCGGCGACGCGCGACTGAAGCAGCAGCCGGCCTTTGTGCATCAGCCCGACGTGCGTCGCCGTGTGCTCTACTTCGGCGAGGATGTGGCTAGATACGAACATCGTCACGCCTTCGCGCTCGGGGAGGGTGCCGATGAGCTTACGCATGTCCAGGATGCCGTGCGGGTCAAGACCGTTGGTCGGCTCGTCAAGCAGCAGCATCCGGGGCTTCCCGATCAGGGCGCGAGCGACGCCAAGGCGCTGACGCATCCCAAGCGAATAGCCACCTACCCGGCGGTCCGCCGCGTAGGTGAGATCCACCGTCTCCAGCACGCGATCGATTTCGTTCTTCTGGGCTCCGAGCAACCGCCGCGTGATGGCAAGGTTCTCACGGCCAGTAAGGTGGTCGTAGTGGCAAGGTGTCTCGACCAGCGCTCCAACCAGCCTAGCCGCCTCGCGGCGGCTGCGATCAACATCCAAGCCGAAGATGCGAGCGGTGCCGGCGGTGGGCCTCAGCAAGCCGAGCAGCAGCCTGATCGTGGTCGTCTTACCAGCGCCATTCTGGCCTAGAAAGCCGTAAACCGCTTTCTCGGGCACTAGGAGGTTCACGCCAGCTACCGCCACTTCTTTCCCGAAGCGGCGTGCAAGGCCCTGAGTTTCGATCGCGGTTGTCATTCGCCCTATCCCGTCCCCGATTACGACTCGACAGATAGCGCAATTTAACTCTAGCTTAAAGAGGTAATTTAATTCAGAGTTAAACTATGACAAACGTTCAACTTCTCCGACGCCAGAGCCTGTGGCTTTCAAGGCTGACGCTGTTCCTGTTCAGCGCCACGGCGCTGATCATCGTGGTGCCGACCATCTACGGCCTCTTCCACCTCGAGGAGAATGGCTTTCAACTCGCGCCGGTGCTGATCCGTGCGGCGGTGATCTGGTCCCCCTCGATCTTCTATCTCTACGCCTTGTGGGCCGTCAGGAGCGCCTTCCGGGATTTCGCAACCGGAGGTGTATTTGGGCCTGCGATAGCGAGGGGATGCACCCGCGCTGGGGTTGCCCTCGCAATAGGAGCCACACTGAGCGCTGTAGGCGTTCCGAACCTAATGCGGATCCTTCACGCTCAGAATCTCGTAGAAAGGTCGCCTTCAGAGTTCACGGGCGTGCTCATTTTCGACACAGCGTATCTTGCTGTCGGAGTGGTCGGCCTTGCCCTCGTGCTGTTGGGCGGGCTGTTGCGGCGCGCCGTCGAAATACAAGGCGAGGCCGCCGCAATGCGCAGCGAATTGGACGAGTTTTTCTGATGCCGGTTCGGATCAAGCTTGATGCTGTGCTCGCGGACCGTCGGCTGAAGGCAAAGGAGCTGGCGCAGGCAATCGGCATGAGCGAGACCCAATTATCTCTGTTCCGCTCCAGCAAGGTGCGCGGCATTCGCTTCTCTAGCCTGGCCGCGATTTGCGCGGTGCTGGAGTGCCGCCCGGGCGACTTGCTCGACTACGATTTCGATCCAGCGGATGTGAAGCCCCAGAACGTCCGCTCCACGGAACTCGAGCCCTGAAGCAGACGGTCCGCTTGCGGCCAGAAGCAGACGTGCGGCAGGAGACGTTCGCTATGCGCCGGATGCAGACGTTCAGCATTCCCTAGCCGCACCTCAAAAGCGGCCGGTTCCTCAATAAACACGGAGGCTCCGAGCCACTGATTTCGAACGGAACTCGGAAAGGTGAGAGATGTCGGCGCCGGTGATGTCCGCGATACGGGTCCGGCCCATCAACGCCATGTCCCGCTCGATCTCTTCTTTGAGGATTGTGAGGACGCGCGAGACTCCAGCTTCACCTCCAGCGGCAAGCCCGTACAGATAGGGCCGGCCGATCGAACATCCGTTGGCGCCTAATGCAATGGCTTTCAGGACGTGAGTTCCGCGTCGGATTCCGCCATCGATGATCAGCTGAGCTCGATCTCCGATGCAATCTCGGATCGACGGCAAATAGTCGAGCGGTGCACCGGTGCCGTCGAGCTGGCGGCCGCCGTGGTTCGATATCATGATGGCGTCGACCCCGCATTCCGCTGCAAGCTTGCAGTCGGGCGGAAGCATTGCCCCCTTTATGAATAGTTTTCCTCTCCATTTCGAGCGCAGCCACTCCAAGTCTTTCCAGCCTGCGGATCTATCGAATTGGCTGTTCACATAGTTGATGACGCTAGTCCCACCTGATCCCAAATCTCCAACGTGCTGCACGATATTGGCGAGCTGGAATGAGTGTCGACGAAGCGCACCTAGCGACCAGCGTGGATGGGTCGCGAAGCTGAAAATGCTGCCGAGGCTGAGCCGAGGCGGCATGACCATTCCGCTACGCAAATCGCGCTCGCGGTTCCCGGCTACGTTGGTGTCTGTTGTAAGGCAGAGCGCTCCATATCCGTGCGCCCATGCGCGCTGAAGCAATGCCTCGGTGAGGCCCCTGTCACGGAACAGGTAGAGTTGAAAATAGCGCATGGCGCCGGTCGTTGCGACTGTTTCCAACGACGTAGTCGCCATCGTGGAGAGACCGTAAGGAACTCCTGCTGCAGCCGCTGCTCGTGCGACCGAAAGCTCTCCCGATGCATGGAAGAGTTTGGACATTCCAGTCGGGGCGAGCATCAACGGAAGCGCGGAGCGGAAGCCCAGCAGGTCAGTGGCCGGATCAACCCTCGAGACGTCTACCAGGGTTCGTTGCGCCAGAGCCCACTCCGCGAACACGGCGCTGTTACGCCCCATCGTCCACTCGTCGTCAGCGCCTCCTTCAAGGTAGTCGCGGATCGGCAACGGCAGGCACCTGCGGGCGATCACCTGCATATCCCCGATGTTGAGGGCGCGGCTAAGGGCTGGCTTCATCGTTCCATGCGCCCCGGCTCATCGCCTAGCAGCTTCATCTTTCTGGAGTATCGTCGTGAAGCTGCCATTTCTCGTCACCTCTAACTTGTAGCGGTTTGGTGCTCCGGGAGCCGCTGCGGTCAAGCCAAAGTTACGGTTGGCACATCATGATTCACGAGCGGAGTAGGCATGCATGCTAATGCCCGCTGATGAGTTCAATGACTGCTGGTGAAGGTATGAGCGAAGGCTCCGAAATCGTTGCAACTCGGTACGGCCAAGTTGCTGGACGTGTGAATTCCGGCGTTCTGGGCTTCTTCGGCGTCCCATATGCGGCAGCGCCCGTGGGAGCGTTGCGCTTTGCGCCACCACAAGTTCCTCAAACTTGGGACGATGTGCGGCAGCCCCTTCAAGCCGGGCCAACTGCTCCGCACCGCCTCAATGATTTCCCCGCCCTAGACGTCGCTCCGCTGATCGGCGCCGGGTGGCAGGAAGGGGATGATTACCTGACGCTCAATCTTTGGCGACCCGCAGACGGTGGCAAGGGGCTGCCGGTGATGGTTTGGATCCACGGTGGCGGCTACGTGATCGGCAGCAAGGACGCCGCCGTGCAGGACGGTACCGCGTTCGCTCGCGACGGGGTGATTTGCATTGCGATCAACTACCGGCTTGGCATCGAAGGATTTCTTCCGATCCCCGGAGTGCCGACCAACCTCGGCCTACGCGATCAGATAGCTGCGTTAGAGTGGGTGCGGGACAATGTCGCGGCGTTTGGCGGCGATCCGGGCAATGTGACGGTAGCCGGCGAGAGCGCCGGCGCGATGGCCATCGCTAATCTCCTGACTTCACCGCTTGCTAAGGGTCTCTTCCGCCGTGCGATCGTGCAGAGCGGGCACGGCGCTATGACGCGGGAGATTAGCGTCGCCCAGCGGCTGGTGCGCAAGGTCGCCAAGCTGCTCAAGATCACTCCCGATGAAGCGGGGTTCCGCAGCGTCTCGCCGGGTGACGCCTTGGAGGCGGTGCAGAAGGTAGGTTTACCGACAACCCGGCTCGACCTCCGAGATGCCCACGGTCGAGAGCCGGTGTTCGGCATCAGCCGTTTCGTGCCGGTGCACGGTGACGACGTGCTCCCGGAGCAGCCGCTTGCCGCACTTCGCGACGGCGCGGGGGCGGAGGTAGATCTGCTGATCGGTACCAATGCGGAGGAGATGAACCTTTATCTCGTACCGACCGGTGTGCGTGAGAAGATCGGGCGCTGGCTCGCCACTTACGTGCTGCACCGCTCACAGCCCCAGGCGCGCAAGGTGCTCAAGGCGTACGGCATGGGCAGCAAGGCGAAGCGGCCGGGCCAGGTGTTGACCGATGCCCTTAACGACCTTGTGTTTCGCTGGCCGGCCCGGCGCTTCGCCGAGGAGCATCGAGGGCGCACGCACATGTATGAGTTTGACTGGCGCTCCCCGGCGTTCGGCGGGGAACTCGGCGCATGCCACGGCATGGAGCTGCCCTTCGTGTTCGACACTCTGCCTAGCGTCACCGGAGAGCGGGGCCTGGCGGGTACCGCGCCGCCGCAGGAGCTGGCGGACCGGATGCACCGGATTTGGGTGAACTTCGTGCGGGACGGACGCTTGCCGTGGCCGGAGTTCAATCGAGAGACTCGAATTGTTTACCGAATGGAGAAGGGTGAGGCGGCGCGCGAAGAGCCGATGCCAGCATCACCCTTTTTGCCGTAAGAGGATGACGATGTATCTGCAACGGTTGCGGCTTGACGGCCGAAGGGCTTTGGTGACCGGTGGCGCGAGCGGTATTGGCCTCGCCTGCGTAGAGGCGCTGCGCGAGTTCGGCGCCGAGGTGGTGGTCGCGGATCGGGATGCGGAGGCGCTGGAAGAGCTAGACAGCGGAGAAACGGTGCTGCTCGACGTGACCGATCCCGACGCGGTTAAACGGGTCGCGGACGGGCTCGGACCGCTCGATATCCTCGTCAACAATGCAGGGATCGCGCGGAGCGAGACGCCTGCGGAGGATGTCGCTGACGAACATTGGCGTAACGTCATAGATGTGAACCTCAACGGCACATTCTGGTGCGCGCGAGCTTTCGGGCGCCATATGCTGACGGTGGGGCGGGGGAGCATCGTCAATGTCGGGTCGATGAGCGGCTTCATCGTCAACAGGCCTCAGCCGCAAAGCTACTACAATGCTTCAAAGGCCGCTGTGCACCAGCTCACCCGCAGCCTGGCAGCCGAGTGGGCGCAGCGTGGGGTGCGGGTAAACGCGGTGGCGCCTACATACATTAACACGGCGCTCAATCAGTTCGCTGACCGCGACGGGGAGATGTACCGGCGCTGGATCGACGGCACGCCGATGGGGCGGCTCGGCGAGGTAGAGGAGGTAGCGTCGATTGTCGCGTTTCTGGCGTCCGATGCGGCGAGCCTGATGACGGGGAGCATCGTCCTTGCCGACGGCGGCTATACCTGCTGGTGAGCGCCCGCTGCTGGCCGGCGTCGAGCTGGGCGGCACGAAGTGCATCTGCATCCTTGGGCGGGGGCCAGGGGAAGTTGAGGCGCAGGTTTCGATCCCCACGCGAGAACCGATCGAGACGCTGACGGCAATTCGAGCGGTCCTGGAGGCTTGGCGGTTCGACGCGCTCGGTATCGGCAGTTTCGGACCTCTAGACCTCGAACGCGGCATCATTGAGGGGACGCCAAAGCCCGGCTGGAGCGGGACAGATCTCCGAGAACTCGGCGCGCGCTCGGATGTGCCGGTTGGGATCGACACCGACGTCAACGGCGCTGCCCTTGCCGAAGGCCGCTGGGGTGCGGCGCAGGGGCTCACAAGCTGGACATATGTGACTGTGGGAACCGGCGTGGGAGTTGGCTCAATCGTTAACCGCCAGCCTGTCCGTGGCCTCGGCCATTCTGAGGCCGGACACATGCGGGTGCCCCGTGGACAGGATCGCTGGCTCGGCATTTGCCCGTTCCATGGTGACTGTGTCGAAGGACTAGTCTGCGGACCTGCGATCGCTGCGCGAGCGGGTCGGCCAGGAACGGACATCGCACACGACGATGACATTTGGGGCCACGTTGCCGACGTGCTCGCCAGCCTATGCCACAACCTGATGTTCACTACGGCGCCCCAGCGCATCCTAATAGGCGGTGGCGTGGTGGAGGGGCAGCCAGATCTGCTGCGGGCAATCGGGCAACGGTTCATCGCGTCCGCTAACGGCTACGCGGGCGCCGCAGGTTTGGGAAGCGAGTTCGAGTCGTTCCTAAGTCGATCCGCCCTCGGCCCGATGGCAGGTCCGCTAGGCGCTCTTGCGATTGCTGCCTCGGCGCTCGACCCGATCGGCGAAACTTTCGATCCAATCAGCACAACTTCCAAACCTTTCATATAGGTACCCTGTCTGATAGGTTGTTCTCATCAGCCGAATAAATCGGCGGCAAGGATGAGGATACCCAATGCGCCACCTGACTCTGCTCTCGCTTGGCTGCGCCGTCTCGGCCTTGGCCACTTCCGCTGCCTTTGCGCAGGAGGCGACCACGACCCCCGCTGCCGACGCGGTTGAGTCCACTGAAACGCCTGCGGTCACCGAGGGCGAGATCATCGTCACTGCACGCAAACGTGAGGAACGGCTGCAGGACGTTCCGGTGGCCGCAACGGCTGTGACTGGCGAGACCATCGAGGCACGCGGTCTTACATCGGTGCGGGACATCGCGACGCTGACCCCTGGCCTCAACATCAACGGCGATGCGGCAGGACGCGCTTTCGTTTCAATTCGCGGCGTAGGTTTGACGCTGGTGCAAACGGTTCAGCCGGGCGTCGGGATCTTTTTGGACGGCGTCTACCAGCCGAACACGTCGATCCTTCTCAACCCGCTCGTTGATGTGGAGCGCGTAGAAGTGCTGCGAGGCCCGCAGGGCACCCTCTACGGCAAGAACACGCTGGGTGGCGCCATCAATATCATCAGCCGCCAGCCTTCGAACGAGCTCCAAGTTCGCGGCGGCGCGAGCTATGCTGGGCCAGACGATGCCTGGACGGCGTTCGGCTCCGTCAGTGGGCCCATCATCGCTGATCGGGTGCAGGCGCGCATCGCGGTAGCCCACCGGGAGCAGGACGGTTTCCTTCGTAATCCGCTGCTTGGAATTGATGCAAATCCGCTGAACACGGACACTGTCAGCGGAACGCTCCGCATCACGCCGGTCGATGACGTGGTACTTACCGTCAACGCATATCAGGATTGGGTGAAGGGTACTTCGACTCCCTACTCCCGCGTTGCCGGGCCAAAAGACTATTCGCGCATCGTGAACTTCAACGCCGCCAACCGCCAGTTCCTGGAATATCGAGGCGTCAACGGACGGCTGCAATTCCCGATCGCAGGTCTGTCGACCGACGTAACTGTCATCGGGGCCTACGACGAGCGGAAAGGCCGCTCGCCTGATAGCGACGCCGACTTCAACGCGGTGAACTTCGCTCGCGCTAGCGGCGTGGACGGGACGGAGGTCTCCACGGCCGAGCTTCGCTTCGATACCGAGCTGTCGCCGACATTGTCGTCGCTGCTGGCCGTTTACTACAGCCATGAGGTGCTTACCGCTGACGGGGTAACGACCATCGTGCCCGCCGGCCTGAATATCAACGACGTCTCGGAGAAGCGATCGAACAACTATGCCGCCTACGGCACGTTGTTCTGGCGTCCTTCAGACGCTTGGGAGGTTTCGGCCGGTCTCCGCTATGATAGGGAGAAGCGCACCCTCACCGGTGCGAGCGGCTTCGTAGGCACGCCCTTGGCTGCCGTTCCAGAGGTGCGTGACGGACACAAGGAAGTGTCCCCCCGCTTCACCGTTACGCGTCATTGGAACAGCGGACTGATGAGCTACGCCTCAGTCGCTCGAGGCTTTCGCGGCGGTGGCTTCAACATCAATCCCCGAGCGCCGTTCCGCTCCTACAACGGTGACAAGGTTTGGACTTATGAATTCGGTTCCAAGTTCACTTCCGCAGATCGTCGCGTAACCCTCGCTGGCGCAGTGTTTTACAACGATTACAAAGACCTGATCGGCCTAAATTCCATCGCAGCGCTCCCGGGCGGAGGCTTCGCGACGGTGGACCTTAATACTGGTGACGTTGAGAGTTATGGCGTCGAGCTGGAGGGCACGTTCCGCCCGACTAGCGCCTGGACGATCAGCGGAGGGGTTTCGCTTCAGCATGCACGTCTTACCGATATTTCGGCTTACACGAATGTCACCGGCCGCGTTCTGGCTTCTGACCGTCTGCCCTTCCAGCCGGATTGGAACTTCAGCCTTAACAGCGATTACGTCCTCAAGTTGGGCAAAGGCGATCTGACCTTCTCGGGCGGCGTCACCGGCAAGGGAGACCGCATCGCCGGATCAATCAGCGAAACCCGTGCACCCGTCTTGGAAGAATACCTCCTGGTGAACGGCTCGATCACTTACCGTACCGGTGCCCTCGAAATCTCTGGCTTCGTGAACAACCTTTTCAACCAAGACTACTTCGAGTCTTATATCGAGCAGACGACTCTGGCCCTCGCGCTGCCGTTTTTGCCGCCGTCTGATCTCGGGATTATCGGCGACCGGCGGCGTTATGGCATTCGTACCCGCGTGCGGTTTTGATGGCATGGACATCCTCCGAGACCCGGTCGGGCGGAGGCCGCTGAGCGGCACATTCGTCGATCAACTTCGAGCGCTTTTCGGCGAACGGCTGCACTTAGGTGAGGCCATGTGTTTGCAGCACGGCAGCAGCGAGACGCACTTCGAGGCCATGCCGCCCGATGCGGTAGTATTCGCCCGCTCGACTGAAGAGGTGGTGGCGCTGGTGAAGCTTTGCACCACGCATGAGGTGCCGCTGATCCCGTTTGGCGCCGGCACCTCTGTCGAGGGCAATACGCTTGCCGTGCGCGGCGGCGTGAGCCTGAACCTGAGCGACATGAACGCGATTGTCTCGGTCAATGCGGAGGATCTTGATTGCACAGTGCAGGCTGGCGTTCGACGCGAACAGCTCAACGAGCATCTGCGTGACCAAGGACTCTTTTTTCCCATTGATCCAGGCGCCAACGCGACGATCGGCGGCATGGCGGCGACGCGAGCGTCGGGTACAAACGCGGTGCGCTACGGCACGATGCGGGAGGCGGTTCTCAGCCTACGTGTCGTAACCCCGGACGGGCGCGACGTCCGCACCAGCCGGCGGGCGAGGAAGTCGGCGGCAGGGTACGATCTTACAAGGTTGATGATCGGCTCGGAAGGCACGCTGGGGATCATAACCGAGGTGACGCTGCGGCTTCACGGTATCCCCGAGCAGATCTCGTCGGCCGTGTGTGGCTTTCAGACGCTTAGCGGAGCCGTGGATACGGTTGTGCAGGCGATCCAGCTCGGCATCCCGCTCGCTCGGGTCGAGATCCTGGACGACATGCAGATGAAGGCGGTGAACCGATATTCGAAGCTGGACTATCCTGAGGTCACAACCTTGTTCTTTGAGTTTCACGGATCGCCCGCACACGTGGCTGAGCAAATCGCGCTAACCGGGGAACTGGCGTCCGCGAACGGCGGCAATGAATTCAGCTGGTCGAACCTGCCGGAGGAGCGTTCGCGGCTGTGGAAGGCGCGACACGATGCTTATTACGCCGCCGTAGCGCTGCGACCCGGCGGAACTGGCTGGGCGACCGACGTATGCGTCCCGATCAGCCGGCTGGCCCAGTGTATTAGCGAGACCAAAGCAGATCTCGAGGCCTGCCCCGTCCCTGCGACGATCCTTGGCCACGTCGGGGATGGTAACTTTCATGTCGTGTTCTCGATTGACCCGGACGCTAAAGACGAAATGCGGCAGGTGGAGCAGATCAACACCAGGCTCGTAGAGCGGGCTCTCGGGATGGACGGCACCTGCACCGGGGAACACGGCATCGGCCTTGGAAAGCAGCAGTGGCTTGAGGCGGAACTTGGCGAGGCGGTGGAGCTCATGCGGGTGATCAAGCGCGCGCTCGATCCGAAAGACCTTTTCAACCCCGGCAAGATCTTCGCGATTTAACTCTCACGCAGGCTACGCCGGCGCAAACATCAGACGGAGAACGCGCATGGCGACCCTTGCCGAAACCGGTACCCCATCTTTATCCCGGTCGCTGGTCCCAATGGCAGCGATCGCCATCGCGGCAGCGGCCGGTTTTACGATGATGATGTCGTTCAGCACCGTGCAGGAAGCCGCCAAAGCTGAAATGGGCCTAAGCGACGCCACGTTGGGCCTTATTCAGGGGGTGAGCGCCGCAGTGCCTTTGGTACTGTTCTCGATCCCGATCGGTATCATGGTCGACCGCATCAACCGGATGCGGCTGATGCTGGCGCTGGCCTTGGTTTGGACGGTTGGGACCGCGATCACGGGTGTCGCAGAGAGCGTGCCGGTGCTGTTTTTAGGGCGCATGCTTGCAGGCATCGGCACCACCGGAGCCCTGACGGCTGCCCTTTCGCTTGCGGCGGACTTCTGTGCTCCCGAGGAAAGGGGGCGAGGGCTTCTGCTTATCACGCTGGGCAAGTCGCTGGGGCAAGGCGCGGCCTTCACGCTCACTGGTTGGCTGTTTGGCATCTTCGTGCATGAGGCGGCCCCCACGTGGTTCGGGGGCATCGCACCTTGGCGGGCCACGCACCTCGCGCTGGCCGTTGTCAGCCTCATATTGATCCTGCCGCTATTCTTTCTGCGCGAGCCAGCTCGGCACGAAAATGAGGCCGGGCCGAGGGCACCGTTCCGCACCGTGCTAAAAGAGCTTTGGTCTCGGCGAGCCTTTCTGATCCCGTTGTTCGCCGGTCAGGTTACCGTAGTCATGGCAGATGCGGCGGCGGGGATTTGGGCGGCGCCGGTGCTTACGCGCAACCATGGCCTGTCGCCTGAGCAGTTCGCCGGCTGGCTCGGAGCGTTGATGTTTGGGACCGGCATCGCGGGCGCAATCCTCGGGGGCTTAGCAGCGGACATCGGGCAGAAAAGCGGACGTCGCGGCGGGCTGCTGATCGGCGCCGTGCTGGCGGCTGTGGTAGCCATCCCTGCCGCTTTATTCCCGCTGACGGGGAGCACCGTGCTTTTCGCTGTAGCCCTTGGCGCCCTCGTCTTGTGCGGGACCATCACCGGGCTAGTGACCTCCGTCGCTCTTACCGTGTTCATCCCCAATGAGCTGCGCGGGCTGTGCATAGGCGGCTTTATCGCCATCGCAGGTCTAATCGGCTTCGGCATCGCCCCCAGCCTGGTCACTCTGGTCAGCAGCCTGCTCGGCGGCGAGCAGCATCTCGCGATTTCGCTGGCCGCCGTCGGAGGGGTGGTCAGCGTGGTTTCGCTGATCGCCTTCTTCATCGCAATGCGCAACACGCCACCACAACCTGTCTGATAGGCATTGCGAGAGCTATCAGACAGGTGTAGATGAAGAAGCCTAGCGGAGGCGGAACCATGGCACGTGCGATTGCGAGCGAAACGATCCAGGTGTCCGAAGAGATGGTCGCCGTGATCGGCAACGCAGAGATTTCCGTTCTTCCCGAGGATCCGATTACCTTCGCGCTTCACCTGATGAGCGCAGACGGTAGCGCGACGCTGACCTATCTTGCATCCTCCGGAACCCTCAGGGGCGACGTTGTCCTCATTGTCGCCCGCACGGCTTGCGAACGCATCTTCGGGGGGCTTCCGCCACAGGAGGGCGTGTTCCACATCCCTCCGGCCCTCCGCGCTGTGGCATTGGCAATCTTGCACTGCCCTCTTCCAGAGCCAGCCCGAACAACGCTTCGCCTTGCCAAGGCAATTGAGACCCTTTGCGAGACGTTCCAGCTGTTTGAGAGCGGCGCGATGGTGCCGGCGACTAGCGAAGCGACATTGGCTTACCGAGACTGCCAGCGTATCCACGCGGCCAGACGGATCATAGAGACACGCTGGGACGAGAAACTCACCTTGGACTCTATTGCACTCGCCTGCGGGCTCAACCGCAGCAAGCTTGCTCGAGGCTTCCGCCATGTTTTTGCTAGTAGCGTCGCCGATGCCATAGCTGAGCAGCGGCTGGGACACGCAAGACAGATGCTGGTTGCAACCGAGCTTCCTGTGGGGGCAATTGGCTATCGCTGCGGCTATCTCAACAACGCGGCATTCACGCGCGCCTTTGCACGGCGTTACGGTGTGCCGCCTACCGGCTTCCGCGCAGCGTCGCTGGTCGGCTGAGCTGATGGGAGTTCTGATGGCGACGAGAAGCAACGATGGCAATTCGCTGGTCCACCAGGCGGTGCAAACAGTTCGTGATTACATCAAGAGCAACGATCTCAAGGTCGGGGACACCTTGCCTGGCGAAGGGTATTTCGCGGGCAGCCTCGGTGTCAGCCGCCCCGTGGTGCGGGAGGCATTCGGCGCTCTTGCCGCCCTGAAGCTTATCGACGTGGCAAATGGCCGCCGCGCGAAGGTCGGTGCCATCGATGGGTCGGTGATGGCCACTTCTCTCGAGCATGCCGTCTCCACGGCGCAAGTTTCCGTGCGCGAAGTCTGGGATGTGCGCCGCACCCTTGAGTTACGCACCGCTGAGCTCGCTGCGATCCACCGCACCGACGCGCAGGCCGCAGAGATCTGCCGCCTTGCTGAAGGCATTGCTCAAGCGGGGGAAGATATTGATCTGCGCACGCAATACGATCTCGACTTCCACCGAACGATCGCGCTCGCGTCCCACAACAATTTGTTTGTCCAGATCGTGCGCGCTTTCGCTCCGATGATGGAAATTGCAATCCCGGCTGCTTGGCACACACGCCAAGCCGAGGAGGAGCGCCAGCGAATTCTTCAGCTCCATCACTCGTTGGCCCAGGCTATCGCCGATCGGGAGCCCCAGACGGCACGCGCTGCAATGGACGCGCACTTTGATGCGAGCATCCGGGATCAGCTTGCCGCCTCATGATCGTGTACGTTCGGCAGCAGTCCGCTGCGCCGCTGCATCAGCACGAAAGCGGCACGTCCCCTTAGTCAGATCTCCGCGTAGCGCTTGACTCCCCTCCGAGCTCCTAAGGGCACCCCACCTCACGCCTTAGACATTCTCATGCCCAAGACTTGTGGACAGCGCTCGCTGAGCCTCAACTTGCAAGAGCAGGGTCTGCGCCTTCTGCTCAGCGGCAAGCACGGCATCAGCACCTGCAACCCAGCGCAGCGGCGGATTGCCACTGTCAACGAGATGCATAAGCGCCTGCGCAAGTTTTTTCGGATCGCCCGGCTGCTGGCCATTCATGGCTTGCCACGCAGGAATGATCTGGTCCGTGCGTTGTGCATAGTCATCGAGCGACAGCTCAGCGAAGGTTGTGGATGTTGGCTCTAACAGTTCGGTCCGGAAGTAGCCCGGTTCAACGATCATGGTTCGGATCCCGAAAGGCTCGACTTCGGGGGTTAGCGATTCCATCCATCCTTCGAGGCCGAACTTGGAGGCGGCGTAGGCGGAGGTGAACTCGCCGCCCACCAGACCCGCGAGCGACGAAATCGAGACCACTAGGCCAGATTGCTGCCTGCGCATGACTGGGAGCACCTGGCGGGACACGTTCATCGGGCCGAAGAGATTGGTCTCAATCTGGGAGCGCACCTGTTCGGGCGACAACTCTTCGAAGAAGCCGCCGTAGAAGTTGCCGGCATTGTTGATGAGGACGTCGATGCGTCCGAAGTGCTCGACCGCTCTGCAAACCGCCTCCGCTGTGTCGGCGGGGCTTGTCACGTCTAGCCGCACAGGCAGCAGGCGTTCGTGGGTGCCGAGTACGGTGGAGACCGTGTCCAAGTTCCGAGCGGTAGCCACCACGCTGTGCCCAGCGTCCAGGGCCGCCTTTGCAATGTCCACACCCATGCCGCGCCCGGCGCCGGTGACGAGAAACACCTTGCTCATTCTTTGCTCCTCGGGCGCCCTTTGCGCGCCCTCATCGATCCTTGCGCGAGCCTGATTGGCTTCGCATGCAGCTGAGGTAAGCGCATGGTGTGCTAGCGATTAGACGCTAAAAAGCGGATGAGCCTATAAGCTGGAGCAATGAATGCACCGCGACGAGATGTCTGATCTCACGGCCTTCCTAGCCGTTGCCGAGGAGCGCAGTTTCACTAAGGCGGCGGCCAGGCTGGGATTGTCCCAGTCTGCTCTCAGCCAAATTGTGCGGCGGCTAGAGGAGCGGCTGGACCTGCGCCTGTTGACTCGAACGACCCGCAGCGTTGCGCCTACCGAGGCGGGCGAACGCCTGCTTCAAACTCTCGCTCCTGCAATCAGCGACCTGGATGCGACTCTCGCGACCCTCAGCGCGCTGCGGGAGAAGCCCGCTGGGACCATTCGCATCACTTCAGTAGAGCATGCTGCAGAGGCGGTGCTCTGGCCCAAGCTGAAGGCGTTCCTCGCGAACTACCCCGGCATCAAGATCGAAATCATCCTGGACTATGGTCTTACCGACATCGTTGCCGAACGGCTCGACGCGGGAGTCCGGCTTGGTGAGCAGGTCGACAAAGACATGATCGCGGTCCGCATATCACCGGAGATCCCAATGGCCCTGGTGGGAGCACCAAGCTATTTTGACCGGCACCCGACACCCAGAGTGCCCCAGGAGCTGATCGACCATCATTGCATCAGGCTGCGGCTTGGGGCGACACGCGGACAAGCGCCTTGGGAGTTCCGGAAGGGCAAACACTCGCCCCGCGTTCGGATCGATGGCGCAGTGTCGTTCAACAGCCTGAAGATGATCCGCGAGGCGGCGATAGATGGGTTCGGCTTGGCTCTCCTCCCGCAGGACATCGTGCAGGGTCACCTAGAGGACGGCCGGCTGGTCAGCGTGATGCGAGACTGGTGCCCGCCGCTGCCGGCCTACCACCTCTATTATCCGAACCGCAGGCAGCCGCTCCCCGCCTTCGCGTTGCTCGTGGACGCTCTTCGGGACGTGAGCTGAACTCAACCGGGTTTTAGATGTCCATTCTGTGGAGCACTCAGCCTACAGCTGGAATGCGCCATCTCCTGCCGCTCGGATTTCGACGTGCCGCCCCTAAGCTGCACCTCATACGTGACGGTGCTCGACAGCATCTTCGAGCATCGCGTAGCCGCTACGTTTCAAGAGACGACTAGGTACAGTCAGCACGTGTCCCATAAGAAACCGAACTTGCCGGAGAAGGAGTGCGCCACTTGTAAGCGGCCATTCGCGTGGCGTAAAAAGTGGGCGCGCAACTGGGATGAGGTCAAGTACTGCTCTGATCGGTGCCGCGCCAACAGAGCAGCGGCCGCATGAGCATGCCTCTGGCGTGTCTACCCGCACCAATTTTCAGGAACTAGCTACCTAAACCGTGCGCTCCGAACGCAGCCACCGAAGGAATGATCATGGACGAATTTGCCCGCTTGATGAGTATGGAGGGCGTGCGTCCTCTCGATTAAGTAAAAGAGAAATCCCGCAGGCTGGCTAAACAGCCGTCCCCGGTATCCAGTCAGGGCACCGTGGCACCGCCGGAACCGAGGGCTATTGGCCACGCGTGGGTAACCGGGCCTCGCGCGCGCACTGGCTCGAGACGGCGCTTGAGCGCCTTGCCACCGAGATCCGCGATGGACGGCGTGGCTGGGCAACGGGCATTCGTCAGGATGGTACGACGGTCACGTTGCCTGCTTCGTCAGGAGCGGCATCGCTGCTTGGTACCGCAGATCGCCAGTCGCTGCGCCTAATGATCGTCGGCGGCGACGGGTGGACGTTCGTCATGCATCCGCTGATGGGGGTCGCCACGCTGGATGAAGATCTTGTCAGCTGAACGAACGCCCGACGGTCCCGGGGAATCGCGCCTTAGAGCTCTCTAAGCACGCCGCTCTGATGGGGAACCAGCTTTATTGCGGCGAAGGCTTCCAAGCCGTCGCTCATTCGAGCACATTGATCGTATGCCATCTGAACCGAACACCGTTAACTTCATCGTCGACCAGGCATCGGGTGCGCCCGACGTCCGTGCCAAGCCGATGTTTGGTGAGTACGGCATCTACTGTGACAACAGGATGGTCGCGATGGTGTGCGACAATCAATTGTTCGTGAAGCCGACGTTGGCCGGGCACGCCTTAGCGCCGGACGCAGGCGAGGCGGAGCCTTATCCTGGAGCGAAGCCATGCCTACTGATCGATCCGGAGCATTGGGACGATCGAGAGTGGCTAAGCGAACTCTTCCGCGTTTCTGCCGCTGCGCTCCCGCTTCCAAAGCCGAAAGCGAAGCGGAAACCAGCATCGCAACATGGTGTCTGACGGAGCGGGAGCTCCAAAAGCAGCCAGGCCGCTCTCGGCCAACCTCGGACAGAGCCTTGCTTGCGACCTACGACGCTACAAACTAGACCTAAGAGTGGACGATTAGGTGGTACGAAGTGGTCCGAAATGAGGAAATTAGGATCGGTTAAGCCTTTCTATTTGCTGGTTTTATTTTTGCAAGGACCCCTCCCGTAGGGGTCACCAACGGCGGAAACTCTCTTTTTCCTGCCCGAACGGGTCTTGGTCGGTGCGGCAAGGGCTCTGAGTTGCCTCCGGTTATCCGTGCGGCAGCTCTGGGCAACCTCGCCAGAGCCCGCGGGGGCTCAGCCATCCGCTTCGTTCAGGAGCTCCTTGGCGAGGCATGCGCGATCGGTGAGTTGAAGCGACGACGGGCCGGAAAGCTTGAAGGTCCCGAGCTTGAGCTGCCGGGGCCGGCGGCAAGCACGATGCGCCCCGGTTCGACGAAAATAGCGGCCTTCATCATAGCGATGATATCTCCAGGTTCGGGGGGCGGAGCGCTTGCCGGTCAGGGCCGCCGCATGCGGGCGGCGATCATTACGAAGAACGCGGTCGACCAGCCGATCAGGATGATGCCGTTGATTCCTTCGATCGCCGAAACCAGCCGCCACTCCTCGGCCATTGCCGCGTCGGAATATCCGATTGCGCCGTAGGTGATGGTGGAGAAGTAGACGGCCTCGCGAAGACCGTGGATCGCACCGATGACATTATAGAGCAGCGCGTAGAGCCAGATCTCGATGCCGTGCAGCGCGACCAGGCTCAGGATGACGGCCAAGGTGGTTGCGAACCCACGCACGGAGAGCGGATGCACCTGGGCCGCTTCTTCCTCTTGCTCCTCCACGCGCAGCACCCGCGCCACGGCGTACAAGCCGATCGCGTGGATCACCACGGTTGAGACAACCATGAGGGTTGCGAGGCTGAGCTCGCCGATCATTCGAATGCGGGTCGCAGATCCTTGAGAACCGCCGCCACCTCGAAATCGGTGGTTTCAGCAGCGCGGAAGGGACCGTCCCCAAGCTCGATCATCGCATGGACGCGAACCTGTTTGACGTTCTTCGCATCGGGCGCATCAGCCCAGAAGGGAGTTCCCCATTCCGGATGCCAAGGCTGCCAATCCGATCCGGCGCGGTAGCTCCAATGGGGCTGCCAGTGGCTATAGGCCGCGCCGAACGACGGAGCCGTCCGGCCCGGGTGTGACAGCGGTCCGGCTTCACCAGGCATGTGAAGGAACCGGAACCAGGTTTTCCCCTGCTGCTGCCCGATACGCGCGGCGCGGTAGAGAAGGCTGCCTTCCACCGCGTCTCGCGAGCCATTCCAGGGGCCGAAATAGGTAAGTTCATAGCTGTCTTCGCCCAGCTTGTTCGAGGCGAAGCCCGCCGGTTCCGCCGGTGAGATGTCGTACGCGGCGCATCCCGACAATGCGGCAATTGCCAGAAGGCTGAAGATGAGAGGCTTCATGGGTTTTGCTCCTCAGGGCGGGAGCGCGAGGGTATCTCAGCCACCGGCAGCGCCTTGGAAGGGGCCGGTGATTGATCCAGGTTAGCAACAAGGGCGGGCGATCCCTAACGAAATCAAGCCTCTATCGGCGCCGCTTTGAATGCCCATTTGGCCGGCGCACCTCGCAATCACCTCGTGGGGCACCATATAGGAGATATCACCTGACCCATTTCGCAAGCGTCCCGTGACAGAGAGACCGTTCGCGCTCCCGCTTGCCGGAATTGGTAGCAGCCATGATCCTCGACCGCGACGCGACCGGCCCCGGCCTCGGGGCGCCCCTTGATGCAATAACCGAGCTGACCACCCACTCGGGCTTCAGCTTCCAGGTCCGCGGGGCCGACGAAAACGACGAACCCGTGCTTGCCGAGTTCTTCACGCATGTCACGCCGGACGACCTCAGGTTTCGCTTTCTGTCCGCCATTCACAAGGTCGGCCACGCCCAGCTGGCGCTGCTTACGCATGTCGATGACCCCCGGGTGAAGAACTTCCTTGCGTTCGACATGGTGACTGGCCGTCTGCTGGCCAGTGCGATGCTCGCGGTCGATGATGATGGCGCTCGCGCGGAAGTGGCGATCGTGATCCGCTCCGACTTCAAGAACAAGGGAATGGGCTGGACCCTGCTGCAGCACGTAGCGGCGCAGGCGGCGGCGATGGGCATGGAGACGCTGCAGGCGATCGAGAGCCAGGACAACCATTCCGCAATGGCGGTCGAGCGCGACATGGGGTTCACCTCCCGCCCTTATCCGGGCGACGCCACCCTCACCCTTCTCGAAACGTCGCTTTCGGGAGCTGGAGCGGACGCCCCTTTGAGTTCGGCGGCATGATGCCGCCCACAGTGGCTGGAGATAAGCGCTTCGCCGATCCGGACTGGCTGACGCCGCCGTTCAGTTTTTACCGGCAGGGTTACGCCTTTGCGGAGGCATGGGGAGAAAAGGTTGCCCTGTCCGCACCGTGGGTCACGCCTGAAGGCGCGCCGCGCGCTGCATTCGAGGCGCACCAGTGGCTCGACCTCTTCTCGCCAACCAATGCGCCCTGGTTGAACCCGCAGGTTCTGGAGGCGACGAGGGCGCAAGGCGGGGACAACCTCGCCCGCGGCTTCGCCAATTACCTTTCCGATCTGGGAGAGCTCCTCGCGCCCTCGGCGGCACCTACGCCCGGCTTTGCGCCCGGAGAAGATGTCGCGACGACACCGGGCAGGATCGTTTTCCGCAACGAGCTCATCGAGCTCATCCAGTATGCGCCGGCAACCGCCAAGGTGCGTGCCGAGCCGATCCTGATCGTGCCCGCCTGGATCATGAATATTACATCCTCGATTTGTCGCCGCACAATTCGCTGATCCGCTACCTGACGGAGCAGGGCCACACGGTGTTCTGCATCTCGTGGCGCAATCCCGGCGAGGAGATGCGCGATCTCCCGTTCGATGCCTATCGAAGCGACGGGCTGATGATGGCGCTCGACCAGGTCAGCCTGATCTGCGGCGGCGAGAAGGTCCACGCCTGCGGCTACTGCCTTGGCGGGACCTTGCTCGCCATCGCGGCCGCGACAATGGCGCGCGAGAATGATGATCGTCTTGCCAGCCTGACCCTCCTGGCTGCCCAGACGGACTTCTCCGAACCCGGCGAGATCGAAGTCTTCGTCAGCGAGGACCAGGTCGCCTCGCTGGAGCGGGGCATGGCAAGCAAAGGCTATCTGGACGGCCGTCAGATGGGCGCCGCGTTCGCCATGCTGCGGTCCCGCGACCTGATCTGGGGGCGCGCCACCCGAAATTACTGGCTTGGCGAGAAGGACCACCCGAACGACCTCATGGCCTGGAACGGCGACACCACGCGCATGCCGGCCAGGATGCACTCGGAATATCTGCGCTCGATGTTCCTCGGCAACGACCTTGCCGAAGGGCGTTACGCAGTCGAGGGCGCGCCGGTCAGTCTGGGCGACATCGGCGTGCCGCTGTTCGTTGTTTCAACCGAAACCGATCAAGTCGCCCCCTGGCGGTCCGTCTACAAGCTGTCCCACCTGACGCCGGCCGAGTTCACCTTCGTGCTGACCTCGGGCGGACACAATGCCGGCATCGTCAGCGAGCCCGGGCATGCGCACCGGCATTTCCGCATAGCCGAGCGGGCCGAGGCGGCGGCATCCGCAATGCCGGACGACTGGGTGGACAATGCCGAGCTCCGCGACGGTTCGTGGTGGCTGGCGTGGACTCAGTGGCTGGACGGGGGGTCGGCCGCCACGCCCGTGAAGCCGCCGCGCATGGGCGGCAAGGGACGCGCGCTGAACTCCATGGAGGCCGCCCCCGGCCGCTATGTGATGCAGCGATGAACGTCATGATGCCCATGCTGATCGAGAACCGGACCTTCGACGAGATCGAAGTCGGGGAAACCGCAAGCGTCACGCGCACGCTTACCGAGCAGGACATCCAGCTCTTCGCACTGGTCTCCGGCGACGTGAACCCGGCCCACATGGACCGCGCCTTTGCCGAGGACGACATCTTCCACAAGGTGATCGCCCACGGCCTGTGGGGCGGCGGCCTGATCTCCAGCGTGCTCGGCACCGAACTGCCGGGCCCGGGTGCGATCTACCTCAGCCAGAGCCTGCGCTTCCTGCGCCCCGTGGGTCTCGGCGACGTGATTACGGCGACCGTGACGGTGACGGAGAAACGGCCCGAGCACCATGTCGTGCTGCTCGACTGCCGGTGCTCCAACCAGGATGGCGAGGATGTGATCGTCGGCAAGGCGGAGGTGAAGGCGCCCACCGCCAAGGTCCGCCGCCCGCGCGTCGCGCTCCCCGACGTGCAGCTCGCCCGCCACGACCGCTACCACCTCCTCCTGGCGGCAGCGGAAGGCGGCGTGCCGGTTGCAACCGCCGTCGTACATCCCTGCGATGCCGCATCCATTTCTGCGGCGAGCGAAGCGGCCTCGCTCGGCCTGATCAGCCCGCTTCTGGTCGGGCCTGGCCAGAAGATCGAAGCCGCCGCCGCCGCCGCGGGCGCGGACATCTCGGCATTCACGATCATCGACGTCGCCCACAGCCATGCCGCCGCCGCGAAGGCCGTCGAACTGGTGCGCGCAGGCGACGCGCAGCTCCTCATGAAGGGCTCGCTTCACACCGACGAGCTTATCTCGGCCGTTATCGCCCCCGAAACGGGCCTGCGCACCGAACGGCGGATCAGCCACGTCTACCTGATGGATGCGCCGTCTTATCCGCGGCCCCTGCTGATCACCGATGCGGCGATCAACGTGGCGCCGAACCTGGAGGAAAAAGCCGACATCATCCGCAATGCGATCGATCTTGCCCACGCGATCGGCATCGAAACGCCGCGCGTCGCGATCCTCGCCGCGGTGGAGACGGTGAACCCTAAGATGCGCTCCACCCTCGAGGCCGCCGCCTTGTGCAAGATGGCGGATCGCGGACAGATCGTCGGCGGGCTGCTCGACGGTCCGCTCGCCTTCGACAACGCGATCAGCCCCGAGGCCGCGAAGGAGAAGGGCATCGTCTCGCCGGTAGCCGGGATCGCCGACATCCTGGTGGTGCCGGAGCTCGAAGCCGGCAACATGCTCGCCAAGCAGCTCAGCTTCCTGGCGGGAGCGGATGGCGCCGGCATCGTGCTCGGCGCGCGCGTGCCGATCATCCTGACCAGCCGTGCCGACAGCCAGCGCACGCGAATCGCCTCCTGCGCCCTTGCGGTGCTGGTGGCGCGCAAAGCTGTTGCCACGGTAGCCGCATCCTGATGCCCGACGCGGTACTCAGCATCAACGCGGGCTCGTCCAGCATCAAGTTCGCCCTATTCGGCCTGGGCGCTGACGATACGCTGGAGCCGATCTCCGCCGGCAAGATCGAGGGGATCGGCTCGGCCCCGCACTTCATCGGGCGTGACGCGGCGGGCAAGGTTCTGGTGGAGCGGCGCTGGGAAGACGCGGCCCTTGGCCACGAGGCGTTCCTCGATGACCTGCTGGGCTGGATCGAAACTGCCGCCGGCGCTTGCCGCCTCGTCGGCATCGGCCACCGGGTCGTTCATGGCGGCGTGGAATTTGCCGCCCCTGCGCTCCTGACGGAGCGGGTGCTGGACAGGCTGGCAACGCTCGTGCCGCTGGCGCCCCTTCATCAGCCGCACAATCTGGCGGCTATACGCGCCGCGCAGGCAGCGCGCCCGAGCGTCCCCCAGGTCGCCTGCTTCGACACCGCCTTTCACCGGACGCAGCCCGCCGTGGCGACGCGCTTCGCCCTCCCCCTAGCCTATTTCGACGAGGGCATTCGCCGGTACGGGTTCCATGGCCTGTCGTACGAATATGTGGCGCGAACCCTGGCAAAGGCCGATCCGCAGATGGCCGCCGGGAGGGTGATCGCGGCCCACCTCGGCAACGGCGCAAGCCTCTGCGCAATGGCGGGCGGCCGAAGCATCGATACGACGATGGGCTTCACCGCCCTTGATGGCCTGATGATGGGCACCCGCTGCGGCGCGATCGATCCGGGGGTGATCCTGTATCTCCAGCAGCAGGGCGGCATGAGCCCCGAGGAGGTTCAACACCTCCTCTACGAGCAATCCGGGCTGCTCGGCGTATCCGGGCTGTCGGGCGATATGCGGGAATTGCAGGCAAGCGCGCTTCCGGCTCCTCGCGACGCGGTGGAGCTGTTCGTCTATCGCGTCGCGCGGGAGACGGGAGCGCTCGCCGGCTCGCTCGGCGGGCTCGATGGGCTGGTGTTCACAGCCGGCATTGGCGAGAATTCACCCGCCGTCCGCGCGCTTATCTGCAAGCGTCTCGCCTGGCTGGGCGTGGAACTCGACGGCGAGGCCAATGCCGCAGGCGCGCCCACGATCAGCACGGCGGCGAGCCGAGTGACCGTTCGAGTCATTCCAACCGACGAAGAACGGATGATTGCAATGCACACGCTCAAACTCGTGGGGCACAGCGAGGAGCTCCAGGCGGCATGACGCAGCTTATCGATCTTCGCGGCAAGCGCGGCCTGGTTGTCGGCATCGCCAATGAGAGCAGCATCGCCGCAGGCTGTGCGGAAGCGTTCTCGCGCGCCGGCGCGTCGCTGGCAGCCTCCTACGTCAACGAAAAGGCGAAGCCGTTTGCCGAGGCGGTGACCGAACGGCTGAAGATGGACTGGACCGCGCCCTGCGACGTTCGCGTCCCGGGCGAGCTGGAGGCTTTGTTCGAGCGGGTGAAAGAGGAATGGGGCGGCCTCAACTTCCTCCTCCACTCGATCGCCTTCGCGCCGAAGGACGACCTGCACGGCCGGGTCGTCGATTGCTCCGCGGAAGGCTTTGCCTTGGCCATGGACGTGTCGTGCCATTCCTTTATCCGGATGGCGAAGCTCGCCGAGCCGCTGATGCCCAACGGCGGCACGCTGCTCACCGTCACCTTCTACGGCTCCGAGCGCGTGGTGGAGCATTACAACCTCATGGGCCCGGTCAAGGCGGCGCTGGAGAGCGCAACTCGCTACCTTGCCGCCGAACTCGGCCCCAGGCAGATCCGGGTCCACGCAATCTCTCCCGGGCCGATCAGCACCCGCGCCGCCAGCGGTATTGAACGCTTCGACGAGCTTCTCGATCGCGCCGCAGCCGTTGCGCCTGCACGCTCGCTTGTCGACATCTCCGATGTCGGTGCGCTGGCCGCCTTTCTGGTGAGCGACGCTGCCCGCCGGATCACCGGCACGATCATCCCGGTGGATGGCGGACAGCATTTGCTCGCCTGACATGCACGGCAAGGAACTTGAATGATGGGTGAGCCGGAGTCACCCGACGGGCGCGGGGGTGCCCGCGTTGCCGCGCTTGGGCAGTTGCTGCTCGACGGCGGCCTCAGCATTCTTTCGGAGCGGGAGCGGCGGGTCATCACGACAATCGCGCGGCGCCAGCATGTCACGCGCAACGTCAACCGCGCGGTGGATGCGCGAAGCACCTTCGGCGATCGTGTGGCGGATCGGGTGGCGGGGTTCGGCGGTTCGTGGGCGTTCATCCTGATCTTCATCGGCCTGCTTGTGGCGTGGGTCGGCCTCAACACGGTGGCCGCGACGCGCTACGGCGCCGCGTTCGACAGCTATCCCTTCATCTTCCTCAACCTGATCCTGTCGATGGTGGCGGCCCTGCAGGCGCCGATCATTCTGATGTCGCAAAACCGCCAGGCAGCGCGCGACCGGATCGCGGCCGCTTTGGACTACGAGGTGAATTTGAAGGCGGAGCTCGAGATCATGGGCCTTCACGACGAGATCGAGGGGATGAGGCGCAGGGCAGCCGCCGGGAACGCCTGAGCCGTTGATCCAAGCCTATTCGCTCGCTTGATCCACATCAATGTGCGATATCATGCCCCATCGGCAATGCCTGGGGGCGCCGGTCGCTGCGCTTGAAATTGCTCCCGCCGATCTGGAGCACATTCATGAAGCAATTCGGCAGCCTTTCAGACGCCCAGACGCTCGCGCTGGCCATCGTGGACACGCTTCCCGAGCCGTTCGTGGTGCTCGACGGCGAGCTTCGGGTGGTGGCGGCGAGCCGCTGTTTCTACGACTTCTTCAAGCTCGACGCAGCGCACATCCGGGATCAGCCGTTTTTCGAGCTCGGCGGCGGGCAATGGGAAATCCCGGGATTGCGGCTGCTGATCGAGACCATCATTCCCGAGCAGTCGTCGATGGACGGCTTCGAAGTCGAGCATGACTTCCCAAACGTGGGGCATCGCACCTTGCTGCTCAACGCACGCATGGTCCGGTACAAGGATGAATCGAGCCCGACGATCCTCCTCGCGTTCAAGGACATCACGGCGCGCCGCGCGATCGAGCGGGAGAAGCAGGAGCTGCTGGAGCATACGGAGCAACTTCTTGCCCAGCAGCAGACCCTGCTTCGCGAAATGGAGCATCGGATCGCCAACAGCCTTCAGATCATCGCCAGCATCCTTCTCCTGAAGGCCGGCGCGGTCGCTTCGGAAGAAACTCGGGACGAGCTTCAGGATGCCCACAAGCGGGTGATGTCGGTTGCGGCCGTTCAAGGCCACCTGCACGCTGTGGATGGCATCGAGCAGATCGATATCGCGGCCTACCTGAGCAAGCTGACCGCCGGCCTCGCGGCATCCATGATCGGGCCCCAACATGCGATCGCCATCGAGGTTGCGGCCGATCAGGGGACATTGCCGAGTTCCCAGGCGGTGAGCATGGGCCTGATCGTGACGGAGCTCGTTATCAACGCCATCAAATATGCTTTTCCCACCGCGCGTTCGGGCGCCCGCATCCTTGTCGCACTCAAGTTCGACCAATCTGACTGGAAGCTTACCGTTTCCGACAATGGCGCCGGCAGGGGCACGGCAGCACCTTCCGCTGCGGGTGGCCTCGGGACGGCGATAGTCGCCGCCCTGGCAAAGCAGCTCAAGGCGCAACTCCTGGAAGTTTCCAGCGGCAGCGGACTTCGCGTGGAGGTCACCCACGGGGCCTTCGCATCGCATTTGCCGATCGCTGCCTGAGCTCTCTGCTCGCGAGGAATAGCAATGAACGCACAAGGCTGGAGCCGGGGCTTGCAGGGTCAGGGAGCCACGGAGGCGGGGCATCGTGATACCCCGATTGACCGGTGACCTGGTCGGACCAGGCACTTGCCCTGGCGACCGCGCTTGCCGTGGGCTTGCTCATTGGCATCGAGCGGGGGTGGACATCGCGGGATGCGCCCGAGGGCAGCCGAGTGGCGGGCGTCCGCACCTTCAGCTTGCTGGGACTGACATCCGGCGTTGCCGGCCTCATTGCCCACAGCGGCTATGCGTTTGCGGGCGGCGCCCTGATCCTGGCCTCGGCCGCCATTGTCGCGGCCGGATACATCACCGGAACTCGGCGAGACTATGGACCGGACGCCACCAGCGCGATAGCGGCAGTAACGGCAATTGCGCTCGGTTTCCTGGCGGGAAGCGGCTCTCCCGCTCTTGCGGTTGCCGGCGCCGCGGTCGTGACCCTCATCCTTGCGCTGCGCGAGGAGGCGCACGGCTTCATCAACCGCTTGGACGCGGAGGACGTGAAGGCGCTTGCCCGGTTCAGCGTCATTGCCGCGGCGGTGCTGCCATTCCTCCCAAGCGGCAATTACGGCCCGCACGACGCCTGGAACCTGCAGAAGCTGTGGCTGGTGGTGGTGGTGGTGACCGGGCTTTCGTTCGCCGGCTATGTCGCCAACCGCATCTTCGGCGCGAGGCACGGTACGATCGCGACGGCGGTGATCGGCGGAGCCTATAGCTCAACGGCCGTTACCCAATCGCTGGCACAGCGGCTCGGGTCCGCCGGCGCCCAAGGGGCGGAGCAGGCCGGCATCGCTCTGGCCAGCGCGATCATGTACCTGCGCGTACTGCTTCTGGTGGGTGTGCTTGCGACCTCTGTTCTGCCGGCTTTGCTGGGCGTTCTGCTTCCCCCCACGATCGTAGCCGCCGTGGCCGGATGGTGGCTCTATCGGCAGGCGCCCCGCACCGAGGGCCCCGTGCCGCCGGGAAATCCGATCGCCCTCGTTCCGGCACTCGGGTTCGTGGTGTTTCTCGCGCTGGCCGCGGTCGCCGCGCGGTGGGCCGAGGGACGGTTCGGCGAGGAGGGCATGGCTGTGCTCATCCTGCTTATGGGCAGCCTCGACGTGGACGCGGCCATTGTGACGGTCGGGGGGCTTAAGCCCGGGCTGATCAGCCCAGGCCTGGCCGCCCTCGCACTGGGCGGCACCGTTCTCGCCAATATGGCGGTGAAGCTTGGCATAACCCTGGCTTATGCCCGGGGACGAGGAGCCTCCGCCGCATGGGCGCTGGCCGCAAGCATGATTGCTCTCATTGCAAGCCTTGCCTTCGGGTGGATCTTACTGCCTCGCTGACGGCGGCTTGCCGTAGGTCCGCTGTGAGGGAGCCAGTCGGCTCCGCGAAACGTCTCGCGGGCGTTCAGCCCTCCGCTTCGTTCAGGAGCTCCTTGGCGAGGCATGCCCGGTCGGTGAGTTCAAGCGACGACAGGCCGGAAAGCTTGAAAGTCCCGAGCTTGAGCTGACGGGGCCGGCGGCCGTCATATTCCACGCGCACCGCGCGCAGGTAGAGTTCGCCGTGCCGCTCGGTCAGAGATTCCGGGGCAAGGGTGATGTCGCCGCGGTTGTACACCGCCGTTACGCAAAGCCCGCGGCCGATCGCCTCCACAAGGATCTGAAGCGCCGCCAGATTGTCACCGAACATGCCGATCTCCTGTTGCGGCGCAGCATAATACGCTTCAACACGCCGCCGGATGCAAGCGGGAGGCTGGTGAATTGTTCGCAGCCGCGTTCGTTCGGTTTGCTCCGGGCGATCTGACGGCTGGCGGTGCGGCTTCGGCAGCGGGCCACGCCAAGGCGTTCCCCGCCCGGGGGCTCAATCCCCCTTCGGGCCTAGATAATCGGGTCCGTACACCGCCTGCCGGAAATCGTGATGCAGGGTGCCGTCGAACGGCTCCGATTGGACAAGAAAGACGGCGGCGAGATCGTTGGCAGGATCGACCCAGAAGAGGGTGGACCAGGCGCCGTCCCAGAAGAACTCGCCGACCGCGCCGCGATTTTCCGCAGGCGTTTGCGGCGGTGCGGTGCGGACGAAGACGTTGAAGCCCATGCCGCCGCTGCCCTTGCCGACCAGCCAGTCACGCTCGGTGATGCGGGGATCGAGCTGGTTCGTCGCCATCAGCCGCACCGTCGACGGTTTCAGGATGCGCACCCCCTCGAAGCTGCCCTCGTTCAGCAGCATACGCGCGAACCGCATATAATCGTCGATCGACGACACCAAGCCAGCGCCGCCCATGGTGAGCCTGCGCGGGGCGAAGTTGAGGGCGCGCGTCGCCTCGTCGGTCTTTCGCTCCAGCTTGCCGTCCGCGCCCTTGTGGTAGGCGGCGGCGAGGCGCGGCAGCCGTTCGGCGGGCTGGGTCCAGCCGGTCTCCTTCATGCCCAGCGGATCGAGCAGGTGGCGGCGGACATAATCCTCGAACGGCATGCCGCTCAGTTTTTCGACGAGCCGCGCCTGAACGTCCACCGCGGCACTGTAGCGCCAGCGGCTGCCCGGTTCGAACATCAGCGGAACGGTTGCCAGGCGGCGGCTGAACTCGGCAAGGTCGTTCTGCAGATCGAGCGGGCGCGCCGCTTCGAACTGCTTCTCGGGGTAGGTCGGGCCGCCGCCATAAGCGAAGCCCGCCGTATGGCGCAGGATGTCACGGATCAGGATGGGCCGCGCCGGGGTCTTCAGGATCGGCTTGCCTTGGCCGTCCATGCCGCCAAACACGCGAATGTCCGCATATTCGGTCAGGTGGGTGGCGAGCGGATCGTCGAGCCGAAAGCGGCCCGCTTCCCACAATTGCAGAAGCGCGACGCCCGTAACCGGCTTCGTCATCGAGAAGATCTGAAACAATGTGTCGCGGCGGACGGGGGCGCGGGCTTCCCGGTCGGCGTGTCCGCTCCTGCCGAAATAAACTTCCCGGCCGCCTTTGAAGATCAGGGCGGACACGCCGGCGGCGCGTCCGTCCGCCACCATCTGGGCGAGCGCCTTGTCGATGCGGCCCTTGTCGATCCGGGCGGCGGTGGGCTCTGCGCGGTGGCGAGCGGCCGGCGCCGCTGCCGCGCCCGGAAGCGCCAGCTGGATCATCAACGCTGCCGCAGCAGCACGACCGAGTGCTTTCAAATCGCTTCTCCCATCGGCTTGTTTTCCGGCCCGGACCTGTGTTCGTCGCCCGGGTCCCGGGCCTTCTGCAAGGCCGCAAGAACTGCAACGTAGCTGCACAGGATCAGGGGCAGAAGGTAGCGGGCGGAGGTCGCCACGCCGAACATCCCGATCAACAGCACATTCGCTAGGCCCAGCGACGTTGCGAAGACGATCACCGGATCGATCGCCATGCCTTTGCGGTGGCGCCGAAGCTGCCAGCCAAGAAGTCCGATGCAGGCGATGAGCGCCGGCACCGGCATTCCGCGCATGCCGAGAAGAATCCAGGTTGTTCGGCTGAAGGGTTTGAACCGAATGGATTGCTCCGCCGTCGCGAAATAGCCCCTGGGAAGCCGGCCCGCGCTGATCCTGGCCAGATCCGCAGCTCTGTCCGCACTGTTGAAGGCGAGGAGCGCATCCTTGTTCCCCCAGGCACTTCGTTCACCGAAGCGCCCCATGCCCGATTGCAGCGATCCAACCACATGCCGGGCGCGGTGGCTGACATACGCACCGGGATGGGAGACGATCGAGGTTACCCATTGCTTCAACAGCGGCGCTCCGCCGGCACGGCCGTAGCTTTTGTCGTAAGCTGCCGAATAGCCTTTGCACTGGCCCCATGCTGCCATCGGGTCCCACATCGTCGGCGTATAGCAAGTGCCGGGTTCCGGGAGCGCATCGGCCGGCCACCCGCCGATGCCGCGAAACAGGTTCTGCCCGGTTGACGCCGACACGGCCGCTATGTCGAACAGGATGAGCTGCTTTTCGGGCTGCACTGGCCTGGGGCCGAACGCCCCTCGCGTCAGCACTCCGTATGCCGGGAGAAGAAGCAGGGCAGCCAGCGTGACGGCGGAGGCGGCAAGCCAGAAGGTCCGCCGGGATGCGCTGCCCAGATACAGGAACGCCCAGGCTGGAAGGAGGAGGAGGACGAAATTGGTCGGCCTGATCATCGCGATCGTCGCCAGACATGCGAGACCAAGGAAAACCCATCCTCTCCGCGCGGTGCCCGATAGCGAGAGTTGCAGAGCGGCTACGGCGGCGAGGACCAACCCTCCAAGCAAGACATCCTTGATGATCGTCCCCGCCAACGCGATCAATGCGGCCTTGAACGCAAGCTCGATCCCGAGGGCGAGGCAATCCCGCGCCGTCATGGTGAACGGCCGGCTCGACCGCACCGCCGCGTAAAAGGCCAGCGGCAAGGATTGGATCAACAACGCTCCGGCGGGTTGCCCGATCAGACCGCCCGGAATGCTCCAAAGCCAGGCGATGAGCGGACTGTGCCAGTCGCTGAGATAGGCGACGTCATAGGCTCCGATCAGCTGCCCGACGGCGTCGGCGCTGAGGCGGCCCGGATAGTTCACGGTTACGCACGCGGCGAGGAACATCCAGAACAGGACGGGGCTGAAGCGCGCTGCATTCCCGCGAACTTCAAACCGGAAAATAGCAGCGGGGTCCGGCAATGCCTTGAGGCGGGCGAGCGCGCGATGCGGCAGAGCCTTCAACCAATATCTCCTGCTGCGCACCGGCGCGCGATGCCGCCTTCTTTGGCTAAATGGCGAAGCCTCCGCAACCGGGCGTAGGACGGGTCCGCGCCGCCGCCGTGACGAACAGCGGACGCTTTAATGCCAGGCGCGCCAGCTCCGGTAGATGGCGGCGCCGAAATACAGGACGGAGGCAGCAGCAAATAAGAGAGCGGCCTGCATCACCGGGCCGCCCAACGTACTGTCGAAATCCGGATCACCGATAACGAACAGCATCAAGTACACGCCCGCCATAAGAAGTGCGTAGGCGCAGGGGAGAAACAGCAGGTGCACGACCCATGGTGCCCGCACCCGCTTGGCCAAGCGCCAGAAGCACACGGCAACGCCGATCGGCCCAAAAGTCGCAATAATCCAGCCGATCACGCCCAGCATCTGCTTCGCTCCGGAAATCGGCCGAAAGTGGGTGTAGGCGTCGGCTGCATGCAAAGCAGCCTCGATGCACAGAATGGTGGAAACGATGACTGCCACGACCGCCACTATATCGAGCCGGTTCAGTTTGAGCTTGCCGACCATGGAGTAGGTTTAAGCCGCCCTGCGTTCATTCGCCAAGAACTGATTCCGCGCGGTTCCCGCCCGCAGACGGCCTCCCGCGCGGGCACCCTCCCGCAAGTTGCCGTCTGCCTCGTGGAACGGCTTCCCGCGCGTTGAGTTGGCATGCACTGGCCGAAACGGGAGCGCGAAGATGGTGGGCGAATATGCAGGGTGGGTTGCGCCGATCGCGACCATGCTCGCGGCGTGCGTCACGGCGGCCAACCTCGGAGCGCGGGTTACCGGCTGGGGGTTCGTGATCTTCACGGTGGGGTCGATCGCCTGGAGCACCTACGGCTACGCGACGGACCAGCCCAATCTCCTGTGGCAGAATATCGCGCTCACCGGCGTCAACCTGGTCGGGATCTGGCGCTGGCTGATCCGCCAGGCGCGCTATGACGATTGGGCCAAGGCAGCGGCGGAGCGCAGCGAACAAAAGCCCGGCCCCACCCTGTTCCCCATTTCCAGCCTGACCAGTGCAAAGCTGAGCGCCGCCGACGGAAGCACGCTCGGCACAACGGTGGACGCGATGGCGACCCGCGGCGACGGGCGCATCTCCTATCTGGTGGTCAGCGCCGGGCAGGCAGGCGCGCTCGGCGCCGCGCTTCATGTCCTGCCGTGGAAGGATGTGCGGGTGGAGGGCGACGGCCTCACTGCCGATCTCGATGCGGACACTTTCGCACAGCTCGAGCTTGCCGACGCGCAAAGGTGGCCGGCGCGGCCGGTGGCGGGCGCCTGACCGGCCGGCATCGCCGCTTGACCGGCATGAACCCGCGTGCGCAGGCTGTCCCTTCGCTGGGCAGGGGAATTGGGACGTGACTCGCAAAGGCTACATGGTCGGCGGCGCAGTGCTGCTTGTAATCCTGGCGGTGGTCGGCGGTTGGTATTACGTCTCGCCGGGGATCACCGTGAAGGCGATGGTCGATGCCGCCAAGGCGAATGACGAAGCCGCTTTTTCCGCCTACGTCGATTATGCCGCGCTTCGCACCGACTTGAAGAGCGAGCTCAGCAGCCGCCTCCAGGAAGAAGCCACCCGCGACGGCAGCGCCGAGGCCAAGCTCGGCCTTGCCATGGGCATGGCGATGATGGGGCCGATCGTCGATTCCATGGTTTCGCCCGCCGGCATGAAGACCGCCTTTGCCAATCTCGCCAAGGAGCAGGAGTCGGTGAAGGGCGATGGGGAAAAAGCGCAGAAGGGTTCGATACCGGCCGATCCCAAGATCCGGCGCGACGGCTTCAACCGGTTCGTGGTGACCGGCAAGGACACGCCCGAGTCGGGCCTGGTGTTCGAGCGGCGCGGCCTGAGCTGGAAATTGACCGGCATCGATCTGCCGCCGCTGCCCGCAAAGCCTGCCGCCCGCTGAACTGCCAAAGTATTTTCAAACCATCGAATAAAGCGTCCGCAATAACTTAGCTCCATTTCGACTGGATCGTTTTGCCAAGCCACTTGGCGGCGCCCTGTTTTTCAGGCAGCTTTGCTTTGGGAAGGCCGCACAGGGGGCGCGGCGCGTGGGGGCGGGAGCCCCCCGACGGCAAAGGGGGCTGTTCGATGATCTCCATGTCTCATGCGCGCAAGGGGTCGTTGCTGCTCTCCGCCGCCTTGCTGGCGACCGCGGCGGGTTGCACGCCGAACAAGCAGCCGGTCGAGTCGGTGAACAGCCAGGGCTGGACGGCGAAGCAGCAGTCCGACTGGTATGAAGGCACGCAAGGCTCGCGCCTCATGCCCTGGGCGTGGATGCAGGCGCTGGAGCAGCCGGGGAGCGATCAACCGTTCCTTGCCGACTCGCATATGGCGGGGTTCCGGTTCCTGCCGCGCACCACCTCCACCAAGCTGCGCCTGCCGGTCGGTTTCGCGCTCGACAATCAGGATGCGAGCGGCTTCGCGCTGACCGGCTTCACCTGGTACCAAGGCCAGAAGCCGAAGGAGCCGTGGATCGGCCTCAACTGCTCAGCCTGCCACACCGCCGAACTCAATTATGGCGGCAAGGCCTACCGCATCGACGGCGGGCCGAGCCTGGTGGATTTCCAAAGCTTCATCGAAGCGATCGACGGCGCGCTCACGGCGACCCACAACGATTCCGCCAAGTGGGAGCGGTTCGCCGCCAAGGTGCTCGCCGGCAAGGACACGCCCGCCAACCGCGCCACGCTCAAGGCGGCCCTCAAGCAGCTAGTCGATTGGGAAGCCGAAGTGGAGCGCATGAACGCCACCTCCTTGCGCTACGGCTACGCCCGGCTCGACGCGTTCGGACACATCTTCAACAAGGTGGCGCTGATCGCCGGCGCCGAGTTCCAGACTCCGAACCCCGCCGACGCGCCGGTCAGCTACCCCTTCATCTGGGACATCTTCCGGCAGAACTATCTGCAATATAACGGCATCGCCGCCACGTCCCGCCTCGATCTGGGCAAGGGCAAGTTCCTCGATTACGGCGCGCTTGGCCGCAATGCCGGGGAAGTGATCGGCGTGTTCGGCGACGTCAAGGTGGTGGAGGGCTCGACGCTCAAGGGCTTTCCCAACCTCATCCAGGTCGAAAGCCTGAACTCCCTGGAAGAAACGCTGCGCCGGCTGAAGCCGCTGCCTTGGCCCGCGGAAATCGGCGCGATCGATCCGGCGAAATCGGCGGCCGGCAAGACGCTCTACGACCAGAAATGCGCCGCCTGCCACAAGATCGAACCAACCAACACCGACGCGATCTACGAAGTCGGTTTCCAGCTCCAGCAGAAGGGCAATCCCAACAACACCGACCCGTCGATGGCCTGCAACGCCATCACCTACCAGGCGGCGACCGGCAATCTCCAGGGACGGCCGGTGGGCTATATCCCGAGCAGCAAGGATCCGGAGAAATTCGGCGAGCAGGCGTTCCTGTCCGACATGCTCACCGCGACCGTGAAGGGCGCGCTGATCGCCAAGGTCGAGGCGATCGCCGCAACCACGGTGCGCATCTTCCTCGACATCCAGCGCCCGCCCAAGGTGGTCGAGCCCGACATCCTGGAAGGGATCGCCAAGCCCGAGGAATCGCCCTGGCCGCAGCGGCTCGAGGAGTGTTTCGCCGACAAGAGCGGCCTGTTCCGCTACAAGTCGCGGCCGCTGGACGGCGTCTGGGCGACCGCGCCGTTTCTTCACAACGGCTCGGTGCCCACGCTCTACGATCTGCTTCTTCCGGGCAATCAACGGCCCAAGAGCTTCCGCGTCGGCACGCGCGAGTTCGATCCGGTGCGGGTCGGCTACCGCACCGACGAAGCGCCGAACAACGGCTTCGTGTTCGACACATCGAAGCGCGGCAATCTCAACACCGGCCACGAATATGGCGTCGCCAAGCTCAGCGACCAGCAAAGGTGGGCGCTGGTGGAGTATATGAAAACGCTCTGAGGGGAGACGCGGCGTGGGGCTCTATCTCGACAGGATCGATGCGGCCGCCCCGGCGGAAAAGTGGCCGCTGGTGCGCCAGTTGATGACGGGGGAGCGCGCGCCCTTCTTTCACGAGCTGCAGCGCGAGCGGCCGGTGCTGGAGCTGCCGGAGCTGACCTTCGTCACCCGGCACGCGGACTGCACCATCGTCCTCCAGCGTTGGCACGATTTCGGGGTCGATCTCTACAAGCCCAAGCAGGGCGACTATTTCATGGCGCAGGACGACACCGCCGATCATTGGCGCGAGAAGTCGATCATGAAGTCGATCCTCGATTTCGAGGACATTCCGCTGATCCGCAAATTCGTCGGCGAGCGCGCGGCGGCAATCCTCAGGGAGGGCCGGGGGCGGATCGATGCCCCGCAGGCGCTGACCCGGATGGTGCCCGTCGGCCTGGTGCAGGAATTCTTCGGGTTCGCCAGCGGCGATCCCAAGAAACTGATCGACTGGTCCTACTGGAACCAGCAGGACGCGTTTCACAACCAGCCGTTCGACACCGACGTCACGCCCGATCCGGCGCACGTCATCTCGGAGCGCAAGCGGGCCAACATCCACCTGGCGTTCTTCCTCGGGCGGGTACTGCTCAAGCGGGTGGTGCAGGTGAAGATGGGCAGCGGCCGCACGGATTCCGTGTCGCGGCTGGTACGCTTGTCGTTCTCCAAGGGCGTGAAGTTTCCGCTCAAGGAGGTGCTGTTAAACGCCGGCGGGCTGCTGATCGGCGCGGTTGAGACCACCAACCACGCCGTCAACAACGCCATGGCCGCACTCTTCGCCAAGCCGGATGTGCTGGCGCAGGCAAAGGCGGCGGCGGCGAAGGACGATCCCGCCGAGTTCGACGGCTTCGTCGCCGAGGCCCTGCGCTTCAACCCCGCCTTTCCCTATTTCTTCCGCACCTGCCACACGCCGACCTTGCTCGGCGGGGGGACAGGGCATGCGGTGACGGTGCAGCCGGGAACCACCGTGCTCGCCTGCACTCATGCGGGCATGTTCGATCCCGCGGCGTACGCCGATCCGGAGCGCTTCGATCCCTCGCGCTCGATCTGGCAGACCTTCACCTACGGCTACGGCCATCACGAATGCCTTGGCCGGGCAATCTCGGCGGCAATGGTGCCGGAGATCGTGCGCCAGGTTCTGCGCCTGCCGGGCATCGAGGAGGAAAGCCCGATCGTCTACGAAGGCGGCGTTCCGGAGCATTATCCGCTCCGCTGGGCTGCCTAGCGGGTCAGGCGCAGGCCGATCCACAGCGTACGCGGCGTCGCACGCTCGACGATGCCGTCGCCGCTGACCGCGGTTTCCACGCGGGCGTCGGTGAGGTTTTCGGCACGCAGCTCCACCGCGAGCGCTTTCGTCAGCGGCCACGCAGCCGCGGCGTCGAAGGTCAGTGCGGAGCGAAGCCGCTGGCTGTTGAGGTCATCCTCGAATTGGCTGGTGACATAGCGCGTGTCCACGGATGCCCGTGCGCCCTTCGAACTGGCCCAGGCGGCACCGGCGGAAAGGGTGTGTCTGGGCGTCTGGGCTGGGCGGAGGCCGTTCAGGGGGGCGGCCGCTCCCGCCGATGTGACCTCGGCGTTCACCCACGACCAGCCGCCGGTGAAGCGCCACCGTCCGAACTCGGCTCCGGCGTCCAGCTCCAGCCCTTTGGCTTCGATGGCGTCGAGGTTCTGCCGCTGGCGAAATTCGCCGCCGGCCGCGACGAAGCCGACACCAGGAAAGGTGCCGGGGCCGCGGCCGAGTGTCACGTTGGCGATGGCGTCCGTCAGCCGGTTGGCGAAGATCGTGGCGCCGACGTGGAGGCCCTTGGCCGGGCGCCACTCGAGGCCCGCTTCCACGCCCTTCAGCCGCTCGGGCGAGAGTTCGGCATTGGCGGCGGTGGCGTCGGGGCCGACGCGGAAGGGGCGGTAGAGTTCGTTCAGCGTCGGAAGCCGCCAGCCGAGATAGGCCGCGCTGCGGAGGGTCAGTCCCTCCGCCGGGCGGAACGCAATGCCGGCGCGCCCCGTCGGCTCCCAGCCGGAGCGGTCCGGAAACGCCGTGTCGGTCAGCACCGCGCCGGTGGCGAAGATGCGCTCACGAAGCTGGCCGTCCTCAACCTGCCAGCGGTCGATCCGGCCGCCGCCGGTGAGGGTGACGGGGCCGCCGGTCCAGCTCGCCTCGGCAAAGCCGCCAACGGTGCGCGTCCGCCCGCCGGCGACGCGGCCGCGGGTGCCCGTGCCGGCAATGAAGCTGAACCGCTCGCGGGTCTCCCCCACGGTTTCGCGCCAGTCGCCGCCGAGGCGAAGCTCGACGCCGTTGCCGATACGCGGCCGCCACTCGCCGCGCGCGCCGAGGCCGGTGGAAGGCACGGCATATTGTTCGGAGGCGCGAGTGACGGCCGCGCGTCCGGCGCCGACGCTCGCGAAGCTGTTGTAGAAGTCGCGGGTCTGCACGTAGGCGAGTGCCGTCCAGCGCGGCCCGACGAGGCGCAGCGAGGCGTCGGCGCCTTGCGTGCGGATGTCGCTGAAGGCGGTGCCGCGCTCGCGTTGGTCGTCGAACACCAGGCCGCTGGCCTGCAGCTCCACACCGCGGCCAAGCGGCGCCACGGCGCGGACGCCGAGGCTTGCCTGCCGGTAGGGGGAGGGGCGATCCACCGCACCACGCTGCCCGCGCACGACCGGGATGAAGCCGTCGCCCTGCGCGAACGCGCCGGAGACCGCGACGAAGCCTCGCCCGAGGTCTGCGCCCATCCCGGCAAAGGCATCGATACTGTTGCGGCTGCCATAAGCGACGCCTGCGCCGAAGCCGCGCAGCTCGCTCGGCGCGGCGCTTTCGAGCTCGATGGTGCCGGCAAGCGCGCCGGGGCCGTTCGCGCCGCTGCCGCCGCCGCGCGTCACCCGCACCTCGCCGAGTCGGCGCGGATCGTAGGCCGGCCAGCTCACCCAGCCGCCGAATGGGTCGGTCTGCGGAACGCCGTCGAGGATGAGCAAAGCCCGGCTCGACGCATTGCCGCCCAGCGCCCGCAGGGTCGCGCCCTGGCTGGTCGGGCTGGCCGAGCGTGCGTCGGAGCGGCGAAAGAGCTGGAAGCCCGGCACATCGCGCAGGATGTCCTCGAGCCGGTTGGACGCTGAACCGTCCAGCCGTTCGCGGCCAATAGTGGTGGTGGAGAACACCTCTTCGCCGGCAGCAGCGCCAAGGCCGCGGCCGGTGATCACGATCTCCTCTTGATCAGGCGCAGACTGCGCGAGGGCAGGGGAGGCGGAGAAGAGAAGCAGAAGGGGAAAAGCGCGCATCGGGAGGCGCTTAGCTCCCCTAAGTAGCTGGCGCATCAACAATTTCCGTTCGTCCCGAGCGAAGTCAAGGGGCGCACACGAGGAGTCAGTGCCAGCGCCCCTCGACTTCGCTCGGGACGAACGAGGTTGGGGAGCGCTGGAACGGGGAAGGTGAAGTTAGCGCGAGGCCCTGCGGCCTTGCGGGCGGCCGGCCGGGGCGCGGTTTCCCGTCGGCTTGGCGTGGAAGCGCTTGGCCGGGCGGCGGTGGTGCTGACGCTCGCCGTCTTCCTCCACCGGGCGGTATTCGCCGCTCGACGGGGCCGACTTGATCACCGTCTTGATCTTGCTCGCTTCGGTCAGGAAGTTGGCCGGCAGCGGCTCGATCGCGATCTTCTGCTTGGTCAGCTTCTCGATGCCCTTCAGGTACGGACGCTCGTCCTCCGCGCAGAACGCAATGGCCACACCCGCCGCGCCCGCGCGCGCGGTGCGGCCGATGCGGTGAACATACTGCTCGGACACGTTGGGCAGGTCGAAGTTGATGACGTGGCTGACGCCCGACACGTCGATGCCGCGCGCCGCGATGTCGGTGGCGATCAGGATCTTGACCTTGCCGCTCTTGAAGTCCTCAAGCGCACGCTCGCGCTGCGGCTGGCTCTTGTTGCCGTGGATCGCGGCGGCCGGAATGCCGGAGGCAGCGAGCTGCTTCACGATCCGGTCGGCACCGTGCTTGGTGCGGCTGAAGATCAGCACGCGGTCCATGGAGCCGTTTTCGCCGAAGCCGTAGCGCAGCATCATGGTGAGAAGCTGCGGCTTTTCCGTCTGGTTGACGAAGGTGACGAACTGATCGACCCGCTCCGACGTCGACGCAACCGGAGTCACCGCGACCTGCGCCGGATCGGTAAGGAAGCGCGACGCGAGATCCTGAATCGCCTTCGGCATGGTCGCCGAGAAGAACAGGCTCTGGCGCTCGGCCGGGAGCAGCTTCACGATCTGCTTGAGCGCATGGATGAAGCCCAGGTCGAGCATCTGGTCGGCTTCGTCCAGGACGAGGATTTCGACGCTCTTCAGCGACAGCGCGCCCTGCTCGATCAGATCGATCAGGCGGCCCGGGGTGGCGACAAGGATGTCGACGCCGCGCTGCACGTCCTGGCGGTTCTTGTTGACGGAGGTGCCGCCGAACACGGTGACGACGCTCATCCGGCTGAACCGGCTGTAATCGCGGGCGCTTTCGGCGATCTGGCTGGCCAGCTCGCGGGTCGGCGCAAGCACCAGCATGCGGCACGAACGCGGCATCGGGCGCTTCTTGGATTGGGCGAGACGGTCGATCGACGGCAGCATGAAAGCCGCAGTCTTTCCGGTGCCGGTCTGCGCGATGCCGAGCAGATCGCGGCCCTGGAGGAGCATCGGGATCGCCTGGGTCTGAATGGGGGTCGCCTGGGTATATTCCTTGACGACAAGCGCCTGGAGGACCTGCTGCGACAGCCCGAGATTTTCAAAAGACATGTAGTTTAGCTCACATATATGCGGCGGCCGCGCAGCCATGATGGCGCGCGGAAACGCGGCGGTTACTGCCGACCCGCGTGAAAAGGGGAAGCCTTGGTAGAAACGAAGCAGAGCCGGGGCGCTTTGGCGCCTGTTCACGCTGCATGGTGCTTCGTTCGGAGCCCATGTGGGGCATTGGGGGTTAATAGTCAATGTACGGAGAGGAACAGCACATGGACGGCAAGGACAAGGACGAAGTGCAGACACCGCCGCCGGGCGAAGGCGAGGGTGTCGAGGAGGCGTCGGAGGACGCGCTTCGGCAGATGGACGAGCAGGACGAAGGCGCCCACCACGCCGGCTATGGCGACGGGGGATGAGCGCTAATCCCCCTCTCCCCGGCGGGGAGAGGGGCTAGGGGTGAGGGGGCACTGCGCTTGAGCGAAGGCGCGGCGCTCTTCACCCCGAGGCAGCACCCCCTCACCCAACCCTCTCCCCGCTGGGGAGAGGGGGATTGCCTTACAAAACCTCGAACAGCCCCGCCGCGCCCATGCCGCCGCCGACGCACATGGTGACGACCACATACTTCGCGCCGCGGCGCTTGCCCTCGATCAGCGCGTGGCCGGTCATCCGCGCGCCGGACATGCCGTACGGGTGGCCGATCGAGATCGAGCCGCCGTTGACGTTCAAGCGGTCGTCGGGGATGCCGAGCCGGTCCTGGCAGTAGAGCACCTGCACCGCGAACGCCTCGTTGAGCTCCCAAAGGCCGATATCGTCAACGTCGAGGCCGAAGCGCTTCAAGAGCTTGGGCACCGCGAACACCGGGCCGATGCCCATCTCGTCAGGATCGGTGCCCGCCACGGACATGCCGACATAGCGGCCAAGCGGCGTCAGCCCGCGCTCGGCGGCCATGCCCGCTTCCATCAGCACGCACGCCGAGGCGCCGTCCGAAAGCTGCGACGCATTGCCGGCGGTGATCGCCCCTTCCGGGCCCATCACGGCGTGGAGCCCGCGCAGGCTCTCGATGGTGGTCGACGGCCGGTTGCCTTCATCCTTGGTGAGCGTGACCTCCTGCATGCTCGTCTCACCGGTCTCCTTGTCCTTGACTATCATCTTGGCGGTGACCGGCACGATTTCGTCGTCGAACTTGCCTTCCGCCTGCGCCTTGGCGGTAAGCTGCTGGGAGCGAAGCGCGTACTGGTCCTGCCGCTCGCGATCGACGGTGTAGCGCTTGCCGACCACTTCGGCGGTCTGCAGCATCGGCATGTAGACGCCGTTGTGCATGCTCAGCAGCTCCGGATCCGGCCCGACGCGCATGTCGGGGGTCTGCACCAGCGAAATGCTCTCCACGCCGCCGGCAACCATCATGTCCATGCGGTCGACGATGATCTGCTTGGCGGCGGTGGCGATCGCCATCAGGCCGGACGCGCACTGGCGGTCGATCGACATGCCGGACACGGTTACGGGAAGCCCCGAGCGCAGCGCCGCGGTGCGGCCGATGGTGGTCTGCACGCCCTGCTGGAGTGCCGCGCCGATCACCACGTCGTCGACTTCCGCCGGATCGATCCCGGCCCGCTCCACCGCCGCTTTGATGGCGTGGCTTGCAAGGGTGGGGGAGGGCGTTGCGTTGAACGCGCCGCGATAGGCCTTGCCGATCGGGGTTCGCGCGGTGGAAACGATAAGCGCTTCGCGAGTGGCCATATTGTTACTCCTTTTGGTCCCCCCGCCCTGGAAGGGAGGGGATGGGGGTGGGTGCGAGGGCGAAGCCCGAGCCCTGCGGCACTTGCCGAAGGGGCGAACAGTTCGGCATCGAGCCGAACGGTCCGCGGACCCACCCCCTGCCCCTCCCTTGCAGGGAGGGGAGGTCTTCTGTTTCGTCTACAAAAACATCATCCCGATCCAGTCGGCGGTTAAAGCGGGCTTGTCTTCGCCCTCGATCTCGACGGTGACGTTGTGCACGAACTGCCACTGGCCGGAGCGTTTCTCCTGCGCACTGGCGAGCGTGAAGTGGCCGCGCACGCGCTTGCCGGAACGCACGGGCGCAATGAAGCGCACCCGCTCGAAGCCGTAATTGACCGCCATCTTCAGGCTGTCCGGCACCAGCATCACGTCGGCGGCCATTCGGCTGAGCAGCGACAAGGTCAGGAACCCGTGCGCCACCGTGCCGCCGAACGGCGTCTTGGCGGCGGCGTCGGGGTCGGTGTGAATGAACTGGTGGTCCTGCGTCACCTCGGCAAACGCATCGATCGCCGCCTGGTCCACGGTCAGCCAGCCTGAGACGCCGATCTCGGTTCCCACTTTGGCGGCGATTTCGTCCAGGCTGGCAAGCGGCATGCGCGTCCCCACATTGTGCCGGGCAAGCCCGACCGGTATCGGGCCGTCCTAGAACCGCACAACCGAAAGACACAAGCCTTGGCGACCGCCACCACGCCCGCCCGCCCCGCTGACGCTACGGCAAGCGCCCGCGCCGAAATCCGCCGCCTGCACCGGGTCGCCGAGCCGGACGTGCTCCAGCCGCTTTTGAAGGACGCCGGGCTCACCCCCGAGTCGCGGTGCCGCGTCGAACAGCGCGCTTCCGGCATGCTTGCAGACTTGCGCGCTGCCCAGTCTTCGGGGTGGGTGAACCAGTTTCTTCAGGAATACCGGCTCAACACGTCGGAAGGCATCGCCCTGCTGTCGCTCGCCGAAGCCTTCCTGCGCGTGCCGGACCCGGAAACCGCCGACGCGTTGATCGCCGACAAGCTCGGCAACGCCGACTGGAAGGCGCATAAGGGCAAGTCGCATTCCACCCTGGTCAATTCGGCCACTTGGGGTCTGGTGATCGGCCGCGCTTTGGTCAGCGAGACCGAGCAGGCCAGCACCTTGAAACGCCTCCTCTCCCGCGCTGGCGAACCGTTCGTCCGCCAGGCGGTGGGCGCGGCGATGCGGATGATGGGCGAGATCTTCGTCATGGGCCGCACCATCGAGGAAGCAGTGGCGCGCATGGCCAAGCGCGAGAACAGGGGCTTCACCGCGAGCTTCGACATGCTCGGCGAATCCGCCCGCACCTATGAGGACGCGCGGCGCTATTTCGTCTCCTACGAGAATGCGATCCGCTCGGTCGGCAAGGTGGCGGACCGCGGCCACTCGATCTCCGTCAAGCTCTCCGCACTCCACCCGCGCTACGAAGTCGCCCATTACGACAATTGCGTCCCCTCGCTGATCGAGCAGGTCGAAGCCCTCGCCGCCCTCGCCAAAGCCAGCAACATCGCCTTCACTGTGGATGCGGAGGAAAGCGAGCGGCTGGAGATGAGCCTCGACATCATCGAGGCGGTCGCCGGCCTGCCGAGCCTCAAGGGCTGGGACGGCCTCGGCATGGCGGTGCAGGCCTATGGCAAGCGCGCCCGGCCGACCTTGGCCTGGGCCGACGCAATCGGCGCCGCTACCGGGCGCCGCATCGCGGTGCGGCTGGTCAAGGGCGCCTATTGGGACAGCGAGATCAAGCGGACGCAGGAGCAAGGGCTCGGCGAGTATCCGCTCTTCACCCGCAAGGCGGCGACCGACGTCTCCTATCTCGCCTGCGCCCGCGACATGCTCGCCGCCAAGAACATCTACCCCGCCTTCGCCACCCACAATGCGCTGACCGTCGCCAACATCCTGGAATGGGCGGGAACCAGCCGCGACTTCGAATTCCAGCGCCTGCACGGCATGGGCGAGGGGCTGTACGAGCATCTTGTTCGGGAGGAAGGGTATCAGACCCGCATCTATGCGCCCGTGGGTGGGCATCGCGATCTGCTGGCCTATCTGGTGCGGCGCCTGCTGGAGAACGGCGCCAATTCCAGCTTCGTCCACCAGCTTGCCGACGAGCGGCTGACGGATGCCGACATCCTCGCCGATCCGGTGGCGAAGATCGCCAGCGTCGGCGGCTCGCGCCATCCCGCAATCCCGCTCCCCCGCGACCTGTTCGGCGATCGCCTGAACAGCGGGGGCATCGACCTGGCGGACCGCGAAGAACTGGCGCGGCTGGCCTCGGTTGTCTCAGCCACAGGCCTCGTTCGTCCCGAGCGTAGTCGAGGGGCGCTGGCACAGACTCCTCAACCCCGCCCCTCGACTTCGCTCGGGACGAACGAAGTGGGGAGCGGTGCTCTGGAGCAGAAACCGCCCGTCACCTCCGCCGGCGAGAACTGGACCGACTGCGCCGGCGAAGCGCAGGCGAAAGTCTCCCGCGCCCTGTCCGCTTTCCGTCCCTGGGATGCGCAGAGCATCGAACACCGCGCCGCTTGCCTCGACCGCCTCGCCGACCTGCTCGAGCAGGAGCGCGGCACCCTGATGTGCATCTGCGTGCAGGAGGCAAAGAAGACCATCCCCGACGCGCTGGCCGAAGTACGTGAAGCCGTCGATTTCTGCCGCTATTACGCGCAGCAGGCCCGCTCCGGCCTCCAGCCGCTCGAACTCCCCGGGCCGACCGGCGAGCGCAACGTCCTGCGCATGGGCGGCCGCGGCGTCTGGGTGTGCATCGCGCCCTGGAACTTCCCGCTCGCCATCTTCCTAGGTCAGGTCACCGCCGCCCTCGTCGCCGGCAACACGGTGGTCGCCAAGCCGGCGCCGCAGACGCCGGAGATCGCCGCTTACGCCGTCGGCCTCGCCCACGGCGCCGGCATCCCCGAGGACGCGCTGATCCTCGCCGCCGGCGGCCCCGACATGGGCGCCGCTTTGGTCGAGGACAGCCGAATCGCCGGGATCGCCTTCACCGGCTCCACCGCCACCGCCAAGCGCATCGCGCGCTCTCTCCTGGACGATGACGAGCGGCCGATCGTGCCCTTCATCGCCGAGACCGGCGGCATCAACGCAATGATCGTCGACAGCACCGCTCTGCCGGAACAGGTGGTGGTCGACGTCGTGACCAGCGCCTTCCGGTCCGCCGGCCAGCGCTGCTCTGCCCTGAGACTTCTCCTCCTCCAGGAGGAGATCGCTGGGCGCACGCTGGAGATGCTGTCCGGCGCGATGGACACGCTCGTCGTCGGCGACCCCGCCGAGCCGCGCACGGACGTCGGCCCGGTGATCGACCAGGGTGCCTACGAACGCTTGATGGAGCACCGCGAGGCAATGCGTGGGCGCTGGGTGAAAACCGTCGCCGTGCCCGCGCAAGGCTTGTTCGTCCCGCCGACGCTCATCCGCGTCGATCGCCTTGAGGACGTGAAAAAGGAATGGTTCGGCCCGCTCCTCCACGTCGCCACCTGGAAATCGGGCCAGCTTGCGGAAACGGTGGAGCGCGTGAACCGATCGGGCTTCGGCCTCACCATGGGCCTGCACAGCCGCATCGCCCGGGCCGCCGAAACGGTGGAAGAGCTCGCCACGGTCGGCAACCTCTACGTCAACCGTTCCATGATCGGCGCCATTGTCGGCTCGCAACCGTTCGGCGGCGAGGGCCTCAGTGGCACCGGTCCCAAGGCAGGCGGCCCGCATTATTTGCCGCGCTTCTGCGCCGAGCGGGTGACCAGCACCGACACCACGAGCGCCGGCGGCAACGCCACCCTGCTTAGCCTGGAGGATGTCGGGCTCTAGCCGCGCAACCCGCCGCCGCATTCATTTCGGCGGCGGTTTGCGCTTCGGCGATTTCGTGCTAGCCCCCCACCGGGGCTCAAGGTCACGCGGCTCCGGGACGCTCTGGCCCCGCGGCCGGGGCGTTCGCTCCGTTTGAAAAGAATAAAGGGGAAATTTTATGAAGACGATTCTCAAGACGGCCGCGCTCGCCGCCACCTTCGCGCTTGCCGCCTGCGGCGGCGCAAGCGACACCGCCGCCAATAACACCGGCGGCGACATGACCGAAGCCAACACGCTCGACGCCGCAGCCGGCACCATCGAGAACGTTGCCGACAACACCAGCGGCAACATGGGCGACATGCTCGACAACCAGGCCGCAGCCGTCAGCAACGCCTCCGATGCGGCTGGTGACATGGCCGCCAACACGGCGAGCAACGCTTCGGGCAACACGCAGTAAGCGTTTACGCCTGTTTAAGCTACGAAAGGCGGCGGTTCCCGAGGTGGAGCCGCCGCCTTTTTCATGCCGCCAATCCCTGCGCTCCGATGAACGGCGCGTTCGGAGGCCGTTCAGAGCGATGCTGGCATACCCCACTCATGCGATCGGGAGTTTTCCCCAATCGTCCCATCAGTGGAGTTTGTTTCATGCGTAAACTCATCATGCTTGGCCTGATCGCCGCGGTTGTGGCGCCCACGGCCGCCTCTGCGCAGTCCCGCGGCGAAATCCGCCACGACCGTCGCGAAGTGCGCGAAGAGCGTCAGGACGTGCGTCAGGCCCGCCGCTACGGCGACCGCGACGACGTTCGCGAGGAGCGCCGCGAACTGCGCGGTGCCCAGCGCGAACTGCGCGAAGACCGGATGGATCGCCGCCGCTCGGTCCGCTACTCGGCGCCTTACCAGAACTGGTCCTATCGCCCCGTCGGCGTCGGCTTCCGCCTGCAGACCGGCTTCTACGGTTCGCGCTACCATGTGAACGATTACGGTCGCTTCGGCGTGCGCCAGCCCGGCCGGTTCCAGCAGTGGATCCGCTACGGCGACGACCTTCTGCTGGTCAACGTCCGCACCGGCCGCGTTCTGCAGGTGATCCGCAACCGTTATTACTACTAAGCGGTTCGCCAGGTGAAAGGCCGCGGCGTGGGTTACCCCCGCGCCGCGGCTTTTTCATGCCCGCTCCGCCTGAGCCTTGTCCTCAGTCCCTGATCACGTGCGGAACGAAGCGGGCGCGGTTGCCGGTGATCAGCCCGTCTTCGCGAATGCCCATGCCCGCCGCCGCGCCGTCCACGATCCAGCTCCCGATCACCGGATAGCCGTTGCCGAAGTCGCGCAGGGGATAGAGCTCCTGATACATGGTGAGGCCTTCGACATATTCGCCGCCGCTGCGCGCCACCGTCTCGCCGCGCTCCACCACTTCGATGTTGGCGCCTTCGCGGGCCAGGAACGGCTTGGCGACATAGCTTGCCCCGATCCGCTCCGGCCGAACCGATGCGGCCAGCAGGTTGGGGTGATTGGGGAACATGTTCCACAAAATCTGGAGGATCGCCTTGTTGCTCCAGATCATCTTCCAGATCGGCTCCATCCACACCGTGTCCGGCAGGTGGCGGACGATGTCGGGGCCATAGGCTTCCTGGACGAGCCACTCCCACGGGTAGAGTTTGAAAATGGCGCTGATCAACTGATCCTCGTGGTCGAGGATCCGTCCGTCCGCATCCAGCCCGATATCGTCGATCAGCACCCCATGGGTCTCCAGCCCCGCCTGCGTCGCAAGGTCGCGCAGGTAGGTGGTGGTGATCGTATCCTCGTGGCTGGGATCGGCGGTGTGGGTGAACCAGATGCGCTTGCCGCGCAGGCGAGGGCGAAGCTCCGCCCAGCGGCCGATCAGTTTCTCGTGCAGGCTGTTATATTGGTCGAGGCCGGGGAAAAGCGTCTCCTTCCATTCCCACTGGATCACTGCCGCTTCGAGCAGCGAGGTCGGCGTGTCGCAGTTGAACTCGAACAGCTTGGGCTCGCCCACCCCGTTGTAGCCAAGGTCGAAGCGGCCGTAGTTGAGCGACGGCGGCTCCGCCTTCCACGCCGCCTTGATCGCGCGGTGGCAAAAAGCGGGGATGCCGAACAATTCCATCAGCTCGGTGTCGAAGATGATCTTCTCGCCGGCTTCAAGGAAGAGCTGATAGAGCGCTTCGCTTGCGTCCTCGATCGCCTCCACCTCGGCCAGGGTGAAGGCGTAATAGGCGCTTTCGTCCCAATAGGTCTGGTCGCCCTCGCTGTGCCAGATCAGCCCCTGGCCCTCGACGATGGCCTGCCAGTTCTCGCGCGGCGGCGAGGCGTGCCGTTCCATGGGCCTTGCTTAGGACCGGCCGCTGCCGCCGAAGCGCCGGGAGCTCGATCCAAGCCCGCCGCGCGACACCGCCTGGCTGCGCGTCATCCGTGTCGTGTCGGGCGCCCGCGCGTAGGAAACGCCCGGCTTCCGCGCGAAGCCGTTATTCTGGGCGTAACGCGAATAGCGGCGGTCGTGGATCGAATCCCCATAATACGGCACCGCCGAGTTGCGGCCGATATAATACCACAAGAACGCATTCCCCATCCCCCCGCCGCTAGACCGGTGCGCGTTGTCGTTGCACTGGCTGTCATCGACTCGTTTACCCTCCTGGTCGACGCACACCGCGGTGTCCTGCTTGGCGATGGTTTCCCCGTTCCAGTCGTCGTTGGACGAACAGGCGGGCAGAGCGGCAAGCGCCGCCGCCATCGCGCTGGTCATGATCATCTGCTTTTTCATCGGATCAATCTCCTCGCCCGGCGGCGTTCAAGGGACCATGCAGGCGGCCTGGAGGATGCCGATCCCCAAGCCCATGCCGCCGACGAAAATGCCCGATGCAGCGCACTTCTCAGTGATCCGCTGCGAGATTGAGCGAAACAGCAGGCGCGCGATCACGAAGAAGACGAGGAGCTGGACCAGCGCCGCGACCGCGCCCCACAGCAGCATGTCGGGAATGCTCACCGAATGGCCGATCACCATCGCCACCGGAATGCAGAAGCCGAGGAACGTGCCGGTGAGCTGCACCGCCGCGGCGTTGTTGCCCTCCTTGATCAGGGCGAATTCCTTGTGCGGCGTGATCATCACGTAAATTGCGAGGAACGCCACCGCCAGCGCCACCGCCGCTGCGAAATAGGCAAGAAAGTGCGGCAACGTGTCCGTGAAATATTCCAGCATCTTCAAGGCCCCCCTTATGTGTGCGGGCGGAGCCTAACAGGCGCGGGGGGCGGGCGTAAAGTGAGCGCCGGTCGGCCGGCAAGCGGCCGGTGTCCGAAGCTTTCCCAACTGCCCTCCCAAAGCTTGGTGGAAAATCCCAACATCGGACCGCTCGCGGTGCCGCACGCGGCTGGTGCGCGAACAAGAAAGCGCGGAAATCCGCCACTTCCCGCAACTGGCACGCCTCTTGTTATACTCCCTGCAACCGCAGCGAATGCGGACGAAACACACAGATCAAGGGAGCAAACATCATGTTCAACACCGACATCAAGCACAGCTTTCTCGCCGCGGTCGCCGCGCTCGTTCTCACCGCCACCGCCGTCGGCGCCGCCGTCGGTCCGGCCGAAGCGGGCAACGGCGGGGTCTTCGCCGCCGCCACCCAGCTGGACGCTTCCGCCCGTGCGTGAGGCGATCAGCGTCGGGCGTGACGAGCTGGTCCGAATTCCGCCCCGGCCCACATCGCGGCGGCTCCACAGCGCCGCGCCCAGCCCCGCCCGGACGATCCGGTCCTCTACGGAGTTCCTGCCCATGAGCATCTTCACCCGGACGCGCGACATCGTCGCCGCCAACTTCACCGACCTTCTCGACAAGGCGGAAGACCCGGCGAAGATGATCCGCATGATCATCCTCGAAATGGAGGAAACCCTGGTCGAGGTCCGTTCCTCCGCCGCCCGGACGATCGCCGACCAGAAGGAAATGCGCCGCCAGGTGCTCCGCCTCGACTCGATCCAGGCGAACTGGACCGAAAAGGCGGAGCTCGCGCTGTCCAAGGGCCGGGAAGACCTCGCCAAGGCGGCGCTCACCGAAAAGCAGCGCGCCGCGGAGATGGCGCTCAGCATCGGCGCCGAGATCGCGGTGCTCGACGAAACCCTGCGCTCGTTCGAAGCCGACCTGGCCAAGCTGCAAGGCAAGCTTCGCGAAGCGCGCACCCGGCAGAACGCGATCCAAAGCCGGCTTGAGAGCGCCGAGACGCGGGTCAGGCTCCGGGAAATGTATGCCGGTTCGAAAACGCAGGAGGCCTTCTCCCGCTTCGACGTTCTGGAGCGCCGCGCCGACTTGGCCGAGGGCCAGGCCGAAGCGCTTGCCCTCGCCGCCCCGCCCAGGACCTTGGACGAGGAAATCGCCGACCTGCGCAATTCCGAAAAGGTCGATGCCGAGCTCGAGGCGCTGAAAGCCCGGCTCGCCGCCGCCGCAACCAACAACTGATTTCACGGACAAAAAGGGAGTTTCATGATGACAAGGGGCCGCAAATTCTATCTCGATCGCCGCAACGGCAAGGCGATGGGCGTGTGCGCCGGGATTGCCGATTATACCGGCTGGGACGTAACCCTGATCCGCGTCGCCGCGGTGCTGGTCACCCTGCTCGGAGCCTTTCCGTGGACGGTGATCGCCTACTTCGCCGCCGCGTTGATCGCCAAGAACGCGCCGGATGGTGAAGGCTCGGCAAGGGGCAGCGCCCGGGTCACGAGCTCCACCGCCGAGATGCGCGATTCGATGCACGACATCGATTATCGCATGGCCGAAGTGGAAAGCTTCGTCACCGGCTCCAACAACCGCCTTGCCGAGGAAATCGACAGCCTGCGCTGAGCGCGGCTTGTCGCCCAAGCACAAGGGAGACCCAAGATGAGCGAACCCATGACAATGATCGCGATGGCGGGCTTCGGCCTGGCCGGCCTCGGCATCGCCCTCCTTGCCGCCCTGAAGGGGTGGCAGGGCTGGCTGGAGCTGAAGCGGATGGAGCTCACTGCTGCCACCGCCACCCGCCAGATCGAGCGCCCCCATGGCGGCGCCGGAGACCTCATCGAAATGGCGGACCTGCGCGAGCGCATCCGCAAGCTGGAAAGCATCGCGGCCTGTGTCGATCTGTGACTTCCAGCTCCTGCCGCTCGCCGGGCCCGGCGCCGTCCCCTTGGGCGGCCCGTCTCGCCCGGCGGCGGGGGTGAAGCCCTCGGCACCGGCTGCGGGAGACCCCATCGCCCGCGCCGCGGCCAAGGCATCCGCCTTCATGCGCAGCCGGGGCGCCTGCTGAGTCCAAGCGTGGCCTCCAAAACAGCAACATCCGTCGAGCGCGACGGGCTTGCCTTCCCCTAGTTGGTCCCGCCACGAAGGACTGCGATGACAAAGGCGGCCGATCAGTACCAAGCCAGAATGCTCCGGGTGCTGGAGCATATCGATGGCAACCTCGATGCCGATCTGAGCCTGGACGCGCTGAGCGGCGTCGCGGCCTTTTCCAAGCACCATTTCCACCGCCAGTTCAGCGCCGGCTTCGGCCTCTCCGTCCACCGCTACGTCCAGCTCGCGCGCCTGAAGCGCGCCTCGTGGCAACTCGCCTATCGCGGGGGAATGGGCATTACCGAAATCGCGCTCGACGCCGGATACGAAAGCCCCGAGGCCTTCGCCCGCGCCTTTCGTGCCCGCTGCGGGCAATTGCCCTCCGCCTTCCGCAAGGCCGCCGACTGGGAGCAGTTGCTGGCTGCCTTCGAACCCCTTAACGAAGCAAGGAGCAAGCGCATGGAGCCTGGCTGGTCGGCGCAGGACGTAAAGATCGTCGACTTCCCCACCACGCCGGTGGCGATTCTCGAACATCGCGGCGATCCCGCAACCATCGGCGCTTCCATTCAGCGCTTCATCGCCTGGCGAAAGGCAGAACGGCTCAGCCCCGATGTCAGCGCCACTTACAACATCTTCCACTCGGATCCGGCGACCACCGATCCGGCCGACTACCGCCTCAGCCTGTGTGCCGGCAGGACGCGGACGGTGGAGCCGAACGAAAAGGGTGTGGTGCCGGGCGAAATCCCGGCGGGCCGATGCGCAATGCTCCGGGTCACCGGCGGCAGCGACGATCTGGAGGCGCCGGCGGTATATCTTTACCGCGGCTGGCTACCCCAAAGCGGCGAGGCCCCCCGTGATTTCCCGCTCTTCTGCCGCCGGGTCAGCTTCTTCCCCGAAGTGCCGGAAGGGCAAACCGTGACCGAGCTGTATCTGCCCCTGCTTTAGTTGGACGGTAGGGCAAGCTGCTCGGTCACCCCCGTGGCTTTGCCTATCACCCAAACCGCGCCGTAATCCGTGTCAGCCAACGCCGCCGGGCGAGCGCCGCCCAAGGCCGCAACGATGTCCGGCACCGTGTTCGAATGGCCGACCACCAGCACCCAGCCGGGCTCGGCCTTCACCCGCGCCACCAGGCTGGGTGTATCGCGCGGGTCGTACTCCTTGATCGCCAAGCCTAGCTGCGCCGCCAGGGGCGCGGCCGTCTCCTGGGCGCGGCGGGTCGCGCTGGCATAGATCGCTTCGGGCTTCGGCCGGTGCTTGAACCAGGCGACGAGCCGCTGCGCATTGGCCGCGCCTTCCGCGCTGAGCGCCGGATCGGTGCCTTCGGTGCCCTTCTGAAGATGCCGCATGACGTAATAAGCCGGTTCGGCCGCCGCCCCACCCTGCACCGGCGCGCACCCGGCAAGCATCGCAAGCGCCAGCGCGCCCGCCAGAAACGTCTTCATTCCCATATCGCCGCTCCCCTTGTTTCTGCCCGGCATAGCATAGCCTGAGCAACCTGGGAGCCGCCGCGGCCTCGGGGCGTTGGCACGGCAAGGCAAATCTGCTTAGAGGCCCTCGACGCGCCGCGGCGCCACAGACAAGAACTCCGGCCGATCGAGCCGGGGGCGAAGGAGAGAGGATGACCACCAATCCAGAGCGCGCCAATCGGCCGGCGCTCTCCCTTCACGTTCCCGAGCCCGAAGCACGGCCCGGCGACGCGATCGATTTCAGCCACGTCCAGATCCCCGCGGCGGGCTCCGTCCGCCGTCCCGATCCGGCGGTGGCGGCGGCGGACACGCACGATCTCGTTTATTCGCTGATCCGAGTGCTTGATGAAGAGGGCAGGGCGGTCGGCCCCTGGGATCCCAAGCTCGATCCCGACACCCTGCGCCGCATGCTGCGCGATATGATGATGGTGCGCGTCTACGACGATCGCATGTACCGCGCCCAAAGGCAGGGCAAGACCAGCTTCTACATGAAGTGCACCGGCGAAGAGGCCGTCGCCGTTGCAGCCGCCCACGCGCTCGACCGGGAAGACATGTGCTTCCCCACCTATCGCCAGCAGGGCATCCTGATCGCCCGCGATTACCCGCTGACCGAGATGATGTGCCAGGTTTATTCCAATCGCGGCGATCCGCTGAAGGGGCGCCAGCTTCCCATCATGTACTCGGCGCGCGACCATGGCTTCTTCACCATCTCCGGCAACCTCGCCACGCAATATCCGCAGGCGGTGGGCTGGGCGATGGCCTCGGCGATCGCCGGCGACAGCCGCATCGCCTCCGCCTACATCGGCGACGGCTCAACCGCGGAGGGCGATTTCCACGCCGCGCTGACCTTCGCCACGGTGTATAATGCACCGGTTATCGTCAATGTTATCAACAACCAATGGGCGATTTCGAGCTTTTCCGGCTTCGCAGGCGGCGAACGCACCAGCTTCGCCGCACGCGCTATCGGCTACGGCATGGCCGGCCTGCGGGTGGACGGGAACGATGCGCTCGCGGTCTATGCCGCAACCCTGTGGGCCGCCGAACGCGCCCGCACCAATGCCGGACCGACGTTGATCGAACACTTCACCTACCGCGCCGAGGGGCATTCGACCTCCGATGATCCATCGGGCTATCGCAGCGCCGACGAAAGCGCCGGCTGGCCGCTGGGCGATCCGATTGTGCGG
>DASWNA010000019.1:0-21226 GCA_036399475.1 Allosphingosinicella sp.
ATGGCCTGGCTGCTCAACTGCACGGCCCGCATGGGTTGGCTCAACCGGATGACGCAGTTCAAGGAGAAATCCGGCAAGAACCGCGAGGGCGCGAGCGTCGGCCTGTTCGCCTATCCGGTGCTGCAGGCGGCCGACGTGCTGCTCTACGGCGCCAGCCATGTGCCGGTCGGCGAGGACCAGAAGCAGCATATCGAGCTGATCCGCGACATCGCCACCAAGTTCAACACCGACTATCGCGAAATCTTCGCCCTCCCCGAGCCGCAGATTGCGGAAGACGGCGCCCGCATCATGAGCCTTCGCGACGGCAGTGCGAAGATGTCCAAGTCCGACTCGTCGGACATGAGCCGGATCAACCTGACGGACGACACCGACCTCATCGCCCAAAAGGTCCGCAAGGCGAAGACGGATGCCGAGCCGTTGCCCGACAATCTCGACGATCTTGCCGGCCGGACGGAGGCGAGGAACCTCGTCACCATCTACTCGGTGCTTGCCGACGAACCTGCGCAGGCGGTGCTGTCGCGCTTCGCCGGCCAGGGCTTCGGCACGTTCAAGCCTGCGCTCGCCGACCTGCTCGTCGAGACGATGCGGCCGATAAAGGCCCGGCTCGATTCGCTGCGCAAGGACCCGGCCGAACTCGACGCGATCCTGGAGCGCGGCGCGGACAAAGCCGCCACGCTTGCCAAGCCCACGCTCGACGCCGCCTACGACGCGGTTGGCCTTAGAAGACGCGGCTAAGCCCCCGGAAGCGCTTATTTTTCTTCAGCCGCCGTTCAGCGGCTTGGTGCTACGCGCACGGCAGTCTATATCCTTGAACAACTCCCCTTTTCCGAAAGGCTGCCTCTTTATGTCTCTTTCCAGGAAGATCCTGACGCTTGCCGCGCCCGCCGCGTTGCTTGCGCTCAGCGCCTGCGCGACCGGATTCCCGGCGCAGGTTTCGCGCTACCAGGCGATGCCGGCGCCGCAGGGCCAGAGCTTTGTGATCGAATCCGCCGACCCGGAAGATCGCGGCGGCCTTGAATTCTCCCAATATGCCGAGCTCGTCCGCCGGCACATGATCGCCCAGGGCTATACCGAGGCACCGTCGCGCAACGCCGCCACCTTGGTTGTCTCCGTCGATTACGGCGTCGACGAGGGCCGGCAGCAGGTCGTCACCACGCCGGGCTTCTCCCAGTTCGGTTACGGTGCCTGGGGACCCTACCGCCCGCGTTATTCGCGCTTCGGGGGCTATTACGGCCGCCGCAGCCCCTTCTACAGCGGCTGGAACGATCCTTTCTGGTATTCGCCGTTCGGCGGTGGCTATGACGATATCGACGTCTACACCACCTACACCAGCTTCCTCGATCTCGACATCCGCCGCGCCTCCGACGGCCAGTCGGTGTTCGAAGGCACGGCCAAGGCGCGCTCGCGCACCGACGATCTCAGGAACCTGGTCCCGAACCTCGTTGAAGCGATGTTCACCGGCTTCCCGGGCAATTCGGGCGAGCAGGTGCGGATCACCATCCCGCCGGCACCGCGGAACCGCTAAAGTGATCGTCCGAAAGTAGTACTTTCGGCCGGCTAGAGAAAAGGAGGGTCCGGGTTTCCGGCCCTCCTTTTTTTTGTGGTGTTCAACGGGGGTTCACGTGGCGGGCACGAGCTTCTCGGTTGGGAATGGGGCTCAAGGGAGGATCGATGCTGAAATCGGGACGGGCGACCGCCTTGGCCGCGATAATGGTGTGCTCGGGTGCCGCGGCGCAGGCTCAGGGTCAGACCGCGAGCGAGGCGCAGGTCGAGGAGATCGTCGTCACCGGGCGCAGGAGCGGCGTGCCGATCTGGACGGTACGCAGCGACTCGACCACCCTCTTCCTGGTCGGTTCGATCGAGGGCGTGTCGAAGACCACCAAGTGGGACCCGGAAGCGCTCACCCAAGTGCTGCGCAGGGCGGACCGGGTGATGTTCCCGCAGATGCACGCTTACACCGCGTCGCTGTTCTCGGCTATCGGCTGGGTCGCGAAGTACCAGGGGATGGGCAGCCTGCCCAAAACGCAGAGTCTGTCCCAGTTCGCCCGGCCGGAAGAGATGCGGCGCCTCGCCGCTCTGGCCGGGCGCAAGATGGTTCGCGCCGACTATGACCGGCGCCACCCGCTGCATTTGTCGCGCGACCTGCAGGACCGCGCCAAGGGCGATGTGGACTATGGCAGCGGCGTCAGCACCTACGTCCGCAAGGCCGTCGGCAAGTACAAGCTCAACCTGGTGCCCATTGCCAAAGCGAAGGCCAAGCCGCTGGTGAAGGACTTCTTCGCTTCCACGCCCGACGAGCACCTGCCCTGCCTGTCCGCCTCCATCGCCTTGGCCGAAGCCGGGCCTGCGGCCGTGCAGGCGCGCTCGGACGCCTGGGCGGGACGGCGCGTGCAGGACGTGCTGAACTCACCCGCGCAGGCGCCCTGGGAACGCTGCTGGCCGGCGGACGCCGTTGCCCGCGACCATGCAGAGCTGATGGAGCAGCTAAGCGGCCTCCTCGCCGAGCCGAAGGTCACGGTGGCGGTGCTCAGCCTGCCCACGCTCGCTGGATCGGGTGCCGTGCTCGACCGGCTCGAAGCCGCCGGGTTCGATATTCAGGGGCCGGCTTGGAAGTAAGAACTCGTCTCGTTCCGGCTTAGCGGCGGATCAGGAACACGCCGAGCAGGATCGCGGCGCCGCCGAGAAGGCGCGTCAGGTTCACCGGCTGCCGATCCAGCCCGAAGGCGCCGATCTGGTCGAGGAGCAGCGCCATGCCCATCTGGCCGGCAATCAGCAGCGCGATAAAGAAGGCAAGGCCGATGCGCGGCGCTGCAAAGGCGGCGGCGGTAACGAAGAAGGCGCCGTAAAGGCCGCCGGTCCAAGCATAGAGCGGGAGCCCGCGCATCGCCGCCGGGTTGGGCTTCACCCCCAAAGACAACGCAACCACAGCCAAGGCGGCGGTGCCGACCGCAAAGCTGATCAGGGCGGCGTTTACCGGCGAGTTCACTGCTCTGGCGAGCGCCGCATTGGTCGGCGTCTGCAGCGCCGCGCAGGCGCCGCTGATCAGGGCACCGACGATCGCGACCAGAACGACGGGGCTGGCGTTCACCCCGCCTTGCTCAGCCTTCGAGCTGCCGGGTGAGCAGGCGGATGTCGCTGTCGAGCTCCGGGTCCTGCGCGCGCAACTTCTCGATCTGGCGGACGGCGTGGATCACCGTGGTGTGATCGCGCCCGCCGAAGCGGCGGCCGATCTCGGGCAGGCTGCGCGGGGTGAGCTGCTTGGAAAGGTACATCGCCACCTGGCGCGGACGGGCGACTTCGCGCGAGCGGCGGGCGGAGGTCATCTCGGCCTTGCGGATGCGAAAATGCTCGGACACCCGCGTCTGGATCTCGTCGATCGAGATTCGGCGCTGGTTGGCGCGCAGGGTGGAGGCGAGCACTTCGGTGACGAACTCGAGGTCGATCGGCCGGCTCTGCATCGCCGAATAGGCGGCGATGCGGTTCAACGCGCCTTCAAGCTCGCGGACGTTGGAGCTGATCCGCTTGGCGAGGAACATGACGACCTCTTCGGGTACGTCGACGTCCGGCAGCGCTTCGAGCTTCTTGTGAATGATGCCCAGGCGAAGCTCGAGATCGGCCTGGTTGATGTCTGCGACGAGACCCCAGGACAGGCGCGACAGAATGCGCGGCTCGATGCCGTCGAGGTCCTGCGGCGCCCGGTCTGAGCTGATCACCAGGCGGCGACCCGCCGAGATGATCTCGTTCATGGTGTGGAAGAATTCTTCCTGGGTCGATTCCTTGCCGGCGATGAACTGGACGTCGTCGATCATAAGGAGGTCGGCGGCACGCAGATGCTGCTTGAACTGGATTGTCTCGTTGGCGCGAAGCGCGGCAACGAACTCCACCATGAACTTTTCGGCCGACATGTAGATGATCTTGGCCCGCGGCCGCAGGCGGTGGAATTCGTGGCCGATGGCATGAAGAAGGTGAGTCTTGCCCCGCCCGGTGCCGCCATGAAGGAAAAGCGGGTTGAAGACGACGTTTTCGGCCGTGGCGAGCGTGCGCGCGGCGTTGAAGGCCACTTCGTTGGCCTTGCCGACGACGAAATTCTCGAACCGGTAACGCGGCTCCAGCGCCACCGCATAAAGCCCCTCGCCTACACCGGTGGGCTCATCGGAGGCGGCGCGGGCAGGAATTTCGACAACCGCGGCGGTCTTGGGCGCAGCGGCGCCGACTCCGATCTGGATCTGCCGCACGGCCGGATAATGCTGGCCCCAGGCCAGTGCCAGGCGCTCGGCGAAGTGGGTTTGCACCCAGTCGGCCATGAACTGCGACGGCAACTCGAGGCGCAAGGTCTCACCATCGAACTGGCCAAGGCCGATCGGGCGCAGCCAGCCGTCGAAGGTGCGCGCCCCGCAATCGCGACGCAGCCCGGCCCTGATCGACTCCCAGGCAGCCTGGAGCGGATCGGCCTGGATCGGGCTCGCAAACGCTTCCCCTTTCGTCGGCTTGTAAGGCACCAAGACTTCCCCCTTTTTACCGCGGCCGAACACAGGGCCATCTTCGTTACGCAAATCTCTCCCGCACACGGCGAGCCCCCCGGCAGCGCCGATTCGCAAAATCGATTATGCTGTTTGCGTCCGGCAGGAGATTCGCCCCACCGGAGCGGCCTTTTTAAGGAGCATTTCGCGGCCCTATCAAGAGCCTAAAATTTCCAGCCACCATTTAAAGTGTTTGACACGCGCATTTCCGCCAATTTTTCAAGAAACGGCAGAAAACTGCCATTTCTCAATTGATCCATGTGCGAATCGCCGGAAAAGCAGGGTTTTTTGTGACAATGCTGTGACGCACAAAAAACCCGCCGGAGAAGGCCTCCGGCGGGTGTGTCTCGTATCGGTTCGATCAGCGCTTACGTGAGCGCGGCGATCCGCTTGGTGAGGCGCGAGAATTTGCGTGCCGCGGTGTTCTTGTGGACGATGCCCTTGGCAACGCCCCGGGCCAATTCCGGCTGGACCTTGGTGATCGCGGCAAGCGCCGTCGCCTTGTCGCCGGCCTCGAGCGCCGTTTCGACCTGCTTCACGTAGGTGCGAATGCGGCTGACGCGGGCGCGGTTGATGGTTGCGCGGCGATCGTTGCGGCGGATGCGTTTCTTTGCTTGCGGCGTGTTCGCCATCGAGGTGCCTCTTATCTAAATGAAAAGGGCGCGGCAAAACCGCACCCGCTCGCGCAGCCCTCTACGCAAGACGGCGCGGGAGGTCAACTCACGAGCGCTGGCATTTCGGGCAGAAAAAGGTGGAGCGGCCCGAATCGACTCGTCGCCTGACGAGGCTGCCGCAGCCGCATGCCTCCCCCTCCCGGCCGTAGACCAGGAACTGCTTGGAGAAGTAGCCGAGTTCGCCGTCGGGGCTTGCGAAGTCGCGCAGGGTGGAGCCGCCCGCCTCGATTGCGGAGACCAGCACTTGCTTGATCGCGGTCACCAGCCGTTCGAGCCGGAAGAGCGAAATCCGGCCCCCGGCACGGGTGGGTGCGATACCGGCCATGTGCAGCGCCTCGCAGACGTAGATGTTGCCGAGCCCCGCGACGATGCGCTGATCGAGCAGCATGGCCTTGATGGGGGCGGCGCGGCCTTTCAGCGCTGCGAGCAGGCACGGCGCATCGAAGGCGTCGCCCAGCGGCTCGGGGCCCATCTTCCGGAATGGCTCGTAAGCGGTGAGTTCTTCGGTCGGCACCAGATCGACCGAGCCGAACCGGCGGGGATCGTTGAGCGCAAGCCGCCTCCCCTCCTCCGTTTCCAGAACGAAATGGTCGTGTGCGCCGAATTCGTCCGGGTCGATTCGCCATCGCCCCGACATGCCTAGGTGGAAGATCAGCGTGTCACCCCGGTCCGTGTCGATAAGCCCGTATTTGGCCCGCCTGCCAAGCCCCGTCACCCGCGCTCCGGTCAGCCGCTGGCGCAGATCCACCGGAAAAGCCCGGCGGAGGTCCGCGCGGCGTACTTCGACTGAGGTCAGGCGCCGCCCCTCCAGCACCGGAACTAGTCCGCGCACGGTTGTTTCGACTTCGGGCAGTTCAGGCATGAAGCGGGCCTTGAAGATGGCGGATGCACAGGAGCGGAAACCCCTGCTAGAGGCGGGCGCGATGGACAAGGTTTCTTTCGGCTTCGAAGATGTCGCCCCCGAGGAGAAGACGCGCCGCGTCGGCTCCGTTTTCTCGCGCGTTGCGTCACGCTACGACCTGATGAACGACGTCATGTCGGGCGGGCTTCATCGGCCCTGGAAGGACCTCTTCGTGCGCCGAGTCTCACCACGCGCCGGCGAGCACATCCTCGACATGGCCGGCGGCACCGGCGACATCGCCTTCCGAATGGCCCGCCGCGGCGCCCGCATCACCGTTGCCGACATAAGCCGCGAGATGCTGGACGTGGGGATGGAGCGCGCGGCCAAGCAGAACATCGACGGGCTGGTCTGGTCGCACCAGAATGCCGAAGAGCTGGAGTTCCTCGACAGGAGCTTCGACGCCTACACCATCGCCTTCGGCATCCGGAACGTCACCCGGGTGCAGCAGGCGCTGGAGGAAGCGCACCGGGTGCTGAAGGTCGGCGGACGCTTCTTCTGCCTCGAGTTCTCGACCACCACCTGGCCCGGTTTCGCCCAGGTTTATGACGCGTATTCGCTCCACCTGGTGCCCAAGCTCGGCAAGGCGGTCGCACAGGACGAGGAGAGCTATCGCTATCTTGTCGAGTCGATCCGCCGCTTTCCGCCGATGAACGCGTTCCGGGCGATGATCGAAAAGGCTGGTTTCACGCAGACCAAAGTCGAGCCGATCCTCGGCGGGCTGGTTGCGATCCATTCGGGCTGGAAGGTCTGACTTGACCCACCCCGTCGTCCATATCTGGCGCCTGCTGAAGTGGGGCCGAGTCCTCGCCCGCCACGGCGCACTGCGCGGCATCGAGCGCGATGCCAACACGCCGCCGCAGGTGCGGCGCCTGGCGCGCATCGCCCGCTTCGGCGCGCGGGTGCCGGTGCATCCCACCTACGGCGAAGCGTTCGTTGAGCTCGGGCCCGCCGCGATCAAGTTCGGCCAGGCGCTGGCCACCCGGCCCGATCTGGTCGGCGACAAGGCGGCCAAGGACCTCCAGCTCCTCCAGGACAACTTGCCTGCTGCGCCGTTCGAGCAGGTACGGGCGGCGATCGAGCAAGGGCTTGAGAAGCCGCTGAAAGACATCTTTCGAGAGTTCGATCCGGAGCCGGTCGGCGCTGCTTCGATCGCGCAGGTCCACCGCGCCGTCACCACCGAGGGTCGGCTGGTCGCGGTCAAGATCCTGCGCCCGAATATCGAGGAGGATTTCGCCCGCGCGCTCGACACCTACCAATGGGCGGCGGCGCAGGTCGAGCGGATGGGCGGCGAGGCGTCCCGCCTGCGCCCACGCGCGGTGATCGCCCACTTCAAGCAATGGACGGCGCGCGAGCTCGACCTTCGGCGCGAGGCCGCGTCCGCCTCGGAGCTCAGCGAAAACCTCGTCGCCGAAAGCGGCTTCTACGTCCCGGCCATCGACTGGACCCGCACGTCTCGCCGCGTGATGACGCTTGAATGGATCGACGGCATCAAGCTCACCGATCGCGATGCGTTGGTCGCGGCCGGTCATGACCTGAGCTCGCTGGCCGCCATCCTGGTGCGCGCCTTTTTGCGCCAGGCGGTGATCGACGGCTTCTTCCATGCCGATCTTCATCAGGGCAACCTCTTTGCCCTCCCCGACGGCCGGCTGGCCGCGATCGATTTCGGGATCATGGGCCGGATCGATCACCGCGCGCGGCGCTGGCTGGCCGAGATCCTCTACGGCCTGCTGACCGGCAATTACCGGCGGGTCGCCGAAATTCATTTCGAAGCGCAATACGTGCCCGCCCACCACAATGTGGAGGAGTTCGCCACCGCCCTTCGCGCGGTCGGAGAGCCGATCCGCGGCCTGCCGGTAAAGGACATCTCGGTCGGGCAGATGCTCGATGGCCTGTTCACCATCACCCGCGATTTCGAGATGCCGATCCAGCCGCATCTCCTGCTTCTCCAGAAAACGATGGTGATGGAGGAGGGCGTCGCCCACGCGCTCGATCCCGATATCAACATGTGGGAAACCGCCGAGCCGTTCCTGCGCGAATGGATGCGCGGAGAACTTGGCCCCGAAGCGGCGCTCGCCGACCGACTGGTCACCGACGTCCGCACCCTTGCGATGATCCCAGAGCTTATCCGCCGGATCGACCATTATTATCCCGCTCCTGGGGCCGCCCCGCCCGATCCGCCCATGGCCGACGTCGTCGTGGTCCAGCCGCGCCACCGCTGGCGCTACGTGCTGGTGTCGCTCGCCTCGGCCGCGGCTGGCGTTGCGGCAACTCTGCTCCTACGTTGAGCCGGTGCAGGGCAAGTCGATCCTTCTCATCGTCGGCGGCGGGATTGCGGCCTACAAGGCGTGCGAGCTTGTTCGGCTGATCCGCAAGGCTGGTGGGACGGTGCGGTGCGTGCTGACCAAAGGCGGCGCGCAGTTCGTCACGCCGATGACGCTTGCGGCGCTGTCCGAGCAGCCAGTCCATACCAGCCTGTGGGACCTTAAGGACGAGGTGGAGATGGGCCATATCCAGCTCTCGCGGCAGGCGGATCTGGTGGTGGTCTGCCCGGCGACGGCGGATCTGCTCGCGAAGATGGCGGCGGGCACCGCCGACGATCTTGCCACCACGCTCCTGCTCGCAACGGACAAGCCGGTGCTTGCCGCGCCGGCGATGAACGTGCGGATGTGGCAGCATGCGGCCACGATGCGCAACGTGGCGCGGCTGCGGGCGGATGGAGTGACCATCCTGGAGCCGGACGAAGGCGACATGGCGTGCGGCGAATATGGTCCCGGACGCTTGCCCGAGCCGTCGGCGATCCTAGCGGCGATCGAGGCGCAGCTTCGCGGCCCGGGTCCGCTGACCGGCCGACACGTCCTGGTCACCGCCGGCCCGACGCACGAGCCGATCGATCCGGTGCGGGTGATCGCCAACCGCTCGTCCGGCAAGCAGGGCTTCGCAATCGCCGGGGCACTGGCGGAGCTCGGGGCGCGGGTGACGTTGGTTGCGGGGCCGGTGTCCCTTCCGACCCCTCCGGGCGTGGCTCGCATTGATGTCGAGACGGCGCGGCAGATGGCCGATGCGGCCGAGGGAGCGTTGCCTGCCGACGCAGCCGTGCTGGTCGCGGCGGTGGCTGACTGGGGGGTAGAGGCCGCCTCCTCCAAGCTCAAGAAGTCCGCTGGTCCGCCCGAACTGCGCTGGACGGAGAATCCGGATATCCTGGCGATGCTCGGCGCGCACGAGCAGCGGCCGAAGCTGCTGGTCGGCTTTGCAGCGGAAACGAACGATGTGGTGGCGAATGCGCAGGAGAAACTGCAGCGTAAGGGCTGCGACTGGATCGTCGCCAACGACGTCTCAGGATCGGTGATGGGCGGCGAGCGCAACCGGGTGCACCTGGTGAGCCGGGAGGGTTTGGAAAACTGGGACGATGCACCCAAGGCAGAGGTCGCGCAGCGCCTGGCCGCGCGCATCGCGGCGAACTTAGGGGACAAGAATTGATCGAGATCGCGCTTAAGCGGCTGGCCAATGGTGAAGGGCTGCCGGTGCCCTCTTACGCCACTGCAGGAGCCGCGGGGCTCGACATCGTTGCGGCCGAGGCCCTGACGCTTGCGCCGGGTGCGCGGCATGCGGTGGCGACCGGCTTCGCGATTGCTATCCCTGAGGGCTTCGAAGTGCAGGTGCGGCCTCGGTCCGGGCTTGCGCTCAAGCACGGGATCACGTGCCTCAACACGCCGGGGACGATCGACAGCGACTATCGGGGCGAGGTGAAGGTGATCCTCGCCAATCTCGGCGCGGAGCCGTTCGAGGTGGTGCGCGGCGAGCGGATCGCGCAGCTCGTGCCGGCACCGGTGCTTCACGCCGGGTTCCGCGAGGTCGAGGACCTGGACGACACGGCGCGGGGCGGCGGCGGGTTCGGCTCGACCGGCCGGTGAGCCTTTCCGACGATCAGCTCGACCGCTACGCCCGCCATATCGTGTTGAAGGAGATTGGCGGCGAGGGGCAGCGGCGCCTGCTTGGGGCTCGGGTGGCGGTGATCGGGGCGGGCGGGATCGGAGCGCCGGGAATCCAGTATCTTGCCGCGGCAGGCATCGGGTTCCTTCGGGTGATCGACGACGACCGGGTGAGCCTCGACAACCTGCAGCGGCAGATATTGTTCGGCACGGCGGACGTCGGGCGGGCCAAGGTTGAGGCGGCGGGCGCGGCGGTGGGGCGGCTTAATCCGGATGTGCGATTCGAGGGCGTGGAGGCGCGGCTGACGGCCGGCAATGTCGCCGAGCTGCTTGCCGGCATAGACCTCGTGCTCGACGGCAGCGACAATTTCGCGACGCGGCTGGTGGTCTCGGACCACCTCACCGCGGCGCACATTCCGCTGGTGTCGGCGGCGATCGGGCAGTTCCAGGCGCAGGTTGGGACCTTTCGGGGGTGGGAGACGGACAAGCCTTGTTACCGCTGTTTCGTCGGCGATGCCTTCGATGCCGAGGATTGCGATACGTGTTCGGAGAACGGCGTGCTCGGGGCGATGTCGGGGATCGCCGGGAGCATGGCGGCGATGGAGGCGGTGCGGCAGATCGTGGGCGGCTTCGGCGACGAGGCGGCGGGGCGAATCCACATCTTCGACGGGCTGAAGCCGGCGATGCGCGCGGTGCGGATACCCAAGGACCCAGCCTGCTCCGGCTGCTCGGCCATTACGCTGGAAGCTGGCCGGCGGCGGAGTGAAGCTCAGCAAGGCTGAGCGCCAGCAGGCCGAGGCCGAGCACGACGTCGAAGCCGCGCACCGGGCGGATCCGGCGGCCGCGGCGGTGGGTGAGCATGTCGATGGCGGTGATCAGCAGGATAGATACGCCGCACACGGCCGCCAGCGCCGCCAGGCCTGCGAACGTCCACAGCAGGACCCTGCCGCCCTCCCCCCAGAACGGCCAGAGCATCAGCGCCAGCAGCGCCGCGCCGGCACCGATGGCGCTTGCGCGCCCCAAGGTCCACCAGCCGAGCATCAGGCCGTCTTCTTGGCCGCGGGCTTCTTGGCCGCCGTTTTCCTGGCCGCTGGTTTCTTCGCCGGCGCCTTTTTCGCGGCAGGCTTCTTGGCTGCGGGCTCCTTCGCAGCGGGCGCCGGTTTCTTTGCGGCGGGCTTCTTGGCGGGCGCCTTGCGGCCCTTCTTGGGCGGCGGGCCCTTGGCGGCGCGCTCGTCGATGAGCTGGGCGGCTTCTTCCAGGGTAAGGCCGTCCGGTTCGATCGACTTGGGCAGAGTGGCGTTGGTGGTACCGTCGGTGACGTAGGGACCGAAGCGGCCTTCCATCAGCTTGATCTCGAGCTCGGTGCGCGGGTGGGCGCCGAGCACCTTGAGCGGCTCACGCGCCGCGCCGCGGCCCCTGCCCCCGCCGGCCGCCGCTTCGGCGAGCTTCACCACGGCGGCGTTCATTCCGGTTTCGAACACGTCGGCGGTGGACGTCAGCTTCGCATACTTGCCATTGTGTGCGAGGTACGGCCCGTAACGTCCGATGGAGGCGGTGATTGTTTCGCCGCTTTCGGGATGGGTGCCGATGGTGCGTGGCAGCGACAGCAGGCGCACCGCGAGGTCGAGGTCGAGGTCACCCGCATCCTTGGGGATGGAAGCGCGCTTGGCCTCCTTGGCCTCGCCCATTTCGATGTACGGGCCGAAGCGGCCGGTCTTGCGGCTGATGTCCTGCCCGGTATCGGGATGCTGGCCGAGGATTTCGGGGCCGCTGTCGACCGCGCCCTCCTCCCCGCCCTGGCCGAAGCGGCGGGTGAACTTGCACTCGGGGTAGTTGGAGCAGGCGACAAAGGCGCCGAAGCGGCCGCCGCGCAGCGCCAGACGACCGTCGCCGCAGGCCGGGCAGACGCGTGCATCGCTGCCGTCGTCCTTGTCCGGGAACAGCCAGGGCGAGAGATATTCGTCGAGCGCGACGGTGATCTCGGAGGGCTTCTGCTCCATAATCTCGACGGTCTTCGGCTTGAAGTCGCGCCAGAAGGCTTCGAGCACCTTTTGCCACTCGGCCCGGCCGCCGGACACGTCGTCGAGTTCGTCTTCGAGGTGGGCGGTGAAATCGAACGACACGTAGCGCTCGAAGAAGCGCTCAAGGAAGGCGGTGAGCAGGCGGCCGCTTTCTTCCGGAATGAAGCGGTTCTTCTCCACCCGGCAATAGCCGCGGTCCTTCAGCGTCTGGAGGGTCGCAGCGTAGGTGGACGGGCGGCCGATGCCGAGCTCCTCCATCTTCTTGACCAGCGAGGCTTCCGAATAACGCGGCGGCGGCTGGGTGAAATGCTGCTCGGAGATCACCTTCTTCTTCGCCGGCGCGTCGCCTTCCTTGAGGCGCGGCAGGCGGCGGCTGTCCTCGTCGCCTTCATCGTCGCGGCCCTCTTCGTAGAGGGCAAGGAAGCCGGGGAAGAGCACAACCTGGCCGGTGGCGCGAAGACCGGTCTGGCCGGTGCCGTCGGTGAGCTCGGCGGTGGTGCGCTCGAGCCGCGCGGAGGCCATTTGGCTGGCAAGCGCGCGCTTCCAGATCAGGTCGTAGAGGCGGGCGTGGTCGCCGGAGCCGGCGCGGTCCTTGCCGAAATCGGTCGGGCGGATCGCTTCGTGGGCTTCCTGGGCGTTCTTGGCCTTGGATTCGTAGTGGCGCGGCTTGTCCGGCACGTAGCCGGCGTCGAAGCGGTTGGCGACCGCCAGGCGCGCGGCGGAGACCGCTTCGGGCGCCATCTGGACGCCGTCGGTGCGCATGTAGGTGATCGTGCCGTCTTCGTAGAGGCCCTGCGCCACGCGCATGGTGTGGCTGGCCGAGAAGCCGAGCTTGCGCGCCGCTTCCTGCTGCAGGGTGGAGGTGGTGAAGGGCGGCGGCGGGTTGCGGCGCAGTTCCTTGGCTTCGACGGTGGCGACGGAGAAGCGGCCTGCTTCGACCGCAGCCTTCGCCTCGGCCGCGGCGCCGGCATTGCCGAGGCTGAGCTTGTCGACCTTTTCGCCCTTGAGGCGGACGAGGCGGGCGAGGAATTCCTGCCCGTCGGCCTCCATGAGGGCGGCGACGCTCCAATATTCCTGGGCGCGGAACAGCTCGATCTCCCGCTCGCGGTCGACCACCAGGCGAAGCGCCACCGACTGGACCCTGCCGGCGGACTTGGCGCCGGGCAGCTTGCGCCACAGCACCGGCGAGAGGGTGAAGCCGACCAGGTAATCGAGCGCGCGGCGGGCGCGGTAGGCGTCGATCAGATCCTCGTCGAGGGCGCGGGGATGCTTCATCGCCTCCAGCACCGTCGCCTTGGTGATGGCGTTGAAGGTGACGCGCTCGACATCGGCGGGCAGCGCCTTGCGCTTCCGGAGCACCTCCTGGACGTGCCAGCTGATCGCTTCGCCCTCGCGATCGGGATCGGTGGCGAGGATCAGAGAGGTCGCCTTCTTGGCCTCGTCGGTGATCGCTTTGAGCTGCCGCGCCTTGTCCGCGTAGGTTTCCCATTCCATCGCGAAGCCCTCGTCCGGGTTCACCGAGCCGTCCTTGGGCGGCAGATCGCGGACGTGGCCGTAGGAGGCCAGCACCCGGTAGCCGGGGCCGAGATACTTCTCGATGGTTTTGGCCTTGGCGGGCGATTCGACGACGACGAGCTTCATAAGCGAGGGGTCCTTACACGTACGTACGCGTAGGGTGGTGACCGGGAGGAGGCCCCGTCAAGCGCGTTTGGCGCCGCAGTTTTGACGAAGTGAGTGCTTTGGCAGGCGGTTCGCGTCAACGCTGTCAATTCTCAGCAGAGCTTCGAAGTCTTCCGGCCGTTCGCTCAAGACCCGCATCTCCTCGCAATCGCCGAACCTGTCGGCGAGCCGGTCCAGCCGCCCGAGCATGCGCATTGCACCGGACACGTCTTCGCGCTGGACGAAGCCGATCAGCCGGCCACGATAATGGCGGGGCACCAGGATGGTCTCGATGCCGCCGTTGCTGTCGACCGAGTAGGATGCCGCGGCACGCGCCCGCCGTGCGAAGTCCTGCGCTTCGTCCCAGGCGGCGGCGAAGCCCTCCGCGCCGGGGCGCTTGCGCAGGCTGTAGGCGGACTGGCGGGTCATTCCCAGGCGCTTGGCTGCCTCGGCTGGTCCCGCGCCTCGAGCGAGGTCCAGCACGAAACGGAGCTGGCGGGGGGCGGTCCAGCCGTTGTGCTGGGTACGAAGGGGCACCGGGGCGAATCGGAGGAATGGGGGTACGTCTTCCATGTGCCGGAACATAGAAAGAACGATTGGATGTAGGAAAGTGGTTTTTTCGGGACGAGTCAGGTGCGGCGTGGACTCCCCTCCCTGCTAAGGGAGGGGTTGGGGGTGGGTAGCCGTGGAGCCCCCTCGATGGGGGCGGAGCGGCCTTCCTGCGTCAGTGTAGCGCTTCACGGGCATCGAGCCCGCTCAGCGCTTACCCACCCCTACCCCTCCCTAAGCAGGGAGGGGGTAACTGGGCTGGTTTGGGTGCGCCATGCCGACTCCCCTCCCTGCAAGGGAGGGGAGTCCTCCCTGCAAGGGAGGGGGTTGGGGGTGGGTAGGCGTGGAGCCCCCTCGATGGGGGCGGAGCGGCCTCGATGCGTAAGGATAGCGCTTCGCGGGCATCGAGCCCGCTCAGCGCTTACCCACCCCCTACCCCTCCCTAAGCAGGGAGGGGGGTAACTGGGCTGGTTTGGGTGCGCCATGCCGACTCCCCTCCCTGCCAAGGGAGGGGTTGGGGGTGGGTAGCCGTGGAGCCCCCTCGATGGGGGCGGAGCGGCCTTGCTGAGGCCGAGTAGCACTTCACGGGCATCGAGCCCGCTCAGCGCTTACCCACCCCCTACCCCTCCCTAGAAGGGAGGGGAGTTCAGAAGGTGCCCCTCCTTAAACAGGGAGGGGAGTCCGTCACCCGATCAGGCTCACCTTGCCTCCCGCGTGGCGCTCGAGCCTTCCGGCCAGTTCCAGTTCGAGCAGCACCGTGTGGACCACCGCGGGCGCCAAACCGGCCTGGCGGATCATCTCGTCGACCGGCACCGGCGTGCCGTTGAGGAGGCGGGTGATTGCCTGACGGTCGCGCTCTTCCGCGTCGGCCGAGTCGCTTGGCGCGGTGTAGCCGCGTTCGGGGGTGCGGAAGGGGCGGATGCGTAAGGGGTTGATCGCTTCCATGACGTCGTCGGCGTTCTGGACCAGGGTGGCGCCTTCGCGGATGAGCTGGTTGCAGCCCTGGGCGCGGGGATCGAGGGGGGAGCCGGGGACGGCCAGCACTTCTCGGCCGAACTCGGCGGCTAAGCGGGCGGTGATGAGGGACCCGGAACGCGGTGCGGCTTCGACCACCACCGTGCCGTGGGCGAGGCCGGCGATGATCCGGTTGCGGGACGGGAAGTGGCGGGCGCGGGGCTCGGTGCCGGGCGGCTGCTCGGCCACAAGGAGCCCGCGCTCGGCGATGGCGTGCTGGCGGCCTTCGTTTTCAGGCGGGTAGACGATGTCGATGCCGCCGGCGACGACCGCTATCGTGCCGGCTTCGATCGATCCGTCATGGGCGGCGCTGTCGATGCCGCGGGCGAGGCCTGAGACCACCGACGCGCCGGCGTCGCCGAGGCCGGTGGCGAGCATCCGGGCGAAGCGGCAGGCGGCGGCGGAGGCGTTGCGGGCGCCGACCACCGCCACGGCAGTCTTGTCGAGGATGTTGAGGTGGCCCTTGACGATCAAAGCGGGCGGCGCGGTTTCGATCTCGGCAAGGAGCGGCGGGTAGAGGCCCTGGCCGAGGAACAGGTAGCGGGCGCCGAGCCGGGCGACTTCCTCCATTTCCCGCTCCACGGAGGCGCGGCTGACCAGGCGCGGGGCGCGGCCGCCACCGCGCGCGGCGAGATCGGGGATTGCGGAGAGCGCCGCGGCCGCCGAGCCGAAGCGGGACAGGAGCTGGAAATAGGTGATCGGGCCGATATTGTCGGAGCGGATCAGCCGCAGCCGGGCGATCTGGTCTTCGCTCGCCTGCCCGTCAGCCATTGGCGGCGGCGCCGATCCGGGGCTCGGTGCCCGACAGCAGCCGATCGAGATTGCCGCGGTGCTTCCAGAGGACGAGAAGGCCGAGGCCGAGGAACAGCAAGGCGAGATCGAAGCGGCCGAGGATCGCGGCGACGACGGGCGTGACGAGCGCCGCCGACATGCCCGCGACCGAGGAATAGCGGATCAGGAGAAGGAGGCCGATCCAGGCGGCGGCGTACGCAAGCGGCGCCGCCCAGTGCAGATCGCCGGCGACCGAGAAGCCGATCAGGATTCCGAACAAGGTGGCGACGCCCTTGCCGCCGGCGAACTTGAGCCACACCGGGTAGAGATGGCCAAGGAGGGCGAAGGTCGCGGCGAGGCCGGCGGTGCCGGGGAACAGCCGTTCGCACAGGATTACGGCGGCGGTGCCCTTGAGACCGTCGAGGATCAGGGTGGCGGCGGCGAGGCCCTTGCGGCCGGTGCGCAGCACGTTGGTGGCGCCGATATTGCCCGAACCGATTGCGCGAAGGTCTCCGGCCCCGAACAGGCGGGTGAGGATGATTCCGAAGGGAACCGAGCCGAGCAGATAGGCGAGCAGCACTGCAGCAAGCGGCCCCGCCATCGTCCCGGTCGTCACGCGTTCGTCCCCCCGTTCCCGGCGCAACTCTACCAAAAGGACAAAGCGGCGCAATCGATTTACATCAAAGGCGATGATTATGCCGCTTGCCGCGCGGGCGGCCGGGGCTACATCGAGGGGGTGAACGCTGTGCGGCCTATTCTCGTCTTCGACTCCGGCATCGGCGGGCTTTCGGTGCTCCGGCCGATACGGGCGCTGCTGCCGAAGGCGCCGCTCGTCTATGCGGCGGACAGCGCCGGTTACCCTTACGGAACGCGGCGGGCGGCGGAGATCGAGGCGCGGGTGCCGGCGATGCTCGGGCGGCTAGCCGAGCGTTTCGATCCTGAATTGGTGGTGATCGCGTGCAACACGGCGTCCACCATCGCGCTGGACGCGGTGCGTTTCGCACTCGATCTGCCGGTGGTTGGAACGGTGCCGGCGATCAAGCCGGCGGCGGCTTTTTCGAGGACTCGGGCGATCGGCGTGCTTGGGACGGAGGCGACGGTGCGGCAGCCTTACCTGGATCGCCTGGTGGAGGAGTTCGCGTCCGACTGCCTGGTGGTGCGCCACGGCTCGGCGGAGCTGGTCGACCTTGCCGAAGCCAAATTGCGGGGCGAGGCGACGGACCCCCTCGCCTACCGGCGGATCCTCGATGCGCTCTTCGCGGCGCCCGGGGGCGAGAGGATCGACACGGTGGTGCTGGCCTGCACGCACTTTCCGCTGGTCGAGGACGAGCTTGCCGCGGCGTCTTCGCGGCCGGTGCGCTTCGTGGACGGCAAGGAGGGGATCGCGCGGCGCACCGCCTGGCTTCTGCGCGGGCGCGAATGGCCCGGCCCGGCGGAGGAAGGCGTGGCGGTTTTCACGGGCCGGGACACCGATATCGACGCGTACCGGGCGGGCCTCGCCCGCTTTGGCCTGACGAAAGCCGTGACACTGTAGCGGTTGATCCCTAATGGACCGGCCCCATCTGGCGTAAGGGCATTGGGGTCGGCTATAAGGGCCGCGGGACTCCGGGGAGCGGTGTGTTGGACTATCAGCGGATTTTCGCGGCTGCGATCGACCGGCTTCACGCCGAAGGGCGCTACCGGGTGTTCATCGACATCCTGCGCAACAAGGGCGCCTTCCCGAACGCGCGCTGCTTTGCCGGGCACAATGGGCCCAAGCCGATCACCGTCTGGTGCTCCAACGACTATCTGGCGATGGGCCAGCACCCGGACGTGATCGCGGCGATGGAGGAAGCGCTGCACGATGTCGGCGCGGGCTCCGGCGGCACGCGCAACATCGGCGGCAACACCCATTACCATATCGAGCTCGAGGCCGAGCTTGCCGACCTGCACGGCAAGGAATCGGCTTTGCTGTTCACCTCCGGCTACATTTCCAACGAGGCGACTCTGGCGACGCTTGGCAAGTTGCTGCCGGGGTGCGTGATCTTTTCGGACGAACTGAACCACGCCTCGATGATCGCCGGCATCCGCAATTCGGGCTGCGAGAAGCGCGTGTTCCGGCACAACGACCTCAAGCATCTCGAAGAGCTGCTTGCCGAGGCCGATCCGGACGTGCCCAAGCTGATCGCGTTCGAAAGCGTCTATTCGATGGACGGCGACGTTTCGCCGATCGCCGAGATCTGCGACCTGGCCGACAAGTACAACGCCATCACCTATCTGGACGAGGTGCATGCGGTGGGCATGTACGGTGCGCGGGGCGGCGGGATTTCGGAGCGGGACGGTGTCGCGGACCGGCTGACGATCATCGAAGGCACGCTTGGCAAGGCGTTCGGCGTGATGGGCGGCTATATCGCGGCGGACCAGAACATCGTCGATGTGGTGCGCAGCTATGCGCCGGGCTTTATCTTCACCACGTCCTTGTCGCCGGTGCTGGTCGCGGGGGCGCTGGCCAGCGTCAAGCATCTCAAGGCTTCTTCGGTTGAGCGCGAGGGGCAGCAGGCCGCGGCGGCGAAGCTCAAGATGATGTTCGAGGATGCGGGGCTGCCGGTGATGGCGTCGACGACGCACATCGTGCCGCTGATGGTCGGCTGCCCGGCCAAGGCGAAGCGGATCAGCGATATCCTGCTTGCCGAATATGGCTGCTACGCCCAGCCGATCAATTTCCCGACGGTGCCGCGCGGCACCGAGCGCCTGCGCTTCACCCCGGGACCGAGCCATTCGGAAGCGATGATGGCCGAGCTTACGGGCGCTTTGGTGGAGATCTGGGACCGGCTGGAGATGCGCGAGGCCGCGTAACGGGCTCAGGGGACTCCCCTCCCTTCGCGTGGGGTTTTCGGAAGCACTCCGACTTGGAAAGGGAGGGGCCGGGGGTGGGTTCCTTCCATCACCCCGGGTCTGAAGCCTCAACCCACCCCTTACACCTCCCTTTCAGCTTCCCCGCCCTTCTGATTGCTCCATGCGAAGGGAGGGGAAATGCTTCCCCAACCCACAATCCATGGTGGCAAAACGCGCCTCGCTCCCCTAGAGAACCGTCTCACCCCAGCGGAGTTTGCACGCGTGGCCGAGCGTATCGCCATCGTTTCCGATCATGCCGCTTTCGAGATGAAGGTGCAGCTCGTCGCGTATCTCGGAGAGCGCGGTTTCGAGGTGCTCGACCTTGGCACGGCGTCCACCGACAGCGTCGATTATCCGGATTACGGCTATCGCATCGCCCGCGCCATCTCGGAGGGCGAGGTGACCCGCGGCGTGGCCTTGTGCGGGTCCGGCATCGGCATCTCGATCGCGGTGAACCGCCACCCGGCCTGCCGCTGCGCTTTGGTGTCGGAAGGGCTCTCCGCCCGTCTGGCGCGGGAGCATAATGACGCCAATGTGATTGCCATGGGCGCACGCATCATTGGCATCGAGACGGCGCGCGACTGCCTCGACCAGTTCCTCGCCACGCCGTTCGCCGGCGGCCGCCACCAGCGGCGCATCGACAAGCTTTCCAATCCCCCCATCACGGAGCAGCCCGCATGAGCAGCCGTCCCGCCAACGACACCTCCGACATCCGGCACGAAGGCTTCTTCACCGAGCGGCTGGCCGATGCCGACAGCGCGGTGGCCGAAGCGATCGCCGCCGAACTCGACCGCCAGCAGAATCAGATCGAGCTGATCGCGTCGGAGAACATCGTGTCGCGGGCGGTGCTGGAAGCGCAGGGTTCGGTGCTGACGAACAAGTACGCTGAAGGGTATCCGGGCAAGCGCTATTATCAGGGCTGCGCGCCTTCGGACGCTGTCGAGACGCTGGCGATCGAGCGGGCGAAAGAGCTGTTCGGCTGCGGCTTTGCCAATGTGCAGCCGCATTCGGGCGCCCAGGCCAATGGCGCGGTGATGCTTGCGCTGACCACGCCGGGCGACACCATCCTCGGCATGAGCCTGGATGCCGGCGGCCACCTCACCCACGGCGCTAAGCCGGCGATGTCGGGCAAGTGGTTCAACGCGGTCCAGTATGGCGTGCGGCGCGAGGACAGCCTGATCGACTTCGATCAGGTCGAGGCACTGGCCAAGGAGCACAAGCCGCGGCTGATCATCGCCGGCGGCTCGGCCTATCCGCGCCACATCGATTTCGCCCGCTTCCGCGCCATTGCCGATGAAGTGGACGCGATCTTCATGGTCGACATGGCGCACTTTGCAGGGCTGGTCGCGGCGGGCGAGCACCCCTCCCCCTTCGGCCACGCCCATGTCGTTACCACCACCACCCACAAGACGCTTCGCGGCCCGCGCGGCGGCATGGTGATGACGAACGACGAGGCGATCGCGAAGAAGATCAACTCGGCGGTGTTCCCGGGCCTCCAGGGCGGGCCGCTGATGCACGTCATCGCCGGCAAGGCGGTGGCGTTCGGCGAAGCGCTGCAGCCCGGCTTCAAGAGCTACGCGCGGGCGGTGATCGCGAACGCCAAGGCGCTTGCCGGCGGTCTCCAGGAGCGCGGTGCGAACCTGATCGCCGGCGGCACCGACACGCACCTGGCGCTGGTCGATGTGACGCCGCTCGGCATCACCGGCCGCGACGCCGACGAGGCGCTGGAGCGGGGGTCGATCACCTGCAACAAGAACGGCATTCCCTTCGACCCGCTGCCGCCGGTCAAGACCAGCGGCATCCGGGTCGGCTCTCCGGCGGGGACCACGCGCGGCTTCGGCGTGGCCGAGTTCAGGGACATTGCCGACATGATTGCCGATGTGCTGGAAGGGCTGCGGGACAATGGGCATGAGGGGAACCAGGCGGTTGAGCAGGCGGTGCGTGGGCGGGTGCGTGCGCTTTGCGCGCGGTTTCCGATCTATCAGGACCTGTGACCATCACCGCTTATTCTGAGGAGCCGGAGGTGCTTCGATACGGCATTTCGACTTCGCTCAATGCCTACTCAGCATGAGCGGGTTTGTGTAGTTACCGCTCATCCTGAGTAGCGGCTGAGCTTGGCGAAGCCGCGTATCGAAGGACAAGCTCAGCCCCTACTCAGCATGAGCGGATGAGGAACCCCTGCACCTATGAGATGCCCCTTCTGCGCCCATGAAAACAGCCAGGTGAAGGACAGCCGCCCGTCCGAGGACGGCTCCTCCATCCGCCGCCGCCGCCAGTGCGAGGATTGCGGGGCGCGCTTCACCACGTTCGAGCG
>DASWNA010000020.1:0-52836 GCA_036399475.1 Allosphingosinicella sp.
TGCTTGCGGACGACCGGATCATATTTCCGGAAGGTCATCTTCTCGGTGATGTTCCGCGGGTTCTTTTTCGTCACGTAGAAGAAGCCGGTGTCGGCGCTGCTGACGAGCTTGATCTTGACGGTAGTCGGCTTGGCCATGACAGCCTCTCGAATGGAAATTGAATGAAAAAAAGCGGCCGTTTAGCGCCGCTTCCCTGACCGGGGCCTCTGCCGCGTGCGGACGGCCATGTCAAGCGCGGCGGCTTTAACCGTTCGGTAACCATAAGCGCCCATGCTCTCCAATGCCACACAGGCGGGAGGCGGCAATGCACCACGGCGAAGACGCGATGATGCTGGTCAGGGGCGAACTGTGCGACCGGCTGGAGGTGCTGCAACGCACGGGCACCCGGCTTTCCGCCGCCGCCTTTGCCGTCCAGGTGGAAGGCATGCGCGTGCTTGCAGCGAGCTATGGCATGACCCCGGTGGTTCGCATGGCCGAGGCGCTGGAGCGGGCAGTCGGCGAAAGCGGCCGCGACCTGCGCCGCTGCCCGACGGCGCTTTACCTCACCCGGCTCGGCGACGCGATCGGCTGCGGCCGGCTCGACGAGGCGGCAAGCCAGGCGCTGCTCGCCTCCGTGTCCGTGCGGCTGTAGGGCCGCCCTTTGGAAGCACTCCTTCCCGCCTTTATCGCCGCCGCTTTGGCCGAATGGGGCGACAAGACCCAGCTCGTCATCCTCGCGCTTGCGATCCGCTACGGCCGCCCCGGGCCGTTGCTGATCGGGGTCGCCGTCGGAGCCTTGGCAAGCGGGCTCTTCGCCGGCTTTGCTGGAACGCTGGTCCACGGCACCGTCACATTGCGGGCGCTGTCGCTGCTGCTCGGCGTCGCCTTGATCTTCGCTGGGGCCTGCGCTTTCATTGCCCGCAAGACGCCCGACTATGCGGCGACCCTCGCCGGTCCCGCGGCCGCCGCTGCCGCGCTCGGCGTCTTTCTCGCCGAGTTCGGCGACCGCACCCAGTTCATCACCTTTGCGCTCGCCGCCCGATCCGATTCGATGCTGCTCCCCGCCTTTGGAGCGGCGGCCGGAGTGATGGGGGCAAGCGTTCCGGCCGTCTTGCTTGGGCCGAAGCTCAAGGCCGCGGTGCCGGTCAAGGCAATCCGAATCGGCGGCGGAATCCTGTTCCTGATCGCCGGGCTGATCGTCGCACTCAACGCACTTCGCCTGGTTTAGCCTTTCCCGCTTGGCTTCCGCCGTTTTGGCGTTAAGCTTCAGGGACTTGGTTAGGGGGCTTTTGAATGAAGATGTGGTTTGCCGCGGTTGCGGTGGCGGGGCTTTGCGCCCCCGGTGCAGCGCTCGCGCAGGGCGGCGAAAAGGCGGCGGCACAGGCCGCGCCGCAGCTTATTCCCACGGAGGTCTTCGCCAAGGCGCCCCTCCTCTCGGGTCCGCGGCTGTCGCCGGACGGGCGCAAGCTGCTGGCGATGCTCGGTGGCACCGGCAAGGCCAGCCTCGGCCTGGTCTTCGTGGAAACCGGAGAGCAGCGCATGTTCGCCCTGCCGAAGGGCTTCGAGATCGCGTCTTATTCCTGGGCCGGCGACAACAAGGTGCTGATCAGCCTCGGCAAGAACACGGTTTATTTCACCGAAGACGCCTACACGACCCGCCTCGTCGTCTACGATGTCGCAACCGGCAAATCGGAATTCGTCGGCAAGCGCGAACAGGGCCTGAGGGGCGACGACATCCTCTATGTTGATCCGGACGGCGCCTGGCTGCTGCTCTCCATCCAGAAGACGGCGTACGATTGGCCCTCGGTCTACCGGGTCGATCTTTCGAACAACGGCATGAAGGAAGTCATCATGCCGCGCGAAGGCATCGCCGGCTGGTATGCCGACAGCACAGGCGTGGTGCGGGCCGGAATCGGCTACCAACGTGTTCACGACAAATGGTCGATGATCTACCGTTCCCCGGGCGGGAGCTTTCACGGCGTCAACAACTCGCGTGGCGACAACGTGCCGCTCGGCGACCTGCACTTCGCGCCGGACAGCGACCGGGGTTATGTGATCTCTGAAGGCGCGGGGGGCCGGGACGCCCTCTACGCGTTCGATTTCGCGACGCTTACCAAGGGCGAGCTGGTCTTCGCCGCGCCCGCGAACGACGTAAGAAGCTTTCGCCCCGCCCGGGACGGCAAGACGGTGGACGCGGCCTACTTCACCGATGTCCGCGACCGGGTGCACTGGTTCGATCCGGAAATGAAGAAGGTGCAGGCCGCCATCGACAAGTCGGTGGCGGGCCGCGAGGCGTGGATCGTTGCAAGCAGCCGCGACAAGACTTCGATGCTGGTGCTGGTCACCAGCGCCAACCACCCCGGCACGTTTTATTATTTCCAGCCCGAAAGCGGAAAAATGAAGCGGCTCGCGACGATCAACGAAGCGATGAAGCCCTACGCCCTCGCCGCGTCCAAACCTGTTTCCTACAAGGCGCGCGACGGGCTCACCATCCAGGGCTATCTGACGCTTCCGCCCGGGCGTGCGGCCAAGGACCTGCCGCTGATCGTCCTGCCGCACGGCGGCCCCTATGGAATACGCGACGTCGGCGACTACGATCCGGAAGTGCAGCTTCTCGCCAATCGCGGCTATGCGGTGCTTCAGCCCAATTTCCGCGGCTCGGGAAGCTACGGCCAGGGTTTCGAGGACAAGGGTACGGGCCAGTGGGGCCGGGCCATGCAGGACGATCTCGACGACGGCATGGACTGGCTGGTCAAGGATGGCATCGCCGACGCCAAGCGCGTCTGCATCGTCGGCAGTTCCTATGGCGGCTATGCGGCGATGTGGGGCGCGGCCCGCAATCCCGAACGCTATCGCTGCGCGGCGAGCTTCGCGGGGGTCAGCGACCTGCAGCGGCAGCTCAAATATTCCCGCAGCTACTTTGCAAGCGCAAGCAAGGCGCGGGAGTTTCGCGACCGGGTGCGCGGCGACGAACGGTTCAAGCTTGCCAACATCTCGCCGATCGAACGGGTGGCCGAGCTCAAGGTGCCGGTTCTGATCACCCATGGCGACGACGACCAGCGCGTGCCGTTGAAGCAATCGTCGCTCTACGCCGCGGCGCTGGCCAAGGCCGGCAAGCCGCACGAATACAAGGTCTACGCCGGCGAGGGCCACGGCCTCTCCGACCCGGTCAACAACAAGGATTATTACGACCGGCTGGAAGCCTTCCTGAAGAAGTACAACCCCGCCGACTGAGGCGGGTCAGGGGGCGAGGCTTTTCGACGCCTGTTCCAGCACGTCCTTGGAGAGCCCCGGCGTGGCGACGATGCGTTCGAGCTCGGCGCGCATCAGCGCCTGCCGGGCCTCGTCGAAGCGGCGCCAGCGGCCGAGTGCGGGAACCAGGCGGGCTGCGGTTTGCGGGTTGAGGCTATCCACCTTTAGAATGATGTCGGCCAGGAAGCGGTAGCCGCGGCCCAAGGGATCGTGGAACGCCCGCTGGTTGGAGGCGAATGCGCCGACCAGCGCCCGCATCCGGTTCGGATTGGTGAGGGTGAAGTCGGGGTGGGCGGCAAGCGCCTCGACCTGCTCCAGCGCGTCGTCGCGGGTGGAAACGGCCTGGACCGTGAACCACTTGTCGAGGACGAGGGCGTCGCCGCGGTAGCGTTCGTAAAATGCCGCAAGCGCAGTCTGCCGCTCGGGCGCATCCGAATTGGCGAGGGCGCCGAGCGCACCCTGCCGGTCGGTCATGTTGTCGGCGTCTTCGTACTGGCGCATCGCCAGGGCCGGCGCGTCGGGGGCTCCGGCGGACATCAGATAATTCAGGGCCACGGTGCGCAGGCGGCGTGCGCCCTTGGCGGCGGGTGAATATTCGAAGCGGTTGGCGGCGTTGGCGGCGTAGGCCGCGCGCCATTGCGGCTCCAGCGCTTCGGCGAGGCGGCGGCGAAGCGCGTCGCGGGCGGCGCGGATCGCTTCCGGATCGACGACGGGCATGTGATCGCCGAGGAACGCTTCACTGGGGAGGAGCACGGCTTCGGCGACGAATGCCGAATCGAGCGCTTGGTCCGCCAGCGTCTCGCGCACGGCTTCCACCACGGCTTCGTGATCGGGTGTATTGCCGCCGATGGCATCGATCAGGGTGTTCAGCATGAGCTGCTGGGTCGCCTCGTAGCGGGCGAAGGGATCGTCGTCGTGCGCCGAGAGAAAGGCGAGGTCGGCGATGCTCCGATTGGTTTCGAGGATCACCGGCGCGGAGAAGCCGCGGTTGATCGACATGATCGGGCGTTCGGTGACGCCTTGGAAGGCGATCTCCGCCTCGCCCTCCTCAAGCAGCACCAGGCGCTCCTCCAGCTTGGCGCCTGAGCGTTCGTCGAACAGGGCGACGCGGAGCGGGATCGGCATGGGCTGCTTTTCGGGCTGGCCCGGGGTGGCGGGCACCTTCTGAGTCAGGTGCAGCACGGCGCGGCCGCCGTCATGGGCAAGCGCGGCGGTGACTCGAGGCGTGCCGGCCTGGGCGTACCATAGGCGGAAGCGTGTCAGGTCGACCTTGCCGCCTTCCTCCATCGACCGGACGAAATCCTCGCAGGTCACGGCCTCGCCGTCGTGGCGATCGAAGTAGAGGTCGGTGCCGGCGCGGAAGCGCTCCGGGCCGAGCATCGTGTGCATCATCCGGATCAGCTCGGCGCCCTTGTTGTAGACGGTTGCCGTGTAGAAGTTCGAGATCTCGATATAGCTTTCCGGCCGCACCGGGTGGGCGAGCGGGCCGCCGTCCTCCGGGAACTGGGCGGCGCGCAGGATGCGCACATCCTCGATCCTTTTGACCGCTTCCGAGCCCATGAACGAGGAGAATTGCTGGTCGCGAAAGACGGTGAAGCCTTCCTTCAGCGACAACTGGAACCAGTCGCGGCAGGTGATCCGGTTGCCCGACCAATTGTGGAAATATTCGTGCGCGACGACGCCCGCCACCGCGTCGAAATCGCCATCGGTGGCGGTTTCCGCCTCGGCCAGGATGTAGCGCGAGTTGAAGATGTTGAGGCCCTTGTTCTCCATCGCGCCGAAGTTGAAATCGGCGACGGCGACGATGTTGAACACGGCCAGGTCGTACTCACGGCCGTAGGCGTCCTCGTCCCACTTCATCGACGCCTTGAGCGCATCCATGGCGTGCTGCGTCTTGGCGAGGTCCGCCTCGCGCACCCAGATGCCGAGCGCGACTCCTCGGCCGGAGCGCGTGGTGAAGCTGTCGCGGTTGGCGACGAGATCGCCGGCGACCAAGGCAAAGAGGTAGCACGGCTTGGGGAAGGGATCGTGCCATTCGGCCCAGTGGCGGCCGCCTTCCGCCTCGCCTTGGGCGATGGGGTCGCCGTTGGAGAGCAGCACCGGATAGGCCGCTTTGTCCGCCTCCATCCGCACCCGGTAGCGGCTGAGCACGTCGGGACGATCGGGGAAGGGGGTGATTCGGCGGAAGCCCTCGGCCTCGCACTGGGTGCACAGGATGCCGCCTGATTCATAGAGGCCCATGAGCTGGGTGTTGGCGCGCGGCGCGGTCTCGACGAGGATTTCCACGGTTGCGCTTGCCGGTGCCACGGCGACGGTCAGCACATCGCCCTCATAGCTGTAGGGTGATTCCGCGCCGTCCACGGTGACGGAAAGGATCGTCAGCGCTTCCGCATCCAGGCGCAGGGGCCGGTCGTGGGTGCCGTTGCGCTCGATGCTGAGCCGCGAGCGCACCCGGGTGCGCTCCGGATCGAGCTGGAAGTCGAGCGCGATTTCGGAAACCAGCCAGTCGGGCGGCCGATACGCCTCGCGGCGGATAACGGACGGGGCGGCGAGGGCGTTCTGGGCGTCGAGCATGGCCGGGAGGTAGGCGCGCGCAACACGCTGCGCAATGCGTTGAAAAGTGTGCAAAAGCTTGGGAGCCACGCGCCGCCGCAATCGTTGGGCGGGCCATGCGTCTAGAAAAGCAGAACCGCCGCTCGTGCCTCGGCCTCCTCGCGTTCCTCGCTGTCTTGGCGGGGATCATCGTGTGGATGAGCCTTGGCGGCGTGAAATCCGAGACCCCGGCCAACGACCCGCAAGGGCCGGTGGACGCGATCCCGCCGCCGCGCGGCAAGGCGCCGCCGCCGGGCACCGCGCCGCCCGCGCCCGCGCCGGTGCGGTGAGCCCCGCCCTCGCGGGCAGCCTTGACTTCGCGGGCCGTGGGCCATAGGTGGGCGCCTCATTTTCAAGCACTTTTGAATCAGAACAGGCAAGGTCCTCAAGGCCATGAAGATCCGCAACTCGCTCAAGTCCCTCAAGTCGCGCCACCGCGACTGCCGCGTGATCCGCCGCCGGGGCCGCACCTACGTCATCAACAAGACCAACCGCCGCTTCAAGGCGCGCCAGGGCTAAAAGCCCTTCCTGCTTGTCCTTCGAGACGCCGGTTCGACAAGCTCACCGGCTCCTCAGGATGAGCGGGTGAGGTTGGTGACCGCTCATCCTGAGGAGGGACTGAGCTTGTCGAAGACCCGTCTCGAAGCACCCAAAGCCGCCGTCTTCGACGTCGGCAATGTCCTCTACGGCTGGGATCCCCAAAGCTTTCTCGCCCGGCAGATACCGGAGGACGAAGCGCGCCTGCGCTTCATCGACGAGATCGGGCTGTGGGAATGGCACGACACGCTGGACGGCGGCCGCGCCTTTCGAGAAGCTGCCGACGAACTGTCCGGCAAATTCCCGCAATATGCCGAGCACATCTCCGCTTGGGGCGACCGCTTCGGCGAAACCATCTCCGATCCGATGCCCGGCGTTCACGCGCTGGTTGAAGAGCTCGACGCAAGGGGCGTGCCGCTGTTCGCCATCACCAACTTCTCCGCCGACTTCTGGCCGCCGTTCCGGGCGAAGGAAGAGGCCTTCTTCCGCCGCTTCCGCGACATCGTCGTGTCCGGCGCCGAGAAGATGCTGAAGCCCGATCCGGCGATCTACTTCCTGGCGCTGGACCGCTTCGGCCTGCGGCCCGACGAAGCTCTGTTCATCGACGACCGCCTGATCAACGTCGAAGGCGCCGAGGCTGTGGGCATGCGCGCCCACCTTTTCGAGGGCGCGGAGGGGCTGCGGGTGCGGTTGTTGGAAGAGGGGCTTCTTTAAAAATCCTCCCCGGGACGGGGAGGGGGACCGCACGAAGTGCGGTGGAGGGGGCTCCGTGCAGTGCGGGGCTCCGGGCCCCCTCCACCATGCTTCGCATGGTCCCCCTCCCCGTACCGGGGAGGATTACAAATCCACGCAACTTCTCCTGCCCCTCATGCTTTCACGCGGCATGAGACAAAGATGGCCGAAAAAGCTCTGGATCGTGCGGCACGGGCAGAGCGCCGGCAATGTGGCGCGCGACGCCGCCGATGCCGCGGGGCTCGGTGTCATCGACATCCAGATCCGCGATGTCGATGTGCCGCTGAGCGAGCTTGGCCACCAGCAGGCCGATGCGCTCGGCCGCTGGTTCGCGTCCTTGCCCGAAGAGGAGCGGCCGGAAGTGACGCTGGTCTCGCCTTACACCCGTGCCCGGCAGACGGCGAAGGCGATCTGCCAGGCCGGCGGTGTTGCGGAGTCGGCACGCCAGCCGATCGTCGATGAGCGCCTGCGCGAACGCGAATTCGGGCTGTGGGACCGCCTCACCACCGCCGGGGTGCGCGAGAAATATCCGGACCAGGCCGAGCAGCGCACCCTGCTTGGCAAATTTTATCACCGCCCGCCGGGCGGCGAGAGCTGGGCCGACGTCATCCTGCGCCTCCGGAGCGCGCTCGACACGGTCAGCCTCCACCATGCCGACCGGCGGGTGCTGATCGTCTGCCACCAGGTGGTGGTGCTGTGCCTGCGCTACATCCTGGAAGAAATGGACGAGGCGCAGATCCTGGAGATCGACAAGGCCGGCGAGGTAATCAATTGCGGCGTCTGCCAATATGATTTCGAGCCGGATGACGAGAAAAGCTGCGTGCCGAACCTCGCCCGCTACAATTTCGCGGCGCCGCTGATCGAGGAGGATGCGCCGGTAACCTCCGAGCCCGACGCAATGGTGGCCGCGCGATGAGCAAGCCTTTGCCCGACGGCGTGGAAGCGCTCGACCGCGACCTGCTCGAGCGCTTCCCGCTGCCCGCCCATCCCGAGGATGGCGACAAGGAGGATCGCGGCCGCATTCTGGTGATCGCCGGCAGCCGCGAGCTTTCCGGGGCGGCCTACCTGGCGGCGGTGGCCGGGCTTCGGGCCGGTGCCGGCAAGCTGCAGGTTGCGACCGCGGCAAGCATCGCCATTCCGCTCGGCATCGCCATTCCCGAAGCGCGGGTGGTCGGTTTGGAGGAGACGGAGGAAGGGTGCCTCGCCGCCAGTGCGATCGAGCCGCTGCTCGAATTCTGCAAGGAAGCGCAGGCGATCGTGATGGGCTCCGGCCTGCAGCACGGGCCACCGCTGGAGCATCTGCTCGATGCGCTGCTCGCAGCCTGTCTCGACAGGCCTTTGATCCTCGATGCGGCGGTGCTCGGCTCGCTTGCGCCTCGCGCGGAGACGCTCCGCGCCTGGAAGGGCGGCACCGTGCTTCTCCCCCATGCGCGGGAGATGGCGCGGCTTTTGGAGTGCGAGCCCGAAGCGGTGGACGCCGATCCGCTTGCCGCCGCGCGGCGGGCGGCGGAGACCTTCGGGTCGGTGTCGTTGATCAAGGGGCAATACAGCTTCATCGCCCATCCCGACGGCCGGGCCTTCCGCTTCGAAGGCGGCGGGGTTGGGCTTGCGACGTCGGGATCGGGCGACACGCTGGCGGGGATCGTCGGCGGTCTGGCTGCGCGCGGCGCGGACCCGCTGACCGCGTGCCTGTGGGGCGTGTACCTGCACGGCGAGGCCGGGCGGGTGCTGTCGAAGGAGGTCGGCCGGGTGGGCTTCCTCGCCCGGGAGATTTTGGACAGGGTGCCGGGGCTGCTGGAGGGCTGATTTCTGGAACCCTCTCCCTGCGGGGAGAGGGCAGGGTGAGGGGGCTTCTGCAGTAGAGTGAAGGGTGCGGCGGGCGCCTGAGTGTAGCTGCGCAGTCAGAGCCCCCTCACCCCAACCCTCTCCCCGCAGGGGAGAGGGGGTAAGAAGGCGCTCGCTCGAAAACTTACCCTTGGCTCGCCCGGTAGCGGTCGAGTTCATCCCCAACCAGCCGAACGATGTGGATCACGTTGGTCGAACCCGGTGTCCCGAACGGCACGCCCGCGGTGATCACGATCCGCTGCCCGGCCTTGGCGATGCCGTGGCGCAAGGCCATGCGCTTGGCCTTGGCGATCATCTCCTCGAACGACGCCACGTCCCGCGTTCGCACCGCGTGGGCGCCCCACAGCAGGCCGAGCCGCCGCGCCGTCTTTTCGGACGGGGTGAGGACCAGCATCGGCACCGCCGGACGCTCGCGCGACAGGCGCCGCGCGGTGGAACCCGAGAAAGTGAAGCAGACGATCGCCGCCACGCCGACGGTGGTCACCATGGTGCTCACCGCGTGGGCGATGGCGTCCGCGGTGGTCGGATCGGGCAGGGTCTGGGTGAAGTGGACGCGGGCGCCGTAGCTCGGGTCGTTCTCGACGCTGGTGGCGATGCGGTTCATCATCGTCACGGCTTCGGTTGGGAATTGCCCGGACGCGCTTTCCGCCGACAGCATCACCGCGTCGGCGCCGTCATACACCGCGGTGGCGACGTCCGAAACTTCCGCCCGCGTCGGCGAGGGCGAGGTGATCATCGATTCGAGCATCTGGGTGGCGACCACCACCGGGCGGCCCATGCGGCGCGCCGCTTCGACGATCTTCTTCTGAAAGGGCGGCACCTGCTCGGGCGGAAGCTCGACCCCGAGGTCGCCGCGCGCCACCATCACCGCGTCGGCAAGCTCGAGGATGCCCTCGAGCCGGTCGATCGCGGCGGGCTTCTCGATCTTGGCGAGGAGGGCGGCGCGGCCCGCGATCAGCCGCCGTGCCTCGGCGACGTCCTCGGGCCGCTGCACGAAGGAGAGGGCGATCCAGTCGACATGCTGATCGAGCGCGAACACCAAATCGGCGCGGTCCTTGTCGGTCAGCGCGGCAAGCGGCAGCACCACGTCGGGGACGTTGAGGCCCTTGTTGTTGGAAATCCGCCCGCCGACTTCGACGACCGCCTCGATCCGGTCGGCGGTGGCCGAGACCACGCGCTGAACGATCTTGCCGTCGTCGATCAGCAGGCGGGTGCCCGGCTCAACGCCCGCGAAAATCTCGCGGTGGGGCAGGTTGGCGCGGGTCGCGTCGCCTTCCGCCTCGTCGCGGTCGAAGATAAAGGTCTGGCCGTTTTCCAGAACGGCGCCGCCATCGGCGAACCGGCCGACGCGAAGCTTGGGACCCTGCAGATCGGCAAGGATGGTCATCGGCCGCTCGAGCTCCTGCTCCAGCTGGCGGATGATTGCGATCATCTTGGCATGATCGGCGTGGCTGCCGTGGCTCATGTTGAGGCGGAAGGCGTCGGCCCCCGATTCCACCAGCCGGCGGATCATCTCGGGCGTGTTGCTGGCCGGGCCGAGGGTTGCGAGGATCCGCACCTTGCGGGTGCGGGGAACGAATGTGCTCGGGGTCGCTTCGCTGGTCGCCATGCGCGTCGGCATAAAGCCTCGTGCCGCCAGTTCAACCCGGCTTAGCCGCCGGTACGCACTTCCTTGGCCACAGCGTCCAGGAGGCCGTTCACGAACGCCGCCTCGCGCTTGTCGTAGAATGCCTTGGCGACATCGACATATTCCGAAATGATCGAGCCCGTGGGGACATCGATGCGCGCCACCAGCTCATACGTCCCGGCGCGCAGGATCTGGCGCATCGGCCGGTCGAGGCGGGCCAGCGACCAGTCCTTGGCAAGCTTGCCGGCGATCAGCTCGTCCAGTTCCGCCTCGCGGGCGCCGACCCCGGCGACCACGTCGTCGAAGAAGTCCACTTCCGCATCCTCATACTCGACGCCCTCGATGGTGGCGCCGAGCCGGTGGTGATGGAATTCGTGGAGCAGGGTGGGAATCGCGGTGCCCTCCATCTCGCGCTGGTAGAGCGCCTGAACGGCGGCAAGGCGCGCGGCGGAACGCGATCGGGAACGGGCGGAGGGCTTGGACATGGGAGGGGCGCTATAGGGGGAGGGGCGGGCGAAGGCCAACCCCGTATTCCCCCGGCACCGGCTCAGCTCTGCCGCGCACCGGCTCAGCCGGCGGTCTCGGCCAGGAAATCGCGGATCGCCGAGGTGACGGTGCCGGGCTCCTCCCAGGTGATGAAGTGGCTCGCTGTCGGGGAGGTGACGATGCGCAGATCCTTGACGACATCGTGCAGCCCGTCGAGCTGGATGGGCAGAAGCGCGGTGTCCTTGAGGCCCCACACCACCAAAGTCGGCATGCGCAAGGCGGGGAAGGGCGCATGGGTCCAGAGCGGCGCCTTGGCCTCCTCGCCGGGGGCGGGCACCTTGATCTTGGAGCCGCGATACCAGTTGAGCATCGAGGTCAGCACACCGGGCTGCTTCCAGTCGTCGAGATAGGCCTGCCGCTCCTCGGGCGCGAGCTTGGTCGCGTCGGCGTGGCTGAGCAGCACTTTATCGAGGAACGTCTCCAGCCCCATCGCGGTGATCCCCGCCTCGGCGAGCGGGCTTCGGAACATCGTGATGTACTGCGAAGCGGCGCGCTGCGCTTCGTCGTCGATCAGGCTCTTCTGGAAGATCAGCGGGTGCGGCGCGTTGACGATGATCAGCCGCTTGATCCGGAGCGGGTGCGTCAGCGCCGCCGTCCACGCAACCGCGCCGCCCCAATCGTGGCCTGCCAGCGTGAAGTGCTTCACCTCGAGCGCATCGGCGAGCGCGAGCACATCGGCGACGATCTTGTCCGTCTCATAATTCTCGACGCCCGCGGGCTTATCGGACGATCCGAAGCCGCGCTGGTCGGGCGCGATCACCCGGTAGTTGCGGGCGAGGTCGGCAATCTGATTGCGCCAGGTGCGGTGGGACTCGGGAAAGCCGTGGAGGAGGATCACCGGCGGCGCGTCGTCGGGCCCGGCAAGCGCGACGTTCAGCGTCACGCCGGTGGAGAGGGTAATGCGTTGGCGGACGACCTCGGTCATCAAAGGATCCTTACCGTCATTCTAGCAACCAGCAAGCAAACGAGCGCCCAAGAAGCGCTGAACCTGTGTAAGGCCCTGCCGGGCGACGGTCGATGGCGGCCCTTTCAAATCGCAAACGGGCGGTGATCCCTAAATCGCCGCCCGCCGAAAGCTTAGAGCTTTTTGCCTGCTAGGACGCCACCCGCTGCGCTCACCGCCACAATAAGGCCCGTAACGATCTTCGACTGCGTGTCGGCGGCTGTCCCAGATTTAAATAGCGCATATATCAACGCTGTTAAAACAACTAGGAAAACAACTCCTGCGATTGACACGACGAGGAAGTAAGCTCGCCCCTCATTTTGCAAGCGTTGAATTGCCACGTTCTCCGGTTCGGATGACGTGCTCTTGACCTCGCTAACCGCATTTCGGGGGAACAAATCGTCAACGCTCTCTTGAGGCGGATTAGGCATCGGGCGATTAATCCATCACGCCGACTAGCTCGACATCAAGCTTCGATGGATCTTTTACAAACCCAAAATGCTCTCGTCCGAGCTTCTTCTGCTTCTCAGCGGCCTTTAGAACGGCAAGAGCGCGACGGACAATGTCGGTCATTGTCGTCTGCTGGCTCTCGGCGACCCTGTACAGAAGCTCAGCCACATCGTCGCTGACTTCGATGTTTAACCTCTTTACCATTGTCTTCTCACCTCTGGTTGGGTCTCCCAAGTTTGCATCCGCCACAGCCAACCTCCGTGGCGGCGGTTGACAAAGGGCACGGCCCTTACGACCCTATGTGCAATTTGTCAACGTGATTCATGCCTTCTATCAACCTTATACCCATATTGTTTGCGCATACGCAACAAGTCTTTTGTGTTGAATACGTGTATAATCCGCGCTAAGGATGTCCTGAGACGTGATGAAGGCGGTGTAAACAGCGGGGGCAAGAGCAATGATTCAGGACGAGGCGGGCGGTTATGAGTCTTCAAGAGGGCAGCATCTCAGGGTTGAAACGGGCGCTTTCGCGGCTCCCCACAGTTCGGCTTAGGCGCGCAGCGCTGCGGGCACTCGATAGACTGATTTTCGACGACGACTTTGGCGAGCGCGAGCCGCCTGTCCACGTTCGGGTAGCAACTCGTCATGGGCGGTCCCTCAAAGCGACACTGTTCACGATGCACGGCGGTGGGTTCAGCTTCGTCCTGTTCATGGTCAGGTGTTCCGGGGGCGGGAGCGATCTCGTGGTCGCGCGCGCATACGAGCGGTATCCGTCCTACGCGGCTACCTCGGCACAGTAAGGAGCGGTGAGAGCTTCTAGGGCCGGCAATCTCCGTCGGCCGCTTCGTTCTGCTTTTAGAACCTGAGCGGCGTGCAACGCAATCCGTCCGACGTGACAAGGGGAGCGCCGCACTGGATCGGGGGTAGCTTCGCTCCTTGCAGTGACGGCTTCTTACCGTTGGGATACTACGCTTCTAAGGGTAGCTCACCGTCTTAGGCGTGACGACGGGGAGCGGGATGAACTCCGCTTTGTCGTCGGGCGGCAGATCGAAGCGGCCGGCGCGCCAATCGTCCTTGGCCTGGTGGATCCGGTCGCGGCGCGAGGAGACGAAGTTCCACCACACGAAGCGCGGCCCGTCCAAGGGCGCCCCGCCGCACAGCATGACGTGGGCGCCGCGCTTCGAGCGCAGGGTCGCGGCGACGCCGGGGCGAAGCACGTAGAGCATCGTCGGCTCGAGCCTCATGCCGTCCAGCGTCGCTTCGCCTTCCGCAAGATAGATGGCGCGCTCGTCCGCCTCGGGGTCGATCGGCATCGCGCCGCCGGGCTGGAGGTGGATGTCGGCGTAGATCGTCTCCGAGTGGCAGGTCACCGGCGAGGTCGCGCCCCACAGCGAACCCATCACCACCCGCGCGGTGGCGCCGCCGCCGTCGATCACCGGCAGGCGGTCGCGGGAGACATGCTCGAACGCCGGGTCGATCTCTTCCTTGGCGGACGGGAGGGCGAGCCAGGTCTGGATGCCCGAAAGCTCCGGCCCAGCCGGGCGGACGGCGGCGGGGGTGCGTTCCGAATGGCTGATCCCGCGGCCGGCGGTCATCAAATTCACCGCGCCCGGCTCGATGGTCGCAAAGGTGCCCAGCGAATCGCGATGGTCGATCGCGCCGGCGAACAGGTAGGTGACCGTGGCGAGGTTGATGTGCGGGTGCGAACGCACGTCGATGCCGGTGCCGGCCTCAAGATGCGCCGGGCCCATCTGGTCGAAGAAGATGAACGGCCCAACGGTGGTCCGCTCCTTGTGCGGCAGCGTGCGGTGGACCTTGAAGCCGCCGAGATCGTGGGTGGTAGGGGTGAGCGTCTGGAGGATGAGCTGGTCGGTCATACTGGGTTTCTAACCGAACAAACCTCGTGCGTCCCGAGCGAAGTCGAGGGGCGCGGGCACTGATCCCGGAGACTGAAGGAAACCAACGAGTCTTTTGCTGCCGCCAAACTCCAAAAGGAGCCTCACTCCCCCGGCGCGCTCGCCTTGATCGCGAGCGCATGAATCCGCTCCTTGGTCAGCAAATCCCCAAGCGCATGGTTCACCGCCCGCTGCCGCGCCACCCGGTTCAGCCCGCGAAACGCCTCCGCCTCCACCTCGACCGTGAAGTGGCTTTCGCCCGATCCGTCATAGCCGCCATGGCCGCGATGCTTCTCGCTGTCGTTGGTTACGACGAGCCGTGCGGGAGCGAGGGCCGCTTCCAGGCGTTGGGCGATTTCCCGTGCGACGGGACCGGTGAAAGCGTCAGGCATCGCGCATATATAGATGGTTTGATTGGGAAAGGCACCAAGTGACGGCCGAGGGCAAGCGGCAGACGCGGTTTCACGGCCGAACGGACAGGGACGGCTTCTGCGCCTATCCGGGCTGCGACGGCACCGGCGAATTCCGCGCGCCCTCCGCGCGCCGCTCCAATTTCGACGGGCCCGGCGAGTGGCGCTGGCTCTGCCTCGATCACATCCGCGAATTCAATTCGGGCTACAATTATTTCGAAGGCATGAGCGCCGACGAGATCGAGAACGCGCAGACGCCTTATGGCGGCTGGGACCGCGAGACCCGCGCCTTCGCAACCGGCGGCGGCGACCGGCCGCCGAAATGGGCGGACTTCACCGATCCCCTCGACGCGATCGGCGCCCGCTTCCGCCGTGCCGCCGCCGCCGAGGGGCCGCGCGGCGACGGCCGCGAGCTCAGCGACAAGGATCGCCAGTCGCTGCGCATCCTCGGCCTCGGCACCGACACCGACCGCCGCCTGCTTCGCCAGCGCTACGCCGATCTGGTCCGCAAATATCACCCCGACCGCAACGGCGGCGACCGCACCCACGAGAAGGCTTTGCAGGCCGTCATCGAAGCTTATACGCAGCTCAAATCCCGCCCAGCGTTCGCCTGATTCAAGATACTGAAAGAGAGACAATGGCCGACCTCGCCAATGCCAACCCCGCCAGCCGCGGCGGCCTCGTCATGGATTCCCCCGACAAGATCGTGAAGGTGCGCGACCTGTTCGGCATCGACAGCGACATGGAAGTGCCCGCCTTCTCCGAAGCCGATGAGCGGGTGCCGGATCTCGATCCCGCCTATGTCTTCGACGCGGACACGACGCTCGCGATCTGCGCGGGCTTCTCCAAGAACCGCCGAGTCATGGTCCAGGGCTACCATGGCACCGGTAAGTCCACCCATATCGAGCAGGTCGCGGCGCGCCTCAAATGGCCGCTGATCCGAATCAACCTCGACGCCCATATCAGCCGAATCGATCTGATCGGCCGCGACGCGATCGTGCTCAAGGATGGCCAGCAGGTCACCGAATTCCGTGAAGGCCTTTTGCCCTGGGCGCTGCAGACGCCAACGGCACTCGTGTTCGACGAATATGATGCCGGCCGCCCGGACGTGATGTTCGTCATCCAGCGCGTGCTGGAGACTGAGGGCAAGCTCACCCTGCTCGACCAGAACCGGGTGATCCGGCCCCACCCCTATTTCCGCCTGTTCGCCACCACCAACACGGTCGGCCTCGGCGACACCACCGGCCTGTATCACGGCACCCAGCAGATCAACCAGGGCCAGATGGACCGCTGGAATATCGTCGTGACGCTGAACTACCTCCCCGCAGAGGTCGAGGCGCGGATCGTGCTCGCCAAATCGGGCGAGTACGACCATGTCGGCGGCCGCCAGGAAGTGGAGCGGATGATCAAGGTCGCCGATCTCACCCGTCAGGGTTTCATGAACGGCGATATCTCCACGGTAATGAGCCCGCGCTCGGTGATCAGCTGGGCGCAGAACACGCTAATTTTCAACGACATCGGCTTCGCCTTCCGCCTCACCTTTCTCAACAAATGCGACGAAGCCGAACGCTCGCTGATCGCCGAATATTACCAGCGCGTCTTCGGCAAGGACCTCCCCGAGAGCGTGGTGGGGAAGAAGTGAATGGCCCCTCTCCCCTTCAGGGAGAGGGAGGGACCCGCCCGGCAACGCCGGGTGGGAGGGTGAGGGCAAGTGTTCTTGCCTTCGCGCCGTGCCCTCACCCCCCCCATTGCTGGCGCAATGGGTCCCCCCCTCTCCCTGAAGGGGAGAGGGTAAGTGGCTAAGGACGACAACCCCCTCGAAGCGTTCCGTCAGGCGCTGAGCGGCGCCGCACGCGCCATCGCGCGGGAGCCCGAGGTGGAGCTCAGCTTCACCGCAGACGCGCCCGGCGCGTCGGGCAAGGCGGTGAAGGTGCCGATGCCCGGCCGAACGCTGCCCGCCCGCGAAGTTGCCGAAGCGCGCGGCTATGCCGATGCGGCGGCGCTCAAGCTTCGCCACCACAACGCCACGCTCCACGCCCGCGGCGCGCCTACCGACGACATCGCCCGCGCGGTGTTCGACGCCGCCGAACAGGCTCGGGTCGAGGCGCTTGGCGCCCGCGCGATGGCCGGCGTGCGCGAGAACCTCGCGCAGGCGGCCGAGATGCGGATGCGGACCGATCCGATCACCCGCGCCCGCAACAAGGCGGAAGTGCCGCTCTCCACCGCGCTCGGCCTGATCGTGCGCCAGCGCCTCACCGGCGCCGCGCCGCCCCAAGCCGCGCTCGGCGGGCTCAAGCTCGTCGCCGACTGGATCGAGAACAAGGCCGGCGCCGATCTCGACGCATTGGGCCTCGCCATCGACGACCAGGCCGCCTTCGCCGCGCTCGCCACCAAGGTGCTCCAGGATCTGGAGCTGGTCGAAGCGGAGATGGACGCGGAAAAGGATCCGGATGGCGATCTCGACGGGGACGGCGACCAGACGGACCAAGGGGACGAAGGCGACGATCAGCAGGAAGACGAGGCCGGCGGGGGCGAAGGCGAGGCCGAAATGCGGGTCGAGCAGGGCGACTCGTCAGACGAGGACAGCGAGAGCGACTTTTCCGAACAGGAAATGGCCGAAGGCGACGAAGGCATGGGCGAGGACGGCGAGGAGGGCATGCTCCCCGTCCGCCCCAACCGGCCGCTGTCCGATCTGCCGCCCGCCTTCGATTACCGGGTCTTTACCGGCAAATATGACGAGGTCGTGGAAGCCGCCGAGCTGTGCGACGAAGCCGAGCTGACCCGGCTTCGCGCCTATCTCGACCAGCAGCTTACCCACCTCCAGGGCGCCGTCACCAAGCTCGCCAACCGCCTCCAGCGCCGCCTGATGGCGCAGCAGTCGCGAAGCTGGGATTTCGACCAGGAGGAAGGCCTGCTCGACGCGGCGCGGCTTGCCCGGGTGGTGGTCAACCCGGCGCACTCCTTGTCCTACAAGATCGAGCGCGACACCGAATTCCGCGACACGGTGGTCACGCTCCTCATCGACAATTCAGGCTCGATGCGCGGCCGGCCGATCTCCATCGCGGCGATCTCCGCCGACATCATGGCGCGCACGCTGGAGCGCTGCGGCGTCAAGGTCGAGGTGCTGGGCTTCACCACCCGCGCCTGGAAGGGTGGGCAATCGCGCGAGCAATGGCTTGCTGCCGGACGCCCGCCGCAGCCCGGCCGGCTCAACGACCTTCGCCACATCGTCTACAAGCAGGCCGACGAGCCGTGGCGCCGCGCCCGCAAGAACCTCGGCCTGATGATGCGCGAAGGGCTGCTCAAGGAGAATATCGACGGCGAAGCCCTGATGTGGGCGCACAACCGGCTGATCGCCCGCTCGGAGGAGCGCCGGATCCTGATGGTGATCTCCGACGGCGCCCCGGTCGACGATTCGACGCTCAGCGTGAACAGCGGCACCTACCTCGAGCGGCACCTTCGCCAGGTGATCGGCTGGATCGAGGCGCGCTCGCCGGTCGAGCTTTGCGCCATCGGCATCGGCCACGACGTGACGCGTTACTATGCGAGGGCAGTGACGATCATGGACGCCGAACAGCTCGGCGGCACCATGATTGAACAACTCGCCAGCCTGTTCGACACGCCCTAGGGACCCTTCGGAAAGGTTCGGCCACCCGTGAAACCACTTCCGTCATGCCGGACTTGATCCGGCATCCACCTTCTTCTGGCGGCGGGTGGGGAGGAAAGAAGGTGGACCCCGGATCAAGTCCGGGGTGACGGCTAAGGGCAAACGGCCGCCGCGCGAAGCCACACGCCCCCGATCTCCCGCACACAAACAAAGGGCCCGGCACTCCCTTGGGAATGCCGGGCCCCTGACCCCCGAAACGCTACAAGGGGGTTACTCAAACTTTAGGCGCCGCGCCTTAGCGGTAGTAGCGGCGGGTGTTGTTGCAGCTCGACTTGTCCACCGAGCGGCCGACCAGCGCGCCGAGGGCGCCGCCGAGGATCGCACCGGTGGTGCCGCTGCCGCGGCGCGAATAACGATTGCCGCTGCGGTCGATGGCACGGCCGCCAAGTGCACCGGCAACGCCGCCGACGATGGTGCCGGTGGTGCCGCTGCAACGGTTGTTGTTGTTGCCGCGATAGCCGTAGCCGTCGTCATAGCCGCGGCTGCTGTAGCCGCGATCGTCATAGCCGCGGCTGCTGTAGCGGCTGTCATACCCACGGCTGTCATAACCGCGATCGTCGTAGCCACGGTTGCTGTACTGGTCGTAGCGGACCGACTGCTCGTAGCGGTTGCCGTAATCGTTGTGGCGGGCCTGGGCGGCGGCCGGAAGCGCGACAAAGGCGACGGCGGCAGCGGCGGCGGAGAGCGTGAACTTCTTCAACATGGCGGAACTCCTGAAAATTCGCATCGGACGAAGACGCTGGCCTTCGTCGTTGAAGCCCTTATGCCGCCGCGGGCTTGAGCCGGTCCTGAATGGCCTCGTCAGCCGCCGTTCACCTGTTAGAAGCGGCGCATGCGTGTCCGTGCCGCCCTTTCCGCGATCCTGTTCCTTGTGGTCCTCGGCAGCCATGCGCCCAACGTCATCACCCCCGCGCCGCCGCCGCCCGCGGTCAGCTTCGTCACCTTTGAGCGGGTGGGGAATGTCGGTGGCCTCTCGGGTCGGCTGCGGCTTGAGGGCGCCTGGTCGCTGACCAGCAACGATCCGCGCTTCGGCGGCCTTTCGGCGCTTCATGTCGAGGGCGGGCAGGCGACGGCGTTCAGCGATTCGGGCTGGCTGATCCGCTTCCCGCTGCCCGGAAAAGCGGCAACGGTGCGGGCGCAGGTTTCGCTCACGCCCGGCATGGGCGCGTCCGCCGATTCAAAGGCTGACCGCGATGTCGAGGCAATGGCGGTGCTCGGCCCGCTTGCCTGGGTGATGCTGGAGCGGCGCAATCTGGCGATCCGCTATCACCGCGACGGCTGGCGGCGGGACTCATTTGCAAAGCCCGAGGCGATGAAGGATTGGCGCGCGAACAACGGCGGCGAGGCGATGCTTCGGCTCCCCGACGGCCGCTTCCTGATTTTTTCGGAAGGCAAAGGCGGGATTAGCGACGTGCTGATGTTTCTGGGGGACCCGGCGGCGCCCGGCACGCGCTCCGTGAAGATGCGCTACCACCCGCCCGAAGGCTACCGGATCACCGACGCCGCGCTGGCGCCGGACGGGCGGATGCTGTTGCTCAACCGCCGGGTGAATATCTTCAGAGGCGGGTTCGTCGCCAAGGTTCTGGAGGCGCCGATCCCCGCGACGCACGCCGGCGGGCTGATCGAGGGCGCGGAGATCGCCGATCTCGGCTGGCCGCTCGCCGATAACATGGAGGGGCTGAGCGTCACACGGGAAGGCGGACGCGACATCCTGTGGATGACGTCCGACAACAATTACAACAGCATCCAAAGGACGCTGCTGCTCAAGTTCATCTTATAAGGAGAGATCCGCCTCGAAGGGCGAATCAGGCCGCTGCGGTCTCGACGACCTTCTTCGCGATCTCGCGCTTCAGGCGGCGGGCCTTGAGGCTGAGCTTCTCGTCCGAAGTCTTGGTGAGCCAATTGTCGAGGCCGCCGACATGCTCCACCGAGCGCAGGCCGTTCATCGACACGCGCAGCTTGACGCCCCGGGCCAGCGAGTCGCTGATCAGCGTCACGTTCTGCAGGTTCGGCAGGAACGTGCGCTTGGTCTTGTTGTTGGCGTGGGAAACATTGTGTCCCACCTGCCGGCCCTTGCCGGTCAGTTCGCAAATGCGCGACATGATACTCTCGTCCTGATATGATGCGGGGCATGAAAATGCCCGGTAAAGCGGGGGCGCGGATAGCCTCTCACGGGCCGGGCGTCAACCTTTCGCCTCGCTGGGCGGGCGCAAAAGGATCGTTGCGGGTGTGCAACCGAAATGTGCCAAGATGTGTTGTTCGGTAAAAGCGAGAGGCTGATCCATGTTACGTACGATCCTGCTCATTGTCGCACTGCTCATCATTCTCGCCATCGGCGCGGTGGCCACGGGGCTGGTGGATATCACCCCGACGCCGCAGACGCAGTCGCCGGGGCTCAACGTCAAGATCAACGACGTCGATATCGGCACGGCGCCGACCAACGTTCAGATGCCCACCGTCGGCACGGCCACCCGGCAGGTCGAACTGCCCAACGTCACCATCGACAAAGGCAACGCCCAGCCCGCGCCGGTTCCGATCCCGGCCCCCGCTCCCGCTCCGGCGCAGGGCAACGCGCAGTAACGCCTCTTCCGGGGCGGGCCGGGGCGCGCTAGCAGCGTCGCTCATGGCCCGCTCCTTTTCCGATCCGATGCGCGCGGCGCTCGACGAAGCGCGCGCCGCTGCGGCGGCCGGCGAAGTGCCGGTCGGCGCGGTGGTGACTCGCCGCGGCGAGGTGGTTGGCGTCGGCCGCAACCGGATGCGGCTGGACAGCGATCCCACCGCCCATGCCGAGATGGTGGCGCTGCGCAGCGCGGCGGCGGCGCTCGGCACCTCCCGGCTCGATGAGTGCGACCTGTGGGTGACCCTGGAGCCTTGCGCGATGTGCGCCGGCGCGATCGCGCTTGCCCGGATCGGGCGCCTCTATTTCGCGGCGGCGGACCCGAAGGGCGGCGCGGTGCTGCACGGGCCGCGGCTGTTTTCCCAGCCGACATGCCACCATGCGCCCGAAGTCTATGCCGGCCTCGGCGAGGAAGAAGCGGGCGAGATGCTGAAGGCGTTCTTCCGAGACCGGCGCGGCGCCTAAAGGGCGGCGGGCACGAACCAGTCGAAGCTCTTATGCTGAACCGCCGGCACGGCACGGCCCGCGGCGTCGAGCGCGGGGCGGTAGCGGAAGCGCTTTTCGATCAAGCGGCAGGTGACGTCGTCGAGCTCGGCGTGGCCGCTGGAGCGCATGACAGCGCAGCCGCCCACCCGCCCATCGGTACGCACCGTGAAGCGCACCGCGACGCTGCCTTGGGCACGGGCGCGCAGGGCGGAGCGGGGATAGTCCCGGTTGGCGATGCCGCCGGCGATTCGCTCGGCAAGGCGGGCCCCGCCGCCGCCGGAGCCAAGGCCCGAGCCGCCGCTGCCGCTGCCAAGGCCTTGGCCGCCCATGCCGGAGCCAGTCCCGTCAACCGTCGACACTCCCGCCGATGCAGCGAGACCCGGCGGCACCGGCACCTGTTCGGGAACGGTGGGGAGAATGGAAGGCACCGGCAGCGGCGTGGGCGGCGCTACAATGGGGGAGGGATTGGCCTTGAGGCTCGGCGGGGCGGCCGCGCCTTCTTCCGTCCGCGTCGGACGGTTCGGCACGGTGACAACCGGCGGAGGTGGGGGCAGCGCCTGCAGAGGGATGAGCTTTAGCCGCGCCTCCTGAGCGCCCTGGAACTCGCCCCGAAGCCCGACCAGCAGCGCGTAGAAGAGCAGCGCATGGAACAGCGCGGCGCCCGCAATTGCAGCGGCGCGGTCCTTCCGGCGGAGGGCGGCAAAAGCCATGCGCCTTTCTGCCACAAAAGCGCTGAACGCGGGAGAAACGCATGAGGGGAGGCGCCGGATCGCTCCGGCGCCTCCCATATTCACATCGGCGAAGGGCTTACTGGCCCTGGCTGATCGGCACCACGCGCAGCTCGACGCGGCGGTTCTGCTGGCGGCCCATGTCGGTCGCGTTGCTTGCGATCGGCTGGCTGGAGCCGAAGCCCTGGGTGGCGATCCGGGTGCGGTTGATGCCGCGCTGGGTCAGGTAATTGGCAACCGATTCGGCGCGGTTCTTCGACAAGGGCACGTTGATCGCATCGCCGCCCGACGGATCGGTGTGGCCGTACACGTCGATCAGGGTCGAGGGGTAGGCGTTCAGCGTGGTCGCGACCTGATCGAGCACCGAATAGAATTGCGGCTGGATCTGGTAGCTGTTGACCGGGAAGGTGATTCCCGACGGCATGGTCAGCAGGAGCTCGTCGCCCTCGCGCTCGACGACCACGCCGGTGCCCTGGGTCTGGCGGCGCAGATCGGCCTCCTGGCGGTCCATATAGGTGCCGATCGCGGCTGCAGCGACTGCGCCGACGCCGGCGCCGATCGCCTTTTCGGTGCGGTCGCGCTTGCCGCCGATGATGTCGCCGGCAAAGTATCCGGCAACCGCGCCGAGCACGCCGCCGATGGCGCCCTTTTGCGAAAGCTCGCTCTTGCCGGTCTCCGGATTGGTGACGCAGGCGGTGGTGGAAAGCAGTGCAACAGCGGCCATGCTTCCGAAAATACGTTTGTTGATACGCATACTTGAATCCTTATCCCTGTGGGGGTCTGGTCCGAAAACCACCCATTCAACCGCCAATCACTCGCCAAGGTTCCATTTCGGCTCCGGAAGGGCGGTGAGGAAGTGGTTGTGGCGGGGAAAGGCTTGGCGCTAAAGAAAGGCCGCGCCCATGCCGCCATCCCCCGCCCTTCAGCCGTTTCCCTGGTTCGACGTTGTCGTGATCCTGCTGCTTGTGGGCTTGAACGGCGTGTTCGCGATGGCGGAGCTCGCGATCGTCTCGTCGCGCAAGCCGCGGCTCAAGGCGCTTGCCAAATCCGGCCGCCGCGGCGCGCAGACGGCGCTCGATCTTGCCGCGGAACCCGGGCGGTTCCTGTCGGCCGTGCAGATCGGGATTACCCTGATCGGCATTCTGGCGGGCGCGTATTCGGGCTCAAGCCTTGGCGGCCCCACCGGCCAGCGAATCGCCCTGCTCGGCGTGGCGCCGGACACCGCGCAGACGGTTGGCTTCACCATCGTGATCATGATCACCACCTATGCGTCCCTCGTGATCGGCGAACTGGTGCCCAAGCAATTCGCGCTCCGCGCCCCCGAAGGCATCGCCGCGGTGATGGCGCCGCCGATGCTGCTGGTCGCCCGCGTGACGGCGCCGCTGGTCTGGCTGCTCGACAAGACCAGCGCGCTGATCTTCCGGCTGCTCCGCCTCAACCGCGAGGAGACCAAGGCGGTCACCGCCGAGGAACTGCACCTGGTGGTCGCCGAAGCGCACAGCGCCGGGGTGCTCGAGGAATATGAGCGGGCGATCATCTCCGGCGTCGTCCGCCTGGCCGACCGCCCGACCCGCGAAGTGATGACGCCGCGCACCGAAGTCGATTGGGTCGATATCGACGCCACGCCCGAGGAGATCCGCACTGCGCTCCGCGAAACGCCGCACAGCCGCCTGCCGGTGGCCGAGGGCTCGGTCGACAATCTGGTCGGCGTCGTCCAGGCGCGCGACATCGTTACCGCCTTTATCGACGGCCAGGCGCTCGACCTGCGCGCCCTGATGCGCACGGCGCCGGTTGTGGCGGACCAGATGGACGCGATGGACACGCTTGCCGTGCTGCGCGATGCCGACGTGCCGGTCGCCTTCGTGCACGACGAATATGGCCATTTCGAAGGCCTGGTGACTCCGGCCGATCTGCTTTCCGCGCTTGCCGGCGTGTTCGCGTCGGACGCCGAGGAAGGCACCGACCCGCCTTTGGTGGAGCGCGACGACGGAAGCTGGTGGGTGTCGGGCTCGCTTCCCGCCGATGCGCTTGCCGACCAGCTCGGCCTCAACCTTCCCGAAGACCGGGATTATGCAACGGCGGCAGGGTTCGCGCTGTCCGTGCTGAAGCACATCCCCGAGGTCGGCGAGCGTTTCTCCTTTGGGAGCTGGCGGTTCGAAATCGTCGACATGGACGGGTTCAAGATCGACAAGCTGCTGGCGAGCGAAGTGGTCCGCCGGCGCCGGGCGGGGCGGCCCGAAATCTAGGCCGCGCTGCCCAGTTTGCCGAAGATCGCTTCATAACCGTCGCGGTCCTGGCGGGCGAGAAAGGCGGCCTGCTCCACCACCCGGTCGCGTTCCAGCCGGCCGCGAAACGCACCCATTTTGGAATCGAGCAGCGAAAGCTCGGCGGGCGAAATCCCGGCAAGCTGGTCGAAGCGGGTAATGCCCGCGTCGTTGAGCTGGGCGGCGAGCTTCGGGCCCACGCCCTTCAGCGTCTGGAGATTGTCGGCGGGGCCGTCCGCGGGCTCGATGCGCAGTTCGCGCTCGACGCCCAATATGTCGCCCGCGACGTTGCGCGCCGCCGCGGCGCCTTCGTCGGTGATCGCGCGGCCCTCCGGCGCCTCGGGCGCATCCGCCCGGCGATCCTCACCCGAAAGGGCGCCGTCGGCCCGGCCGCGGCGGGCGAGCAGCACCAGTAGGATGATCAGAACCGCGGCGATGCCCGCGACGATTAGGAGGGTATTCCCGTCGAGATTCATTGTGGTCCTTCCAAGATCAGGGAGTGCGGGGGCGCCGGGCCCACCAGGCGACGGCGACGCCAAGCGCCACGGCCAAAGAAAGGAGGAGCGGCGAGTTCGTTGCGACGGTCCACATGCGGCTTCGTCCTTTCAGTTCAGTCCAGGTAGCTCGACTTGCGGCGGCGGTTGAAGAGCGGCGTCGCAAGGCCGAAGCCGATCAGGAACCCAAGCGCCGCGACGATGGCCGTTTCGGCAAGCAGCGGCAATTCGAAGCGCGCCGGCTCGTCGTCCCAGCGCACGTTGCCGACGCCGTCCACCGCGCGGGCATAATCCTTGACCCCGTTCTGGCTGCCGAGGCCCTCGCGCTGAAGTTCGTTGGCGGGGCCGGACAGGACCAGCCCGCGAGTCAGCGGATTGCGTTCCGTCCGCACCGCCGTCCCGGGCAACTCGGCGGCCGCGACCAGCACCTTTGCATCCTTGTCGATGCGGTTGACCAGCTTTTCGCCTTGGCCCGCCGGCCCGTGCCAGATCCAGGCAAGAAGCACGGCCGCGGCAAGGCCGATGAGGAATTTGATCGGTCGGGTCATCGTGTCCGCCTCCTTTGGCCCACCCATAGCAATTCAGCCGCCCCGCGCCAGTTCCCGCCAGCCGATGTCGCGCCGGCAAAAGCCGGTGGGAAAAGCGATGGCGTCCACCGCCGCATAAGCGCGCTCCCGCGCCTGCGCCACCGTGCCGCCAAGCGCGGTGACGTTCAGCACCCGCCCACCGCTCGCAACCAGCTTGCCGCCCTGCAGCGCAGTGCCGGCATGAAACACCTTGGCGCCCTTTGCCTCGGCGGCTTCGATGCCTGCGATCTCGCCGCCCTTCTCCGGAGTGCCCGGGTAACCATTCGCGGCCAGCACCACCGTCAGCGCCGCGCCGCCCCGCATGCGCGGCGGCTCCGCCTCGGCAAGGCGGCCCCTGGCGGTGGTGTGGAGCAGCTCAAGCAGGTCGCTCTCAAGCCGCATCATCAGCACCTGGCATTCCGGATCGCCGAAGCGGGCATTGTACTCGATCAGCTTCGGTCCCTCGGCGGTGAGCATCAGCCCCGCGTACAGCATGCCCGAATAAGGCGTGCCCTGCGCCGCCAGCGCGTCCACCGTCGGACGTACGATCTTCTCCATGGCTTGGGCTTCAAGCTCCGCTGTCAGGATCGAGGCCGGGCTGTACGCACCCATGCCGCCCGTGTTCGGCCCGGTATCGCCCTCGCCGACGCGCTTATGGTCCTGCGCCGATCCGAAGGGGAGGATGGTTGTCCCATCGGTGATCGCAAAGAAGCTCGCTTCCTCGCCCTCCAGGAATTCCTCGATCACCACCGAACCGCCCGCGGCGCCGAAGCCGCCGTCGAACATGTCGCGGATCGCCGCATCGGCTTCCTCGGCGGTCTCGGCGATCACCACGCCCTTGCCCGCCGCCAATCCATCCGCCTTGATCACCACGGGCAGCGAGAAGTCCCCCAGTGCCGCCTCCGCCGCCAGCCGGTCGGATGCGCGGGCGTAGCGGGCCGTGGGAATGCCGTACCGCGCGCACAGATCCTTGGTGAAGCCCTTGGAGCCTTCGAGCTGCGCCGGCACCTTGTTCGGCCCGAACACGCAGAACCCCAGCGTGCGCAGATTGTCGCCCAGTCCGTCGACCAGCGGCGCCTCGGGCCCGATCACCACCAGCCCCACCGAATTCCTGCGGCAAAAGTCCACCACCGCGCGATGATCGGCGATGTCGATATCGACGGGCGCGGCATGCTCGTTTATGCCCGGATTGCCCGGCGCGGCGAAGAACTTGCCCATGCGCGGCGATTGCGCGAGCTTCCAGGCAAGCGCATGTTCGCGGCCGCCGGAGCCAAGCAGCAGGACATTCATGAACGACTTTTCCTTAGACGAGCCTCGGCTCCCCGATGATGCCCGGCTCCTAGCAACCGAAACCCCGGGGGACAACGCACCGGCCTTGACCGTGTCGGAGCTTTCCTCGCGGCTCAAGCGCACCGTCGAGGACGCGTTCGGCTACGTCCGCGTCCGCGCCGAAGTCAGCGGCTGGAAACGGGCCGCGTCCGGCCACTGCTACCTTTGCCTCAAGGACGACAAGGCGGTGATCGACGGCGTGCTGTGGAAGGCCAATGCCGCCGCTCTGCCCTTCCGCCCGGAGGACGGCATCGAGGTGATCGCCACCGGCAAGCTCACCACCTATCCCGGCCGCTCGCGCTACCAGATCGTCATCGAGCGGCTGGAGCTTGCCGGCCAGGGCGCCCTGATGGCCCTCCTGGACAAGCGCCGCCGCGCGCTCGCCGCCGAAGGCCTGTTCGATCCGGAGCGCAAGAAGCGGCTTCCCTTTGCGCCAAAAACCATCGGCGTCGTCACCTCGCCCACCGGCGCCGTGATCCGCGACATCCTCCACCGCCTGGAGGATCGTTGCCCGTGCCACGTCATTGTCTGGCCGGTGCAGGTGCAGGGCGAAACCGCGGCGGCGCAGATCTCCGCGGCGGTGCGCGGGTTCGACGCGCTTGCGCCCGGCGGCCCGGTGCCGCGCCCGGACCTCGTCATCGTCGCCCGCGGGGGCGGCTCGATCGAGGACCTTTGGGCCTTCAACGAGGAGGAGGTGGTGCGCGCCGTCGCCGCCTGCTCCATTCCGATCATCTCGGCCGTCGGGCACGAGACCGACACCTCCTTGTGCGACTTCGCCGCCGACATGCGCGCCCCGACGCCGACCGCCGCGGCCGAGATCGCGGTACCGGTACGCAGCGAGCTCATCGCCCAGCTTCGGGAGTCCGGCCAGCGCATGCACCGCTGCACCAGCAAGGGGGTCGAGCGGCTGACGGAACGGCTCGAAGCCTGCGCCCGCCACTTGCCGGAGCCGGAAAACCTCCTTTCCCCGCAGCGCCAGCGGCTCGACGATCTGTCCGATCGCCTCCCCCGCGCGCTCGGCACCCGCCTGGGCCACGCCCGCGGCGAACTCGGCCGCGCCGCCGGAGCGCTTCGCCCCAATCTCCTCGCCGCCGCGCACCGCCGTGGGCGCGAGCGGCTCGACGCGCTCTGGCGGGTGGCGCAACTCGCCCACCCCAACAAGCCGCTCGAGCGCGGCTATGCCCGGGTGGAGGACCGCAACGGCCACACCCTGATGTCCGCCGCCACCGCCAGATCCGCCGGCAAGCTTCGCCTCGTGTTCGCGGATGGGCAGGTGGATGCCGCCGTGGGGGAGGGGGTTGAGCGGCCGCGCCGCCCGTCCTATCGGGCGCCGGTCGCGGGCGACCAGCCCAAGCTTATCTAGGGGGCTTCTGCCGATGCTGATGTCCAATGGGGGCCGCGAGGCGCGGGTCCATTATATGCCGGGCACCTTTCGCGTGCTGAGCGCGGGCGATCATGTCCGCTGCGCCGCAACCGGGCAGCCGATATTGCTCGAAGAACTGCGGTACTGGAGCGTCAAGCGGCAGGAAGCCTATGCCACTGCCCAAGCTTCGGTTGCAGCCGAACGCCGCGGCTAAAGCGAGAAACCGGCGGGGCGGGTCGGGGGCAGGGCCTCGCGGCCTCAGCCCACCCGCTTGGCAAGCAAGGGCCGCTGGCCGTTGATGCGGATCATGTAGCTGCCAAGCGCGCGGCGTTTGATGACCACGTCGTTGCCCGGCTTGGGCGGCCGAATGTACGACGAGGATTCGGTGGTTTCCCACACCGCGCCGTCCTCCAGCCGGATCTGCCACTTGCCGTTGGCGAGGGCGGAACTGCGGGCGATCTTGGCGTTGATTTCGCTCTGCTGCTCGCCGGCGCTGTCGTCGCCGCTGAAAAACGGCAGCTTGGGAACGCTGAAGCCGAACAAGGAACGGCGCGTTTTGCGCACATCCTCCTGGTCGATGACCACGATGTCGCCGCTTGCCGACGCGTCGGTCAGCGCCGCCGCGGCGGCGTCGTAACAGCGAAGCCGCGCCGCATCGTCGCTCTCCGCCCGGCATTTCGCGAGCGCGTTCACCATGGGAGACTGAGGGGGAGCGGCATTCGCCGATGCCGCACCCGCCGCCGCGAGACCCGCCAGAACAACAACCGCCGCCTTCCATTTCATCACGTTTCCCCAAAGCCATGGCCCAATTCCCTCAGTCTATGGCTGCGTGGGCAGCGGCGCAATCGCATGTGCCCCATTTGCAACATACCCGTCATTTTCGGGTCCGTTCCGCCTGCGAGACGTTGCCTAGAGGCTGTGACTTTCCCTACACGGCGGGGGTACGACCGGAAAACCGGCATCATTTTTCAAATCCGAAGGGCGCGCCCGCGCCGCACGAAGGGGACATCATGTCTAAGAAACTGTTCAGGGATACTCTGCTCGCGTCGACGGTGATCGCCGGCACGGCATTCGCCAATCCGGCTTTTGCGCAGGTCGCCGAGCCTGTGGAAGCGACCCAGGATGAGCCCGGCAACACCGAGGCCACCGACGAGACCCAGGGCGACGACATCGTCGTTACCGGTACGCTGATCCGCAACCCGAACCTCACGTCTTCCAGCCCGATCTCGGTTATCGGTCAGGACGAAATCGAGCTTCAGAACGCCAACGTCGCCGAAGAACTGCTTCGCGAGCTTCCGGGCGCTGTCCCGTCGATCGGCTCCGCGGTCAACAACGGCAACGGCGGCCAGTCGTTCGTCAACCTTCGCGGCATCGGCGCCAACCGCAACATCGTCCTCCTCGACGGCAACCGGGTCGTCCCGGGCAACCTTGCCGGCGTGGTCGATCTCAACAACATCCCGCTCGCTCTCGTTGAGCGCACCGAAGTGCTCACCGGCGGCGCCAGCACCACCTACGGCGCCGACGCCATCGGCGGCGTCGTCAACTTCATTACCCGCCAGGATTTCGCGGGCCTTGAAGTCAACGTTTCCGAGCAGATCACCCAGGAAGGCGACGGCAACCGCCTGCGCGCCGACGTGACCATCGGCGCCAATTTCGACGATGGCCGCGGCAACGCGGTGTTCAGCATCGGCTATCAGGAAGTTGATCCGGTCTATCAGGGCGATCGCTTTATCTCCGTGCTGAACGTCGATACCTTCTCCGGCGCGGTCGGCGGCGGCTCGGGCACTTCAACCCCGTCGCGCTTCACCGGCACCCGTCCGCTTGATCCGGTCACCGGCCTTCCCAGCACCAACCCGGCGGTTGCCAACGGTGCGGCCCGCCAGATCAACACGCTCGGTCAGGCGGTTGCTCCGTTCTCCGCGTTCAACTTCAACCCGGACAACATTTTCCAGACGCCGTTTGAGCGTTTCAACATGTTCGGTCAGGCGCGCTACGAAGCCGCCGACGGCATTGAAGTCTACACGCGCGGCCTGTTCTCGAAGAACACGGTTGAAACCATCGTCGCTCCCTCGGGCTCGTTCGGCTCCGCCGTTGAAATCCCGCTGAGCAACCCGTTCCTGCCGGCGGCGCTGCGCAACCAGTTCTGCGCCTTCGACGTGGACCCGACCGCAGCAGGCTATCGTCCTCGCTTCACCCCGGCGGAATGCGCCGCGGCCGCGACTGCAACCTCGCCGACCAGCGCTGCTTTCCGGGTTGTCGGACGTCCGACCTTCATCCCCTTCGATGCCAACGGAAACGGCACCATCGAGGCTGGCGAGACGATCAACACCAACCCTGCGATCACCCTCAGCCGCCGTGCGGTTGAAGTTGGTCCGCGCATCAGCGAATATGTCAGCCAGGTGTTCGACGTCCGCGCCGGCGTTCGCGGCGACATCACCAGCGCGATCAACTTCGACATCAACGGCTCGTACGGCGAGAGCGAGAACCGGCAGACCCTTCAGGGCTATGTGCTGACGTCCCGCCTGCGCTCCGCGCTGTTCGCGACCAGCCCCACGACCTGCCTCACCGGCGCCACCGGCGGTGCCGACATCACGGCGGGCCCGGGCTGCGTTCCGATCAACATCTTCGGTGCTCCGGGCTCCATCCAGCCCGAGGCGATCCCGTACATCACCGGCGAGTCCACCTCGACGGTGTTCACCTCGGTCGCACAGGCCCGCGCCGTGGTCAGCGGCGACGTCGGCTTCGTGTCGCCGTTCGCCAACGACAGCTTCGGCTTCGCGGCCGGTGTCGAGTATCGCCGCTATACGGCGTCGCAGCGTTCCGACACTCTTGCCCAGACCCCGGGCGAGCTCGGTGGCGCCGGCGGTGCTGCTCCGAACATCGACGGCGGCTACAACGTTCGCGAAGCGTTCGGCGAGCTGGTGCTCCCGCTGGTCCAGGACAAGCCCTTCTTTGAAGAGCTCTCTCTTGAAGCCGGCGTGCGTTACTCGGTTTACCATGTCGACGCGCCGGGCAACCCGACCTTCAAGACCACGACCTACAAGGTCGGCGGTACCTGGGAACCGGGCGCTGGCCTCAAGTTCCGCGGCACCTACGCCCGCGCTGTTCGCGCTCCGAACATCGGCGAACTCTTCTCGCCGGTTTCCACGGGCCTCACCAACCTCGGCACCGATCCCTGCGCCACGATCAACAGCCAGTTGACCGGACCGAACGGACGTCCCGTTCCGACCGGTACGCTTCGGGCAATCTGCCTTGCGCAGGGTGCAACCACCGGCAACATCGGTTCGATCAACGATCCGACGGCGGGCCAGGCGAACGCAACGGGCGGCGGCAACGTCAACCTGCGTCCGGAAGTGGCGAATACCTACACCATCGGCGGCGTGTTCCAGCCCGACTTCATTCCGGGCCTGACCGTCGCGCTCGATTACTTCAACATCAAGGTGAAGGGCGCCGTTTCCAGCCCGACCCCGGGCGATGCGATCGCGGCCTGCTTCGGTGCCGATCCGTTCAACCCGCCGGCCGGTGCTGAAACCAGCGATGCCTGCACGGTCATCCGTCGTAACCCGAGCACGGGCGCGCTGGATGGTGACTCGGCCACCACGCCGGGTCTGTTCCTCTCCTCGTCCAACCTCGGCAAGATCTACAACGACGGCGTCGACCTCACGGTCAACTATCGTCGCGATTTGGGCTTCGCCGGGCTCAACCTGGGCTTCGTCGGTACCTACAACCGCAACTCGCGGTTCCAGGCAACGCCGAGCGCCCGCGATCGTGATTGCGTCGGTTTCTACAGCGTGAACTGCGGCTCCATTCAGCCGAAGTACCAGTTCTCGCAGCGCACCACGCTGAGCTTCGAGGACATCGATCTGTCGCTGCTGTGGCGCTACATCGATAACGTGAAGCAGGAGCCGGCCGACATCGAAGACGGCAACGATCCGTACTTCAACGGTGTGGTCACCGGCTTCGGTCAGCAGGACCTCGGAACGATTGCCGCACGCCACTACTTCGATCTGTCGGCACGCTTCAACGTTTCGGAGACCCTGACGTTCACGCTCACTGCCGAGAACATCCTCGACAGCAAGCCGCCGCTCGTCGGCGCCTCGGCTGGCTCGACCACCTACAACAGCGGCAACACCTTCCCGTCGACCTACGACGCGCTTGGCCGCCGCTTCGGTGCGAACGTGAGGCTCCGCTTCTAGTTCGAACGCCCAACTGCAACTCGAAAAGGGGTGGGCCGAAAGCCCGCCCCTTTTTTTTGAGGAGCGCCGGCGGCGGTGCAAAGTCTGCGGCGACTTTTGCGCAACTGCGGCGGCACGCTTCCAAGAAGGGCCGGCTTGTGCTATCGAAGAGCCTGTAAGTGGGAGGTCTATATGGGTTTATTGAAATTGGCTGCGTGCGTGCTTGGCGCGGGTTTGCTGTCCGCCCCGGTTGCGGCAGCGGCCGGTCCGGCGGGCCTGGGCGGGGAAAAGGCCGATGAGCGGATCTGCAAGGCGTCCCTCGAAACCGGCTCGCTGGTCAAGAAGCGGAAGCAGTGCTTCACCCGCAAGGAGTGGGAGCGGATCATCGAGTCCCAGCAGCGCGGAACCCGCCAGATGATCGAAGAGCTTGAAGGCAAGGGCCCGCAGGGCAATTAAGCTTTAAGCAGCGGCGCGGCCATCGCCATCGGGAGACCGAGGCGATCGGCCACCGCTTCGATCCAGATCGCGACTTTCTCGATTTCGTCCGCGTGAATCGACGCGGCGTCATTGTGCTCGGCGGCGCGTTCGGCCGCGCCGAAATCGCCGCCGAACTTCGAGTGGCGCTTGAATACCGGGCCGTTCGCAATCTCCGTAATCGCCGCCGCGCCGATGGTCAGGCCGAAGAGGCGCGCCGTCTCCTTCAGTGTCTCAGCGGGCCGGGCGACAAGCGTTTCGCTGTCCAATGTCCTCACGCGGTCGGGGCCGAATTGCGTAGCCAAGCGCGCAAACAGTGCATGCTGAGCAAGCCACCCGACACCCGCGACCTGCAGGTCGGTCTGGCCGAAATAATCGTCCGGTGAGAAGCCGAGATCGACCAGTCCTTCCTTGAGCTGCTTGGCCAGGAGGTCGCGGACCCAAAGGCGGCCCCACATCCCCTTCTTCGCCACCGAGCCGAGATAGGTGCGCAGCGGCGCCTCGAGCAGCAGCCCGCGTGCGCCGGGCCGCAGCGACAATATCGCGGGTGCGAAGCCGTTGATCAGGTTTGACGGTTTGACGATTACCGCCTCGCCAGCGGAGAACGGCCGGGCGAGCAAGGTCAGCGCGTCGCCCAGCACCGCGCCGATCCGGCGCGGCTCGCCGCCGCGGTGCCGCCACCCGACCAGGTCATTGAGGATCACCGGCTCCTTGAGGCCCATCGAGACGCCTTCGATGTCGAAGGCGCGGGCGAGCAAGGTCGAGCAGCAAAAGGCCGAATGGAGGATGAAGTGAATGGGCGCCGCCTCGCCCGCGTCGCGCACCGCCTCGGCACGCGCCACCGGAACAGGCGTGCGGGCGCCGAGATATTCGTCGGTAAGGAAGGTTGCCGCCCGGTGGTCGTCGCGGGATACCTGGATGAAGTGCACGCTATCGCGCACGGGATCGTAGCGGTGGGCGAGCCAGAGCGGATCGCCGGCGACCGCCCCCGCGGTTTGATTCTGCTGCGCCATTTGTGAGCTTGTGCACAGCCGCTTGCTCCCGCGCAAGCCGGTGCGCCGGGCCGCGTGAGGCCGAATCCTTCGCCCAGCGCCGGTGCCGGCTTCCGTAAGCGGCGGAGCGGCGTTAGACCCGCGCCGGCCCGGAGTTTCGATTAGCATGACAGATCACCGAATTGCCGATCCCCGGGTCGGGCAACTGCTTGAGCAGGCCGAGGGGATGCGGCGCACCGGGCGAGGCGGCGAAGCAACGCGCCTGCTGGAGCAGGTGGTTGCGCTCGATCCGCAGAACGCCGCCGCGCTCAATGCGCTCGGCCTTCAGGCGCTTACCGGCGGGGACGCCGCCGCCGCCACGATTTGGTTCGCACGCGCCGCCGAGGCCGATCCGGGAGCGGCGCCGCTGTGGATGAACCTTGCCAAAGCGCAGCGCGTCACCGGCGATGTCGAGGGCGAGCGGGGCAGCCTGCAGCGGGTCCTCGACACCGACCAGCGCCATTTCATGGGCCTGCTCCGCCTCGCCGAACTGCACGAGCGCGCAGGCGAATATGCCCACGCCGTACAGCGCTGGAGCGCGGTGATCACGCTTGGCGCGGCGATCCCGGACCTGCCCTCGCCGCTGCGGGAGGTGCTGAACCGAGCGCAGACCTTTGTCGCCGAACGCCAGGCGCTGTTCGGGGCCACGGTCGACCAGGCGCTGGCGGGCCAGCGCGGCGCGCTGGGAGGCCGCGACAAGCGGCGCTTCGACGCGGCCATCGACGCGGTGCTCGGCCGCCGCACCATCTACTTCAACGAATGCATGGGCGTTCATTACCCCTTCCTCCCCGCCGACGAATTTTTCGACCGGGAGCATTTCCCCTGGATGGACGCACTCGAGGCGCAGACCGGCGCGATCCGCGCGGAGTTCGAGGCGCTGCTTGCCGAGGGCGCGATCGGGTTCGAGCCTTACGTCGATCTCCAACCCGGAACACCCCAAGGCAAATGGAGCCCGCTCGACAAGTCGGCGGACTGGAGCGCCTTTCACCTGTGGCGGCACGGCGCGCCGATCGAGGACGCCTGCAGGCGCTGTCCGGTCACTGCGGCGGCGCTGGAGGGCCTGCCCCGTGCGCAGATCAAAGGGCGCGCGCCGACCGCCTTTTTCTCCATCCTCGGTCCCAAGGCGGTCATCCCCCCGCACACCGGGGTGAGCAACGTCCGCGCCATCGTCCACCTGCCGCTGATCGTGCCGCCCGAATGCAGCTTTCGAGTCGGCGGCGAGACCCGGATTTGGGAGGAGGGCCGCGCCTTCGCATTCGACGACACGATCGAGCATGAAGCGCGCAACGGCAGCGACCTGCCGCGCGCGGTGCTCATCTTCGACGTCTGGAACCCGCATTTGAGCGAAGCCGAGCAAAACATGCTGCGCCTGTTCTTCGAAGCCGCCGACGGCAGCGGCCACAGCCCCGATCCGGGCCGCGGCGCGCACTAGGTCGCGCCGCCAGGCCACCGCGAGACCGCGCCTGCTCAGGTGATGATGAGCTTGCCGTCGCCTTCCTCGATGCGGATCGTCGATCCGTCAACAATGTCGCCGCGCAGGATCGCGTCGGCCAGCGGATCCTGCAGATACCGCTGCACGGCCCGCTTCAAGGGCCGGGCGCCGTAGACCGGATCGTAGCCGACCCGGCCCAGCCAGGCGCGGGCGCCGTCGGTGAGGTCCAGCACGATCTTCCGGTCGGCGAGCAGCTTGGCGACGCGCTTGACCTGGATCTCGACGATCGGCCCCATATGCTCGGCATACAGGCGGTGGAACAGGATCACCTCGTCCAAACGATTGAGGAATTCGGGGCGGAAATGGCCGCGCACGATCTCCATCACCTGCGGCTCGACATCCTCCACCTTCTGCCCCTCGGACAGGCCGGTGAGATACTGGCTGCCGAGGTTGGAGGTGAGGATGATGATCGTGTTGGTGAAATCCACCGTGCGGCCCTGGCCGTCGGTCAGGCGGCCGTCGTCGAGCACCTGGAGGAGGATGTTGAAGACGTCGGAATGCGCCTTTTCCACCTCGTCGAACAGCACCACCTGATAGGGCCGCCGCCGCACCGCCTCGGTCAGCACGCCGCCTTCCTCATAGCCGACATAGCCCGGCGGCGCGCCGATCAGCCGCGACACCGCATGCTTTTCCATGAACTCCGACATGTCGATCCGCACCATTGCGGTGGAATCGTCGAACAGGAATTCGGCGAGCGCCTTTGTCAGCTCGGTCTTGCCGACGCCGGTGGGGCCGAGGAACAGGAAGCTTCCCATCGGCCGGTTCGGGTCCTGCAAGCCCGCGCGGGAGCGGCGGATGGCGCGGGCGACGGCGGCGACAGCCTCCGCCTGGCCGATCACCCGCTTGCCGATCAGCGCCTCCATCTGGAGGAGCTTGTCGCGCTCGCCGGCCATCATCCGCTCCATCGGGATGCCGGTCCAGCGCGCGACCACGCCGGCAATGTCCTCGTCGGTCACTTCCTCGCGCAGCATCGCCCCGGCGCTTGCCGCTTCCACTTCGGCGAGCTGCTTCTCCAGACCCGGGATGCGGCCGTACTGGATCTCGCCGGCCTTGCCGAGATCGCCCGCGCGCTGCGCCTGCTCGAGCTCGATCCGGGCGCGGTCCAGCTCCTCCTTGAGCTTGGCTTCCCCGGCGAGCTTCTCCTTCTCCCCCTGCCAGCGCTGGGTGAGTTCGGCCGATTGCTGCTCGAGATTGGCGAGCTCCCCTTCCAGCGCCTTGAGCCGGTCCTGGCTCGCGCGGTCCTTTTCCTTCTTCAGCGCCTCCCGCTCGATCTTGAGCTGGATGATCCGCCGGTCGAGATTCTCGATCTCCTCCGGCTTCGATTCCACTTCCATGCGCAGCCGCGACGCGGCCTCGTCCATCAGGTCGATCGCCTTGTCGGGCAGGAAGCGGTCGGTGATGTAGCGGTGGCTCAAGGTCGCCGCCGAAACCAGGGCGCCGTCGGTAATCCGCACGCCGTGGTGCAGCTCGTATTTCTCCTTCAGCCCGCGCAGGATGGAGATCGTGTCCTCCACCGTCGGCTCGCCGATGAAGACGGGCTGGAAGCGCCGCTGCAGCGCCGGGTCCTTTTCGACATGCTTCTTATATTCGTCGAGCGTGGTCGCGCCGATGCAGTGCAGTTCGCCCCGCGCGAGGGCGGGCTTCAGCAGGTTCGACGCGTCCATCGCGCCTTCCGATTTGCCGGCGCCGATCAGCGTGTGCATCTCATCAATGAATAGGATGATGTCGCCTTCGCCCTGCTTCACTTCGTCGAGCACGCCCTTCAGCCGCTCTTCGAATTCGCCGCGATATTTGGCGCCCGCGATCATCGAGCCGAGGTCGAGCGACATCAGCTTGCGGTCCTTGAGGCTGTCCGGAACGTCGCCGTTGGCAATGCGCAACGCCAGCCCTTCGGCGATCGCGGTCTTGCCGACGCCCGGCTCGCCGATCAGCACCGGATTGTTCTTGGTCCGCCGGGCGAGGATCTGTACCGTGCGGCGGATTTCCTCGTCGCGGCCGATCACCGGATCGAGCTTGCCGTCGCGCGCCGCCTGGGTGAGATCGCGCGCGAACTTCTTCAGCGCATCATAGCGGTCCTCGGCCGACTGGGTGTCGGCGGCCCGCCCGCCGCGCAGTTCGTTGATCGCGGCGTTGAGCGCATCGGCCTTGAGGCCCGCGTCAGCCAGCGCCTTGCCGGCGTCAGTGTTAGGAGAAAGCACCAAAGCGAGCAGCATCCGCTCGACGGTGACGAAGCTGTCGCCGGCCTTTTGCGCGACCTGCTCGGCCTGATCGAGCACCCGGATCGTCTCACCATCAAGCGCCGGCGCCTGCGACGCACCGGCCCCGGAGACCACGGGGATTTTGGCGAGCGCTTCATCGCACTCCCGCCGCGCCGCATCGCCGCTTCCCCCGGCGCGGGCGATCAGGCCCGAGGCCATGCCCTGCTCGTCTTCGAGCAGAGCCTTCAGAAGGTGCGCGGGCGCGATCCGCTGGTGGTTCATCCGCACCGCAACTGTCTGCGCCGCCTGCAGGAATCCCCGCGCTCGATCGGTGAATTTCTCTAAGTTCATAACCGCCCCTGTTCATCTCCGCAGGATGTAGCGTTGCATATTTGCAACTCAAGGGGGTTGTGCCGAACGCGTCTTTCCGCAGGCACCCTCGCCCCATTCATTTACCCATATGTCGGGGAAGCCGAACCTTGGCGTTCACGACGGAGACGGACGCATCCTTGCCGTATTTTCCTGCCGCATCGTCATCGCTGTCCTTTGGCGCGCGATCGACAGCATAGGTCGCGAAAAAGGATTTTCCGGTGGTCATGCCGTACATGTCATAGACAGCGTCCACTCGCTCGCTGGACTCTCCCGTCGGAGGCGCGGAAGTTTCAAGGGTGACGTGATCTGGGCCGTCTTGAGCAACCACCGCCGCTCCGTGGTATGGGTGGCCGGACTCCATATTTTGTCTAACTATGACGAAACCTTGGCCTGGCTCGGGATTAGCTTGCGCGTCTTCGCGTGTCGCAGCGCCGTATTTCACGTTGCTGCTTGGATCCCGGCCAAAGGGTAATGGCGAATTTTGCGGGCTATTCGCGAATTCCGAAAGAGTTCGCTCGATATCCGGCCTGATTTGCTGCCCGATCATGATCTCCTCCATTGCAGCTACACAGTCTTCGATAACCTGAAACTGGGGCTCCCAAGCCTTGTATCTCAGCCCTTCAAAGGTAATCGAAGGTCGGGTAGGGGCGCTTGATCGTGGGATGGCGGCTTGCTGAGGGGGTTGGTGCAGCGAATACATCACGGACTTGTCGTTCGCATACGTGATGTAGTGGCGATTCGCGGACACCTTTACGTTGTCTTGGTTGACAGTTCCGGTGGTGTAACGCTGCACGACCTGATCGCGAACGGGTGCCGTAGCGACAACTCGGCGGCGCTCGGGCACTGGCATCGCAGCCAGCGTGCCGTGGGCCGCCTTCGAGCCCATTGTGTCGGCCTGACGCTCAAGGACGGTTTCCTCGCTGACGGCCACCCTCCTGAATCGTAGGGTTGGCTTCACCCGTCCCTGCTTCTGTTGCACCACGTGCCAGGCCTCGTGCGGCAGATGTTGCTCCTGGCCGGCGCCGAGATGAATGTCGCTGCCTTTCGCATAGGCAAGCGCACCCAGCTTCGCCGGCTCGCTCGAATTCCGATGCACCCGCACGTCGTCCATCGACAGGCCCGACAGTGCCTCCACCCCCGCCTTCAGGCGGTCGGGCAAGCCGGTGCGGTTCGGGGCCGGGGCGGCCGAGGCGCGTTGGATCGGCTGCGGTCCCGCCGCGGGGCGGGCGCCGAGCAGCCGCCGGTTTTCGGCGAGGCCCGGCTCCGCACGGGCGGTGAGGAGTGCGCCGTATCCCTCCTTCTCAGCCGGCCGCCCGGCAGGCGCCTTGGCGTCCGCGGCTCGTGCAGGCTTGCTCTTGCGGGCGGGCTCGGCGTGTTCGGCCATAATGCGGCTCCTGGTGGGCGGAGGTCGTAAACAGGCAAACGGGCAAAGGGAGGATGCTCCTCCCCATTCGATCTTGCCAGTTGTTTATGCCAGCACCCGGTTTGGGCCGCCCGGCAAGTCAGTCTGACGTCACCGGCGGCGGCGGGGAGGGAGGAGCGTCGCCGCTTTCGAGCACTTCTGCCTTGTCTTCTTCGAGGTAAAGACGGCGGATCAGCACCAGGACGACGATAGTCAGCGGAGTGGCCAGCAGCACGCCGGCAACTCCGAACAGGATGCCGGCCGCGATGATGCCGAAGATGGTGACGGCCGGCGGCAGGTCGACCATCTTGTTCTGAAGCAGCGGCATGACGAGGTTGCCCTGGATCTGCTGCACCGCGATCAGCACGCCGATCGTCCACAGGCCGGTGTCGGTGCCCTGGCCGAAGCCGAGCACGATCGCCGGAATGCCCGCCACCAGGATGCCGAGATAGGGGACGAACTCGGCGAGCCCCGCGACCAGGCCGATCGCCCAGGCCGCGGGCACTCCAGCCAGCCACAGGCCGAGTCCGGTGGCGACTCCGACGAACACCATGCCCAGGGCCTGGCCCTTGAGCCAGTTGCCCAGCGAAATGGTGATTGCGTCGAGCGTCACCGCCGCCGGGCCGCGCAGCTTGGTCGGGATGAGGCGAAGCAGGCCGCCCGAATAAAGCGTCGGCTGGGCGGCGAGGTAGAGGCCGCCGACCAGCACGATGGCCAACCCCGAAATCGCCCCGCCGACTGCGGCAAGCGCTGTGGTCACCGTGTTGACGATCGCCTGGCCGCTTGGCGCGACGCCTTGCGCACGCTCGAGGATCGCGGCGCCGATCCGCGAACCGGCAAGCCGCGCCTGGACGTCCGCCCAGGCCGCGGGGAGGCGCGTGGCAAGCTCCGAGAACTCCGCCTGCAGAGTTGCGCCGAAAAAGGCGAAGGCGCCGATCAGCAGCGCCAGCAGGCCAAGCACGGTGATGCCGAGCGCGACCGGAAAGGGCAGGCGGGTATGAGCGCGCAGCTTGTTGGTGATGGTGAGCAGGATCAGCGACACCAGAGAGCAGGCGAAGAGCAGCAGCAGCAGATCGACCAGCACCCAGAGGAGGTAGGCCGCGGTCAGGGTGGCGATGATCACGATCGTGGAGCGGAAAACGCGCCGCTCCAGCGTGTCGCGGATGTGGGGCGCCGGGGTCTCCTCCCGGGTGATCAACTCGGACTGTTCGGCGAAATTGGACATGGCTGTGCGGGTGCCTCCGGCTGGTCTCGAGCCCGCAATGCCTCAGAACGTTGGGGGCGGCAAATGCCGGTTCGCCGCCCCGGCCTGATTCAGCGCGCCGCCTTGGGGGCGTTCGGGGCCACCGTCTTGCCGAAGAAGCTGTCGCTGTACCACCTGGGCGCTTCCGCGGCGTTGGCGATCTCGCTTGCAATCAGATAGTTGATCTGGGCGAATTTGGCGCCGGCCTTCCAGTCGAAGGGCAGCTTCAGGTCGTCGGTCGGCTTGTGGTAGTCGGTGCTCAGGAAGCCGGTGAACTTCGCCTGGCCGCCATTGGCGAAGCCGGTCATCAGGAACACTGCCGGGATGCCTTCCTGCACGAAGCGGTAATGATCCGAGCGGGTGAACAGGCCTTCCTGCGGCAGCGGATCGGGGCTGAGCTTGACGCCCATCTTGCCGGCGGCGCGCGCAACGATCGGGCCCATGGTGCTGTGCTCGGCGCCGAACGCGATCACGTCCTGGAAGTCGTAGAGCAGAACCGGCATGTCGAGGTTGACGACGCCGACCACCTTGCCGCTGCCGAGCACCGGGTTGCGGGCAAGATATTGCGCGCCGAGCAGGCCGTCTTCCTCCGCCGTCACCGCGGCAAGCAGGATCGAGCGCTTGGGCCGATTGCCGGGAAGCTGCATCGCCCGGGCGACCTCCAGCAGGGTGGCGACTCCGGTGGCGTTGTCCATCGCGCCGTTGTGGACCCTGTCCTCGCCCGCTTCGCCGTGGACGCCGAGGCCGTCGAGATGGGCCATCAGCAGCACATATTCGTTGGCAAGCGCCGGATCGGAGCCGGGGATGATGCCGAGCACGTTGGGGCTGGTGGTGCGAGTAACGGTGCTTTCCTGCTCGATCCGGGCGGTCTGCTTCAGTGCGAAGCCCTTGGGGCGCGCGTTGGGCGTGGAAAGCTCGGCCCGCACCTGGGCGAAGCTGCGTTTCGAACCGGCGAACAGGGCTTCGGCGGCGGCCGTGTCGAGCGTCGCGCGGCCGCGGAGGCCGGGGGCGGCGCTGTAGGGCTGCTCGTCCTTGCCGAGCCAGGTCAGCGCCGGCTCGCCGGCCGAAGCCGCCAGGCGGGCCCAGGGCCTGCGCTCCGCTTCCTCGGCGCTGCGCAACATGATGATGCCGACCGCGCCGCGCGCCGCGGCCATGCGGCGCTTGTCGGAGTTGAGATGCGCGCCGACGTCGCTCGGCAGGCCCTTGGGAGAACCGCCGAACACCGCGACGATCTTGCCCTTCACGTCGAGGCCTTTGTAGTCGTCGATGCCCGCCGCCGGGCTGTCGATGCCGTAGCCGACGAACACCACCGGTGCTTCCACCGCCTGCGCGCCCGCCACCGGGCTCGGCGCAACCAGGATTTCGGCGCGGTTGGCGAAGCTCTTGCCGCCGATCGTCACCCGGCCGGCACCGTCCGCCATTTTGTACTGGAGGAACGGCACCTGCTGGTACCAGCCGCCGTCGCCGCCGGGCTTGAGGCCGAGCCCTTCGAACTGCGTCGCCACATAGAGCGCGCCGAGCTCATAGCCGGGGCTGCCCGCGTCGCGGCCCTCCAGCCGGTCGTCGGCCAGGAAGGCGACGTGCGAGCGGAAGGCTTCGGCGGTGAATTCGGGCGCGGTGCCTGCAGTCTGGGCGTGGACGCCGGACGCAAGGGCGAAAGCGGCGGCAGCGGCGAAGAGCTTGAATTTCATACGTGATCCCTGGTGCGGGTGAGGAGATGGCCCGAGCTATAGCAGAGCATGGCCTGGGGGGAAGCGGCGGCGATTGTTGTCTAAAGCAATCACGTTGCGCGGCGCCGCTTTGCCTCTATTGTGCCGCCGACTCGAGACCTTGAAAAGGGACCCCGAATGCGCCGGATGCTTCTCCCCATCGCCCTTCTTTCCGCCTTCGCCCTTCCCGCCTGCTCCACCACCGCCGCCGACGACGCGCCGGCCACCGCGTCGGCCGAAGCGCCCGCTGCCGCCCCCGCGCGCAGCGCCGCCGCACCGATCGCCTCCCTGGTCCGCCAGGTCGATATTCCCTATGAGCAATTCACGCTCGCCAACGGCCTCAAGGTCGTCGTCCACGAAGACCGCAAGGCGCCCGTTGTCGCGGTGTCCGTCTGGTACAATGTCGGCTCAAAGGACGAGCCGGACGGCAAGACCGGCTTCGCGCACCTGTTCGAGCACCTGATGTTCAACGGCTCCGAAAACGCCCCCGGCGATTATTTCGAGCCCTTGAAGGAAATCGGCGCCACCGACTTCAACGGCACCACCTGGTTCGACCGCACCAATTATTTCCAAACGGTACCCCGGCCTGCGCTGGACCGCGCCTTGTTCCTGGAAAGCGATCGCATGGGCCACCTGCTTGGCGCTATCACCCAGCAAAATCTCACCAACCAGATCGGCGTCGTCCAGAACGAAAAGCGCCAGGGCGATAACGAGCCGTTCGGCCTTGTCGAATATGCCCAGCTCGAAGCGCTGTTCCCGGAAGGCCACCCCTACCGCCACTCCACCATCGGCTCGATGTCTGACCTTGATTCGGCGAGCCTTGAGGACGTGAAGAACTGGTTCCGCAGCCGCTACGGCCCGAACAATTCGGTGCTGGTGCTGGCCGGCGACGTGTCCGCCGCCGAAGCGCGCCCGCTGGTTGAGAAATATTTCGGCGACATCCCGCGCGGCCCGGTTAACACGCCCGCCGAAGCCCCGGTGCCGACCCTTGCCGCCCCCAAGGTGGAGGTGATGAAGGACCGCGTCGCCAACACTCGCTTGTACCGCAACTGGGCCGTCCCCGGTATGCTCAGCGAAGACCTGGTTCCGCTCGACGTCGCCGCCGGCGTGCTCGGCGGCCTTGCCAGCTCCCGCCTCGACAACGAGCTCGTTCGCAAGGACCAGAGCGCGGTGCGCGTCTCCGCCTCCGTGCAGGTATTCCACCGCATCAGCATGTTCGATGTCTTCGTCGACGTGAAGCCTGGCCAGGACGCCGATCAGGTCGGCCGGCGCCTCGACGCGATCATCGCCGATTACATCCGCACCGGCCCAAGCGAGGACGAAGTGCAGCGCGTGGTGATGACCGACGTCGCCGGCCGGATTCGCGGGCTGGAGCAGGTCGGCGGCTTCGGCGGCAAGGCCGTCGCGCTTGCCGAAGGCGCGCTCTACGCCAACGATCCCGAATTTTATAAAAAGCAGCTCCAGGCCTACGCCAAAGTCACTCCCGCCGACGTGCGCGCGGCGATGAACAAGTGGCTGACCCGCCCGGTCTACGCCCTCCGCGTCGAGCCCGGCGAGCGTCCGGCCTATCTGGAAGCCGGCGGGGCCAAAGGCGGCGCTGCAAGCCAGCGTCCCCGTTATTACCGCCAGCCGGAGGCCGGCGACAAGCCGCTGGCGCCGATGCCCTTCGCCTCGAACTCCCCCGAAGGCGGCGGAGCGACCTCCAAGCCGCTCGAATTCGCGCCGCGCCAGCAGCCGCCGGTCGGCACCATCGGCAACCTCGATTTTCCGGAGGTCGAGCGCGCCACCCTGTCGAACGGCATTCCCGTCGTTTACGCCCGCCGCAACAGCGTGCCGGTGGTCCGCATCGCCGTCGAGTTCAACGCCGGAGTCGCCGCCGATCCCGCGGATGCGCTCGGCACCCAGGCGCTGATGCTCAACCTCCTGGAAGAGGGCACCACCACCCGCAACTCGATCCAGCTCGCCGAGGAGCAGGAGCGCCTCGGTGCCGAGATCGGCGCCGGCGCTGCGCTTGATCGCACGGCGGTATCGCTCTCCGCGCTGACCCCGAACCTCGGACCCTCGCTTGATTTGCTGGCGGACGTGATCCGCAACCCCGCCTTCGACCCGGCGGAGGTGGAGCGCCTGCGCGCGCAGCAGCTCGCCCAGGTGGCGCAGGAGCTGACCGAGCCTGCCGGCATGGCCGCACGCACGCTTCCGCTCGTTCTCTTCGGCGCCAATCACCCGTACGGCCGCCCGGGCAGCGGCAGCGGCGATCCCGCCGCCCTGCAGCGCATCAGCCGCGACGATCTTGTCCGCTTCCACCAAAGCTGGATCCGGCCCGACAACGCCACGATCTTTGCGGTGGGCGATCTGCCGCTCGCCGATCTCGTCCGTCAGCTCGATGCGCGGCTCGGCAATTGGGCCGCGCCCGCCGCGGCCAAGGGCGTGAAGAACTTCGCCGCCCCGACGCCCGCGCCGCGCGCCCGGATCGTTTTGGTCGATCGCCCGCAATCGCCGCAGTCGCTGATCGCCGCCGGCGTGGTTCTGCCGGTGCGCGGCACCGACGATCTGCTGATGTTGCGCTCGGCGAACGAAGTGCTCGGCGGCGACTTCCTGTCCCGCATCAACATGGACCTGCGCGAAACCAAGGGCTGGTCCTACGGCGTGTCGAGCGCGCTCGGCCTGCGCGAGAACGTGGTGCCCTACGTCATCAACGCCCCCGTCCAGGCGGACCGCACCGGCGACGCCATCCGGGTGCTGATGGACCAGCTCGGCAGCTTCACCGGCAAGAACGGCGTCCAGGCGTCCGAGCTTCAGCGCGTGATCAACGGCAACACCCGCCAGCTCGCCGGCCAGTTCGAAACCTCTAATGCGGTGCTGGGCGCGCTTCGCTCCAACGCCCTCTACGGGCGCCCGGACGATTATTGGGAAACGATTGCGGACCGGTACCGCGGCATGACCGCCTCCGGCCTCGATGTGGCCGCGCGGCAGGTGATCGATCCCAAGAAGATCGTCTGGGTCGTTGTCGGCGACGCCGCCAAGGTCCGCCCCCAGCTCCAGAAGCTCGGCCTGCCGATCGAGGAGATGAAGCCGGTCGGCGCCGCCGCTGCACCAGCTGCGCCCACGCGGCCCTGACGCCCGGCGAACGCTGAGTTCCTCCCCATGCGCAAAGCGTATGGGGAGGGGAACCATGCGAAGCATGGTGGAGGGGTGATCCTTACATTCTAAATGAATTTACCCCTCCACCGCCTTGCAGGCGGTTCCCCTCCCCATCGCCTTCGGTGACAGGGAGGAACGGGTTCAGCCCTTGACGCCCAGCAACCGCGTGACGTGCCCCATCTTGCGCCCCGGGCGGCCCTTTTTCTTGCCGTAAAGGTGGAGGTGGGAGCAGGGGTCGGCGAGAATCTCCCTCCAGCGCTCGGCGTCGGATCCGAGCAGGTTGCGCATTTCGACGCGCGATGCGGTGAGGTCGGTTGCGCCCAGCGGCAGGCCGCAGATCGCGCGGATGTGGTTTTCGAACTGGGAGGTTAGCGCGCCCTCGATCGTCCAGTGGCCGCTGTTATGAACGCGCGGCGCCATTTCGTTGAACACCGCGCCATCGGCACCGGCAAAGAATTCCAGGGTCAGCAACCCGACATAATCCAGCGCATCGGCGACTTTGCGTGCGATCGGCTCCGCCTCGGCGATCGCGTCGGCGAGATCGGCTCCGGCGGGTACGAGCGAACGGGCAAGGATGCCCTCGTCATGCTCGTTCCTCGGCACCGGCCAGGTCACCGCCTCGCCATCCGCACCGCGGCACAGGAGGATCGAGAATTCGGCGCTGAAATCGACGAACGCCTCAAGGATCGAGGGAGCGCCGCGCACGGTCTCCCAGGCAGCGTCGGCGTCTTCCGGCGCCATGATCCGCGCTTGGCCCTTGCCGTCGTAGCCGAAGCGCCGCGTCTTGAGCACGGCCGGGGTGCCGACCTGGCCGATAGCCGCTTCCAGCTCGTCCCGGCTCGACACCGGCCCAAAGCGGGCAGGGCGAGCGCCGAGCGACGCCGCGAACTCCTTCTCCGCCACCCGGTCCTGCGCCGTCTCCAACGCCCGCCGTGGCGGAAACAGCGGCGCCTCGGCGGCAAGCGCGGACAAGGCACCGGCGGAGATGTTCTCGAACTCGTAGGTGGCGACATCGACGCTTCGGCCGAAGCGCGCGAGCTTCTCCTCGTCGTCCCATGCGCCGCGCGTGAAAAGCGCGGACACCTCCGCGGCGGGCGGCGTTTCGTCGGGGGCGTAGATGTGGCAGCGGTAGCCGAGCTGCGCCGCCGCCACCGCAAGCATCCGGCCAAGCTGGCCGCCGCCGACGATGCCGACCGTGGAACCCGGCGGGATCGTCATTCCGGGCTCTCGGCCACCGCGTCGGTCTGCTTCTGCCGCCACGCATCGAGCCGGGTTGCCAAAGCATGATCGGTCGTTGCCAGGATCGCCGCGGCGAGCAGCCCGGCGTTGACCGCCCCCGCCTTGCCGATCGCCAGGGTGCCGACCGGCACGCCGGCGGGCATCTGGACGATGGACAGCAGGCTGTCCATTCCCGACAAAGCCTTGGATTCGACCGGTACGCCAAGCACCGGCAGGCGAGTCATCGACGCGGCCATGCCGGGCAGGTGCGCCGCACCGCCCGCACCGGCGATGATCACCTTGAGCCCGCGCTCCGCGGCGCCTTTGGCGTAATCGAACAAGCGGTCGGGCGTGCGGTGGGCGGAGACGACCTTGGTCTCGAAGGGCACGCCGAGCGCTTCAAGGGTTTCGGATGCGTGGCGCATCGTTTCCCAGTCCGACCGGCTGCCCATGATGATCCCGACGTCGGCCATGCCCCACCTTTCGCGCGCTGAGGCTCGTCTCTAGCCGCGCCTTTGCCGCCTGTTAACCCCGCTGCGCTAAAGGCAGGAGCCATGAGAGAAGAGCAGACCCTGGAAGCCCTTGGCGCCGCCGGCGCGGACGCCGAAAACATGATCCTCCGCGCCGCGCTTGCCGACGCGCAGCGCCGAATCCAAGAGCTGGAGGAGGGTACGGAGACGGACGCCCTCACCGGCCTTGCCGACGGGCGCCGCTTCGCCCGCGCGCTGGACCGGGTGGCGGGTGTCGCCGGCCGCCACGGCACAAGGGCGGCGGTGGTTTCGATCGAGCTCGCAGGGGTGGACGTGATCGAGGACGCGCATGGCGCGATGGGCGTCGAAGCGGCGCTCGTCCATCTCGGCCAGACCCTGGCGGGACTGATCCGCACCACCGATCTTCTCGCCCGGACCGGCGGCAACGAATTCGGCCTGATTCTCGACCATATGGATCATGACAGCGCAATCGACACCGCCGAGCGGCTCGGGCGCTGCATCGCCAAGGCCCCGCTCGATCTCGGCCATGCCCGCATCACGCTCAACACCGTGGTCGCGGCCACCGCGTTGCTCCCCGGCGACACCGCGCCGGAAGTGCTGACCCGCGCCGCCCGCAACCTCGCCTTCGCGCGCAGCGAAGCCTAGAGCACGTACTTGCTGAGATCGGTGTTGCGGGCAATGTCCGCGAGCTGCCGGTCGACATAGGCGGCATCGACGGTCACCGTCTCGCCGCGCCGCTCCTCGGCCTCGTAGCTGACGTCCTCGAGCAGCTTTTCCAGCACGGTCGAGAGCCGCCGGGCGCCGATATTCTCGATCTGGCCGTTCACCTCGGCGGCAATGCGGGCGATGGCGCGAATGCCGTCCTCGGTGAAGTGCACCTCGACGCCCTCGGTGGCGATCAGCGCGCGATATTGCTCGGTCAGGCTCGCTTCGGTTTCCGACAGGATTCGGACGAAGTCCTCCTCCGTCAGCGCCTTGAGCTCAACCCGGATCGGCAACCGGCCCTGAAGCTCGGGAAGGAGGTCGGACGGCTTGGCGACGTGAAACGCGCCCGACGCGATGAACAGGATGTGATCGGTCTTCATCGGCCCGTATTTGGTGGCCACCGTGGTGCCCTCGATCAGCGGCAGCAGATCGCGCTGCACGCCTTCGCGGCTCACCGATCCGCCGCGCACGTCGCTGACCGCGATCTTGTCGATCTCGTCCAGGAACACGATGCCGTTGGCTTCCGCGTCGGCCAGCGCGGTGCGGGTGACGTCCTCCTGGTCGAGGCGCTTGTCGGCTTCCTCTTCGATCAGCCGGTTCCAGGCCTCGCGCACCTTCAGGCGGCGGCGCTTCTTGGGCGCCTGGCCCAGCGCTTTCGACATCATGTCGCTCAGGTTGATCATGCCCATCTGGCCGCCCATGCCCGGCACCTCGAACGGCGCGGCGGGGGCGTCGGAGACTTCAAGCTCCACTTCGCTGGAGTCGAGATGGCCGTCGCGGAAGCGGGCGCGGAAGCTTTCGCGGGTCGCTTCGCTTGCGCCCTTGCCGGTCAGCGCGTCGAGCAAACGCTCCAGCGCCGCCGCCTCGGCCGCATCCTTGACCGCGATCCGCCGGCGCTCCTTCTCGAGCCGCACCGCTTCCTCGACAAGGTCGCGGGCGATCTGCTCGACATCGCGGCCGACATAGCCGACTTCGGTGAACTTGGTCGCTTCCACCTTCACGAACGGCGCGTCGGCAAGCTTGGCGAGGCGGCGCGAAATCTCGGTCTTGCCGCAGCCGGTGGGGCCGATCATCAGGATGTTCTTGGGCGTTACCTCGTCGCGCAGGCCGTCGGGAAGCTGCTGGCGCCGCCAACGATTGCGCAGCGCCACCGCGACCGCGCGCTTCGCCTCGGTCTGGCCGACGATGTGCGCGTCGAGTGCGGCGACCACCGCCTTGGGGGTGAGAAAGTCTTTCATAAGTGGATGGGTGCTCGTTTGATGCTCTTGTGCCACAAGATGGCGGCGGCATCGGCGTATTCAACCGCGGGAGGACCAACTGCCCCACCTGATCCATATCGGCTACGCCAAGGCGGGGACCCACTTCATCCAGCGCTGGTTCGCGGCGCACGGCCAGGTCGACCTGGTGCGCGGGGAGGGGGAGCATTACCCGGACATCGGTGCGCTGGCGCGGCGCGCGGAAGGGCGGGGGGAGCGCTGGACGGCGATCAGCTCCGAACAATTCGCAGCGCCGTCGGGGGTGGCGGGGGCGGAGCTTGCCGGGGTTCAAGTGGATGTCTGCCGGCAGCTTGCCGAGGCGTTCCCGGAGGGGCACATCCTGCTGCTGACCCGGGGCTTTCGCTCGGTGCTCGTGTCCGGCTACTCGCAATATGTGCGGGAGGGCGGTGGAGAGGACTTCTACGTTTTCCGCGACATCGGCGAGGAGGACATGGCCTATGCCGTCCACGCTTGGGATTACGACTATCTCGTCCGGATCTACCGCCAGGCATTCGGCGGCCGCGTCATCGCTCTGCCCTACGAGCTGCTCCGCGACGACCCGTCCGCCTTTCTGCGCGCGCTGGAGGCGAGGCTCGGTGTGGCCCCGCTCGACATCCCGCTGGACAGGCTCAACCCGTCGCTCGAGCCGCACGAAATGCGCTGGTACCCTCGCATGGCGCGCGCGCTTGCCTGGATCGGCGGCGGCGCGCGGCTGCAACGATGGCATTCGGCGGGCATCGGCTCGCGGCCATGGCGGCTGGCGGCCGGCGCGTTGCAGAGGGTGTTTCCCGCTACCCCGGTCAGCGAAGCGCTGATCGCCGGCGCCCACGTTGAGTTCTTCCGCGGGCGGGCAAGCGCGTTTGCGGACGATCCGCTCTACGCACCCTACCGCGCCGATTACCTGCTCGACGCCCCGCCTTCCTAGTCGGGCGTTGCGCAGGGGGGCTGCCCCAAACGACTTGGGCGACCCGCCGGAAAGCCGAAGCCGTCCGGGGGCCGCCCAATCCGCCAAAGCTTTCGCTTGGGCTTAGAGCAGGAAGTCGGTTGCGACGATCGGCTGGGCCTGCGTGCTCACGACGTGGAGCATGAAGTCCGCCGTTCCGTTGCCGTCGACATCGCCTTCGATCTTCCAGGCACCCGCCGCCGTATCGTAGGTCGAGCGGAGCTGCCCGGCGCCGGTGAAGGCGCTGCTGCCGATGAAGGTAAAGGCCTGATCGCCGCCGGCATTGCTGTTCGCGTCGATTGCGGCAAGGTCGATCTTGTCGCTTCCGCGCTGGAAGTCGAGGATCTTGTCCGAAGACCCGGCCACCGAATCCGACGTTGCAGTGAAGCGGAACATGTCCTTGCCGTCGCCGCCGCGGAGCTGGTCCGCGCCCGCGCTGCCGACAAGGGTGTCGTTGCCGCCAAGACCGTAGAGCTGATCGTTGCCCGCTTGGCCGGTGAAGTAATCGTTCTTCGCACCGCCGGCGATGATGTCAGCGCCCGATCCGCCCTGAATCCGGAAAGCGCCGTCGGTTTCCGCCGTGCCGTTGAACACAAAGGTCTCAGCGGCCTTGAGGGACGCCGCGGTGATGAACAGGCCAGCCGCGCCGACATTTGAGTCAATCGTGGTCAGGTTGTAGCTCGCCGATCCGGGCGCCTCAGCCGAGTTCGAGTAGACCGCGATCCGCTCGATGCCGACCAGCTGGTTGGCGCCGAACGTCATGTTGTAGTTGCCGATCAGGCCAAGCGTGTCGGTGCCCGCACCGCCATTGATGCTGTCCCCGGCGCCGAGCGCGTCGCCGAAGTAGATGAAGTCGCTGCCGTCACCAGCGTTGATCGTGTCGTTGCCGCCGAACTCGGCCCGGATCAGATCGTCGCCCGCACCGCTGTTCAGCACGTTGTCGGCGCTGTTGCCGATGATAGTGTCCTTGCCGCCGCCCGAAGTGGCGTTCTCGATGGTCGCGCCGTTGGCAATGGTGAAGCCGCCGTAGATGCCGGTGGCGTAGGACATCCATCCGGCGCCGCCATATTCATATTGGAGCGTCGCGGCGCGCAGATCGATTGTGGTGTCTTTGGTGCCCTCATAGATGATCTGGTCGACCCCGCCGGCATCCCAGATCGACGAATAAAAGGTGCTCTGGCCCTCGTAATAGCCGTCGCGGGTCGTCAACTGGTTGGTGACGTCGTGCTCAGCCGGCTGCCCGGTTGCAGCATCGATATAGACGCCCCACTCGTTCTCGTCCTTCAGGACATAGGTGTCGTTGCCGGTGGCCCACTCCTCGTTGACGCCATATTTGTCCTGGATGACGGCGATGTCGAGCGCCATCAGGCTGCCGAGCCAGCCATAGCCTTCATTGTTGGTCTCGGGCTGGCCGTAGGGCGACTTTTCCCACCCGTCATTGTAGGACATCATCGTGTTGACGCCCTGGTTGAGGTCGAACGCTCCGGCCCCGCCATCCTCGCCGGGGACGGTGCCGGGCTCCACGCCCCGCATGATGCTCGAGCCGCCGCCGGTGTCGTGCGGGTGCGCCAGGCCCATGCCGTGGCCGAACTCATGGATCAGGGTGACGAAGGAGAAGCCGCCCGGCTGAAGCATCTGGGCGTTCCAGCGCTCGTCGGCGGAATTGAACTGGGCGACGCCCTCGTCCCCATTATCGGGCGGGTTCATCGAGCCGAGCAGAGAGATTCCCGGCCCCGGGGTACCGGGATAGGAGAAGTAGAAGAAATCGGCGTCGAAGTCGTCATCCACTCCGGCGGCATAGTTGACGCCGGCCTCGGGCCCCAATGGACCGGGCTTGTACTCGATAGTTGGGTCGCGCTCGTAGAGGCCGGTCGTCGTGTTCAGTGTATAATTGGAGACAAAGACCACATCGGCGACCTTGGAGAATTCGTTCGCCGCAGCCAGCATGGCCTGAACTTCATACTGGTACGGATTCTGGATCACGACCTGGGCCGGGATGGTTGAATCCGCATTCAGGTAGAGGTCGCCCTCGCCGGCGAAATAGAGGTAGATTACGTTCTTGCCCGGGAAGCCGAGGGAATTGCCCTCAACGGTGAGCGGATCCGCCGCCGCTTGCCCAGTCGGCCGCGGGCCTTCCGCGCCATCCGGATTGCGCACCGAAACATGCTCGCGGTTGACCATGACGCCGCCCCAGTCGATGGAGTGGAGCGGGCTCGAAATATCATACTCGGTGGTATAAAAGGTTCCGGTCGCGGTTCTGGCGAAAATCTCGTAATCGCCGACGAAATCACCGGCCCCGTCGCCGGTGTTGTCGTAGGACGTGGCGTTGACATAGAAGGTGCCCGAATACGGCGCCTCGAACGTCATGAGCGCATCGAGCCCCGACGGCGTGTTCGGCCCGCCGCCGTCCGCGATCGAGAGCAGGTTGCCGGCGGAATCGTAGATTTCGAGATAGGCGTCGGCGAGCGGGATGCCGCTGCCTTCCACGCCGGGAATGCCGCCGACACGGGCATATTGGCCGAACTCGTAGGTTTGGCCGGCCGTCAGCGTGACCGCGAACCAGTCGTTGTCGCCGGGCGTGTCGCTTGCCGCTAGGACATGGGCGCCGTCGACCACCAGCGTGCCGGTGGTGTTCGGGGCGGGCGTATAGACGTCGACGAGGGC
>DASWNA010000021.1:0-128365 GCA_036399475.1 Allosphingosinicella sp.
TGAACATCCCTGAGGCGATAATGACATCCTCGGGGGCTGTCCCTGCCCGGACCCTGGTCCGGATCACATGGTCCCCACCTGACGTTCAGGCGTCAGAGGATATTCCGGCAAACGGCCATGGCGGTCCCGTCACCCACTTCCACCAAGAGCGCGATCCGCGCCGCCGCGCTCGCCGAGCGCCGCGCCTTTGCACGTTCGCTTGGGCCCGGGTTGCGCGCCGAGCTGGAGGCGAAACTCGCGCGGATCGTGTTGCCGCACCTGCTCACCGCCAGGATCGTCGCGGCCTACCATCCGCTCAAGGATGAGATCAGCCCCTACTCTATCCTCGATTTGCTCGGCGAAGGGCAGCGCGCAGCCCTCCCCTGGTTCCTGCACCGCGATTCGCAGATGATCTTCCGCGAAGCGCCCGCGGAGGAGCCGAGCCCCTGGGGCGTGCTCCAGCCGCCCGCCTCCGCCGAGGCGCTTGCGCCCGACACGGTGCTGGTGCCGCTGGTCGCCGCCGACCGGCAGGGCAGCCGCATCGGCCACGGCAAGGGCCATTACGACCGTGCCTTGTCCCACCTGCGCGCAAGCGGCCAAGTGTTCACGATTGGGATTGCCTGGGAACATCAGGTACAGGCCGATCCGCTCGAACCCGATCCCTGGGACGTGCCGCTCGACGCCATCGCCACGCCAGCCGAATGGATCCTATGCAGATAGACGAACCCGAGCCGAACTGGGAGCCGAGCTGGCGCAAGCCGTTCGGCGCGCTGCTGATCCTGCTGCTGATCACCCTATGGGCGGTGATCGTCGCCTCCGTCGCGGACTTGATGGAGGGCCTGCACTGGCTCGTGTTCGTGCCCTATTACCTCGTCGCCGGGCTCGTCTGGATCTATCCGGTGAAACCGCTGCTGCGCTGGATCGAGACCGGCAGCTTCCGCCACTCCTGAACGCGAAAAGGGCCCGCGCGGCATGGTGCCGGCGGGCCCTTACAGCGGGCTGATTGCGCTTCGATTCCAAAGGAATGGCGCGAGTGACGGGACTTGAACCCGCGACCTCCGGCGTGACAGGCCGGCGCTCTAACCAACTGAGCTACACCCGCGTTGGAGCGGCGAACTAAGGGACGCTCCCCACCCTGTCAAGCGACGCTCCGGCCTTTGGCGGAGAAACACGCAGTTCCTCGTTGGCTTCCTCATGGTGGTGGCCGGTGAGCGTTCCTTCCTCGAACAGGAAGCCGGCGATATCGGGCTTGCCGGCCGCGTCGAGCACCGTCTTGGTGATGATCAGCAAGGGCACGGCAAGCAGCGCGCCGGTCGTCCCCCAAACCCAGGCCCAGAAGCTCAAGGCGACCAGGATCAGCAGCGGATTGATGGTCAGCCGCCGCCCGACAAGCATCGGCGTGATCACGTTGGCTTCCAATACATGGATAAGGGCGAAGCTGAGTGCCGGCAGTAACGCGGTCCAAGGATCGGGGAAGGCCATCAAACCGCCGAACGCGAGCAGCAGCACCGAAGCGATCGGCCCGAGATAGGGGATGTAGTTGAACACCGCGACGATGCCGCCCCACATCAATGGCGACGGCATTTTCAGATAGTAGAGGACCACCGCCACCAGCAGCCCCATCGACACGTTCACCATGGTGATGGTGCCAAGGTAGGTGGAGGTCGCGTCGACCACCTGCTGGATGGCCCGGGCGGTGGTCATCGCCCCGTCGAAGCTCGCCCGGCCGGTGATCGTGCGCTTGCGCATCCGGGTCCAGCCGGACAGGAAGAAGAAGATCACCAGGATCGCGAAGAACATCTGGATCACCGCGAACGGCGCGGAGGTGGCGATGATGTCCAGCGCGGAATTAGGCGTTTCCAGCGCAACCGTGCGCGGCGCGTCGGCGGCGGGGCCGAATTCCTCGACGATGTTGTTGATGAACTTTTCGAGGTCCGAATACACTTCCAGCAGCGGTGCCAGCGTTTCGCGGATCCGGCCGATGCGGGACGGGATCATCCGCACCCACTCCGTTGCCGGGAGGACGATGGAAGCGATCGCCACGTTGGCGGCGGTGAGGAACAGGAGCACGCAGATAAAGGCGGACAGGCCCGAAGGGATGCGCCGCCGCTCCAGCCACTCCAGCACCGGCACAAGAGCGATGGCGATCACCAGCGCCGCAGTAACGGGAAGAAAGAATTCGGCGCCCGCCCGAAGCGCGAACGGCAGGGAAATGGTGAAGCCCGCCCCGGCGATCAGGGTCAAAGCGGCGAGCAGGCGATCACGGCGATAGGCGATCTCTTCGGGTTCCAGATGATCGAGTTCCGGCTCGACGCCGGCCGGCACATTGTCGCTGCCCCCACCAATGATCATCATAAACCTCGCCGTTTCCGTGACTTGCTTCTTAAGCCGATTGGCAAACGCGGCGTTAACTAATTTTTATCGGTCCGCCCCGCATAAGCCCCCTCGAACAGAGCTCGTGGGGGAGCAAATGAAGCATATCGGCTGTCTCAGTTACAGGAAGAAAACGGCGTTGCTCGCCGCGGCCTCGGCCGTGGCCATTGCCGCCCTTCCCGCACCTGCCTTTGCCGCCGGAACGCCGGCCGGCACCGACATCAAGAACACCGCGACGGCAACCTACGAGCCGACGCCCGGTGGCCCGGAAACAAGCATCGATTCGAACACCGTCACCCTGAAGGTCGACGAACTGCTCGATGTCAGCGTCGCCTGGGGCGATCCCTCCGACGTGGTCGCCTCGCCCGGCGCCGCCGGCCAGGTGCTGCGCTTCACCGTCTCCAACGGCGGCAACGGCAGCGAAGCCTTTGGCCTGACCACCGCCGCGAACGGCGGCGGTGACGATTTCGATCCCGCCGTCACCGCCATCGTGCTCGATAGCAACGGCAACAACGCGTACGATGCGGGCGTCGATACGGTTTACGTACCCGGCTCCAACGATCCGGTGCTGGACGCGGACGGATCGATCACCGTGTTCGTTTTGTCCACCATTCCGACCGGCGCTTCCGATACGCAGCGCGGCAAGGTCGACCTGCTCGCCGCGGCCAAAACCGGCACCGGCGCACCCGGCACCAGCTTCGCCGGTCTCGGCCAGGGCGGCGGCAACGCCGTTGTCGGCGCAACCGGCGCCGATGCCGAGGACGACGGCTGGTACAAGATCGCCAAGGCCGCGATTGCTTTCAGCAAGAGCGCGATTGTGTCCGACCCGTGGGGCGGCACCACCCAGGCCCCCGGCGCGACCATCACCTACACGCTCACCGCAAATGTGAGCGGCACCGGCAGCCTCGGCAACGTGCGCATCGCCGATCCCATTCCGGCCGGCACCACCTATCGGCCCGGCTCGCTCACCCTCGACGCCGCCGCGCTCAGCGACGCCGCCGACACCGATGCGGGCGCCTTTACCGGCACCGGCATCGCGGTGGGCCTGGGCGCCCTCGCCTCCGGTGCAAGCCGCACCGTCACTTTCCAAGTCAAGATCGACTGAAGGAACACCGCCATGAAATTCATCCTGTTCATGCTCGCACTGATCGCTCCTGCGGCCGCGATGGCCGCCGACAACGTGTCCCTGGCGAGCCAGGTGTTCGTTGAAAAAACCGTCAAGGACGCCAAGGGCGAGGCGCAGGTCGTGCGGCAAACGCCCGACGTCGTGACGCCCGGCGACCGGCTCGTCTTCGTGCTGAGCTACAGCAACAAGGGCGCAACCGCGGCGACCGGCTTCACCGTCACCAACCCGCTGCCGGCCTCCGTGGTCTTCACGGCCGCCGAGGGCAGCGCCGAGGTTTCAATCGACGGCGGCAAGAGCTGGGGTCAGCTCGCCGCGCTTCAGGTCAAGGCAGCGGACGGCACCAGCCGCGCCGCCGCCCCGGCCGACGTCACCCATATCCGCTGGGCCTTTGCCCAGCCGATCCCCGCGGGAGCTGGTGGGCAGCTCACGTTCCGCGGAACCGTCAAGTAACGCTTACCCCGCTCACACGCGCCGGCGGGGGGATAACGGCGCACAACTTTGAAATCGGACCAGAACCATGACCAGAACCATGCGATTACTCGCAACTGCCAGCACGCTGGCGGTTGCGGCGTTCGCGGCCACGCCCGCCTTCGCGGAAGGCACGGCCGCGGGCACCACCATCACCAACAACGTGTCGCTCAGCTACAAAGTGGGCGGCGTCGATCAGAACAACGTCACCGCAAGCAACACCTTCACGGTTGACCGCAAGGTCGTCCTGACGGTGGCCGAGGTCGGCAACACGACAACCAGCGTGTCGCCGGGCCAGCTCAGCGCCGTGACCGCGTTCGACGTCACCAACGGCTCCAACGCACCGCTCGACTTCGCGCTTGCGGCGTCGCAACCGGCCGGCGGAACGGCCAAGCATGGCGGCACCGACAATTTCAACGTCAGCGGCGTCAAACTCTATCGCGACGCCAACGCCAACGGCAGCTACGACGCCGGCACCGACATCGAGATCACCTATCTCGACCAGGTCACCGCCGACGAGATCCGCCGCGTGTTTGTCGTCGCGGACGTGCCGCTCGGCCGTTCCACCGGCGATGTCGCCGGCGTGCGCCTGACCGCTACGGCGGCCGAAGCGACCGCCGCCGCGTCGCTTGGCGCAACCGTCACTCAGACGGCCGGCGCCAACACCGCGGGCGTCGATACGGTGTTTGCCGAGACGGGCGCCACCGGAGGCAACGTCGCCTATGACGGCATCCACTTCGACGAGGATGATTACACCATCCTCGCCGCCTCGCTGACCGCCACCAAGACCAGCCGCGTGATCAGCGATCCGGTGAACGGCACCACCAATCCGAAGATGATCCCGGGCGCAATTGTTGAATATTGCATCGCGGTCGCCAATGGATCGGGCAGCGCCACGGCAAGCAACATCAACGTCAGCGATACGCTGCCGATCCAAACGCTGTACAACGCGGCGTTCGGCATCAAGCTGAACGGCACCGTCACCGGCACCACCTGCAACGCCGACGGCACCGCCGGCGGCAGCTATGCGGGCGGCGTGGTTTCCGGAACGCTTCTGGATATCACCGCCAGCTCGACCAAGACGCTCGTCTTCCGCGTGGCGATCAACTAAGGAAAAGGGGGAGGGACGGCCGGTGCGGACCGTGTCGACCGCCCTCCCCCGCTCCACCATGAACTTCGCACTCCGCCATCTGCGGGCGATCTCGCTCGCCCTGTGCGCTGCGCTGCCGGTGACGGCAGCGTCGGCGCAGGCGGTTGCAAGCCACACCTCCTCCCAGCGCACGATCTCCAACGTCGCGACCATCGCGTGGGAGAGCGGCGCCGGACAATACAGCCTGGCCTCGAACCGGATCGATCTGGTCGTCGCAGGCGCGTCGCCGGCGCGGCTTTCCACCTACCATTTCGCCCCGGAAGGCACCTCGGTGTCCTTTTCCGGTGCGCATTGCGGAAGCGCGCTTGGGTCCGCCGCTTTGGCCGCCAAGGCGCCGAACGGCATCCCCGACGCCGGAACGATCGCACCGGCCGCCGAGCTTGCCGCCGGCCAGCTCCTCGTCCTCCAGGTCGAGCGCGCATCCGCCAACCGCGATCCTCTCCTTCGCGATTCGCTCGAACTCGACATCGCCGCGGCTTCGGGCGACCGCGAAACGCTGACCCTGATTGAAACGGGGATCGGCAGCGGCACCTTTATCGGCGCCATCCAGACCACCGAAGCGCCGCCGGCGACGAGCGACGATTGCAGCCTGGATCTGCCGGCCGGAGACTCGCTCGGCATCCAGGCCTTCGATCCGGGCGCCTCGGTAGCAATGGCTGCAACCCAGATCCGGATCACCGCCGCCAGGCAGGCCGCCGGCTCCCTGCTCCTTTCCAAGGAAGCAGGCGTCCGCGAGGCCGCTCCCGGCGATCCGGTGCAATATCGGATCACCGCCCGCAACGCGGACGCCCAGCATTCTTCCGCCTCGGCCACCCTGTCCGATACGTTTCCGGCCGGGATGCGCCTGCGCGTCGGTAGCGTGCGCCTGAACGGCATTGCAGCCGCGGCCGAGCTCGCACCCGCGGGTCGAGGTTTTAGCCTCCTCATCCCCGCTCTCGCCCCAGGCGGCAGCGCCGAGATCAGCTACACGCTGGAAGTGCGCGGCGACGCGCGCGAAGGCGAAGCGCTCAACCGGGCCGAAGCGGTGGACGCCCGCGGCGTCCGCAGCAACGTCGCCGACGCCGCAATCCGCATCCGCCGCGAATCGATCGGCAGCCGCGTGACGATCGTCGGCCGGGTGGTGGACGGCGGCTGCGATGTCGATCCCGCCAAGGCGCGCGGCATCGCCGGCGTGCGGGTGATGATGGAAGACGGCAGCTATTCGGTCACCGACGCGGAGGGGCGCTACCATTTCGAAGGCGTTCGCCCCGGCAGCCACGTCGTTCAGCTCGACGACCTCACCCTCCCCGCCGACCGCGCCGCGGTGGATTGCGCCCGCAATACCCGTTCGGCCGGCCGCGCCTTCTCGCGCTTTGTTGAGGGCAGCGGCGGCGCCTTGAAGCGGGTCGACTTCCGCGCGATCCCCGCCGCCCCTCGCGCCGGGCGCACGGCGGCCGCACCGCGCGCCGCCGCCGCAACGGACGCGGTTGCCGCCGGTGCCGAGCGCGACTGGTTTGGGGGCCAGGAGCCCGGCATCGATTGGATTTTCCCCGAGGTTGAACACAATCCGCGCGCGCCGATCGTCCGCGTCGCGATCAAGCACCGCCCCGGCCAGAAGGTGAAGCTGTTCGCCGGCGGCAAGGCCGTCGACCTGATCGCCTTCGAAGGCGAGCGGCTCAACCCGGCCGGCACCGTCGCCGTCAGCCTGTGGCGCGGGGTCTCGCTCGACACCGGCACCACCGTTCTTTCCGCCGAAGTCCGCAATTCCGACGGCAGCCTCGCCCAGGAACTGCGCCGCCCCGTCCGCTATGGCGCCAATCCGATCCAGGCGCAGCTCCTGCGCGACCGCTCGGTGCTGGTCGCCGACGGTGTCAGCCGCCCGGTGCTCGCCGTCCGCCTCACCGACCGCGACGGCCGCCCGGTTCGCCACGGCTTGATCGGCGATTTCGAAGTGCCCGCGCCTTATTACCCGGCCGTCGAGGCAGACGCCCAGCAGGCGCGCCAACTCGCCGGCCTGGAGCGCGCCCGCCCCTTCTGGAAGGTCGAGGGCGAAGACGGCGTCGCCTTTATCGAACTCGAGCCGACCACCGCGTCCGGCACCGTCAGCCTGCGCTTCGATTTCCGCGACGGCGAAGCCAACCGCGAGCAGCGCATCGAAGCCTGGCTCGATCCGGGCGCGCGCCCCTGGACGATCGTCGGCCTCGCCGAAGGTACGATCGGCTACAACCGCCTCGCTGGCCATGTCGAGAACGCAGACGAGGACGCCGACAAGATGATGACTGACGGCCGCCTCGCCCTTTACGCCAAGGGCCGGGTGCAGGGAAAATGGCTGATGACCCTGGCCTATGACAGCAACAAGCGGGAGGACGAGACCCGCTTCGGCGGCACCATCGACCCGCAGGCTTATTACACCGTCTATGCCGACCGTTCGGAGCAGCGGTTCGACGCCGCCTCGGTGCGCCGCCTCTACCTGAAGCTCGAGCGGCCCCAATTCTACGCTCTGTTCGGCGATTACGAGACTGGCATCGACGAGCCGGAACTCGCCCGCTACGTCCGCGCCTTCAACGGCGTGAAGGCGGAATATCGCTCGGACACCGTCTCCGCGACCGCCTTCGCCGCCGACTCGCCGAACCGCCACCGCCGCGACGAACTGCAGGGCAGCGGCCTGTCAGGGCCTTACGCGCTCGGCGCACGCGACATCCTGCCGAACAGCGAGCGCGTGACCATCGAGGTCCGCGACCGGCTTCGTTCCGACCGGATCGTCGAGCAGCGCCTGCTGACCCGCAACGTCGATTATGACATCGATTACCGCGCCGGCACCCTGCGCTTCCGCGAGCCGATCCTGAGCCGCAGCTCAGGCCTCGATCCGCAATTCATTATTGCCGAATATGAAGTGGACGGCGTCGCCAGCCGCTCGCTTAACGCCGGCGGCCGGGTTGCGCTTCGCACCGGCGATAGCAAGCTGCAGGCCGGCGCCACCGCAATCCGCGATTCCGACGATCAGCGCCGCTCCAATTTGGTGGGGGCGGACGTCCGCTATCGCCCGAATGCTTCCACCGAGGTCCGCGCCGAAGTCGCGGTCAGCGACACCGAAGCGAAGGCTGGAAAGCAGGGCGCCACCGGCGGCACCGCCACCGCATGGCAGGTCGAAGCGGAGCATCACGGCTCAACCGTCGATGTTCTCGCCTATGCCCGCGAGCGGCAGGCCGGCTTCGGCATCGGCCAGACCAGCGGCGCGGAAAACGGCACCCGCAAGTTCGGGGTGGACGCCCGTGCCCGCTTCGGCACCGCCTTGTCGCTGACCGGCAGCGCCTGGCACGAGGATTACCTGGCCAGCGACGCCCGCCGGATCGCTGCCCGCGCGCTTCTGGAATATCGCGGCCCGGATTATTCCGGCCGCGCGGGCCTAACCTATGCCGACGACCGGCTGGCGGACGGCCGCACGGCGCGCTCGACCTTGCTGCAGCTCGGCGCCTCCAAGCGCTTCTTCGGCAACCGCCTGGAGCTCGATGGCCAGACCGAAATCCCGCTGTTCGGCAACAACGACAGCGTCGATCTTCCCGCTCGCCACCGCCTCGGCGCCCGCTTCGCCGTCACGCCGGACGTGCAGCTCGTCGGCACCTACGAGATCGCAAACGGCGAGCATGTCGATGCGCGCACCGCGCGAGTCGGCTTCGACATCGCGCCTTGGGCCGGCGCCCGCATCTCGGTGAGCGGCAACCAGCAGACGATCGCCGAATATGGCCCGCGCAGCTTTGCCGCCTTTGGGCTCTCCCAGTCGCTGGTGCTCGACGCGCACTGGTCGGTGGATTTCTCGCTCGAGTCGAGCAAGACGCTGGGCGGCATCGATGCCAGCCGCGTCCTCAACCCGCTCCACCCGGTGGCGAGCGGCGGCACGCTTGGCGGCAATGGCAGCCTGTCCGAGGATTTCGCCGCCGTCACCGCCGGCGCCACCTACCGCAACGGCGACTGGAGCGTTACCGGCCGCGCCGAATACCGCGCCGGCGGCGAGGGCGACCGTTACGGCTTCACCGCCGCGGCGCTTCGCCAGATCGGCGACGGCCAGGCAGCCGGCGGATCGCTCAACTGGTTCACGGCGAACACGGACAACGGCGCCGAAACCCGTACCGCCAACCTGCAGCTGAGCTGGGCCCACCGCCCGGCGAATAGCCGCTGGACCTTTCTGGAAAAGCTGGAACTTCGCGAGGACCAGGTCACCGGCGCCATCGCCGGAGTCGCGGGGCCGATCGGCCTGCCCCTTTCCGTCACCGGCGAGGCCCGCTCGCGCCGCATGGTTAACGCTCTTTCAATCAATTACTCGCCAAATGGCGGCATGGGGGAATGGCTCGACCGATCTGAGGTGTCGCTCTTTTGGGGCGCGCGCTACGTCGCGGACCGCTTCGGGGCGGACGATATCGACGGCCTGAGCAACGTCGTCGGTGCCGACATGCGCTTCGACCTGTCCGACACGCTCGACATCGGCTTTGCCGGCACCGTTCGCCACGGCCTCGGCACCCGCGCCGTCGCTTATTCCGGCGGCCCAAGCATCGGCTTCAGCCCGGTGGAGAATGGCTGGATGACATTGGGCTGGAACATCGCCGGCTTCGAGGATCGCGATTTCGAGGAAGCGCGTTACACCCGCGCCGGCCCCTACGTCACCTTGCGCTTCAAGTTCGACCAGATGTCTCTGCAGGCGCTGGGCCTGGGGCGGCGCTGATGCGGGCTTTGTTCGCCATTTTCCTCGCCGTGTGCGCCCTCGCCGCCTGGCCGGTCTACGCCAATCTGTGCGCCACCCCGGCAAAGAACGGCAGCAACACGATCGCCGGCGTGGTCAACACCTATTACGCACCGACCGCCGCCATCGTCTCCGCGGGCGCGACCAGCATAAGCCTGTCGGGCTATGCCGGCGCCGGCCAGCCGATCGAGGCCGGCGACCTCCTGCTCGTCATCCAGATGCAGGACGCAACGATCGACGACCGCAACAACTCGCGCTACGGCGACGGGGTGAGCGGCGGCGCCGGAAACGGCGCCATCGGCGTCGGCCAAAGCGGCCTCTACGAATATGTCCGTGCCGCCAACGCAGTGCCCTTGACCGGCGGGACGCTGACGATCGTGGGCGGAACCGGCGCCGGGCTTGCCAACAGCTACGTCGCGGCCACGCCAACCGGGACACGCGGCAAGCGCACGTTCCAGGTCGTCAAGGTTCCGCAATATGATCAGGCCACGGTTGCCGGCACGGTGGCCGCATTGCCTTGGAACGGCACCCTCGGCGGCGTGGTCGCGATCGACGTCGCCCGGCGGCTGACCTTTTCCGGCGGAACGGTCGACGCCAGCGGCCGCGGCTTTCGCGGCGGCGGCGGTCGGCGGCTGACTGGCGGCGGCGGCACAAGCAGCGATTACGTCACCCTTTCCACCAACAATGCGCACGCTTCCAAGGGCGAAGGCCTCGCCGGAACGCCCCGCTTCGTCTGGTTCGAAGGCACAGTCGTCGACAATGTAGCGGAAGGCCTCCCCACCGGCTCCTCGGCCCGCGGCGCGCCGGCCAACGCGGGTGGCGGCGGAACGGACGGCAACCCGATCGCCAATGACGAGAATACCGGCGGCGGCGGCGGTGCCAATGCCGGGCAAGGCGGCTTCGGCGGCAATGCCTGGTGCCCGGGCCTGCCGACCAGCTGCGACGCAAGCGGCGGCCATCCGGGTGTTGCGGTGGACAACCTCAGCTACAGCCGAATCGTCATGGGCGGCGGCGGCGGCGCGGGCACGAACAACGACGGAACCGGCAGCCCCGCCAACGGCGCCGCATCGAGCGGCGCGGCCGGCGGCGGCATTGTCCTTATCCGCGCGGCCGAGATCGCCGGCTCGGGCTCGGTACGCGCCAACGGCGCCGACGCCAATTCCACCGTGCTCAACGACGCCACTGGCGGCGGCGGGGCGGGCGGGTCCATTCTTCTGTCGGCGCTGCGTACGATCACGGGCGCGTCGATCAGCGTCCAGGCCGATGGCGGCGATGGCGGCACCAACACCGGCGGCGGCTCGCCGCACGGCCCCGGCGGCGGCGGCGGCGGCGGCTTGATCGTCACCACCACCAACGTCCTCGCCAGCACTTCGGTGAACGGCGGCAGCAACGGCGCGACGGTGAGCACGTCCACGACCAACTCGGCCTATGGCTCCTCCGCCGGAACGGGCGGCGCGGGCAGCTCCACCACGACGGCCAGTATCCCCGGCTTGTCGAGCGGCGGCGAATGCACGCCCACCGTCACCAAGAGCTTCGCCACCTCACCGATCGCGGTCGGCGCGGCGACCCGGATGAGCATCGTCGTCACAAATCCAAACCCAAATGTGCCGCTCAACGCCGTCGCCTTTACGGACACCTATCCCTCCGGCCTGATCAACACGGCGGCTCCAGCCACGGCGATCAGTTGCGCGGGCGGAACCCTCGCCGCGGCCGCCGGTGCCGGAAGCCTTGCTTTGTCGGGAGGCAGCGTGGGCGCGCTGAGCAGTTGCACGTATTCGGTCAACACCACCGCCTCGAGCCTCGGCGACAAGACCAACACGATTGCGGCGCTTGCGGTTTCCGGCACCATGGGCACCACCACGGTGCGCAATCTCGAAGCGGCGAGCGCGATAGTTCAGGTCTCTGCGCCGCTCACCATCGTCAAGGCGAGCCAGGTGTATTCCGATCCGGTGAACGGCACCGCCAATCCCAAGGCCGTACCGGGCGGCGTCCTGACCTACACGATCAGCGTCGCCAATCCGGGCTCCGGCACCGTCGACAGCGGCACCTTGGTCGTGCTCGACGCGACCCCCGCCAATCTCCAGCTCTTCGTGGGGGATCTGATCAGCGGCGGCGGACCGCTCGTCTTCCAGCAGGGCAGCACGCCGTCGGCACTGACCTACACCTACACCAGCCTGGCAAGCACCACCGACGATATCGAATTCTCGAACAATTCGGGCTCGACCTGGACCTACACGCCGGTGCCGAACACGCTTGGCGTCGATCCGGCGGTGACCCACTTCCGAATTCGGCCGAAGGGCGCGATGGCGGGCAATTCGAGCTTCTCGGTGCAGGTCCGCTACCGGGTCAAATAAAACGGATGGTGCCCCCGGCCGGAGTCGAACCGGCACGCCTTTCGGCATTCGATTTTGAGTCGAGTGCGTCTACCAATTCCGCCACAGGGGCACGGGCACGCCTGCTAGCCTCACCGGGGCCGCCCCCGCAAGCCCTTACCGCGCAGGCGCATCGATCCGTCTGCCGGGACCCTCGACACTGATCGGACCACGCGGCTTTGCTGGGAGCAAAGGCCGGATCTGCTCAACCAGCCGTGCGGCCTTGGCTTTGTCGCGGGTTTGCACGCACAAGACATATTCGCCTTCGCGCCCGGCGCCGGTGCGGGTCACGCCAGTCACATCCGCATTGCCGGCAAGCAACGCTTCGATGGCCTGGGCCGCGCCGCTATCGATCCCCATCGCATAACTGCCGAACCGCACCGTCACCTGGCACGCAGCCTCTGCCTCAGCGGGCATGGCGACGCTTTGGCAGGCGCTGAGGGCAAGAACGAGAGGAACCGTCTTCATAGGGCACCAATGGACGGTGCACCCCGCTAGTTCCGCGGTGCGTGGCGGCGGTAGCTCAGGGCTTCGGCGACATGGATACGGCCGACGCCCTCGCTTCCGGCAAGGTCGGCCACGGTGCGGGCGACCCTCAGCACCCGGTGAAAGCCGCGGGCCGAGAGGCGCATGGCTTCGGCGGCCTGGGCGAGCAGGCGGCGGCCGGGCTCGTCCGGAGTGGCGACGCTACCCAGCAGCTCGCCATCGGCTTCGGCGTTGGTTCTGACGCCGTGCGCCTGATAGCGGTCGGTCTGCACATTGCGGGCGGCCCGCACCCGGGCACCGACGTCGGCGCTGCCTTCCGCGGGCGGCGGCAGCACGAGATCGGCCGCGGCGACCGCCTGAACATCGACATGGAGGTCAATGCGGTCGATCAGCGGACCGGACACCCGCGCCTGATAATCGGCAGCGCAGCGCGGCGCGCGTGAGCAGGCAAGCGCCGGATCACCAAGATGGCCGCAACGGCACGGGTTCATGGCGGCAACAAGCTGCACCCGCGCCGGGAAGGTGACGTGGGCGTTGGCTCGGGCAACGCTCACCGTGCCGGTCTCCAGCGGCTGACGCAGCGAATCGAGCGCGCCGCGCTGGAACTCGGGCAGTTCGTCGAGGAACAGGATGCCGAGATGGGCAAGGCTGACCTCACCTGGCCGCACGCGGAGCCCGCCGCCGACCAACGCCACCATGGAGGCGCTGTGATGCGGCGCGCGAAACGGCCGAGTGCGGATCAGCCGGCCTTCGGACAGCGTGCCGGCGACGCTTGCAATCATCGACACTTCCAGCGCCTCGCTTGGCGTAAGATCGGGCAGGATGCCGGGCAGGCAGGCGGCGAGCAGCGACTTGCCGGCGCCGGGCGGCCCGGTCATCAGCAGGTTGTGCCCACCCGCCGCCGCGATCTCCAGCGCCCGCTTGGCGGTTTCCTGCCCTTTCACCTGCTGGAGATCCGGCCCGGTGCCCGGCGGCTCCGCTTCGCCCGGCGGCGGCGGAGTCAGAATGGCGGTGCCCCGGAAATGATTGAGCAGCGCGATGAGGTCCGGCGTCGCGACCACCTCGACATCGCCGGCCCAGGCGGCTTCCGAGCCCTGCACCGCCGGGCAGATCAGTCCAAGACTGCGCGCCGAGGCGTGCATCGCCGCAAGCAGCACGCCGGGCGAGGCCGTCAGCCGCCCATCGAGACCAAGCTCCCCGACCGCGACGTAGCCGGCCAGCGTTTCGCGATCCACGGCTCCCATGGCGGCGAGCAGGCCAAGCGCAATGGGCAGATCGTAATGCGAACCTTCCTTGGGCAGATCGGCGGGCGACAGGTTCACCGTGATCCGTTTCGGAGGAAGCGACAGCCCGATGGCGGCAAGCGCCGCATGCACCCGCTCCCGGCTCTCCGCCACGGCCTTGTCGGGTAAGCCGACGATCAGGAACTTGGGCAACCCGCTGGAGATCTGAACCTGAACTTCAACGGCCCTCGCCTCCAGCCCAAGAAAGGCGACCGTCGCCACATGCGATACCATAAACGAAACTCACCCCTCCGCTTTCCTCCATTTCGGAGGAAAGGAGGTAGTCGGCGGCGGGCGGTATTTCTGTCGCTCGAAATCTCGCTTCAGTCGCGCTCGGCGGGGGTCACCAGCGCAGACACAGAGCAGTCGCGGCGCACAGGCAGGCGAATGCCAGGCACTTGACCGGACTTAATGCCGTGGCGCGGCGCGGGTCCGCCGCTGCGTACCAGATGAGCGTTGGCGGCTCGCTTCTAAACCGGCGACGCATGCTGAGGCGAATCTCCTGCCCGGCGCCCGTCCGGAACTGCATCAGGTCCTCGGCCAGCCAGGGATAGAGTCGCTGTTCGACCGTATGAACGCCATTGGAGATCAAAGCGGCCCGAGATGTCCGCCGATCCGCCTTTGAACCGTTAAAGATCACCTTCGCTTTGGCCGGACTGCGGAACAGGAGGATAAACACGCCTGTCAGGACCGCCACGGCTGCGGCAAAGCATAATCCGTAGCCGGCCAGTTGTTCCGCCCGCTCGACAAGCCACATCGCGTCCGTTTTGCCCGCCACCGGAAGGTGCCTCCAGAAGAAATCGGCGCCGCCGCGCTCATCGGCATAACAACCCTTCTTTGCACAATTCCTAACGCCCGGATCGCCTTCCGTCTTGCATCCCTAATACACCCCTCCCAAATCAGCCTCCATGAGCATCAGGCAACATCGGGCGGCGCTGGGCCGCATTCCCGCCGTGCGAACCGGTTTGTTCCTTTTTGGCTGGGTGCTGATCGCGAGCGCCCCGATCGCCGGGCTGCTGCCCGGGCCGGGCGGAATCTTCGTCTTCGCGGCGGGCGCCGGGCTGGTGCTGAAGAATAGCGAATGGGCCAAGCGCAAATATGTCGCCTTCAAGCGCCGTCACCCACGCAAGGGCGGCTGGGCGGACTGGGGCATGCGCCGCAAAAGCGCGCTTCGCCGCCAGGCGCGCGAGCGCGACCGGATCGCCGGCACGTTGCCCGAGGCCGATTGACTTTGCGGAGCGCCTTGCCTATCCGCCCGTCCAACGGTGGCTGCCTGGGTACGGGCGGCCCTTTTAGTTTCAGATTTGAGGTAATGAGCGATGAAGCGCACCTTCCAGCCGAGCAATCTCGTGCGCAGCCGGCGCCACGGCTTCCGGGCCCGCAAGGCGACCGTCGGCGGCCGCAAGATCCTGGCCGCTCGCCGCGCCCGCGGCCGCAAGAAGCTGTCGGCTTAAGCCTGAGCGTCGGTTCGGGTACCGTAACCGAACTTTCCACTCTCACCCGGCGCGCGGATTTCCTCGCCGCCAATGCAGGCAAGCGCGCGCCCATGCCGGGTTTCGTGCTGCTCGTCCGTGCCCGGGGCGACGGCGATCCCGCCATGCGGATCGGCTACACCGTTACCAAGAAGATCGGCGGCGCGGTTGTCCGCAACCGAATGAAGCGGCGCCTTCGAGCGCTGGCCCGCGAGCTCCTGCCCCAGGCGGGCTTCGAAGGCTCCGATCACGTCCTGATCGGGCGCGCCGGCGGAGTGGAGCGGGACTTTGCGCTTCTGCGCGGCGAACTGCAGCGTGCCCTGGCCAAGCTTCGCAAATGATCGCCAAGCTGCTTATTCTAATTGCCCGCGCGTGGCAGATCGGCCCGTCGCGGGTACTTCCGCCGAGCTGCCGCTATCAGCCGAGCTGCTCGGCCTATGCAATCACCGCGCTTCGGCGCTATGGAGCGGTGCGCGGTAGCTGGCTTGCCGCGAAACGCCTTTCGAGATGCCACCCCTGGGGGGGCTCTGGCCATGATCCGGTACCGTAGGGGACTCACTTGACCGAGCATCGTAACATGATCCTGGCGATCGTCCTTTCGGCGATCGTGCTGTTCGGCTGGGGCTTCGTCGCCGACCGCTGGTTCCCGCCGGCCGCCGCGCCGTCGACCAAGAGCGTCGACGGCAAGCAGGTCCCCTTGCCGAAGCCGCAGGCCGATCCAGCCGCGGACAGCGCGGCCGCGACGCGCGACCGGCAGACGGTGCTCGCCGAAGGGCCGCGCCTGCCCATCGCCACGCCGCGCCTTCAGGGCTCGATCAACCTCAAGGGCGCGCGGATCGACGATCTCGTGCTCACCACCCAGCGCGAGAGCCTGGCCAAGGATTCGCCGCCGATCCGTCTCCTCTCCCCGGGTGGCGCGCCAGGTGCGTACTTCGCGAACTTCGGCTGGAACGGCCCTGCCGGCACCGTGCCGGGCGCGGACACCGTGTGGCAGGCGAGCGGCACGCGGCTTTCTCCAGGCACGCCGGTGCGGCTGCAGTGGGACAATGGCCGCGGCCAGCTCTTCCACATCACCATCTCGGTGGACGAGCGCTACATGTTCGGTGTCGAGCAACGGGTCGAAAATCGCGGTGCCGGCGCCTTTGCCGCAAGCCCCTACAGCCTTGTCAGCCGCGCCACCGCGAGCACGGACCCCGATAGCTGGACCAGCCATGTCGGCCCCGTGGGCGTGTTCAACGGCGCGGCCAATTACGACTGGAACTACGACAGCTTCGAAAACGACGCCCGCACGAGCTTCGGCAGCCGCGGCGGCTGGGTCGGCTTCAGCGATAAATATTGGCTGACCGCGCTGATCCCCGACCAAAAGAGCCAGGTCGATTCCGGACTGCGCAAGACTGCTTCAGGCAGCTTCCAGGCCGATTTCGTGCCAAATCCCGGTCTGGTCAATCCCGGCCGCGGCATCTCCTACCGTTCGCATTTCTTCGCCGGCGCCAAGGAGATCGATCTTCTTGAAGATTATCAGAAGAGCCTCGGCATCGCTCAGCTCGACAAGGCGATCGATTGGGGCTGGTTCGAATGGTTCATGCGGCCGATCTTCTCGCTGCTGAACTGGCTGTACGCGGTGACCGGCAATTTCGGCGTGGCGATCATCTGCCTGACCCTGTTCGTCCGGTTGCTGATGTTCCCGGTGGCCCAGAAGCAGTTTCGCTCCATGGCCGGGATGCGCGTCCTGCAGCCCAAGATGAAGGTGCTTCAGGATCGCTACAAGGACGACAAGCCCAAGCTCCAGCAGGAGATGTTGAAGCTGTATCAGGAGGAAAAGGTGAACCCGGTCGCGGGCTGCCTGCCGATCCTGATCCAGATTCCGATCTTCTACGCCCTCTACAAGGTGCTGATGCTGGCGGTGGAAATGCGCCACAAGCCGTTCGCCTTGTGGATCAAGGATCTCTCCGCCCCCGATCCGCTGACGCCGGTCAATCTGTTCGGCTTCCTGGATTTCCAGCCGCCGTCTTTCCTTGCGCTCGGCGTGCTGCCGATCCTGCTCGGCATCACCATGTGGCTGCAGTTCAAGCTCAACCCGCCGCCCACCGATCCGGTGCAGAAGCAGGTGTTCGGCATCATGCCCTGGGTGCTGATGTTCGTGATGGCGCCGTTCGCCGCGGGCCTCCAGCTCTACTGGACGGTCAACAACATCCTCACCATCCTGCAGCAGAAGTGGTTCTATTCGCGCTACCCGGGCATGAATGCACCGCCGGCCGAGATCGAGGCGAAAGCGAAGTGAGCGAGGACGCGAGCCCCGATCTGGAAGAAGTTGCGCGCAAGCTCTTCTCCGGCCCGATCACCTTTCTGAAGTCGGCGCCGGGGCTCCAGTTCCTGCCCGATCCGGTAGTGGAGGAAGTGGCCTTTGCCGGCCGGTCCAACGTCGGCAAATCGTCCTTGCTCAACAAGCTGACTAACCGGACCGGCTTGGCGCGAACGTCGAACACTCCGGGCCGGACCCAGGAGCTCAACTTCTTCGAGGTTGGGGAGCCGGTGCAGTTCCGGCTGGTCGACATGCCGGGCTACGGCTTCGCCAAGGCGCCCAAGGATGTCGTACTGAAGTGGCGTTTCCTGGTGAACGACTACCTGCGCGGCCGTGCCGTGCTGAAGCGGGCCCTGGTGCTGATCGACAGCCGCCACGGCCCCAAGGAGATCGATGTCGACATCATGAAGATGCTCGACGAGGCCGCGGTGAGCTACCACCTGGTCCTCACCAAGGCGGACAAGATCAAGGCCAGCGAGCTCGCCGAAGTGGTGGACCGCACCGCCACCGAAGCGCGCAAGCACGCTGCGGCCCACCCGGAGATCATTGAAACCTCGGCTGAGACCGGACTTGGGATCGACCGGCTACGGCGCGCAGTCCTGGAAGCGGTCTCCTGAGGCACCGCGCCGCCGCTTGCCGACCGTAAGCAGCGGCAGGAAGATCTGCACCAGCGGCCCGATCGCCGCGGCGTAGACCAGGGTGCCGATCCCCACCGTGCCGCCGAGCAGCCAGCCGACCGCCACCACGGCGATTTCGATCCCGCCTCGCACCGACCGGATCGACCAGCCGGTGCGGGCGACCAGGCCGGTCATCAGCCCATCGCGCGGCCCCGCGCCGAGGCCTGCGCCGATGTAGGTCCCCGCTGCGACCGCCTGCAGAACGATACCGCCGACGAGAAAGGCGATCTGCATGGGCAACCCTTGCGCGGCGGGGAGCACGGACAGGCTCCAGTTCGCGGCAAGGCCGACGAACAGCATGTTGGCGACCGTGCCAACCCCGGGCCGCTCGCGCAGCGGTATCCACAGCAGCAGCACCGCCGCGCCGGTAGCGATGATGACGGTTCCGATGCTCCAGCCGAGATGGTCTGCGACGCCCTGGTGGAACACGTCCCACGGATTGAGGCCGAGCCCCGCCCGAAGCATCAGCGCGGTAGAGAATCCGAACAGAAAGAGCCCGAGGGCGAGCTGGAGGAGGCGGCGAACAAGCATGTGGCGCAGATGGGCGCTCGAGCCGCCTTATGCCAGTGCGCCTCTTAGTAGCCCATCAATGCAAGCACTTCGCGGCGGCTTCGCTCATCCTTGCGGAAGGCGCCCATCATCCGGCTGGTGGTCATCATCACGCCGGGCGTGTTGACCCCCCGCGCCGACATGCAGGCGTGGCTCGCCTCGATCACCACCGCGACGCCTTGCGGCTTCAGATGCTCCCACACGCAATCGGCGACCTGGGCGGTGAGCCGCTCCTGCACCTGCAGGCGGCGCGCAAAGCCGTGCAGCACCCGGGCGAGCTTGGAGATGCCCACCACCCGCTCGTTGGGCAGGTAAGCGATCGACGCCTTGCCGATGATCGGCGCCATGTGATGCTCGCAGTGCGACTGGAAGGGAATGTCCTTCAAGAGCACGATCTCGTCGTAGCCGCCCACTTCTTCAAAGGTCCGGCTGAGATGGTGGGAGGGGTCTTCGCCATAGCCCCGGGCATATTCCTTCCACGCCCGGGCAACCCGCGCCGGCGTATCGAGCAGGCCTTCACGCTCGGGATCGTCGCCGGCCCAGCGGATAAGGGTGCGCACCGCCTCCTGCACCTCGTCGGGAACCGGAAGCTTGGGCGCCGGCTGGACGAAGTCGCCGTCGGCTGGTTCTGGCATATCGCGGTGCATGTTGGTCCCGGGCGGCGGTGAAAGGGTGCAGGCGGTGGTGACCCCGACAGGATTCGAACCTGTGGCCTACAGATTAGGAATCTGCCGCTCTATCCTGCTGAGCTACGGGGCCGCACCGCCGGCCCCCGCGAATTAGGCTGTAGGGCCTTCCGGGTCAATTCTCCTCGGCCGCATCGACCACCGGGAACGGCAAGGCGGCGACGGCAATCCCCTCGTCCACCAAGGCCGCGGCTTCACTGGGGGAGGCGCGGCCGTGAATCGGCCGGTTGTGCGCCTCGCCGAGGTGGATGGCGCGGGCCTCATCCGCGAAGCGCGGGCCGACGCCTTCGGAGCCTTGAAGCAGCTTCTTCTGCACCGCGGCGGCGGCGGCGAGCATCGCTTTGACTTCGGCGGGAGCACTGGCAAACAGGTCCCGCGGCGCCGAGGCTGGGCAAGGCGCTTCCCGATTGCCTTTGGCGCCCACAGCCGGAGCCATCGGCGCCTTCGCGACGTCGCCCGAGCCGCACAGCGGACATTCGACCAGCCCGCGCGCCTGCTGGCTTTCAAAGTCTCCTGACGAGCCGAACCAGCCTTCGAACACATGGCCCGCGGGTGCGCAGCGCAGGTCGAACACGATCACCGGCTCATGCCCGCTGGACCGGCGGAATAAGGCGGCGGTGGCGGATGGCAGGGAGGCGCGACCGGACCGCGTCGACTGCGGCGACATCGAGTTCGGCGAACGCAACCCCCTGCCCCTCGCCCATGTCGAGCAAAACCTCGCCCCATGGGCCAACAACGAGGCTGTGGCCGAACGTCTCCCGGCCATCCTCGTGCACGCCGCCCTGCGCCGCGGCGACGACGAAGACTCCGGCCTCGATCGCCCGCGCCCGCATCAAGACGTGCCAGTGGTCGCGGCCGGTCGGCACGGTGAAGGCGGCCGGGATAGAGAGAATAAGCGCACCTGCATCGGTCAAGGCGCGGAACAGGTCCGGAAAGCGCAGATCGTAGCAGATGGCGAGCGCCATTGGGCCCGCCGGCGTGTCGGCGACCACCGCATGGGAGCCCGGCTGGTAGGAAGCGGACTCGCGCCAGCTCTCACCGGTGGGGAGATCGACGTCGAACAAATGCAGCTTGTCGTAGCGCGCGCGGATCGCGCCCCCGGCGTCGATCAGGAAGCCGCGATTGGCGAGCAGCGCCCCCTCTCCGCGCACCGCCACCGAGCCGAGATGGACCCAGAGGCCGGTACGCGCCGCCGCCTCCCGCACCGCTGCAAGCACCGGATCCTCCTCCTCGCGCCGGTAATGCGCGGAGGCCCGCGACCGGTCGCGGTCGAGGAGGCCGCTCATTTCCGGCGTGAACAGCATCTCGGCCCCCCCTGCCCCAGCCTCTTCCACCGCGGCGACAATCGCGCTGGCGTTGGCGCTTGGGTCGATTCCGGTGCGGGCCTGGTAGAGAGCGATGCGGGTCATGCAGCCGGGGTGAAGCGGGCGCCGGGCGGTGTCAAGCAGTGCGCGACTCGGCGGGCGCACCCAGACTGCCCAACCTGATTCTCTCCCCGCACCGCGCAATAAAGTCCTACACTTTTCGGATTTGTTTTTCGCTCGTGTTCAGGAGCTTACACCCCCTAAAATCCTATTTTCCGGTATGCGTCCTTGCAGAATAGGACTTGCTTTGTTCTTCTTGTGTTCACGACGAACAGGAGAAAGAATGATGAACCCGCCCACCAGATTTACTTGCCTCGGCGCAGCGGCCCTTGTTGCCGCGGCTGCCCTTGCACCGGCCGCTGCGCAGGCGGCCGAGACGATCGCCTATCGCTACGATGCCCGCGGCCGGCTGATCGAGGTCAAGCGCACAACCAGCGGCAGCACCGCGCCGGCGCCCACGACCACCGGATACGCCTTCGACAAGGCCGACAACCGCACCCAGAAGATCATCAGCTCGCCGTGAGGCGGGGTCGGCCGGGGTCCCGTTGTTCCCCGCGCCCCGGCCGACAGCTCCCTCCCCACTCCTGTCCCGGCAGGCAATCCGCTCCCCTGCCTCACGCCTTCCCCGCCCCCAAGCTTTTCCGCCGGCCGCGCCGGCAAACCTGAAAAACCGGAGACACCAAATGACCTTCACGTCCGCTCGCCGGGCAGCACTTTCGTGCGCCCTACTCGCCACCACCGCTTTCTGCGGCCTTTCCGCTCAGCCCGCCGCCGCGCAGGACATTCCCAACCAGCCGAGCGTGCCCGAGAGCTACAGCTTCGACCGGAACGGCGTCGATCTTGCCAGCGGCAAATATTATTTCGTGTCGCCCGACCTCAGCATCGGCAACGGCGGCAGCGGCCTGAACTTCGTGCGCAGCCACCGCGAGGCGGGCTTCGACTACAATCACTACAGCGCCGCCAATTCGTACGGCAGCGGCATCACCATCACGATCGGAACGGTGAGCGACGAATTCGACACTGTCGGCCAGCCAAGCCGGAACGGCACCGGCGCGACGCTGACCACCGGAACGACCGGCTATCTCTACACCAGCGCCGATGGCGTGAAGTACCAGTTCGACGACGCGTATTGGGGCTCGTTCTACCTGCCGGCGGCGAACGGCCGCATTTCAACGGTGACCGATCCGGACGGCCGGGTGCTGACCTATCATTACCAGACGGTGGAGTTCAAACACTTCACCGGCACGAAATGGCTGCCGGTTCCGACGCCGCAATCGCGCCTGATCTCGGTGACGAGCAACGACGGTTACCAGCTCAAGCTCGAATATGGTTATGAGGTCTATTACGACCCTGATCAGGAGATGTATCCGAGCACCCAGCTGATCAAATCGTGGATGGACCTGAACCAGGTCACTGCGATCAACAACGCCGTGGACTATTGCGATCCCGATGTCGAAAACCCCTGTTCGGGCCTCAGCGCGACCTGGCCGACGATCAGCTACACCAAGTCCGGCTCCACGGTCAGCAAAACGGACGCCTTGAACCGCACCACCAGCGTCACCTACAATACGAGCGGCCGCATCACCGGGATCAAGCGCGCATCGAGCGCCACCGACAACGTGACGATCACCTACGATACGACCGGCAAGGTGGCGACGTTCAACGGCGGCAACGGGACCTACAGCTACGCTTACCTGGACAGCAACGGCATCCGCACGGTGACCGTCACCGATCCCGCGTCCAGCCAGCAGGTGGTGACCGTGGATCTTGCGCCGGGACAGGTGACGAGCCGCAAGGACGAGCTCAACCGCACGACCAGCTTCACCTACGACTCGTTAGGACGATTGAGCCGAACGACCCTGCCCGAGGGCAATTATGTCGAGAACGCCTATGACTCGCGCAGCAACCTGACCACGACGACGCTTGTCGCCAAGACGCCGGGGACCCCGGCGAACATCGTAACGACGCGCACCTTTCCTTCGACCTGCAGCAATGTGGTGATCTGCAACAAGCCGACCAGCGTCACCGATGCGCGCGGCAACACGACCGACTACACCTATGACGGCACCCATGGCGGTCTGCTCACCGCGACGCTGCCGCCGGCGACCAGCAATGCGGTGCGGCCCCAGACACGGTACAGCTACTCGGCGCTGACCGCTTACTACAAGAACAGCGCAGGTACGATCGTTGCGGCGCCTTCGGCCGTCACCAAGCTGACCGGCGTCTCCGCCTGCCGAACGACCGGCTCCTGCACCGCCACGGCGGACGAGGTGAAATCGACGATCGCTTATGGATCGGCGGGGGTCGCCAACAACCTCCTCCCGACCAGCGTTTCCAGGGGCGACGGCACGGGCACGCTGACCGCGACCGCGACGCAGACCTATGACGGGATCGGCAACAACCTCACGGTCGATGGCCCGCTGAGCGGCAGCGTGGACACGGTGCGGATGCGCTACGACGCGGCGCGGCAGCAGGTCGGCGCGGTCTCGGCCGATCCCGACGCCGGGGGCGCGCTCAAGCACCGGGCAAGCCGGACGACCTACAATCCCGACGGCCAGCCGACCAAGACGGAGCGTGGCACGGTCAACAGCCAGTCGGACAGCGACTGGGCGGCGTTCAGCCCGCTCGAGGAGGTGCAGACGAGCTACGACGCAAGCGCGCGGCCGGTTGTGCAGAAGCTCGTCGCCGGCGGCACCACCCACGCGCTCAGCCAGGTGAGCTACGACGCGCTGGGGCGGCCGGAATGCACGGCGCAGCGGATGAACCCGGCAGCATATGCGTTCCTTCCCGCTTCCGCCTGCACGCTCGGCACGCAGGGCACCGGCACGAGCGACTTCGGACCCGACCGGCTCGTCAAGACGACCTACGATGCGGCAGGCCAGATCACCAAGAAGACCAGCGCCTACGGCATCACCGGCCAGCAGGCGGACGACGCGACGCTCACCTACACGTCCAACGGCAAGACGCAGACGGTGACCGACGCCGAGAACAACAAGACCAGCTACGTCTATGACGGCCACGACCGGCTTAGCCAGACGCTCTATCCCAGTGCCACAAAGGGTGCCGGGACGAGCAACGGTTCGGATTACAAACAGCTCGGTTACGACGCCAACAATAACGTCACCAGCCTCCGAAATCGTGCCGGCGAGACTGCAGCCTTCGCCTTCGACGCGCTGAACCGGCCGACGCTCAAGGATCTTCCGGGCAGCGAACCGGACGTGAGCTATACCTACGACCTGCTGGGGCGGGTGACCGGTGCAAGCCAGGCCGGCAACAGTCTCTCCTTCACCTTCGACGCCCTCGGCCGCAACCTGACGCAGGCCGGGCCGCAGGGCACAAATACCTCGGCCTACGACATCGCCGGGCGTCGCACGCGCCTGACGCATGCCGACGGCTTCTACGTGGACGAGGATCATCTGATCACCGGCGAGGTATCGGCAATCCGGGAGAACGGCGCCACGTCGGGCGTCGGGGTCTTGGCGAGCTTCGTTTACGACGATCTCGGCCGCCGCACGTCCCTCACCCGCGGCAACGGTACCGCAACCAGCTACAGCTTCGACGCAGTGTCGCGCCTGTCGCAGATTACCGACAACCCCGCCGGCACGACGCACGACCAGACGCTCGGTTTCAGCTACAATCCGGCAAGCCAGATCGTCGGCACCACCCGCTCGAACGACCTGTTCGCCTGGGCGGGCACCGGTTCCGGCACAACAGGCTCAACCGCCAACGGTCTGAATCAGATCAGTGTCCACGGCGGCGCGAGCACTAGTCACGATGCGCGCGGCAACATGACGGCGGACGGGCTGGGCAAGACGTTCGGCTATACCAGCGAAAACCTGCTGACCAGTGCATCTGGTGGCGTCACGTTAAGCTACGACCCCGCGCTCCGGCTGCACCAGGTGGGCGGCGCTACGACGACCCGCTTCGCTTACGATGGCGTGGACCTGATTGCCGAATACAACGCCAGCAACGCGTTGCAACGCCGCTTCGTCCACGGCCCCGGGGTTGATGAGCCGCTGGTCTGGTACGAAGGCTCCGGCACGGCCGACCGTCGCTTCCTCCATGCAGACGAACGCGGCAGTATCGTGGCGGTGAGCAACGGCTCGGGGAGCGTCACCAGCGTCAACACGTACGATGAGTACGGCAGGCCGGCTCCCACCAACGTGGGTCGCTTCCAGTACACAGGGCAAAAGTGGATCGGCGACATCGGCCTCTACGACTACAAGGCGCGTATGTACCATCCGGCGCTGGGGCGGTTCCTGCAGTCCGACCCGATCGGGTACGAAGCCGGGATGAACATGTACGCCTTTGTCGGCGGCGATCCGGTGAATCAATCAGATCCCACCGGGCTAATGGCAACCACGACCCCCGCTGGCGGCAGCTGTGATGCGGGTTTCGTCTTAATTGATGGCCAGTGTAGCATCCTGATCACCGGAAGCGGAGGTGGGTCAGGCCTTATAACCGCAATGAGGCTGGACAGTTTGTTCGGCACGGGCGGGTCCGGGATTTACTTCTCAAATAACGGAGAAGCGTCAGAGCTTACACTTGTCAGCTTGGCGTGTTGGTCGCAGCTAGATTGCGCCCAGGACTTGAGAGACGCTATCACACGCCTGCTGGTCAAGCCAAAGGTGCCTCATCCAGATAAGCGTGGACAGGAATTCGCGAAGGCAGCAGGGTTTGTTCAGGGACCCGAAACGAGCATGAGAGAGTGGAAGAACTTCAACGCTGGAGAAAGCGTAGGCAGACTTAGGCAAGCAGGCTTCACGCGTGCGGATGTCAAGAACTGGGCCGTGTTCTATAGCTTGACTTACGAACGAGATCGTTCAAATCTCACAGCGTTTGTAAGAACTGAGCAACTTATAACTATACTTAAAGCTTGGCCCGATTGATAGTAGGGGTATTCATCTAAATGTAAGCAGCGGCCGCAGAGCTTTGTCCAACTAGACAATCTTTGCCGCCGTTGCTGCAATAGCTAGACGGTATCCGTGCCACGGTGCTTGAACTTCCAACTACGTCCCCTGGCATCGACGCCGTTTACCATCACCTCTGGCTCACCGCCGAACGGCCACACCACTATTCCTCCGTTCACGATGCTCGATGACAGTGCGTCCCCGTCGTCCGGAACGTCATATGTCAAAGTTAATGTTTCCCCCGGTTCCAATTCATAACATTCCGGGCTCGGCTCGATTGTGATGTAAATCGGCACGTCCCGGTCGTTGACAAAGATTTGTCGAGCTTTGGTCATACCTTTTTATCCACTGGAAAACTTCGGTTTGCAAGTTGAACGATTGAGAAGCGATCACGCGCAGTGCGACCGGCTAGGGCCGGGCCGGCAACAGCGTCGGCACGACCGGCTCCACGGCCAATGGCCTGAACCAGCTGGCGACGATCGGCGGCACCGGCACCAGCCACGATGCGCGCGGCAACATGACGGCGGACGGGCTTGGCAAGACGTTCGGGTACAGTTCGGAGAACCTGCTGACCAGTGCCGGCGGCGGTGCGACGTTGAGCTACGACCCTGCGCTCCCGCTGTACCAGGTGGGCGGCGAAACGACGACCCGCTTTGCTTAAAACGGGGTGGACCTGATCGCCGAATACAACGCGCCACGCGCGCCCGACGCGCTGAACCAGATCGCCGGCAACGGTGGCGCGGAACAGACTCCTCCGCCGCGGATTGAATCGGCAACGAATCGATTATCGGAGTGAATGCGGATGGCGGCGCGGGCATATTGGAGGGGGCAGATCAGGCTCGCTCTGGTCTCCATTCCGGTGGAAATCTTCTCGGCGACCAAGAGCGGCGCGACCATCGCCTTCAACCAGATCCATGAGCCGACCGGCAAGCGGATCAAATATGAAAAGGTGGTTCCCGGCGTCGGGCCGGTCGATCCGGACGAGATCGTCAAGGGCTACCAGTATGAGAAAGGCTCCTATGTCCTCCTCGACGACGAGGAGCTGGAGGCGGTGAAGCTCGAATCCAAGAAGACGCTCGAACTCACCCAGTTCGTCGATTACGACGACGTCGACGTCCTGTATTTCGAGAAGCCTTATTTCGTCGTTCCGGCCGACGACCTTGCCGAGGAAGCGTTCATCGTGCTCCGCGAGGCGCTTCGGCGGACGCGCAAGATGGGCATCGGCCAGCTCGCCCTTCGCGGCCGCGAGTATCTCGTCAGCGTGAAACCGTGCGGGCGCGGCATTGTGCTGGAAACGCTGCGCTACGCCGACGAGGTCAACAAGGCGCGCGATTATTTCCGCGACATCGGCGAGGGCAAGCCGGACGAGGAATTGCTCGACCTCGCCGAAACGCTGATCGAGCGGAAGTCCGGGGAGTTCGACGCCTCCAAATATCACGACCGCTACATCGAGGCGCTGCACGAGTTGATCGAGCAGAAGCGCAAGGGCAAGGTCCTCCACGCCGAGGAGGACGAAGCGCCCGCCAAGGGCACCAACGTGATCGACCTGATGGCGGCGTTGAAGCGGTCGATCGAGAAACCTGGGGCGTCGGGGGGCAAGGAGACGAAGGCACCGGCGGCAAAGAAGCCGGCGGCAAAAGCTCCGGCGGAAAAGAAAGCCCCCGCCAAAAAAGCCGCCCCTGCCAAGGCGGCACCCGCACGGAAACGCGCCTGATGTTCCTCCCCATCGCAGATGGGGAGGGGAACCAGGCGCAGCCTGGTGGAGGGGTAGGTGTCGTGAGGTGTGAGGTTCACGGGCGAACCTCTGCATTCGGTGCCAGTTACCCCTCCACCACCCTTCGGGTGGTTCCCCTCCCCACCCGCTCCGCGGGCAGGGAGGAATAAAGTGGCACCGACCAAGCCTCCCAACCCGCTCGACACCTACAACCAAAAGCGCGACTTCGCGAAGACCGCGGAGCCGGCGGGCGAGGCGATCGATCCGCGATCGGAATTCCCGCTCCTGTTCATGGTGCAGAAGCACGATGCCACCCGGCTCCACTTCGACCTGCGGCTCGAACTCGACGGCGTGCTGAAAAGCTGGGCGGTTCCCAACGGCCCGAGCCTCAACCCTTCCGACAAGCGCCTCGCCGTGCGCACCGAAGACCATCCGATGGGTTATGCCACCTTCGAGGGCACCATCCCCAAGGGCGAATATGGCGGCGGCACGGTGATGCTGTGGGATTGGGGCCGCTGGTGGCCCGATCCGCGCAAGGATCCCAGGAAGACGCTCGCCGAAGGCCACCTCCACTTCAGCGTCGACGGCCACCGCATGCAGGGCGAGTGGATCATGTTCATGCTGAAAAAGAAGCCCGGCGACCGCTCCAAGGCGGAAAACTGGATGCTGAAAAAGGTCACGGACGAATATGCCGGCGGATCGATGGCGCTGGTCGAGACGCACCTGACCAGCATCAAGACCGGCCGCACGATGGGGGAGATCGCCGCGGCCAAGAAGGCCAAGGAGGTCAAGGGGTGGCGGACGGATCCTTACCGTAAAGATCCTCCCCGGGACGGGGAGGGGGACCAGACGAAGTCTGGTGGAGGGGGCTCGGAAGATAAGGCACCGGGCTCCGAACCCCCTCCACCACGCCGCTCCGCGGCGCGGTCCCCCTCCCCGTCCCGGGGAGGATCCAAAGGGAACCCTCCCCCCTTCCGCGAACCGCAAAAGGCCACGCTGGCCGACACCGTGCCCTCCGGCTCCTCGTGGCTGCACGAGATGAAATATGACGGCTATCGCTGCCTGCTCAGTATCGGCGGCGGCGAGGCCAAGGTGTTTACGCGCTCCGGCCTCGACTGGTCCGACAAGTTCCCGGAGATCGTCGCGGCGGCGCGGGAGATCGAGGCGGGCTCGGCCCTGCTCGACGGCGAGATCGTGGCGCTCGACGACAAGGGCTCGTCGAGCTTCTCCGCGCTCCAGCAGGCGATCTCGGAAGGCGGGCGGGGCCTTACCCTGTTCCTGTTCGATGCGCTGGAGGTGGACGGCGAGGACCTCACCCCGCTCCCCAACATCGAACGCAAGGCGCGGCTCGCTACCCTGCTCGGCGAAGGCAAGCCGCCGCAGATCCTTTACGCCGAGCATATCGTCGGACGCGGCGACGAGCTGTTCCAGGCGATGTGCGAAGCGGGCCAGGAAGGCATCATCTCGAAGAAAGCGGATTCTCCCTATCGCGGCACCCGCACGAAATGCTGGCTCAAGATCAAGTGCACCCAGCGGCAGGAGTTCATCATCGCCGGTTGGACGCCGAGCGACAAGAAGGGGCGCGGCTTCCGATCGCTCCTGCTTGCCGTCAACGAGGACGGCGCGCTGCGCTACGTCGGCAAGGTCGGCACCGGTTTCTCGATGGCGGTGATGCACGATCTGCTCGGCCGCATGGAAAAGATCGAGGTCGACAAGGCGCCCACCGCCGTCCCCCGCCCGGACGCGCGCAGCGCCCACTGGGTAAAGCCGCACCTCGTCTGCGAAGTCGCCTTTGCCGAGTTCACGTCGGAAGGGATCATCCGCCACGGCAGCTTCCTTGGCCTGCGCGCCGACAAGAAGGCCAAGGACGTGGTGCGCGAACTGCCCCAGCCGATCGCCCAGGCGCCCACCGACACGATCAAGATCACCAATCCCGAGCGGGTGCTGTGGCCGGAGGCCAACGTCACCAAGCAGGCGCTGGTCGATTACATCCGCACCGTCGGCCCGCTGATGACCGCGTGGGCGGCGCAGCGCCCGCTCTCGCTCGTTCGCTGCCCGCAGGGGCGCGCCAAGAAATGCTTCTTCCAGAAGCACAATACCGCGACTTTCGGCGCGCAGGTCAAGCAGGTGGCGGTCGAGGAGAAAAAGGGCGAGGTCGTCGACTATGTCTATGTCGAGGACGTCGCCGGCCTTGTCGCCTGCGTGCAGATGGGCACGATCGAGTTTCACGGCTGGGGCTCGCCGGTCGCCGACATCGAGAAGCCGGACCGGCTGATCTTCGACATCGATCCCGACGAGGGGCTGGACTTCGCCGAGGTCAAGACAGCGGCGCGCGACCTGCACCGCTACCTCGCCGACATGGGGCTGCAGAGCTTCCCGCTCACCACCGGCGGCAAGGGGCTGCACGTCGTCGTGCCGCTGACGCCCGAGGCCGAGTGGCCGGAAGTGCGCGACTTCGCCCAGCGCTTCTGCGTCGCGCTCGCGACTGCCGAGCCGGAGCGCTTCACCGCCAACCTTGCCAAGGCCAAACGCAAGGGCCGAATGTTCCTCGATTACCTGCGCAACCAGCGCGGCGCGACCGCGGTCCTCCCCTACAGCGCCCGCGCCCGCGACGGCGCGCCGGTCTCCGCGCCGATCAGCTGGGACGAACTGGACGACCTCCAGTCCGGCGCGCCCTACAGCGTCCGCGACGGCGCCCTCCTCCTCGACCGCGCCTCCTCCCGCGCCCTCCAGGGCTGGGGCGAGGCAAGCCAGGTGCTTCCGGACCTATGAGCGACCCAGTGAACGTCAACACCGCCGACAAGGACGCGCTCAACGCGGTGGAGGGGCTCCGGGGCCACGGCCATGAGATCGTCCGCTACCGCGAGGAACGCGGCGGCTTCACGTCCTTGCGAGAGCTTGACGAGGTGCCGGGGCTGACCGGCAAGACCGACGCGGAAGTGCTGGCGCGGCTGACGATCTAGAATCGGGTTCCGGCCGCCGCCGGCCTGAGGCTCTCGCCCCAGGCCGCGTCGTTCAGTGCGCTTCCACCACCACCGACTGAATGGGAAGGTCGCGGGGCGCAGCGCGCCGGCCGTTACGCGGTGCCGGCGGGGGCGGCGCAAGCACCCGGAAGTAGAGCAAGCCGCCCAACGGAAGCGCCTTGCGCCGCGCCAGCGCTGCAATGGCGCTGCCCACCGGAACCACGAAGGTCTTGAGCCCGCCGGCATGATGGTGGCTGCCGAACACGCTGATCGAGCCCGCTTCCACCGACTTCGACGGATCGCCGGTGTGCACGAACACCGGAAACTCGCGGCCGTTGTCCGGGGACGGGATCGAAAGGGTGATCTTTGCAAACACGCCCTGCACGTCGCGCGACTGGCTCGCCTGGATGAGATCGGGAACGATCCGCACCGCGGCGGCACTTGCCGTGCTTTCAAGCCCATCCGAATCGCCGCCGTCGAACCGCCGCACCGGCGGCCGCGCCCGAACGATCGGCGCCGCCATCACGCCCTCGAGACCGGGGACACCGCTGCCCGTACGGTAATCGTAATCGAACGCATCGATTGCCACGAACTGGCCGGCGCGGTTCTTGGCGGAGCGGTTGCCCGCCGCATCGACGAAGAACAGAAAGGGCTCGGACGTCCAGGCGGCGTAATAATCGACCGGCTGCCCCTGCGAAGGACCGGGCGGCACCACCGGCAGATTGTGGGCGTTCTGCGCCCGCGTCCATTTCTCCCAAAGCCGGTCGAGGTTGCTGTGGTGAAGAAAGAAGATCGGATCCACCGGCGACAGATTGGCCTGCATGAACCCGTTCAGGTCCTGATAGCTGTAGCGGTCGCATTGGCCGATCGTGCCTTTGTAGACGATGCCGCCGACATTGTTGTGGATCTTGTTGTGCGGCTGCCCCTCCAGCGTACCCGATCCGACATGGTCCGAATGGTGCTGCGCGGTCGGGCTTCCGAAGGTCATGAAATCCTGAGGCGCCAAGGCGACGTCGATCATTGGCTGCGAAACCGCCGACGCCGTCACGCAGTCGCGCGACCGGCGCGGGCTTCGCGCGCGTTGCTTGGGGAAATAACAGCCCTCCATCTCGGTCCACATCGCGTCGCGGGTCTGCATCTGGCGCAGGGTAAGCTGCTGGAGCTGGCCAGCGTCCGTCCAGTAGCTCGCCTTGGCCAGCGCGGGATCAACAGCGGCGCGAAACGCATTCAGATCGGGCCACGCAACGAAGCTGCGCGGATCCAGGAAGCCCGTCATGCCGGCCGGGATATCGGGGGAATCGGTCCAATCCCAATAGGGAAAGGCGAAGTTGGGATCGCCGCTGAACTGGCGGACGATCTGCTCGACATAGCCGGTGAAGCCGCGGTGCCAGGGCAGAATCCACCAATTGCCGTGCGGACAATCGAGGAAATGCGACAAAGCCACCCGATACCAGTTGCGCGGGTCGGTGAACGGCAAGGCAAGCATTGCGGAAACGGCCTTGCCGTAACTGCGCAGCATCGCCTTGCCTTCGGTGCTGCGTACATCGTAGCGATGCCAGCGCGTGACCGGCTGCCCGCTGGCCGCCGCGAACGGCAAGGCCGCCGCACCCGCCAGGGTTGCGCCGCCCGCCAGCAATTGCCGCCTTGAAAAGCCGCTGCCGCTTACCTTCGTCATCGCTTGGTCTCCCCCTGATCGGCGCGCTCTATTCGTCCGAGTCCCGCCCCACTGCTGCAAGTCTACGCCACTTTGCTTCGCAGCCAAATGGTAATTGCGGATATTACAAAGTTTGGGGGAGATCGTTTCAGCGTGGCATCGAATCATCCGGAGTAATCTTGCACAGCCCGTGTTAGGCGAATAACACACTTTTCCCCTTGCACTGGCATACCCCCCTGCCCCATTTACTCGGGTAACAAATGGGAGGGACGATCCATGGCCAGCACCGCCACCGAGACCAAGATCAAGCTGGAAGCGCCCGAAACGCTGCAGATTGTTGAGCCGTCCCAGGCGGCCGGGCTGGTGCCGATCGATCCGGGCACCAAGTCGAAGCTTGCCGGCGTGGTCGACAAGTTCGTCGACGAACTCGCCGCCACCGACGCCAACAGCCCGGAGTTCGGCCGCAAGGTGGACGAGCTGACCAACATGGGCCGCAAGCAGATCATGGAAGCGGCGGGCCATTCCAACCGCTTCCTCGACCGGCCGGTAAAGGCGATCAGCGCCGACAACGGCATCGGCGCTGACCTGACCCAGCTTCGCCGCACGGTGGAGGATCTCGATCCCGGCCGGCAGGGCAATTTGTCCACCCCGCGCAAGATCCTCGGCTTCCTCCCGTTCGGCAACAAGCTGAGCAATTATTTCGAGAAATATCAGTCCGCCCAGACCCATATCTCCCAAATCCTCTCCAGCCTCGCTTCGGGCAAGGACGAGCTCCTGATGGACAATGCCGCCATCGACACCGAGCGTGCGGCGATGTGGAAAACGATGGGCCAGCTCGAGCAAATGATCCACATCTCCAAGGAGCTCGACGCCAAGCTCGAGGAGAAATCCAACGAACTCGACGCAACCGAGCCCGCCAAGGCGAAGGCGATGCGCGAAACCGCTTTGTTCTACACCCGCCAGCGGACCACCGATCTCCTTACCCAGATGGCGGTCACCGTGCAGGGCTACCTCGCCCTCGATCTGGTCAAGAAGAACAATGTCGAGCTGATCAAGGGCGTCGACCGCGCCTCCACCACCACCGTGTCGGCGCTTCGTACCGCGGTGACGGTCGCCTCCGCGCTGACCAACCAGCGCCTGGTGCTCGATCAGATCACCGCGCTGAACAGCACCACCGCCAACGTCATCGATTCCACCGGCAACCTGCTCAAGAGCCAGTCGGGCGACATCCACCGTCAGGCCGCGTCGGCGACGATCCCGCTGGAAACGCTGCAGCGCGCCTTCCAGAACATCTACGACACGATGGACATGATCGATCAGTTCAAGGTCGAGGCCCTGTCCAGCATGAAGCAAACGGTGACCACGCTCTCCAGCGAAGTGGAAAAAAGCCGCGGCTACATCGCCCGGGCCGAAGGCGTCGAGCAGAACCGGCTTGCCGGCAGCACCGGCGCCACCTCCCTGCTGGCCCCGGTCGAGAGGTAGGAGGTGGCCCGCCAGCCCCGCAGCGTCGACCAGGCGATCGCCCGCTTCGATCAGGTCGCGGCGCGGCTCGACGGCTCGCCCCAGGCCAGTGCCGCGCGCCGCCGCCACCTTGGCCGGATGGCGGGCTCGGTCGGCAAGCGCCTCGGCGGCATCGGCCTGGCGCTCGGCGCGCTGATCGTGGCCACCCTGCTGTTCAGCCAGATAGTCGGGCCGATCGGCCTTGGCGGCCTGTTCATCATCATATTGCTGACGCTCGGCATCGTCGCCTTTTTCTCCTTCGCCGGCGGCAGCGCCGACGCGAAGCCGATCGAGCTGGGCGACGAGGTTCCCACCAAACGCGTCGTCGAGCAGCTCGAAAGCCTGCTGGTGCGCCAGCGCCCCGCCCTTCCCGCACCCGCGGCGCGGCGGGTCGATGCGATCAGCGCGAGCCTGCCGCTGCTCGAGCACCAGCTTGCCGAGCTCGCGCCCTTGGACCCGCTCGCGCAGGACGCCCGGCGGCTGATGGGCAAGCACCTGCCCGATCTCATCCAGCGCTACGAAAGCGTGCCCGCCGCTTACCGTGCCGAACGCGACGGCGAGGGTCTCACCGTCGACGAGCGGCTGATCACCGGCCTCGACGCCGCACACACCGCCTTGGGCGAAATCGGCGCCAGGCTCGCCCAAGGCAAGCGCGATGCGCTGGAAAGCCAGGGACGCTTCATTGAAAGCCGCTACAAGGATCCGGGCGGGATCGGCGGCACGGAATGAAGACCGGCTTTTCCGTCGGCGGCGCCCTGCGCGGCGCCGAGGATTTCGTTCGCAAGCACTTGAAATCGCGAAGCGTCCGCGAGGCCGAAAAGCGCCGCGGTGAACGCCGCAAGCGCGAAGCGGCCCGCAAGTTCAAGCGCGCCGCGGCTCTGGGCGGAGTCTCCGGCGCCGGCGCCCTGGCCTATGCGGTGACGCTCGCGCCCTTCGCCAGCGCGCTGGTCGCGGCCGGCGCGGTCGCCGTCGCCGGCGCGGCGCTGACCGGGCTGTGGCCGGGGCGCGCCGGACCCAAGCAATTCTCGCGCGAGGAACTGGAGGCCCTCCCCTGCCAGGCCGAGGAATGGCTGCTCGACCAGCGCCTGATGCTGCCCCAGGCCGCGATACCGGTGTACGAAACCATCCTCGATCTGCTCGGCGACCTGCCGCGCCACCTCGGCAAGCTGGATCCCGGCGCCACCCTCGCCTGGGAAGCGCGGCGGCTGATCGGCGAGCATCTGCCGACCCTGGTCGCTACCTGGTGCGGTCTCCCCGCCACCGTTCGCGACCGGCCGGAGGAAGTGCAGCGGCTGACCGGCGGCCTGTCCACCATCGCCGCCGAACTCACCCGCGTCGCCGAGGAAGCAAGCCAGGGCGACCGCATGACCTTCGAAACCCGCCAGCGCTACCTCGACAGCCGCTACCGCGACGGACTGCCAAGAGCGTAAAACCCCTCTCCCATTTCGGGAGAGGGAGGGGCCCGCGCGCGAAGCGCGTGGGAGGGTGAGGGCCTTTTCCAGAACAGCTCGCGGCAGTTCCTCCCCATCGCTAGATGGGGAGGGGAACCACCCGAAGGGTGGTGGAGGGGTAACTGACGCGTGGTCTGCGGGTCCGGCGCGGGAACCTCCGTCTCCTCGGAAGCTACCCCTCCACCATGCTCCACGGGCACCCGCCAAAGTACTACTTTGGCGGGAACCCTGCATGGTCCCCCTCCCCGCCGCTTCGCGCCAGGGAGGAACTGGGCGCGACCGGGCCGGTTCTCGCCTGCTGAGCATCGCCATACCCGCCGCCAGTTCCTCCCCATCGAAAGATGGGGAGGGGAACCACCCGAAGGGTGGTGGAGGGGTAATTCGCTCGGCGCCCGCGGGTCCGGCGCGTGATCCACAATGTCCTCGGAAGCTACCCCTCCACCATGCTTCGCATGGTTCCCCTCCCCACCGCTTTGCGGCAGGGAGGAACTAAGGCCAGGTGGTTGCCTCTTGGCTCGCACTCGCCAATAGCGCCCCCATGCTCGCCCGCTTGCTTCCCGATCGCTTCGTACTGTGGCTGCTCGGCGCAGTCGCACTCGGCAGCCTGCTCCCTGTCGCCGGTGCCGCCGCGCAGGTGGTCGACACCCTCACCCTCGCCGCGATCTTCGCACTCTTTTTCCTCCACGGCGTCCGCCTGCCACGCGAAGCGCTGCTCTCCGGAGTCACCGACTGGCGCCTCCACGCGGCGATCCTCGCCGTCACCTTTCTGATCTTCCCGCTGGCGGGAATCGGCCTTTCACTCCTCTTCCCGGGCCTGCTTTCGCCCTTGCTGTGGACCGGCCTCATCTTCCTCTGCGCCCTTCCCTCCACGGTACAATCCGCAATCGCCTACACGTCGATGGCCGGCGGGAACGTCGCGGGCGCGGTGGCGGCGGCGGCCTTTTCCAACCTGCTCGGCGTGTTCCTCACCCCGCTCCTCGTGTCGCTGATCCTGGGTGCGCAAGGGGCGGAGATCGGCGCCGCGGGGATCGGCAAGATCGCGGCCATGCTGTTCCTCCCGTTCCTGCTCGGCCACGCGCTCCGGCCCTTGCTTCTGCCGTGGGTGAAGGACCGCCCCCGCCTCACCACCATTGTCGACAAGGGCACGATCCTGCTCGCCGTCTACGGCGCCTTTTCGGCCGCCGCCGCCGAAGGCCTCTGGCGCCGCCTGCCCGCCGAGCAGCTCGCCGCGCTCCTCGGCCTCTGCCTGCTGCTCCTCGCGCTGATCCTCGCCGCCACCTGGGCGATCGGCCGCTTCGGCGGCTATCGCTACGAAAACCGCGCCGCCATTCTGTTCTGCGGCTCGGTGAAATCGCTGGCCAGCGGGGCGTCGATGGCGCGCATCCTGTTCCCCGGCGCCGCTGCGGGCTTCGCCATCCTGCCGGTCATGATCTTCCACCCGATGCAGCTCATCGTCTGCGCCTGGATTGCCGGGCTGCTCGCTCAAAGCTCTCCGGCAAAGCGAAGCGCATAAAGGTCGCCCACCGGAGCGAAGCCCATCGCGGTAAGCCCCGCCGCGAACCCCTGCTGCGAAGGCCGCACGCTCAGCTCGGCGGTATAGCGCCCATCGCCGCCGACGCGTAGCTGCAAGCGCTCGCCGCCCGACTGGCTGGCCAGCGGAAGCAGCAGCAGCCCCGCCTCGCACCGCGCAACGCCCGCCAGCGCCGGCAGCGGAATACCGGCAATGTCGCCGCTCAGCGCCGCCTTCACCCGCCCCTCGGCATGCTGGCAGCGGCCCGCCTCGAAGCGCGCGCCGACGTCGTCCAGGTCCAGCGTAGCAAGCGGCAGCGGCCCAAACGCGCCGGCGACCGCAAGCTGGGCCTCGACGTCGTCCACCCCGAAGCCGTGCCGGGTCGAGGTAAGCGCGCCCTGCAGGCGGCGCCCGCCCAAGCCGACAACTCCGATCCTGGTCTGGCCAACGAACAGCGGCAGGGTATCGAGGCTTGTGCCGAGATCGCCGAGCGCCACCTTGCCGAACTGCGCTTCGGCAAGCGTCCCGATCCAGACGCTGCCATTCGCCTCCCGAGCCGCGAAGCCGCGATCCCCCAACCCGAACCAGTCCAGCGCAAGCCGCAGCGGCAGCAACGCAAGCAGCGCGAATGCGAAAGCCGCCAGAAAGAACAGCCCGCGGCCGAGCGGCAGGCGGAAGCGCCATCTCATCCCGCTCTCCCCCGGAAGGCGGCCTGGACCGCAAGCGTCCGGTCGGCATTGGCGGTGGCGCTGAGCGAGGAGACGATCACCCCCTGCCGCTCCAACGCGGCGACCCAGCCGAACAGTGCCTGCGGCCGCGCCGCCTCGATGCCGATCGACACGCCGCCGCCCGGATCGGCCTGGATCCTCGAAAGCTGGAAGCCCGCTTCGACGGCGGTGCGCGAGACCAGCGCGTCCACCGGCTGGGTCAGCGCGGCGCCGCCCGTCTTGCGCAGGTCGCCCAGTGCCTCCGCCTGCGCCCGGGCTTCGGCCCGTTCGATCACCGCCTCGGCGTGCCGCGCCTTTGCCCCGGCAAGCGCGTCGCCAAGCGGGCGGATCACCAGCAGCCACAGGAAGACGAGCGCGAACAGCCCCGCCATGATCAGGATCAGCCGCTGCTCGCGCAGACTTCGCCCCCGATACCAGATCGTCGTCCGTTCGATCATCGCGGCCCCACCGTCATGTCCTGCGCCTGCCGCCCTTCGGCGCTGCGCGGCGGCATCCGGTCAACCACGAAGCCGCCCGCTTCGATGCGCTGGGCAAAGCCGTCAAGCGTGGCGGGCGTATCGGCCCGAACGCTGATCCTCAGCCCGCCGTCCACTCCGAAGGTGAGCGACGAGAGCTCGACGTTGGGCATGGCTTTCACCGCCTCGAACACTGCCCCCGCGATTGCACCGAAGCCGACTCCGCCGCCGCGCAACTCGGCCAGGCGGCGGTTGAGGTCGCTTGCCCCCGCGGTGCCGGGGCTGCGGCTGAGCGCGGTTGCGGCGATGCGGCGCGTCTCCTCCTCAACCTGATCGGCGGCGCGCGTGTAGACGAATATCTGGGTGATCTGCAGCAACAAGGTCACCAAGGCGAGCGCGGCGGCGAGCAGAAGCAATCGCCGCCACCGGGCGCCCTGCATCCGCCACTCGCGGCGCCGCGCGAATGGGCCCTGCCGCAGGTTGACCAAAGGCCGTTCAAGCGCCGCGGACAGGCCCGCCTCGAAGGCAAGAACGTCGATCTCGGCAACCGGCGCATCGCCGACGAGCAGTTCGGCAAGCTCCGGCTCCAGCGCGAATGCGGCTTCGCTTGCCCGCCAAAGCGCAATCCCGCCCCGGTCGAAGCGGAGGTAGCCGGTCTCCGGCGCCGGCAGCAGCGCGGTGTCCGGAATGACCAGCTCCGGCTCGATCCCGGCGGCCCGCACGGTGTCGAGCCAGCGTTCCATTGCAAGTACGGGTACAATCGCAACGGGGCGAAGCTCCCCCACCGCAGCTTCACGGCCGGCGGCGACGTGCATCTCGGAAAGCGGCTGGCTGGAAATCTCGGCGGCGAGAAGCCGTGCCGCCGCCTGCGCCTGGGCGGGAGCAAGTCCGGCCGGAAGGTCGAGCCAGTGCAGGCCCACCTCCTCGCCCGGCACAACGGCGGCGGTCAGGCGCACACCGGGCGGCAGGTCCTCGAGCCCGGCCCCGCGCGCCGCAACCGCACCCTCGTTCAGCAGCAGCCAGCCGCCGACGCCGCCGGCGCCGCCCGCGTTGGGGGCGAGGAAGAGGAGCAGCCTTTCCGTCACTCGTCCCTCCCCCAACGCCGCACCACCACCCGCGCCGGCGTGTAGCGCGCGTCGACCAGGGCGGTTTCGATCAGCTCGGCGCCGTTGAACTCGATGCGCAGATCGAGCCCGAACCAGCGGCTGTTTAGCTGAAGCTGGTTGGACGGGTCGAGCGGAAGTTCGTTGGGGCCGGTGGCGCGGTTGAACTCCGCCATCTCCTTCCACCCGCCGGGCGGGCGGCGGGTGATGATGCCGCGCGCTTCCTCCAGGCCGGTGCGCCCCGGCGTGAACATGGCAAGCAAGGGCGCATCGCGCGGCAGCAAGGTGTTGACGTTGATCGGCGACAATTCGTTGGTGGGGAGCGCACAGACATAAGGCCGCACCAATTGGTAGAGCGCCGGGGTTACTCCGGCGACCGCGCGCAATTCGCTGGTCTCCGCGAACAGCGTGTTGGCCGGGCGGTAGGCGACCGCGAAGCCGGCATACGCCGCGTCCTCGGCACCGGCGGGGGCGGCGTCGCCGTCGCTGTCCACCCAGTCCGCCGCCGCTGCCGCAACCCCGCGCGCATCCCGATCCGGAACGCCGAGGACCAGCATCAGGTTGGTGAACTGCTCCACCGCCTGCGGCCGCGTCGACAGCCTGGCCGGCGGCTCGCCCTGGACCAGGCTGTTCAAGTTGAAGCAGTTGCCGGCGTCGCGGATCGTGCCCACCGCAAGCCCCTCGCCCGGCAACGGGATCCGCCGCTCGGTGCCGTTCCAGTCGCCGGCAAGGGTGGTGACGTCGCGGCTTTGCGAGATCAGATCGCCCGCACGCATGGCAAGCAGAGTCTCGACGCCGACCGCATAGGCCCGTCCCTGCTCGATCGAGGCCTGGTTGATGGCCAGCGCGGTGGACAGGCGCAGCCGCTCGAACGCCACCGCCGCGATCGCGCCCATGAAGGCGACCAGCACCAGCACGGCAAGCAAGGCCGCGCCGCGCTCCCGCGCCGGGGGCACGAAACGGCTCACCAGCCCCGCCCGGTCAGGAAAAGCTGGCGGGTGACGCCGCTCCCCTCCGCTTCCACCACCATTTCCACGGCGAGCGGCAAATCATCCACTTCCTCCGGTTCCCACCGATCCCGCCAGTCCCCCGTCGGCATCCGGTAGCGAAAGGCGAGGCTGCGCACCCCGTCGAGCATCGTCACCGCCGCCCGCGGCGCCGCGCCGTCCACCATCGGCCAGGACAATCGCTCCAGCTTACCGGCCGACAGCCGGTATTCCACACGCTGCAGGGACGAGCGCGGCGCGCCGTCGACATTCTCCCACCCACGCCGAACAAAGCCGAGCCCAGTCCCGCCGCCGGTGAAGGCAGGAAGCGGCGTGCCAGTCCCGTCGCGGTGCAGCCGCGCCGCCGCCTGGCCGAGGTCCGCCGCCATCAAGGTGCTCGCCCGGCGAAGCTGCGACAATTCGCCCAGCCGGTTCTCCGCCGCCTCCTGCGCCCGGACGGAGAAAGACAGCAACGCCACCCCCGCCGCCGCCAGCATGCCGAAGATCATCAACGACACCATCAGTTCGACCAGCGTAAAACCGTGCTCATTCCTCCCCTGCATTTGCAGGGGAGGATTAGGGGTTCGCACCCTCACTGCGCGGCCCTCCGGAAAATCGTGAGCCGCGCGGCTTCGCTGCCCCGCTCCGTCAGCACGGCAATCGTGATCATCTGGATGCGCGGCTCGGGCGAGCGGCCGGTGTTGCGCACCCAGCGCCAGCGGCGGCCGCCGTTGCTGGTCTCTCCGCCCGTTGCGCCATACGCCGGGGCGACCGGATCGGTGATCGTCTCCACCGCGATGTTGCGCGCCACAAGCTGCGCCACCGCCTGCTCCTGGAGGAGCGCGGTGTTCGACACCGTCGCGCCTTCCAGCCGAAGCAGCGCCAAGGCAGCAAGGCTGAAGATCGCCAGCGCAACCAGCATCTCGATCAGCGTAAAACCGGCTTGGCGCTCAGGGACGGACACGGACTTCGCCCCCCTCGCCGATCGTCACGCCGACCTGCTCGCCCCCGCGCTTCAAGGTCACGTCCAGCGGCTCGGCAAAGCCGGTCGAGTCGAACACGATCCGGTCCGCCGCCGCGGCGACGCCGGTGCCTTCCACCCAATTGGCAGGCCCAAACGGCCGCTCGCCGATCGGCTGCCAAGCGCCCCGCACCGCCCGTTCGAAGCTGTACCCGGCCGGCGTCAGCCGCAGCGCCACCGCGCGATTGTCCATGATCGCCCGCTCCTGCGCCGCCCGCACCCGCGCCGCGAATGTCTCCGCCTCCGACACCAGACCGCCGCGCGGATCGGGTATCGCAAGCACCACCGCCGCCGACATCAGCCCGATGATGACCAGCACCACCATGAGCTCCACAAGTGTGAAGCCGCTCTCATTCCTCCCCTGCATTTGCAGGGGAGGGGGACCATGCGAAGCATGGTGGAGGGGCGGCGGAGGCGAAGCCGGAGCCGTGAAGACCCTCCGCTTCGCCACGGGCCCCTCCACCGTCCTTCGGACGGTCCCCCTCCCCTCGAAATCGAGGGGAGGATTAAGCTCGCTAGCTCTGCCAGCTGCCGATATCCGCATCCTCGTCCTCGCCCCCTTCGCGTCCGTCGGCGCCGTGGCTGAAGATGTCGAAGCTGCGCCCGTCGCGGCCGGGGGCGGCATAGAGATAGGGGTTGCCCCACGGGTCCTTGGGCAGGCGCTTGACATAGCCCTCGCGCACCACCGCCTGAAGCCCATCCGCCCCGGCGGGATAAGTAAGCTTGTTGAGGCGGTACATTTCCACGCCCTGCTCCAGCGTCGCGATATCCGCCCGCGCCTTGGTCAGCGCCGCCTTGTCGGTCGCCGGCAAGACGTTGATCACAACCACCGTGGCAAGCAGCCCGATGATCACGATCACGACCATCAGTTCGACAAGGGTGAAGCCCCTCTCCCTGTTCCTCCCTGTCGCGCAGCGATGGGGAGGGGAACCACCCGAAGGGTGGTGGAGGGGTAATCTTTCGGAAGCGGTGCCATCTACCCCTCCACCATGCTTCACGGGTTCCCGCCAAAGTAGTACTTTGGCGGGAACCCTTGCGCGGTTCCCCTCCCCATCTGCGATGGGGAGGAACTTCAGCAATTTCATCACATTCCTCCGGCAAGTGTATCGAGCTGCAGGATCGGCAGCAGGATCGAAAGCACGATCACCGCGACGACCGCGCCCATGACCACGATGATCGCGGGCTCGAGCAGCGCCAGCGCGGTGGCGGTGAAGCTGTCGAACTCGCGCTCGAGATATTCGGCGGCGCGCTCCAGCATGATGTCGAGCTTGCCGCTCGCCTCGCCGCTCGCCGCCAGATAGACGAGCAGCGGCGGAAACACCCCCGCCCGGCGGAGCGCGCCCGACAGGCTGCCGCCCGTCCGCACCGTTTCGGCAATCTCTGCGCTGGCGACCCGCAGCGCCCGGTTGTGCACAGTCTGGGTGGTGAGCTTGAGCCCTTCCAGCAAGGGCAATCGGCTCGCCACCATGGTCGACAAGGTCCGCGCCATCCGCGCCGCGTGGAGATCGCGGATCAGCCGCCCGAACAACGGCAAACGCAGCAAAGTGCGGTCGGCCTTGAGCCGAAGCGTCTCGTCGCGCAGCGCCCGCGCCGCACCGACAACAAAGATCACAACGCCAAGCGCAAGCGCCCACCACCACGCCGCCAGAAAACCTGACAGGCCGATCACGATCCGCGTCAGCAAGGGCAATTGCTGGCCGATATCATCGAACTGCTCGACGACGCGCGGCACCACGAACACCATCAGCGCGAACACCACGAACATCGCCACAATCGCGAGGATCACCGGATACGCGATGGCCGAAAGCACCTTCGCCCGCACCTGCCCCTGCCGCTCCATCAGCAGCGCCAGCCGCTCGAGGATGTTGGGCAGGCTGCCCGAGCTTTCGCCGGCCGACACCATGCCGCGGTACAGCGCCGGGAAGCTCGCCCCCTCCCGCCCCATTGCGTCCGAAAGCCGCCGGCCTTCCAGCACGCCGGCATGAACGTTGAGCAGGATGGCCCGCACCTGCTCCTTTTCCGTCTGCCGGGCGATGGTGCGCAGCGATTCCTCCAGCGGACTGACCGACACCAGGGTCGCAAGCTGGCGGGTGAAAATCGTCAGCGCCTTGCCGTTCAGCTTGCGCCGCACGAACAGCGGCCGCGACAGCAAGGGCGGCGCGGCCCCGGCGCCCGAACCTGAGCCTGAGCCGGGTGAGCCCGTCCCCTCCTCCACCTTGACCACGAACAAGCGCCGCTGGCCAAGCTTCGCCTTGGCGTCCTCCGGGCTGTCGGCGCGCACCGATCCACGGCGCTCGCGGCCAGCGGTGTCGAGCGCAAGATAATCGAACTCAGCCACCCGCATCCTCATTCTCGCGGCGCGAAATGCGGATCGCTTCCTCGGCGGTGGTCAGCCCCTCGGCGACCAAGGCCCGCGCCGAGGCGGCAAGGTTGGGCGCGTTGCGGAAGGCGTGCTCGGCGATCGCCGCTTCGTCGCCGCCCGTGTTGATCAGCCGCCGGATCTTGTCGTCGATCCGCACCGCCTCGAACACGCCGATCCGGCCCTTGTAGCCCGAATTGCCGCACTCGGCGCAGCCGCGCGCCTCGTACACGGTGGTGCTGACCGGCAGGCTGAGCAGCGGCGCAAGCGACTGGTCCTTGTCCACCGGCGCCTTGCACGCGGAACACAGCCGCCGCACCAGCCGCTGGGCGATCACGGCGCGCAGCGTGGAGGCGAGCAGGAAGGGCTCGATCTTCATATCGCGCATTCGGGTGATCGCACCCACCGCATCGTTGGTGTGAACGGTGGAAAGAACGAGGTGCCCGGTCAGCGATGCCTGCACGGCAATCTCCGCCGTCTCCCGGTCGCGGATTTCGCCGACCATCACCACGTCCGGGTCCTGCCGCAAGATCGCGCGGAGCCCCGCGGCGAAGGTCAGCCCGACCTTGGGATTGACCTGCGTCTGCCCGACGCCGTCCACCGCGTATTCCACCGGGTCCTCGACGGTGAGGATGTTGCGGCTGCCGTCGTTGAGGATACGCAGGCCCGCGTAGAGCGACGTGGTCTTGCCCGATCCGGTCGGCCCGGTGACCAGCACGATCCCGTTCGGCTCCGTTAAACCCTGTCGGAACAGCGCGTGGATATCCTGCGGCATGCCCAGGCCGTCCAGCGAAATGCCGGCATTCTCCTTGTCGAGAATACGAAGCACCACCCGCTCGCCCGCCCGGCTCGGCAAGGTGGAAACGCGCACGTCGAGCAGCTTGCCGCCAAGCGTCAGCCCGATCCGCCCGTCCTGCGGCACCCGCCGCTCGGCGATGTCGAGCCGCGCCATGACCTTGATGCGGCTGACCACCACCGGCGCGACGTGCGGCGGCATGCGCAGCGTCTCGCGCAGCACGCCGTCGATCCGCATTCGGATAACGAGGCCGGTCTCGTACGGCTCGATGTGGATGTCGGACACGCCGCGCCGCGCCGCTTCGGCGATGATGCCGTTGATGAGGCGGATGGCGGGTGCGTCGTCCTCGCTGTCGAGCAGATCCTCGGCGGTGGGCAGGTCCGTGGCCAGGCTCGCAAGATCGTCGCCGAAGCCGAGCGACCCCGCCGCATCGGCCGCCGCCTGCCCGTCCATGGCATAAGCTTCGGAGAGGATCCGGTCGAACGCCGCGGCAGGTGTCGCTTCGACCTTCAACGGCCGCCCAAGGAAGCGCCGCACCTCAATCAGTGCCCGTGGATCCGCCCCTTCGCGCAACGCCACCAGCGCGGCGCCGTCGAGATCGCCCAAGGTCGCCACGCCGTACCGCTTGGCAAACGGATACGGAATGCGCGCGGCCGGCGCTGGAACAACGTCCGTCTCAACCACCCGCTCGGTGACGATCAGCGTGTCGCCAGGCTCGAGCGCGATGTCCTCGAGTTCGATGTCCTCGACGACCAAGTCCTCGACGATGTCCGACCCACGGCGAATCATCTCTTCTTCCGCTTCTTGGGTGCGGGCGGCGGCGTTCCCACCGGCACGATCCCGGCCGGCGTCACCACCATTTGCCCGGGCTCGATGCTGTGGTCGTAGGCGGCGGGATCGTGCGGCGTCGGCGGCGGCGGCGCTGCGAACGGCGGCACCGCGCCCATATATTCGCGCACCAGTTCGTCGATGCTCGGCTCCTTGTCCGGGTTCTGCAGGAACTGCCGGTCGCGGATATAGCTGTAGCGCCGGTCGGTCATCGCCCGCGCATCGGCCCTGGACCGCAGCACCGTTGGCCGGATGAAAACCATCAGGTTGGTCTTGTTGCGCGACCGCGCCTTTGACCGGAACAGATTGCCGATCAGCGGCAGGTCGCCGAGCAGCGGGATCGACTCGATCGTTCGCCGCTCATTGTCGTCGAGCAGCCCGCCGATGCCGACGATCTCGCCGTCGTCCACCGTGATCGTGGTTTCGATCTCGCGCTTGTTGAGGATCAGGTCGGCCGAGCCCTGAGACACCGGCCCGGCGATCGAGCTCACCTCCTGGCGAAGCGCAAGCTTGATGGCGCCGCCCGCGTTGATCTGCGGCTTCACCTGCAGCAGGATGCCGACATTCTGGCGCTGCACGGTGCGGAAGGCGTTGTCGAAATTGTCGCTGAGCGCCTCGCCGGTGGTCACCGGAATCTCCTGGCCGACCAGAATGCGCGCTTCCTGATTGTCGAGCGTCATCACCGACGGCGTGGAGAGGATGTTCGATTTGGTGTCGGATTTCACCGCGTTGATGATCGCGCCGAAGATCTCGTTGCCGCTCTTCAAGGCAAAGCCGCCAAGCCCGCCGGTCGCGCCGAGAACGGAGGCCACCGCCGCCTGCTGAAGCGCATCGGCGACGCCCGAGCTCTGGTTGGTGGTCACCACCTGGCCGTTGACGGTGGTGGTGGTCTGGCGCAGCCGCTCCGCCGCGACCGCCCCCGCCACCGTCAAGATGTTCGGGCTGGCGTTGGAGTAATTGGTGACGGCGAACGGGATGTTGGAGCCTTCCAGCCCGGCCATCAGAAGTTGCACGCCCAGGCGCTTGGCGGCGACATCGCTGATCTCGACGATGATCGCTTCCACCAGCACCTGCTCACGGCGGGTGTCGAGCTGGCGGATCACTTCGCCCAAGCTCTTTTGCACATCGCGCGGCGCGGCGATGACGATCGCGTTGGCGCCTTCGAAGCGGGTGACCACCGCTCCGCGCGGCCCGAACACGCCGTTGCTCTGCGCGGGGTCGCTGGTGCCGCCGCTTGCCCCCGCCGCGGCCGGCTGGGTGGTGTTGATCGGCTGGCGGTTGACCGAGGACTGCTGCCCGTTGTTGCCGCTGCCGCTGGTCGACTCGCGCTGGCTCAGCCCCTGGTTGGCCGGCGCCGGAGTCACCGGCTGGCCGAGCAATTGCTGGATCACCGGCAGGATCTGCGCCGCATCGGCATGTTCCAGGAACACGACCCGGATTTCGGTGCCGTTGGCCGCCCGCCGGTCGAGATCCTCGGCAAGCTGCGCCAGCCGCGCCACCGTGGCCGCATCGCCCCGCAAGGCAAGCGAGTTGGAGCTGTCGACCGGCACCACCGTCGCCGACTTGCGGTCTCCATCGGCGCCTTCCACCAATTGGGTGATCGACGCGGCAATCTCCCGCGCGCCGGCATTTTGCAGCGTCACGATGCGCGTCGTGGTGGTGTCGCGGTCGATCGCCGCAAGCACCGCCCGAATGCGCGCCACGTTGTCCGCAAAGTCCGCGACGATCACCGAGTTGGCGGTCGCCGTGATCGAACCGTCGCGGCTCACCAGCGGCTTCAGTGATTCCAGCGCGGAAGGCCCTTCGATGCTGCGCAGCCGGAAGATCTCGGTGACGAAATTGTTGGGGCTGCCGCGCCGTCCCGCGGCCCGGCTCGCGATCGACGCCGCGCCGGCGGTGGGCTGGATTCGGAACGCGCCGCCCGAAAGCGGCACCGCCACCAGGCCGTTGGCGCGCAGGGTGGACAGAAACAGCTCGAAATATTCCGACCGCGACAAGGGCCGCTGCGTCACCACCGAGACTTTGCCCTGCACCGCCGGATCGACCACGAAGGTACGCCCCGTCACCCGCGCCGCATCCTCGATAAAGGCACGCACGTCCGCCTCGCGGAAATTGACGGTATATTGCGCCATTGCGGGGGCGATCGGCACCGCCGTCGCAAGCGCCACCGCCATCAACAAACGCTTCACTGGCTATTCCTCAACTGAATTCTGGTGACCCGGCCGCCGCGCTCCACCTGCACGCTTGCGCCGCGCCCGGTGGCGAGCTGGTCGCGCAGGCCGCCAAGCTGCTCGGCCGACGTGATGCGCCGGCCATCGACCGCGATCAACACATCGCCCGGCTGAAGTCCGGCGGCCCGGAACGCCTGCCCCGATCCCTGCGGCGACAGGGTAAAGCCGGTGAGCTTGTCGCCATTAAGGCGCGGCTGCAGGCTGATCTCGCCGGCAAGCTTGCCCGGCGCCGGCGGCGGCGGCGGCACGGTTACGGTGGGGATCTGCAGAACCGGCGCGGAAGGCACCAGGCCCGGGGCCGCGGGCGGCGGAGTGACGCTCCCCGGCGCGGCGGCGGGCGTGCCCTTGGACTGGTCCATGAACAATTGCTCGGTGGCGCCGCCGCGCGAAATGGTGACGTTGTCGAACGCCACGCCGGCCAGAGTCACGCCCGGCATGATCTCGTCGCCCACCGCGAAGCTGCGCTGCGTGCCGTCGGGAAGCGCAATGATTGCCGAGCCGCGGCCGGATGCCTGGTCCTGGCGCACGCCGAACAGCTTCAGGCTCAGCGAGGTGACCACCACCGGCCCGCCGCCGCCGCCCGCAAGCCGGAAGAAAGGATCGAAGCTGCCGAGCAGGCCGGCGCTGGGCTGAACGGCCACGCTTGCCGCCGGCCGCCAGTCGCCGACCGGCCCGACCGGGGTCAGCGCCGTCCAGAACAGCCGCGCGCACTGCACCGCAAGCAGCGTCAGCAACGCAAGCTCAGCCAGCGTGTAGACATTGGTCCGGGGGACCCGCCGCAGCAGCCGCTGCGTGCGCAGGTCCAAAGCCAGGCGCATCCGCCACTCCCCCACTCAGCACCCCGCCGCCATGCGCGGGATATATTCCAGTGTTGTTACAAAGCGTTAGCGCGTACCCGCTGCGGGGAGTCGCGCCACAGGTTAACGAACACGTTTTCTTACCCCCGCGCAAGCGTTTAGCGGGCCAGGATCAGCCACAGCGGCCAGGCGGCAAGCGCCATCAACGTGCCGAGCGGCAGCCTGTCCGTCCCCGCCACCGCCTTGCCCCGAAGCCGCATCGCCGCAACCACCGCAAGGCCGATCAGCCCCGCGCCAAGAAGAATGAAGGGGAGACTGGCCCAGCCAAGCCACGCACCCAGCGCCGCAAGCATCTTGGGATCCCCGCCGCCAAGCCCCTCCCGCCCCCGCAGCATGCGGTAGACGACCCGGATAAGCTCCAGCGCCAGGTAACCCGCCGCCGCACCGAATAGGCGCTCCTCCAGACCCGGCCCGATTCCGATCCACGCGACCGCCAAGCCGGCCGGAATAAGCGGCAACGTCAGCCGGTCGGGAAGCCACTGATGCTCGATGTCGAGGGCGGCGAGCAGGAACAGCCACCAGCCGAAAACGGCAGTGAACGCCGCCGCCGGCAGGGGATGCGCGAGGAGCGCCGTCAGCCCAACCAGCGCCGCCCCCGCTTCCACTGCCAGATGCCTCTTGTCGATCGCCGCGCCGCAGGTCCGGCACTTCCCCTTCGCCAGGAACCAGGACAGGATCGGGATCAGCTCAATCGGCCGCAGCGTCCGGTGGCAGGAATCGCACTCCGAACGCCCGCGCACCACCGACCGCCCCTGCGGCCACCGCACCAATATCGCCGCCAGAAAAGAACCGATCACCGCGCCCAGCACGAAGCCGAGCGCCGTCGGCCCGCCCGCCGCGAAGGGATCGGTCATCAGCCCGCCGCGGCGGACAGGGTGCGCTGCGCCTGCACCAAATGCGGCCGGTCGATCATCCTGCCGTCCAGCGACAAGGCCCCGGCGCCCGGAGCAGCCTCGAACGCCGCCACCACCGCCCGCGCATGCGCAACCTCCGCCTCCGAAGGCGTGAACGCATCGTTGATCACCGCCACCTGCGCCGGGTGGATCGCCATCATCCCCGTAAACCCGTCCCGCCGCGCCCGCGCCGCGTAGGCGCTGAGCCCCTCCAGGTCACGGAACGCCGGATACACCGTCTCGATAGGCGCCACCCCGGCCGCCGCCGCGCCGAACAGGCAGAGCGATCGGGCAAGCTCGTAAGGCGGCGTGAAGCGCCCATCCTCCTGCCGGCTGGTGGACGCGCCGATCGCCGCCGGCAAATCCTCCGCCCCCCAGGTCAGCCCGGCCAGCCGCTTGGCCCCGCCATAGGTGCCGAGCTGAAACATAGCCGCCGGAGTCTCCGTCGCGATCGCCAGGATCTGCGCCGTCGCGTTCCCCCGCTCGGTCAGGTGCCGGGCAAGCTCGTTCACCGACACCCCGCCTTCGGCCTTGGGCAACACGATGCCATTCGGGTGCGCCCCCAGTACCGCCGCCAGATCCTTTTCATGCTCGGCGCTGTCGAGCGGGTTCACCCGCACCCACAGATTCGCCTCCGGATGCGCGTCCAGGAACGCCGTCACATGCCGCCGCGCCTCCGCCTTGGCCGACGCCGCAACCGCATCCTCAAGGTCCAGGATCAGCGCATCCGCGCCCACGCCCAGCGCTTTCTCCATCCGATCCGGCCGGTCCCCCGGCACGAACAACAGCGAGCGAAACTTCACCGCGATTTCCGCAGCAAGGCGGTGCGCTCGCACACGCAGACCAGCTCGTCGCGCTCGTTCAGCATCGAATGCTCGAACGTCACGATTCCCGCATCCGGCCGCGAGCGGCTGTCCTTTAATCCGATCACTTCCGTCTCCGCCCGCAACGTGTCGCCGATGAACACCGGCTTCGGCATCCGCACCTTGTCGTAGCCCAAATTGGCGACCAGCGTCCCCAAAGTCGTGTCCCCCACCGAAAGCCCGACCATCAGCGAAAAGGTGAAGGTGCCGTTAACCACGATCCGCCCAAATTCCGTCGCCGCCGCATATTCCGCATCGAGGTGCAGCGGCTGCGGATTGTGGGTCAGCGCGGAGATCAGCAGATTGTCCGTCTCGGTCACCGTCCGATGCGGCTGATGCGCAATCCGGTCGCCAAGCACCCACTCGTCGAAAAAGCGCCCGGCCATTAAATCCTCCCCGCTTGCGGGGAGGGGGACCACACGCAGTGCGGTGGAGGGGGGTCTGCGGCTGGCACTGCCCCCCCTCCACCAGGCTGCGCCTGGTCCCCCTCCCCGTCCCGGGGAGGATAAGCGTTCACCCTCATTCCCCCTTCTCCACCTTCACCAGCATCGTCCCCTCGGTCACCTGCGCGCCCTCGGCCACCGCAAGCTCCGCCACCACGCCGTCGAACGGCGCCACCATGCTATGCTCCATCTTCATCGCCTCGAGCGTCACCAGCTTCTGCCCCTTGGCCACCCGATCGCCTTGCCGCACATCCACCGAAATCACCCGCCCCGGCATCGGCGACACCAAAGCGCCATCCGAAGCCGCCCCCGCAGCCCCGCCGCCGCCCACACCGGGCAAGGTAAACGCAAACGCCTGCCCGGCCGAGAAGACCAGCACCGTCTCCCCTTCGGACGTCGCGACCCCCTCCAGCGGCGGATCGCCGCCCGCGTCCACCAGCCGGGTCTCGCCGCCATGCGCAATCGCCACACGCACGTCGTCCGCGCCATTGAGGCGGAAGCCCTGCAAAGCCGCCCAGGGATCGCCCTCCCCGCCATTGCCGAAGTCCGACGCAAGCAACGCCGTCGCCGCCAAATTCCACACGCCTTCCGCGGGCGCGACATCCGGCACCAGCCGATCGATCCGCGCCGGAATGAACGACGTGTCGACATCGCCCGAGCGAAAATCCTCATCCGCCGCAGCCAGCGCCAGGAACCCCGCATTGGTCCGAACCGGCCACACCTCCACCTCGTGCAACGCGTCGGCAAGCCGCTCCGCCGCGTCCTCGCGCGACGCGCCGCGCGCGATCACCTTGGCGATCATCGGGTCGTAATAAGGGCTGATCCGGTCGCCCTCCTCCACGCCCGTATCGATCCGCACCCCGCGCGGAAGCACGAAGTGATCGAGCCGCCCGGTCGAGGGCAGAAACTCGTGCGCCGGGTCCTCGGCATAAAGCCGCGCCTCCATCGCCCAGCCGCGGATCGAAAGCTGGTCCTGACGCAACGGCAACGGCTCTCCGCTCGCCACGCGAAGCTGCCACTCGACCAGATCCTGTCCGGTAATCTCCTCCGTCACCGGATGCTCCACCTGGAGCCGCGTGTTCATTTCCATGAACCACACCCGGTCCGGCCGCAGCCCTTCCGAGGCATCGGCGATGAACTCGATCGTCCCCGCCCCGACATAGTCGACCGCCCGCGCCGCCTTCACCGCGGCGTCGCACACCGCCGCGCGGGTGGCCTCGTCCATGCCCGGTGCCGGCGCTTCCTCGATCACCTTCTGGTGCCGCCGCTGCAGTGAACAATCCCGCTCGAACAGGTGGACCACCTGCCCGTGCGTGTCGCCGAACACCTGCACCTCGATGTGGCGCGGGCGGAGGATATATTTCTCGATCAGCACCCGATCATCGCCGAACGACGCCGCGGCCTCGCGCTTGCAGCTTTGCAGCATGTCGGCGAACTCCGCGGACGCGTTCACCCGCCGCATCCCCTTGCCGCCGCCCCCGGCCACCGCCTTGATCAGCACCGGATAACCGATCGCATCGGCCTCCGCCTGGAGCCGCTCCGGCGCCTGGTCCTCGCCAAGGTAACCCGGCGTCACCGGCACCCCCGCCTCGATCATCAGCTTCTTGGCCGCATCCTTGAGGCCCATGGCGCGGATCGAGTGCCCCGAAGGTCCCACCCAGACCAGCCCCGCCGCCCCGACGGCCTCGGCAAACGCCGCATTCTCGGACAGAAACCCATAGCCCGGGTGAATAGCCTCCGCGCCACTCGCCTTGGCCGCGGCAATGATCTTCTCGCCAACCAGGTAGCTCTCCCGAGCCGCGGAAGCCCCGATATGCACCGCCGCATCCGCCTCCCGAACATGCAACGCCCCCCGATCCGCATCGGAAAACACCGCCACCGTCCGCACGCCAAGCCGCCGCGCAGTGCGAATGATCCGGCAAGCAATCTCGCCCCGGTTGGCGATCAGGAGAGAGCGGATCATAAGCGGTTCCAAAATCCTCCCCCAGCTTGCTGGGGGAGGGGGACCATGCGAAGCATGGTGGAGGGGCCGCGCCAAAGGCGCGGAACGGAGCGGGTCACATGATCAAGGGCACCGGAAAGGCGTATCGCCGCGCGCGCGAACTTCGGCGCACGATGAGTTTGCCGGAGGTGCTGCTCTGGCAGCAGCTGCGAGCCGAGCAGACCGGTTTGCACTGGCGCAAGCAGCATCCCGCCGGTCCCTTTTCGCTCGACTTCTACTGCGACGCGGCAAAGCTGTGCGTGGAAGTGGACGGAGAGTCTCACGATCGCGGCGACCGCCCCGCCCGCGATGCCGGCCGAGATGCCTGGCTGGCGCGGCACAACATCACCACGCTGCGGGTTCCGGCTGCCGAGATCCTGAAGAACCTCGAAGGCGTTCTTCAGCACATCACGGAGACGGCGAACTGCCTCCTCAGTTCCTCCCCCAACGGGGGAGGTGGCACCCCGCAGGGGTGACGGAGGGGCCGGCGGCGGTGAAACCGACGCCGGTGGCGTCGACCCCTCCACCGTCCTTCGGACGGTCCCCCTCCCCCTGCTGCGCCGGGGGAGGATTTTGGTGAAGCCCTCCCCCATCACATCCTGAACAACCCGAATTGCGCCCGCTCGGCGATCGGCGCGTTCAAGCACGCGCTGAACGCAAGCCCAAGGACGTCCCGCGTTTGCACCGGGTCGATGATCCCGTCGTCCCACAGCCGCGCGGTTGCGTGATACGGGTTGCCCTCGTCCTCATACCTTTGCCGGATCGGCGCCTTGAACGCCTCCGCCTCCTCCGCCGTCCAGCGCTCCGCATCCTTGTGCACCGTCGCCAGCACGCTTGCCGCCTGCTCGCCGCCCATCACGCTGATCCGCGAATTCGGCCAGGTGAACAGGAATCGCGGCCCGAATGCCCGCCCGTTCATGCCGTAATTCCCCGCGCCGAAGCTGCCGCCGATCAGCACCGTCACCTTGGGCACCTGCGCGGTTGCGACCGCCGTCACCAGCTTGGCGCCGTCCTTGGCGATTCCGCCCGCTTCGTATTTGCCGCCGACCATGAAGCCAGAAATATTCTGCAGGAACAGCAAGGGCGTGCGCCGCTGACAGGCGAGCTCGATGAAGTGCGCGCCTTTCAGCGCGCTTTCCGAAAACAGGATGCCGTTATTGGCGAGGATCGCCACCGGCATGCCCCAGATGCGCGCAAAGCCGCACACCAAAGTGGTGCCGTACAACGGCTTGAACTCGTGGAAATCGGAGCCGTCGACGATCCGCCCGATCACCTCGTGCACGTCATAGGGCGTGCGGACATCGTCCGGAATGATGCCGTACAAGTCCTGCGGATCGAGCTTCGGCGCCACCGGCTCGGCGATGTCCAGGTCGTGGCGCTTCGTCGTGTTCAACCGCGATACGATGCTGCGCACAATCGACAGCGCATGTTCGTCATTATCGGCCAGGTGATCGACCACGCCGGAACGCCGCGCATGGAGGTCGCCGCCGCCCAGATCCTCCGCCGAAATCACCTCGCCCGTCGCCGCCTTTACCAAAGGCGGACCGCCGAGAAAGATCGTGCCCTGGTTGCGCACGATCACGCTTTCATCGCTCATCGCCGGCACATAAGCGCCGCCCGCGGTGCAGCTTCCCATCACGCACGCGATCTGGGCAATGCCCGCCGCCGACATCTGCGCCTGGTTGAAGAAGATGCGGCCGAAATGCTCCTTGTCGGGAAACACCTCCGCCTGATGCGGCAGGTTGGCGCCGCCCGAATCCACCAGGTAGATGCAGGGCAGCCGGTTCTCCCGCGCAATCTCCTGCGCGCGGATGTGCTTCTTCACAGTCAGCGGGAAATAGGCCCCGCCCTTCACCGTCGGATCGTTGGCGACGATCATGCACTCGCGCCCGGACACGCGGCCGACACCCGTGATCATCCCGGCGCCCGGCGCCTGGTCGCCATACATGCCGTTGGCGGCAAGCTGGCCCACCTCCAGGAAGGGCGCGCCCGGATCGAGCAGCCGCGTCACCCGGTCGCGCGGAAGCAGCTTGCCGCGCCCCACATGCCGCTCGCGATGCTTTTCCGAACCGCCGAGCGCCGCCTCGCCCACACGCCCGCGCAGTTCCTCGGCAAGCGCGCGGTTGTGCGCGTCATAGCGCCGGGCCTTCTCGTCTCCCGGATCATGCCGGCTGGTCAGCACGGGGGGGCTCACGCTTGCTTACGCTCCTTTGCTTGAACGGCCGCGGGCCGCCTCCTGGCCCGCGTTAGACTGGGCAGCGCTTGCTGAAAAGCGCCAACCGCGCGGGCTCCGATTGATGTTCGGAACGGGCCAGCCTTATAACGCCAACCAAGCACACTCCTTCCAACAAGGATCGCATCCATGAAGGCTCGTCTCCTCGCCGCAGTTCTGCTCGGCAGCTCCGCCCTCGCGAGCCTCCAGGCCTGCAATTCGGCCGCCACCCAGCAGCAGACGGCCGCAGTGCCCGCAACCGCCGGCACCGCCAACGCCATCGGCATCGATCCCGCCGCCATGGACAAGTCGGTAAAGCCCGGCGACGATTTCTACGGCTTTGCCAATGGCGGCTGGATGAAGACCGCCGAAATCCCCGCCGACCGTTCCTCCACCGGCGGCTTCTACGTCGCCTTTCTTGAAACGGAAAAGCGCACCCGCGAACTGGTCGATGCCATCGCCAAATCGAGCCCGGCACCCGGCTCCAACGAAGCCCGCATCGCCGCTTTCTACAAGGCCTATACCGACCAGGCGGCAATCGACGCGGCCGGCCTCGCCCCGATCAAGGCCGATCTCGATGCCTACGCGGCGATCGCCGACAAGGCCGCAGTCTCCCGCGCCCTGGGCGGCAATTTGCGCGCCGACGTCGATCCGCTCAACGCCACCGATTTCGGCACCGAGAATTTGTTCGGCGTCTTCGTCACCCAGGGCCTCGCCACCCCGGGGGAGACCCTGCCCTACCTGCTCCAGGGCGGCCTCGGCCTGCCGGAGCGCGAATATTACATCTCCGCCGATCCCAAGATGGTCGAGCTTCGCGGCAAGTACAAAAGCTACATCGCCCAGCTCTTCACCGCCGCGGGAATCCCGGACGGCGGGGCCAAAGCCGGCCGCATCTTCGATCTGGAAACAAAGATCGCCCGCGCCCACGCCACCCGCGCGGAAAGCGAGGATTTCACAAAGGCCGCCGCCGTCTGGAGCCGCGCCGATTTCGACGCGAAGGCGCCCGGGATCGACTGGAACCAGTTCTTCGCCGCCGCCCAGCTTGCCGACCAGAACAAGTTCGCCGCTTACCATTCGACCGCCATTCCGCGCCTTTCCGCGCTGGTCGCCTCCGAACCGCTCGAGGCCTGGAAGGACTGGCTCGCCTTTCACCAGATCAACAGCTACGCCGCCGTCCTGCCAAGCAAGGTCGATGCGGCATCCTTCGCCTTCAACGGCACGGCGCTCAACGGCACGCCCCAGCAGCTGAGCCGGGACCGCCGCGCCCTTGCCGCGCTCAACGCTTCGCTCGGCGATGCTGTCGGCAAGGCTTATGCCGACAAATACTTCCCCGCCTCCGCCAAGGCCGAGGTCCAGTCGATGGTGGACAACATCAAGTCGGCCTTCGGTGCGCGGGTCCAGGCGATCGACTGGATGGAGCCCGCCACCAAGCAGGAGGCGCTCGCCAAGGTGGAGTCCATCCGCGTCGGCGTCGGCTACCCCGATGCCTGGCGCGATTACGGCAGCCTCGCGATCGCGCCGAACAATGCCTACGCCAACGCCGTCGCCGCCCGCCGTGCCGAATATGCGCATCAGCTCGCCAAGGTCGGCAAGCCGATGGACAAGGGCGAATGGTGGATGGCGCCGCAAACCGTCAACGCGGTCAACCTGCCGGTGCAGAACGCATTGAACTTCCCGGCCGGGATCCTCCAGCGCCCGTTCTTCGATCCGGCCGCCGATCCCGCTTACAATTACGGCGCGGTCGGCGCGGTGATCGGCCACGAGATCAGCCACAGCTTCGACAACAACGGCGCCGCGTTCGACTCCACCGGCCTGCTCAGGAACTGGTGGACGCCCAAGGACCTCGCCCGCTTCGGCCAGCAGGGCGACGCCCTCGCCGCCCAGTACGATACCTACGCGCCCTTCCCGGACCTGAAGGTCAATGGCAAACTCACGCTCGGCGAAAACATCGCCGACGTCGCCGGCCTCGCCGCCGCCTACGACGCTTACCGCAAGTCGCTCGGCGGCAAGGAAGCCCCGGTGATCGGCGGCTACACCGGCGACCAGCGCTTCTTCATCGCCTACGCCCAGGCCTGGGCCACCAAGATGCGCGAACCCGCCTTGCGCGCCCGCATCGCCACCGATGGCCACGCGCCGGGGCAATACCGCGCGCTGACGGTGCGAAACTTGGATGCGTGGTACAAGGCGTTCGACGTGAAGCCGGGCGACAAGCTGTATCTGGCGCCCGAGAAGCGGGTCAGGATCTGGTAGGGTCGCCTTAGCCCCCAACCGTCACCCCGGACTTGATCCGGGGTCCACCTTCTTCTTCAACCAACGCAAGAAAGAAGGTGGATGCCGGATCAGGGTTCCCATCAAAGTACTACTTTGATGGGGTCCCTCCGTCCCGCATGACGAAGGTGGGCTCACCCCGCCCCAATCAGCTCCCGCCCGATCAGCATCCGCCGGATTTCGTTCGTGCCAGCGCCAATATCGAGCAGCTTGGCGTCGCGCAGGAAGCGCTCCACCGGCCAGTCCTTGGTATAGCCCGCGCCGCCAAGCGCCTGGATCGCCTCCAGGCTCACCTTCACCGCACTTTCGCTCGCCAGCAAAATTGCCCCCGCCGCATCGAACCGCGTCGTCTTCCCCGCATCGCAGTTCCGCGCCACCGTATACACATACGCCCGCGCCGAATTCAGCGCGACATACATGTCCGCCACCTTCGCCTGCATCAGCTGAAACCCGCCAATTGCCTGCCCGAACTGCTTCCTGTCCCGCACGTAAGGCAGCACCACGTCCAGGCACGCCTGCATGATGCCGAGCTGGATCCCGGCAAGCACCGTCCGCTCGTAATCGAGCCCACTCATCAGCACGCCGACGCCGCCGTTCACCGGCCCCATCACGTTCCAGTCCGGCACGAAGCAATCGTTGAACACCAGCTCGCCCGTCGGCGACCCGCGCATCCCCATCTTGTCCAGCTTCTGCCCAAGGCTGAAGCCCTCCATGCCCTTCTCGACCAGGAACGTCGTGATTCCCCGGCTACCCTCGCCGGTCTTGGCGTACACCACCAAAGTGTCGGCATGGTGCGCGTTGGTGATCCAGAATTTGGTGCCGTTCAGCCGGTAGCCGCCGTCGACCTTCTCCGCCTTGAGCTTCATCGACACCACGTCCGATCCCGCCCCGGCCTCCGACATCGCCAGCGACCCGATATGCTCGCCCGAGATCAGCTTGGGCAGATACTTCGCCTTCTGCTCCGGGTTCGCCCAGCGCCGAATCTGGTTCACGCACAGGTTGGAATGCGCGCCATAGCTAAGCCCGATCGACGCCGAAGCCCGCGCCACTTCCTCCTGCGCGATGACATGCTCGAGGTAGCCGAGGCCGAGGCCGCCATCCTCTTCCGACACGGTGATCCCGTGCAGCCCGAGCGCGCCCATCTCCGGCCAAAGCTCGACCGGAAACCAGTCGTCCGCATCGATTTTGGCGGCGAGCGGCGCGATCCGGTCCGCGGCAAAACGCTGGGTGGTGTCGCGAATGGCGTCCGCCATCTCGCCGAGCGCGAAGTCGAGCCCGATATCGGCCATCATCTCTCTCCTGATTTGCCCGCGCCCTAGCAGAGCCCTTCCAGTTTGAACAAGGCGGGGCGGATGGCTATGTGCGTCCTTCGAGACGGGCCTTCGCCTTCGCTCAGTCCCTCCTCAGGATGAGCGGTGTGGAGTGGCCTGCATATAATCCGCTCATCCTGAGGAGCCGCTGAGCGAAGTCGAAGCGGCGTCTCGAAGGACCATCAGGAGCTCCGCAGACACCATGGCCACCACCCCCGCCGCCGACCCCATCGTCATCCTGTCCTACGCCCGCACCCCGATGGGCAGCTTTCAAGGCGCCCTCGCCGGCGCCTCCGCTACCGAACTCGGCGCCGCCGCCGTTCGCGCCGCCATCGAACGCGCGGGAGTTTCGGGCGAACACGTCGACAAGATCTTCATGGGCTGCGTCCTCCCCGCCGGCCTCGGCCAGGCCCCCGCCCGTCAGGCCGCGCTCGGCGCCGGCCTTCCCCGCTCGGTCGAGGCGACCACGATCAACAAGGTCTGCGGCTCCGGCATGCAGGCGGCGATGTTCGCCCACGACATGATCGCCGCCGGCTCGGCCGACCTGATCGTCGCCGGCGGCATGGAGTCGATGTCGAACTCGCCCTACCTGATGACCAAGCACCGCGCCGGCGCCCGCATCGGCCACGACACGGTGTACGATCACATGATGCTCGACGGCCTCGAAGACGCGTACGACAAGGGCCGCGCCATGGGCACCTTCGCCGAGGACGCCGCCCGCGAATACCAGTTCACCCGCGAGGCGCAGGACGAATACGCCATCGAATCCCTCCGCCGCGCCACCGCCGCCATCACCTCCGGCGCCTTCGACCGCGAAACCACGCCCGTCACCGTCAAAACCCGCAAGGGCGACGTCGAAGTCACCTGCGACGAACAGCCCGGCAAGTCGAACCCGGAGAAGATCCCCGGCCTGAAACCCGCCTTCGCCAAGGACGGCACCATCACCGCCGCCAACGCCTCGTCCATCTCCGACGGCGCCGCCGCTTTGGTCATCACCCGCCAGAGCGTCGCCGACCGCCTCGGCCTCAAACCGATCGCCCGCATTGTCGCCCACGCCGCCCACGCGCAGGCCCCCAACCTCTTCACCAGCGCCCCCGTCCCCGCCGTCCAAAAGGCGCTCGAAAAAGCCGGCTGGAGCGTCGGCGACGTCGACCTCTGGGAAGTCAACGAAGCCTTCGCCTGCGTCGCCATGATCGCCATGCGGGACCTCGGCATCCCCCGCGACAAGCTCAACGTCCACGGCGGCGCCACCGCCTTGGGCCACCCGATCGGAGCCTCGGGCGCCCGCCTCCTCGCCACCCTGCTGTCGGCGCTCCAGACCCACGGCAAGACCAAGGGCCTCGCCACCCTCTGCATCGGCGGCGGCGAAGCCACGGCCATGGCGGTGGAGCTGATCAACTAGGCCCCGCCCCCGGCCCAAACCCCCGCCCGCACAGCCCGATAGGGTCTGGACACCGCCCCCCGCTCCTCTAGAAGGGTGTTCGCGGCTTCGGGGGAAAGCCGCTCATCCGTGGACGAAAACAATATCCGGCGGCCTCCTCGAAGGGCGCCGGGCCGAATATCGTGCATGGGGGCACCAATGATCGACCAGACCGCGACCAACCACACGCGCCGCAACCTTCTCGTCGCGCTCGGCGCGGGCAGCGTCGGCGCCGCGGCATACGGAGCGCCTGCCCTCCAGCTCAGCCTGGCCGCCACCCAGACCGGCACCGACCTCACCTGGTGGGACCGGATGTTCTTTTCCTTGCAGAACGGCAGCGTCGCCGAATGGTCGACCGTGATCGGTCAGGTCTTCTCCGTCGAAGGCGAAAAAGGCAAAACCCAGCTCCTGCTCTCGGAGGTAAAGCTGCTCCCCTCCAAGGGCGTCCGCCCCGCCGACTGCGGCCGCACCCAGGCCTTCTCCCTCCTCTTCCTAGGAGCCCCGAACGCCGCCCCGGCCGGCGACCGCACCTACAGCGTAACCCACCCCACCTACCCGGCGCTGGACGTCTACTTCAGCGCCGCAACGGTGCTCCCGCGCGGGGTTAGGCTGCTGGCGGTGTTCAACTAGGGGCGAGAGCGCAGTACGGAGGCGTTAAGCCTCAAAGATGCGTCTGCCAGTGCTGCTCCGAAACTATGGAAATTGGCACTCCCTCGCTTCGCCAGTCGCACGCCCGCAGTATTTTGTTGCCGAACGCAGAGTGCTTCCACGACTCTGTTGCGTAGAGGCCGATCACCAGGATGTCGGTTTTTTTGGTGAGGCTGCCACAGCGCCCTCCACGTGTCGCAACCGCCTCCTCACAGTGCTGCCGCTTGCCGAAATTGAAGGTGCCAGTGAAGCAGTAAGTCTTTCCGCCAAAAGACAGAACGGGCGCGGGGTCGCACAGCGGCAGCGTGGTAGCCTTGAGTACTTCTCCAAGTTCGAAGTCCCGGCTGGAAAACCGGTTAAGCGTGTCCAGCAACTCCGCGCACTCGTCACGATCCAGCACGCCGTCGCTAAGGACCTCTTCGATCCTCTGGTACAACGTACGAATTATCGGTTGGCCGCTGATCGCCAGGTTCGCCGCAAGCCATTTCTGGAGGAACTCGACCTCCGCCTTGTTGAGCGACCCATCCGCTGCGACGCCGCGCGCGATTCCGATCAGCTCGTCGATCTGCCGGGACGAGATTCGTTCGCCACCTACGCAGTTCAAGAATGCATCGTCCATACCCGCCCCTCCCGAACTCAAGTTTCCGGATGATACCGATAGGGGTCGGAAGCGCCGCCCGCCCCACTTCTGCGAACACGGCATTGCAGTGCAAGCATCCGGCAGACCGAGTTGACGCGCTGCTGGTACGGATTAGAAAATAGCTCCTCAGCGATTTCGCGCTCGGTAAAGCCGGGGCGCTGACGAACCACTTGCTCTACTTGATCGGCTACAGTCACGGCGCTCTCCATACACGTGGAGCCATAGTGCCGCGCCTTTGGAAAAAAGCTAGCCTTCATATTCGACATGAGGCTCAGGGCGCCTCCTCCTGTGCGCCATGGCGGATGCGCAAGATAACCACTCGGGTCGGCTCTACCCGGTATCGAAGCACATATGGCCACACCATGGTCATCTCCCGTCGCCCGGCCCCGCAGTCGCGGCCTCGCTCCGCGAATTCGCTCAAACTGTCGGCAACGGCGATCAGTCGCTCGGCAAGCCGCGCTGCCGCTGTGGGATCGTAGACGGACACGTAAGCGGCGATTGCTTCGAGATGCTCGACCGCCTCGTCGGTCCAGACGATCGCCTTCAAGTCAGTCGCCGGAGCGCGGCCTGGGCAGCCGCTGTGCCGTCCCCCACGAGGCTAGCCAGCGCCGAACTGCATTGTGCGAGACCACGCGCCCAGCCTCGGCGTCCGCATCCGCCCGTGCCTCGGAACGGGCGTCGGCTTCGGGGGAGTCGAACAGGCCTTTCTCGGTCCTCATGACGCGCTTTATACCAGAATACCGCATCGGGATCAAAAACCACTTTCCTACATCGTACCTGTTATGTTCCACACTGGTCGATGGACAACCACGACTCGCGCATTGCGCATTCCCCCGAGGCGTCGACCGATGAGCGCGCCTCTCTCCTGAACCTCCAGCCCGCCGCGGAGGCCGATCCCCAATCCTCCCCTCGATTTCGAGGGGAATGCTCGGGTGCGGATGTCCGGGGGACATCTGCACCCGGGCATGACCACCCGAAGGGTGGTGGAGGGGCCGCCGCAGGCGGACCCTTGGCAGCGGACGCTCCGCCGAAAGACGCCGACTCGGAAGACGCCCCTCCCCCACCCCGCCCCGCCGACAGCCGCTTCTCCTCCGAAGCCGAAGAGCGCGCTTACTGGGCCGGAGTGCGCATCGGCATGGAAAATGCCGCCGCTGCCCGCGCCGCGCAGACCGACGCCGGTTCTCACCGTCCCGACAGGCGCCCCGCCGCCGCCCAACCAGCTACCTGCCCCGAGCCCCCACCCCTCCTCTCCGAAGACCTCAACGACCTGCTCGCCGAGCGCATCCACGACACGGTGGAATCCTCCTACCCGCCCGGCGCCCGCAAGCCGCGGCACGACGGCTTCACGCCGGAAAAGATGGGCGAGTTCCTGCGCCACCTCGCCGCCACCGGCGTTGTCGAGCATGCCGCCGCCGCCGTCCGCGTTTCGGCTTCCGCCGCCTACGCGCTGCGCAACCGCCGCGGCGGCCGCGCCTTTGCCCGGATGTGGGATGCGATCCTGATCAACCGGTCCCGCGACCGCCTGGTCTCCGAGCTCAGCAGCCGCTCCATCGCCGGCTGCATCAGCATCCGCAAGCGCGACGGCGAGATCGTCTCCGAACACCACCATTATGACAACCGCCTGGCGATGAGCATGCTGACCCGCTTCGACCGGCTCGCCGAAAAGGAAGGCGCAAGCGAGGCGCACCTGCGCGCCTTGTCCGAGGACCTGGAGGAGTTTATCGACTGCCTTGCCATCGGCGAGGACGCCGACGCCTTCGTCGAGCGCCGCCGCCCCGCGCCTGAGCCGGAGCCCGCGGCACAGCCCGCACCGGCTGGACGCCCCGCCACCGTGGAAAGCGCTCCCGCCGCCCCTGCCGTCGCCGACCCCATGCCGGACGTCGCCGCCATGGCCCGAATGGCCCACACCCCCGACTACCTTGGTGTGCCGCCGCACGAAGTGCCGGTGGACGATCTCGATCTCGCCGATCGCCAATCCTGGGGGCCGGACGAACATGTCCGCTTCTACCGCAGCGGTTTCGCGTTCTGGCTGGCCTGTGCCGAGGAGGAAGGCGACGTACCGCTCGGCCGCGCCGCGACCCTGCAGTTCGACACCTGCCGCCTTGCCGCCCGTGCCTTTGCGGAGGTCTTCGGCAGCGAAGACGTCGATCGGGATGCCCCGGTCGAGACGGAGGACCTGCTGATCGGCGAAGTCCAAAGCTGGACCCAGGAACAGCGCGCCCGCGCTTGGCGCTGCGGCTTCCTGCAGGAGCTTCCCAACGAAGTTTGGGAGGAACTCGCCGGCCTCACCGGCGAAGATGAGGACGAGGACGGCCTCGGCGGCTACGATCCGGATGAGGAAGAGTGAGCCCCCATGGCATGTCTCAACTTCCTCAACTTATTTCGTGTTCGGCCCCGTTCAGCACTCCGCGCTTTTGTAACCCTGCGGCACGTTGAGCCGGGCGCTGTGCTCGAAGAACGGGTCGGCGGCGATGCGGTGGCGCTTGCCATAGGCTTTGGCCAGGGCGGCGGCGAGCGCGGGGTCGTAGGCCGCCAGGTCGCGGTCAGACAGGATCGGCCCCTCGTCCAGCCGGGCGAGCATGTTGGTGTTGAACCAATATTGGGTGCCTTCCGCCCAATATTCGGTGAGGGTGACGGCCGCGTAATCGCCCTTCCACCGCCCCGCCGCCCGCGCCGCCGCGTAAGCACGCTCCACCTCGGCGTAGAGCGGCGGATCGGCGGTGCGGATCGCGTCGAAAATGGCGTGCGAGAATTCGTGAACCAGGATGTTCTCGCCGAAATACCGGCTGCCGGGCACCGCCAGCAGATTTTCCGCGCCCACCGTGGTGAAGCGCCCGCCGGTGCCGCGCGAGCGAGCGTTCCAATAGTCGCGGTCGCTCACCGCCTCGATCCGCTGGAAATATTTGAGCTCGCAGGCGGTCAGCCGCCGGTCGTCGCGCGTCGGCTTCTTCCAATGGCGGTGCTCGGGCAGATCGGTGATCGCCTCCGTTTGGGCGATCACCCCCACCCGCACCCGCTGCCGCACCAGCTCGCGCCGAAGGTCCGGCCGCGCCACAAGCATCGCGGCGACGATCTCCCGGGCCTCCACGATTGCCGCGTCCGGCACCTGCGCGGAGCCGATCACCGGGATACCGCCCGCATCGAGATACTTGGCGTAGAACGGATCGATCCCGGCGGGTGGCCGCCCAAGCGCGGCGGCGCCGTCCGCTGCAGGCGCGCAGCCGGCCAGCGCGAGTGCGGCGGCAAGAACAAAGGGTACGATACGCAGCATCGCGGCGGCTTTACCCTCCGCCGGAACGATCCGCCAGCATTCGGAAGCGATCAGCCGCCCGCACGCCGCCGAAGCGCTGTTTCAATTCGGATACAAATTGCCTTTGCCCAGCTCCCGCTCTATGACCGCGGCAACGGCCGCGCGCCAAGACAAGCGGCTGAAAACAAAGAACAATTGGAGACCTGGCCCCATGAAGAAGAGCTTCGCTTTCGCCGCCTCGCTGCTCGCCCTCGCCGCCGCCGCGCCCGCCGCCGCCGCGGGCACGCACCAGCACGACTGCCTTGACGAGACATGCACCACGGTGAGCCTGCTCGACGACATCCAGGGCGGCGCGGCCGCAACCGGCGTCGAATCGCCGCATTACGGCAGCTGGGGCATCGACCTTGCCGGCATGGACCGGACGGTGAAGCCGGGCGACGACTTCAACGCCTATGTGAACGGCAATTGGGCCAAGACCAACACCATTCCCGCCGACCGCTCCTCCTTTGGCGCCTTCGCGGTGCTGCGCGACCTTTCGGAAGCGCGCCTGCGCAAGCTGGTCGAAGGCTATAGCGCCGACAACCTCGCCTCGGGCGCCGATCAGCCCAAGGTCGCCGCGCTCTACCAGGGCTTCATGGACGAAGCCGCGATCGAGCGCACCGACGCCATTCCTCTGCTCACCCGCCTCGCGCCGATCTACAGGGCCAAGAACAAGGACGACATCGCCCGGCTGATGGGCCGCTCCTTCGGCGGCTTCGGAAGCAGCTTCTTCGGCCCGGGCGTCTCGGACGACGCCAAGCGTCCCGATGTCTACGCCCTCTACCTGCGCCAGTCCGGCCTCGGCCTCGGCGACCGCGAGCTCTACCTCGACGCCAAGTTCAAGCCGCAGCGCGAACGCTACACCGAATATGTCGCCCAGATGCTCAACATGGCCGGCTGGCCCGCCGCGGGGGAGACGGCCCGCAAGGTCGTCGCGCTCGAGACGCGGATCGCGCAGGCGCACTGGACCCGCGCCGAAAGCCGCAACCGCGACAAGACCTACAATCTCATGACCCGGGCCGAGCTCGACGCCTATGCGCCGGGCTTCCCCTGGGCGACCTTCCTCGATGCCGCGGGCGTCGGCGGCGCCGGCCAGGCGATCGTGGCGCAGAACACCGCCTTCCCCAGGATCGCGCAGATCTTCGCCGACACCGATCTCCAGACGCTGAAAGCGTGGCAGGCCTTCCACACTGCCGACGACGTCGCGCCGCTCCTCTCCAAACGCTTCGTCGATGCCAATTTCGAGTTCCGCTCGAAGTTCCTGAACGGCCAGCCGCAGCAGCGCGAGCGCTGGAAGCGCGGCGTCACCTTTGTCGAGAACGCGATGGGCGAGGCGATCGGCCGCGATTACGTCCAGCTCTATTTCCCGCCCGAATCCAAGGCGAAGATGGACCAGCTCGTCGTTAACCTGCGCACCGCGCTCGGCGCCCGGCTGCAGCGGCTCGACTGGATGGGCCCCGAGACCAAGACGGAGGCGCAGAAGAAGCTCGCAGGCTTCTCCGTGAAGATCGGCTACCCCGAGAAATGGCGCGATTATTCCGCGCTCCAAGTCGTCCCCGGCGACCTCGTCGGCAACGCCGAACGCGCCGGCCGCTTCGAATGGGATTACCGCCGCAACCGGATTGATCAGCCGGTCGACAAGGCCGAGTGGGGCATGACCCCGCAGACGGTGAACGCCTATTACAACTCGGTGAAGAACGAGATCGTGTTTCCCGCCGCGATCCTGCAGGCGCCGTTCTTCGATCCCGATGCCGATCCGGCGGTCAACTATGGCGGCATCGGCGGGGTCATCGGCCACGAGATCATCCACGGCTTCGACGATCAGGGCCGCAAGTCCGATTATGCCGGCGTGCTGCGCGACTGGTGGACTCCCGCCGACGCCGCCAAGTTCGAAGTGCAGGCGACCAAGCTCGGCGCCCAGTACGAATCCTACCCCTTCCCGACCCTTCCCGGCGTCCACATCAACGGCCGCGCCTCGATGGGCGAGAATATCGGCGACCTGGGCGGCATCACCGTTGCGCTCGAAGCCTATCGCACCTCGCTCGGCGGCACGCCGGCGCCGGTGATCGACGGCTTCACCGGCGATCAGCGCGTGTTCCTGGGCTGGGGCCAGGTCTGGCGGACCCTGTTCCGCGACGAGGCGCTTCGCCAGCAGCTCGTCGGCGATCCCCACTCCCCCGGCATGATCCGCGCCTTCGCGCCGCTGCGCAACATCGATGCCTGGTACGAAGCCTTCAACGTCCAGCCCGGCGACAAGCTCTACCTCTCGCCCGCCGATCGCGTACGTATCTGGTAAAAGCGAAACGGCCGCCGGAGTTTATCCGGCGGCCGTTCAGGCTTGCAGCTCTTTGAAAAACTGGAAACTGGTGGGCGTGGCAAGGATTGAACTTGCGACCCCTGCGATGTCAACACAGTGCTCTACCACTGAGCTACACGCCCACTCTGGAGGCGCGTTTAGCGGGGGGTAAGCGGGCGCGCAACCCGCTTATCGCCTACAATCGACCGTGCTGATCCTCGCTCTGGAACAGCCGGTCGACCTCGGCGACAAGGTCGCGCAGGTGGAACGGTTTGGACAGCACCTTGGCCGTCGGCGCGGCCTTGCCGGCTTTGAGCGCCACCGCCGCAAAGCCGGTGATGAACATCACCCGCATGTCGGGGGCCAGCGTCGCCGCCTTCTGCGCAAGCTCGATGCCGTCCATCTCGGGCATGACGATGTCGGTCAGCAGCAGGTCGAAGCGCTCCGCCTCGAGCCGCGCCAGGGCGGTGGTGCCGCGGTCCGCCGCCGTTACGTGGTAGCCCGACCGCTCAAGCGCGCGCGCCAGATAGGCACGCATCGAGCCGTCGTCTTCCGCCAGCAGGATCCTCAGCATCCGCGCATCGCCAATCACCAAAAGAACGCGCCAGATGCGCTGCCCCGAGAGGAACTTATGCCAGAGCCGAGCGTCCGATTCCAGCGTGGGCGACGCTTTCGGCAGGGCTTATCCACCCGAAATCGATTGCGTGCCAAAAGCGGACTACTTACCCTCCACATGCAAATGCCCGACTCCCCAAGCCCACCGCCCTTCCGGCGCCTCGGCGCGCTGCCCGCAGCGCTTCCGGTCGTGCTGTCGGTGCCCCATGCCGGGCGGGCTTATTCCGCCGCCTTGCTCAGAGCCTCGCGGCTGCCGCTGATCCGGCTCGAAACGCTTGAGGACCGGCTGGTCGACCGGCTGATCGGCCCCGCGGTGGACGCTGGCGCGGCGGCCCTGGTCGCCGATGCACCGCGCGCCGAGATCGACCTCAACCGTGACGAGCGCGAGCTCGATCCCGGCATGGTTTCGCCCCGCCCGCACCCGGCCGATCTCCTCGACACGCCGCGCCTGAGGGGCGGCCTCGGGCTTATCCCGGCGCGGATGTCCGGCACCGGCAACATCTGGCGGGAGCGGGTACCGGCCGCCGAGGTGAAGCGCCGGGTGGAGGCGATCCACCGCCCTTACCATGCGGCGCTTGCGGCGATGCTGGAGGAGACGCGGGCGCGGTTCGGAATCGCGGTGCTGCTCGACTGCCACTCGATGCCGCCAAGGAGCGCGCACGATGAGGACAGCCAAATCGTGCTCGGCGACCGCCACGGCACCAGCGCCGCCCCGGACCTGGTCGCCGCCGCCGAACGCGCGGCGCGGGAGGCAGGCTATGGCGTGGTCCGCAACGTGCCTTATGCCGGCGGGCACATCACCGCCGTGCACGGACAACCGGCGAACGGCATCCACGCCATCCAGATCGAGCTCGACCGCTCAGTCTATCTGGGACCGGACCTCCGGAGTCCCGGCATCGGCTTCGAGCGGACCGCGCGCCTGCTCCTGGCTGTGACCAGGGCAATTGCCGCCGCAGCCGCGCCTCCACAGGCGATCGCCGCCGAGTAGGCGGTTCTTCCAGCACAAAAAAGACCGCCCCGCGGTTGCGCGGAGCGGCCCAGGTTCAGGGAGGAAGCGCTCCGAAGAGCGCTACGCGCCGCCGCAAAGGGGGGAATACGACTGCGCGTACATCCAATGTAGGAAGGGGCTAATTGGTTTCAAGCAATCGGAAATTTCGTGCGCTCAGCTGCCGCGGCGGCGCCGCGGCACCATGCGCCGAATGAAATGACGGTGCCCTTCAAGGTGGTGCTTCAACGCGCCCGCCACGTGGAGAATGACCAGCCCGATCGTCAGCTTGGCGAGCAGTTCGTGCATGTCTTCAAACAGATCGCCGCTCTCCCTTGCGATCGGCAGCGGCGGAATTCCGAACAGGCCCCAGAAGCTGGTCACCCGACCGCCCGAGGAGGACAACAGCCATCCGGTCAGGGGAATGGCAAGCAGCATGAAGTAGAACAGCCAGTGGATGAAGCTCGCGAGCCCCCGCTCCCACGCTTTCAGCGCGGCATCGTGCGCCGGCGGACGGTGGCCGAGCCGCCAGGCGAGCCGCGCCAGGGTCAGCGCGATCACGCTCATCCCGATCGACTTGTGAAAGAACATCATCCACGGCGTCGCCGCCTTGCCGAAGCTTTCATGGGCGAAGCCGAGAAAGATGTTGCCGATCAGCAAGGCGGCGATGATCCAGTGGAGGGCGACGGCGACGCCGGTGTAGCGCGCCGTCTCCTCCCCGGTCATCGCCGCCGCGCTTGCCATCAGGCGTTGCCGAAGGTGATCCCGGCGGTGTCGGCGGTCTGCTGCGGGGGGACCTTGCCCTGCTGCATCTGCTTGCCGAACACTTCCCGCATCAGGCTGAGCGAGAAAAGGTGGGAGATGATCAGCGGCAGCATGCCGTTCTGGTTCATCTTGCGAAGCTCGTCGCCGCGCAGATCCCGCATCTTCTCTTCATTCACCATCTGGAAGCCGCGATAGATAAAGGGCTGGTCCGCGTCGTTCGGCTGGATCGACACTTCGCCGTCCATCAGCAGGTCCGCGGCCTTGAGTTCGGTTACGAACGCCACGGTGCGCTGCGCCGACATCTCGAACTCTTCGCAGAATTTCAGGATGTTGTTGGTCGCCTCGCTGGGCTTGCCGTCTTCGAACAGAAGCGAGCCGTCCTCGAAGTTGCCGATCAGATCGCTGTTCGGATCGAAGCACAAGGACAGCTCCTGCGCGTCGGGCTGCAGCCGGGCGAGCATGAAGGGGTAACGGCGCACATAGGCCGGAACATAGGCCTCGCCGAGCAGCTTGCCCTCGGCATCGCAAAACACGTTGACGCCTTCGTTCAGGCCCATCAGCGCCAGCGGCACCGGATTGTCGCCGGTGGAAAACACGATCGGGCAGAAACGCTGCGCCGAGACGAACTCGTCGACCGTGATCGGAATGGCGTGGGAATTGGCGAAATAGGGCGCCTTGTCCGACGGGCGCGTGCGCAATTCGCCATGAAGCTGGCTGGAGAGCGGCTGGAGACCGCTGTAGAAAAGCGGCAATTCGTTGCTAACCGGCGGCTGCGTCGCCATTTTCAAGTCTCCCGAAGAGGTGTGGATGTGCCGCGCGCGCGGCCGTTCGCGGCACCGTCTATGGGCCGGGACGGATTTTCGCAAGGCCCAGTCGTGCGGTCCGCCGGAAAGGTGAGACGTGCCGGTGCTGGTGGCCATTGAAGCTTGCACTTGTGGCGGGAGCACCTCGTCATTCCCGCGAAAGCGGGAATCCCGCTTCTTTCTTTCGTAACGGGACAGAAGGCAGGAAGGAAAAGAAGCGGGACCCCCGCTTTCGCGGGGGTGACGACTGTGGGTAAGGTCGAGGCCGGCCAGCACCCATGGCTTTCTCCACCCGCCTTCGCGAGTTAAGCGGGTGTTCAAGCGGCGGGGGGCAGTCGGGCGCCATGGATATTTCATTTTGCTGAGGTGGAGCGCGCCCGCGTTGCTGCTGTTAGTGGGGGCGGCGCCCGCGCCCGAGCGCCCGCCGGAGCTGTATGCGCAGGTCGTGATCCGCCAGCAGATCATTGTGCGCGTGCAAGGGCGCGGCGTGCCGCCAGCGGCGCCGGCCCAGTGGAAAGAAGGCAAGGGCCCGAAGTGCGTGCCCGCCAAAGCGATCCTCGGCGCGGCCTTGCTGAGCGAGGACAGCGTCGACCTGGTGATGCGGGACCGGACACGGCTACGCGCCAAGCTCGAAACCTCGTGCCCGGCGCTGGATTATTATGCCGGCTTCTACATCCGGCCCAGCGCCGACGGCATGATCTGCGCCGAGCGCGACAGCATCCGCTCACGCGTTGGCGGACAGTGCGGCATCGACCGTTTTCGGACCCTGCAGGCGATTGCGCGAAAGTGATGTGCCGCTCCCACTCCACCGCCACTTGGCACCCGACGCGCGAAAACTTGACTTTTTGAGCGCTTTGGTGCCCTAGCGCGGGCTGCTTATGCCCTTCGTTGCGAACGGCAAACACGAACCTTCCGGAACCTGCATGACCTTCGCCGATCTCGGCCTTTCCGACGAACTGCTCCGCGCCGTCAACGAATCCGGTTACACGGACCCGACGCCGATCCAGGAGCAGGCCATTCCGTCCGTGCTGATGATGCGCGACTTGATCGGCATTGCCCAGACCGGAACAGGCAAGACGGCCAGCTTCGTTCTGCCGATGATCGACATACTGGCGCAAGGCCGAAGCCGGGCGCGGATGCCGCGCTCGCTGATTCTTGAGCCGACCCGCGAACTGGCCGCCCAGGTGGCGGAGAATTTCGAAAAATACGGCAAATATCACAAGCTTTCGATGGCGCTGCTCATCGGCGGCGTGTCGATGGGCGACCAGCAAAAGGCGCTTGAGAAGGGCGTCGACGTGCTGATCGCAACGCCCGGCCGGCTGATGGATCTGTTCGGCCGCGGCAAGATCCTCCTGAACGGCTGCGGCCTGCTGGTGATCGACGAAGCCGACCGGATGCTCGACATGGGCTTCATCCCGGACATCGAGGAAATCTGCTCCAAGCTTCCGGCACAGCGCCAGACGTTGCTGTTTTCCGCGACGATGCCGGCACCGATCAAGAAGCTCGCCGACAAGTTCCTGACCAACCCCAAGACCATCCAGGTGGCGCGGCCCGCGACGGCCAACATCTCGATCGATCAGCGGGTGCTGAAGGTCGATGCCCGCAAAAAGAAGCAGGTGCTGACCGACCGCCTGTCGGGCGGCGACGTGCGCACCGCGATCATCTTCTGCAACAAGAAAACGACGGTGCGCGAGCTTGCCACAAGCCTGAAGCGCTCTGGGCTGAACGCCGGCGAAATCCATGGCGACATGGAGCAATCGGAGCGCATTCGCGAGCTCGATCGTTTCAAGGACGGATCGATCAACATCCTGGTTGCCTCCGACGTCGCTGCACGAGGCCTGGACGTCAAGGATGTCAGCCACGTCTTCAACTACGACGTGCCATGGCATCCGGACGATTACATCCACCGTATCGGCCGCACCGGCCGCGCGGGCCGCACCGGCATCGCGATCACGCTTGCGACCAGCGCGGACCAGGAAGCTCTGGAAGCGATCGAGAAGCTTACCGGCATGAAGATCCAGCCGGTGGACGGTCCTGCAGCGGCAGCACCGGTCGCGGCAGCACCGGCCCCCGCCGACGATGCAGAGGCTCCGGCCGCCGAGGAGAAGCCGAAGCGCGGCCGCGGCAGCCGTGGCGGCCGGGCTGCAAAGCCCCCGCGCGAGGAATCCGCTCCGGCTGAGGACGCGGCTGTTGCCGAAACGCCGGTTCCCGAGGAACAGCCTGCTCCGGCCGAGGCCCGCGAAGAGCGGCCCCGGCGTGAGCGCCGCCCCCGGCGTAACGAGCGTCCAGCCAGCGAGGAGCGGTCCGAGCGCCCGGCGCGTGAGGAGCGGCCAGAGCGCGATGAACGCCCGGCTCGTGAGCCGCGAGCAGCGCGTGAAGAGCGTCCAGCCCGTGAAGAGCGGCGTCCGCGCCGCGACGAGCCCCGGCGCGAAGCTCCAAGCGAGAGTTCCGAGGAGGGCTGGAACGGCCCGGTGCCCGGCTTCCTGAACTTCGGCTTCGGCGGCTAAATACACTCGCACCGGAGGCTGTCGTGCCGGGTGACGCTCCTCGCCTCGCATGCCTTGGCTAACCCGCCAGAGCATCGAGCAGCTCGCGGACCAGTTCCAGCCTTTCGTCCTCCCCTTCGCTGGCCTTGCGGAGCAGCAGGCGGTCGTCCTTCTTCTCCAGCCCGTTCGCCTTGGCCGCGATGCGCGCGCCCCGGCGCGGGGTCAGCGCGATGGCCGCAGGGCCGGCGTCCACCCGGGCGATCTTGGCATCGCGGGCCAGGCGGCGGATGGCGGCCAGTGCCAGGAGGCGAGCGGCGTCCTCTGGGAGCGTGCCGAACCGATCTTCCAGTTCGGCGGCAAGCGCTTCCTCTTCCCCGGCCGACGCGAGCCGTGCGATGCGTAGGTAGAGGTTCACGCGCAGATCCTCCTCGGGCACCCACTCCTCCGGGATCCGGCCGGTGAGGCCGAGGTGAAGTTCCGGCAGCCAAGCGTCGGCATCTTCGCCGCGGGCGGCGCGGATCGCCTGCTCGAGGAGGTGCTGATAGAGGCCGACGCCGATCAGCTTCAAATGCCCGGCCTGCTCCTCGCCGAGGAGATCGCCGGCGCCGCGCAGATCGAGATCCCGCGCGCTGATCGCGAAACCGGCGCCGAGCTGGTCGAGCACTTCCATGGTGCGCAGGCGCTTCAAGGTGGCGGGGGCGACCTCGGCGCCGGTTTCGGTAAGCAGCACGACGTAGCCGCGCGACCGGCCGCGGCCCACCCGCCCTCGCAATTGGTGGAGCTGGGCCAGGCCGAACAGGTCGGCGCGCCATACGATCATGGTGTTGGCGCGGGGGATGTCTAGCCCGGCCTCGATGATGTTGGTGGCTAGCAGGACGTCGCCGTCGCCCGCTCCGAAGCGCACCATCTCCTCGTCGATCTCTGTCGCCGCCATTTTGCCGTGGGCGCGGCGGACGCTGAGCTGGGGGACAAGCCGGGCGAGCTGCTCGGCCATGGCGTCCATATCCTCAATCCTCGGCACGACGACAAAGCTCTGCCCGCCGCGCCGGTTCTCGCGGAGGAGCGCGGCCCGCACCGTTTCCGAGGTGAACTCGCTGACGTGGGTGCGGGTGGGGAGGCGCCGCGCCGGGGGCGTGGTGATCAGCGACAGCTCCTGCAGGCCGACCAGCGCCGATTGCAGCGTGCGCGGGATCGGTGTGGCGGTGAGAGTGAGGACGTGGCCCCCCTCCCCCGCAAGCCCGCGCAGCTTGGCCTTGTCGGCGGCGCCGAAGCGCTGTTCCTCGTCGATCACGACCAGCCCGAGGTCGTGAAACGCCACCGTCTTGCCGGCCGCCATCTTGGTGCCGACCAGGATGGAGATCGAGCCGTCGGCCAGACCCGCCTTCACCTCGCGCGCCTCGGCGGCGGAGGTCAGGCGCGAAAGCCCGGCGACCTTCAGGCCGACACGCTTGAAGCGCTTCTTGAAGCTCTCGATATGCTGGCGGACGAGCACGGTGGTGGGGGCGACGACGACGACCTGCCGGCCCGCCAAAGCGACGGCGGCGGCGGCGCGCAGGGCAACCTCGGTCTTGCCGTAGCCGACGTCGCCGACCACCAGCCGGTCCATCGGCTTGCCCGAGGCGAGATCGCCGCGCACCGCTTCAATGGCGCGAACCTGGTCGGGGGTCTCCGCGTAAGGAAAGCCTGCGGCGAAGCGCTCGAAGCGGTCCACGGGCGGCACCAGCACAGGGGCGGTGCGCTCGGCCCGTTCCTTGGCAAGCGCGACGAGCTGCGTGGCGGTTTGGGCAAGCGCGGCATCCAGCTCGGCGCGGCGTTTCTCCCAGGTGGAGCCGTCCAGCTTGTCGAGCGTCACCGCGTCGGCATCGGCACCGTAGCGCCACAGCCGCCTTCCTTCCTCCACCGGCACCAGCCGCTGGCCGCCGCCGGCATATTCCAGCCTAAAGGCGTCGCTCTCTGCCTCCCCGGTTGTGACCCGCTCGATTCCGCGCAGAATGGCGAGGCCATGATCCTCGTGGATCACGGCGTCGCCGGCGTGGAACTCGGCGATTTCACCTTCAAGCGGATTGACACCTCCACCGCCGCCGCTGCTCTGGGCGCGGCTGCCAAGCACGTCGGCGGTGGCGACCACCGCAAGGCCGGGCGCGGTCCAACCACGCTCCAGCTCGACTTCCAGGGCAAGGAACGCGCCCGCCTCCGCGGCTTCGACATCGCGCCAGCAGGCAGTGGCGCGTGGCGCCTCGCTCCCGCGCTTCTCGAGGCTGCGGCCGAAGAAGCGCAGGTCGCGCGCCGAGCCGGCGAGAACCACCCGGTCGCCCCGGCCGCGCGCTTCCTCGACCGCGGCCAGGAAGACTCGATCCGGCCTACGCGCTTCAACGAAGCGGCGCCCGGGCACAGCACCGTCTTCGGCAAGCTCCGTGCAGCGACGGCGGGCCAGCGCCTTCCGCCAAACCTTCGCGCCGGCAAGCGGAGCCCTGGCGCCGCCGAAGCTTTCGCCGGCCAGTTCGATGAAGCTGTCGCGGCGCTCGCCCGCTTCCGGATCGAGCGCCACCGCCGCCTCGGGCAGGTGATCGAACACCGTCACGGGCGCCCCGCCCGGCGCTGGCTCGGCGGCGGGGCGGATATCGAGCCGCTCCAGCGGCGCACCGCAGCCCAGCTGGCTCACCGCGTCGAACGCACCGATCGCCTCGATCCGGTCCTCATCCAGGTGGATCCGCACAGGGCGCGCCGCGTCGGCGGGAAAGATGTCGAGCGTGCCGCCGCGCAGGGCATATTCGCCCGCTTCGTCGATCCGGTCGTCACCGAAATAGCCGATCGCTTCGAGCTGCTCGGCAAGCGCTTCCCGGTCGATCGTGTCGCCGGGCGCAAAGGCGAGCGCGCCCTTCCCGTACGCCGCTGGCGCCGCAACCATTTGCGTCGCGGCAGCAGCATCGGTGACGAACAGCACCCGCCGCCCCTCCTCCCGCGCCTGCAGCGCGGCAAGCGCCGCCACCCGCTGCCCCGCGACCGCAGGTGAGGCCGGCGCCGCGTCGCCGGGTAGCGCGTCGGACGGCGGATACCAGAGAACCAGCGCATCGGTCAGCGCGGCGGCCGCCTTGGCCACCGCTGCGCCGCGCTGCTCGCCGCAGAGGATGGCAAGCACGTCGCCGTTTTCCACTGCCGCGCACAGCCGCGCTATCGTCGGGCCGAGTGCGGCATGAACCCGCCGCCCCTCCCCCTCGCCGGCCGCGCCCTCAATCTCCGAAGGCGCGTCCGCCGAGTCCTGCAGCATGTAAGGAAAGCCCCTGAATAGATGTCGCGGCGCCAACGCCGCGGCGCCGCACGGCGTTCCGCTCAGTGGGAGCGACCGTTCAAGCAGGGGCACGGCACTGTTCCAGAAGCCAATCCCGAAACGTGGCGGCGCCGCCTCCAGGCTGGCGCGACTTAAGCCAGGTCAGCCAGTAGCCGCCCGACGATGGACCCGCCGCGAAGGGCTGGACAAGGGTGCCGTCCTCGATCTGGCGGCGGAACATGGCCGGCGGCGCGAGCGCGACGCCGAGCCCGCCGAGCGCGGCTTCGACCATGGTCAGCGAGCTGTCGAACACCGGCCCCCTGAGCGGCGGCACCTCGATGCCGGCAGACGCGAACCAGCGCGGCCATTCGTCCTGGCGATACGAGCGAAGTAACGTCTCGCGTAGCAGATCGGCCGGTTCGGACAGGCGGCGGGCGAGGCCCGGAGCGCAGAGCGGCGCAAGCGGCGCGTCGGTCAGCCACACCGCGTCGGTGGCGTGCCAGGCGCCGTCGCCGAACCGGACGGCAAAATCGAGGCCTTCGGCGGCAAGATCGACCCGATTGTTGTTGGTAAACAGCCGAAGGTCGATCTCGGCATGCGCCTCACCAAGCGCGGGCAGGCGCGGCACCAGCCAGCCGGCGGCGAACGTGCCGACGGCACCAAGGGTCACCACGTGCCGCGCCTTGCCCTCGCCGATCCGTTCCACCAGCCCTGCGATCCGGTCGAAGCTTTCGGCAAGCGCGGGAAGAAGGGCAAGCCCTTCGTCGGTAAGCGCCAATCCGCGCGGCAGCCGGCGGAAAAGCTGGCGGCCGAGGCGCTCCTCCAGCGCTTTCACCTGGTGGCTGACCGCCGCCTGGGTGACGCACAGCTCGATCGCCGCTTTGGTGAAGGACAGGTGGCGCGCCGACGCTTCAAAGGCGCGCAGGGCGTTGAGCGGAAGGTGGGGCCGGACCATGGACCCATGAGTAAAACTAATGGCTGCGCAGACGGAAGATGCTTTGTGCGGCGGGGGCTTCCGCTCGATCACCCTCGGCAGACACAAAGGGGGAGAGACTCGATGCGATACCTGATCTTGGCCGGAGCTGCCCTCGCGGCGTGCGTGCCCGCGGTGGCAACTGCGCAGGACCGCGAGCAGCGCCTGGAGTGGAACAAGCCCGCCGAGCCGTTCCGAATCGCCGGCAACGTCTATTACGTCGGCACCCATGGCCTCGCCGCCTACCTGATCGCGGACCCCAAGGGCCATGTGCTGATCGACGGCGGCTTGCCGGAGAGCGCGCCACTGATCGCGGCCAATATCCGCAGGCTCGGCTTCGAGCCGACGGACGTGCGCTACCTGCTGATCAACCACGCCCATCTCGACCATATGGGGGGCCTCGCCGAGCTCAAGCGGCTGACCGGCGCAACCCTTGTGGCCAGCCGCCGCGACAAGGCCGACCTCGAAACGGGCAGGGTCGCGGGTCGGCCCGACTTCGCCGCGGCGCCTCCGGTGAAGGTGGACCGGGCAATTGGGGACGGCGCGACGCTGCGGCTCGGCGCAACGCGGCTGAGGGCGCACCTCACGCCCGGTCACACCCGCGGCTGCACGAGCTGGGCGCTGGAAACCGCGAAGGGACGGTTCCTGTTCGCCTGCAGCCTCACCGTCGCGGGCCAGAACCTGCTCGATGATCCCGCTTACCCGAAAGCCGCCGCCGATTTCCGCGCTAGCTTTGCCAAGCTGAGGCGCCTCAAGGCCGATTACTTCCTCAACTTCCACCCCGAATTCTTCGACCTCGCCGGCAAGCGCGCGCGCATGGCCGCCGGCGCCGCCGACCCTTTCCGCGACCCGGCCGAGCTTGCCCGGCAAACAATGAAGGCGGAGCGCGCCTTCGAGGCCGAACTGGCGAAGCAGCGGGCGAACGGGCGCTGATACCGGCATGGCAGCGGCTGGTCCTAGTCGGTGCCAAGCCTGCGCAGGCGGTCGTCGCGCAGGCCGGTGAGGATCATGTCGCCGTTCCTCGCCACCCGGAATTCGCCGTAGGCGGCCCCGGCAAAGGCTTTGGCTTTGCCTTCCTCGAAGAAGAAGGCGTCCGTGCCGAAATTCACCAGCCCGTTGCGGAAACGGTAGCGCAATGTTCTCTCGCCCGGCTCCAGCAAGCGGCCGGTGTCGAAGCGGCGAAAAGCGGCAACCCCGCCTGGATCGACCGCGACGACGACCCGGCCTTCCGAATCCTTCAGTCCCGGCCCGAAGTTCGCCGCCTGGCCTGCGATCTCGAAGTCGAGGCGCATGTAATCGCCCTGCATCAGCGAGCGCGGATCGATCGGGGCGAGACGCAGCAGCACGATTTCGCCGTGGCGAAGCAGTTGCTCGCGCTGCCAGATGCCGAAATTGACGACGGCGAGCAGCACCAGGCCGGCGGCGATGGCGAGGAGCTTACGCATGGTCCGCCTCGCTTTCACCGCTTGAGAACAGGCCACGCGTGATCGCGAAATGCACGAGCAGCAGGACGATGCCGGTTGCCGCCATCATGGCGGACTTGGCAAGCAAGCTGGCGTGGAGGCTGTAATAAAAATGCGAAACGAAGCCGAGCAGGCCGAGCACGCCGAGCGCCATGATGATCCGGCTGATCACGGCAAAGCCGAGCAGCAGCACAACGAGAGCCGCGGCGAGCCCGGGCATCGCGACCGATGCGAGCGCCGCCGCCGCCGCGCCTGCGAAGGCGGCAAGCTCCGCACGGCTGCCGCTGGCAAGCTTCTCCCGCCGGATCAGCACGGTCGCGACAAAGGCAAGCACGGACGCGCCGAGAATCCGACCGAGCAGCGGCCCATGCGCCGCCAGCCAGCCTGTTGATCTCCGCCCGATCCCGAACCAGTCCGTCATGCCGGATGTCCGGAAGGCTTCAACAAGGAGCAGGGCGACGAGCAGGCCGTAGCCGACCGGCCTCCACAGCGCACCGCGCCCGGCCCAGCGCTCCGCATCCAGCCACACCCACGCAAGACCGGCGCACAGCAGCGGCGCCGCAAAGCCGGGCAGCGGTACTACGCTCAGCCCGAGCGCGAAGGCGATCCCGCCGCCGGCGCTTGCAAGCACCCGGTGCAGGAAGTGCGGCACCGCATAGGCAAGCGCCGCCTGCACCAGCGCGATTGCAAAATACACCGCCGGCGAGCGCGCGCCGATGATCTGCCCAAGCCCAAAGGCGATCAGCAACTGGCCGGCGAGGCTGAGCGCAAGGCCGAACTGCTCGGCGAAATGGTTTTCCGGCAGGCTTCGGAACAGGCCGTAGCCGGCCCCGCAGCACGCCGCTCCGGCGAACAGCGAGAAACCGGAATTTTCGAAAATGAAAACGAAGCCGATGCCGACGAAACCGAGCAGGAACAGCGCACCGATCCATCCGGCGATGCCGAGCATCACCCGAACGAACCAGGGTCCCTGCGCGCTTTTCTCCTCCGGCAGCGCGCCTTGGACGAAGCCGTCCGCCGCAAGCCGGGCCCAAAGTTCCGCCGGGCTCATGCCGGCTGCTCCCGGGCCACCGACTTGAGCCAGAGGCCGCCCGCCGCCGACATGCCGATCACCGCCAGGCCGACGAGCAGGAAGCCGCCGGCGGCGCTTTCATCGAGCACCCACTTGGCGAGCAGTGTGGCGGCGCTGACGATCAGGCTCAACGTCGCGGCGGCGAGCATGAACAGATCGGGCCGGACATGGCGGTACCAGGCGTAGACGCAGGCAAGCCACCCGAGATACAGGGTCCCGGCAAGTGCCCCGGACGCCTGATCGCGCCAGTCCAGGATCGCCCACAGGATCAGCACGGTCGCACTTGCCGCCGAAGCGATCGCAACCAGGCGCGGCGGCCAGTCCTCGCCAAGCCACTCGATCTCCAGGCGGCGTCCTGCTTCCCAGCCGGCGAGCGCAAGGCCGTTCAGGCCGAACAGGCTCCAGACGATCGGCTCAACAGCAAGATCGGAGCGGATACCGCCGTGCAGATAGACCGCGACGTTGAGCAGGGTGAGCCAAAGCAGCCACAAGGGCGCGAAACGGCCGAGCAGCACCCAGGGGAGGATCAACGCCGCCCACCAGGCGAACAGCTCCCATGTGTCGGCGCCGGTCTGGTAGACCTGCCCGGCAAGGGCCAGCAACGCCCCGGCAAGCAGGCTGAGCAGAAGCAGCACCGCCTTCCCCGCCAGCGTCTCGACGCCCAGGCGCCAGCAGGCGAGCAGGCCGATCAGGATCGCACCTTCGACCAGCCCGAACTTGGCCATGCGGCCAAGCGCGTCCCAGTTGAACGCAAAGAAGAAAATCACGGACGCGGCGAGCGCGCCCGTGCCGAGCCAGAGGGTGAGCCGGGACAGGAAATCGCGCCAGTCGCCGCGGCTTGGCACCAGGCCGGCGGCATGCAGCACCGCGGGCGCCGCGCCGGGCGCGATCCGTTCCGCATCGAACCAGCCGAGAACCGCCCCGCGCAGGTCGCTCATCCCTTGCCCTCCCCATGAGCCATCGACGGAGAGGTATCAGCAATCCCCGCCGCCAGCCAGCCGCCGCCCGGCCCGCGCTTCATGCCGGAACCGCTGCCCGCCGCAGCAGTTCGGCGGGCATGAAAAACGATCGGGACGAATCCGGCATCCGCACGCAGGCCGACTACAAGCGCCCTTCCTGGGGCCAATTGCTTGCCGAAGGGCCGGCGGCGGCGCGGCTGCTGGGCGCGCAGCTTCGTCGCGCCCGGGTGCGCGAGGATGTCGGGCGCGGGCGCCCCGTGCTGGTGATCCCCGCCTTTCTTGCCAACGACCTCGTCACCGCCCAGCTTCGCCGCACCCTGAAGGCTTGCGGGTTTCACGCCTGGGGCTGGAGCCAGGGCCCGAACCTCGGCGCCCGGCGCGGCAAGTTCGAGCGGCTGCTTCGGCGGATCGACTGGATCGCCGCGGCCTACGGCCCGGTGAGCCTGGTCGGCTGGAGCCTCGGCGGCCTGTATGCGCGCGAACTGGCCAAGCGGCGGCCGGAGACCGTGCGGATGGTGGCGACGATGGGCACGCCGTTTTCCGGCGGCCTCAGGCGCAACAATGCGTGGAAGCTCTACGAAGCGATCAACGACCACGACGTCGATCACCCGCCGATCCGGGTCGATCCAGCCGAAAAGCCGCCGGTCAGGACGCTGGCCTTCTGGTCGCCGCGCGACGGCATCGTCGCCCCGGCAAGTTCGCGCGGGCAAGAGGGGGAACGCGACGAGGCGATCGAACTCACCTGCCGCCACAACGAATTCGTCAGCGACCCGCAGGCGCTTCGGGCGCTGGTGCGGGCCCTGGCGGACTAAGCCGCGGCCTCGGCCTCGGCCCGATCGGAAACCTTTGCCGCTTCGCACAGGGTGCGCAGCTGGCGGGCAAGCGACGGGCCGGCGAGATGCGCTTCGACATTGTCGAACCGCTCCTTCTTCAGGGCCATGCGTATCTCCTGCACCGAAGTGCAGCTTCCGGAGCGGGCGATTTCGAACGCGCGTTCGATGGTGGTGGGCTCTGTCATGGTTTTCCATATGGGGCGGAGCGCGGGCAAAACCAAATTGTTTCGGCTCGCTAACGGCTCCGCCCGGCGCGCCGCCCACACGGAAGGCCGAGGCGGCACCGGAACGGCGCGGGTACGCCTTCGTTGCGGGGGAATGCGACACTCCCATTTTCGTGCCCTCGCCGCCTGCGGCCTCCTCCTGGCCTGCTCGCCTGAAGCCGCGCCGAACGGCAGCGAGACCGCCCAGGCTCCCGCCGAAGCGCCCGCTCCCGAACCGCTGCCCCCGGTAGCGCCGCCCGCCCCGGGAACCCCGGGCGGCCTACCCGATGATCGCACGCCGATCTCCGAAGCGCCCTTCACGCCGGACAGCGCGCAAGGGGCGGCCAACGTCGTCCAGACCTATTACGCGCTGATCGGGGAGCGGAAGTACGCGGAGGCACGGCGCCTGTGGTCGGATGGCGGCAAGGCGAGCGGCACCGACGAAGCGGCCTTCGCGAAGGGCTTCGAAGGCTTCACCGAATACCACGCCCAGATCGGCGCGCCCGGAGCGATCGAGGGCGCGGCGGGATCGCTTTACGTCGAAGTGCCGGTGGTCCTCTACGGCCGCCTGAAGACCGGCGCCGCCTTCAACAGCCGCGGCACGGCGGTGCTTCGGCGGGTGAACGGCGTCCCCGGCGCAACGCCCGAGCAACTGCGCTGGCACATCGCCCGGATCGACCCGGTGGCGGCGGTGCCCAAGCCCTGAGCGGCCGCGCCGGCGGACGCCTGCGAATGTCGCGAATGTCACATAGTTTTGCGGGGGGTATCCCCGCCCTCGGCGCCGCCTGCGCCCGTGTCCCCCGCCCCCGTGTCGCCCGCGCCCGCGGCGTCCGGCCGATGCCCGGGGAGCGGACCCCAGCCGGGCGGGATCCAGTGGCCCTCATGCTGGCGCCAGCCCGCCGCGAGCTGGTCCTTCGCCCGGTGGCCGATAATGGCCTCGACCTTGGCCCGGATGCTGTCCTGCACATCCTCGAGCTTCGGCGCCTTGAGCTGGTTTTCGGCGCGCACTTCTCGGAGCATCTGCTTGCGCTCGTGCTTCATCATGCGCTTGCGGGTGAAGCCCGGGCGGGGGCCGAACTTCTTCGGGTTGGACGCCTGAAGAAGGAGGCGCAGCAGGCCGGAATCGTAGCGGCGGCGGACATGGACCTGGCCGCCGCAGGCGAATTCCTGCTCCACCCCTTCCACCGCGCGCTGCCAGGCGGTGAGCTCGACCGGCACCGCCGACATGCGCACCGCGATCCGGCAATGTTCGAGGAATTCCGGCTCCCTTTCCTGGTGGCGATAGACGGTGCGCGGGTTGACGCCGACGGCGCGCGCGGCGTCCTCGATCGTGCCGGCTTTGACCAGCGCCTGCAGGAACGCGTGCTTGCGCCGCGGGGTGAAGGCATCGTGGCGGATGCGGCGGCCGTCCCCGTCGCGCTTCTCCTCGGCGGGCGGATCGCCTTCCCAGGGGAGCGGATCGGTGCCGGCTTCGGGATCGAAAGGCGGCGTGGTGGCGCGGGCGTGGGCGCGGCCGGGCGGCGTGTTGCGGTGGCTCATGGCTTTGCTCCGAATCAGCGTTGAACAGAGCCGGAACAAATATGCGCAGCCGGGGCGTGTAGGAAAATGGTTTTTCCGCCGGGCGCATTCCGCCGCCTTGCCAGCGCCCGAATCCCGGAGGAGGCTGCGCGCGGGCTTAAGGTGGAGCGGCGGTTTTCATGGCTTTGGCTTTCCTGATCGCGCTCCAGGCAGCGGCCGCCATTCCGGGGCCGGCGGCGGCGGCAGCCGCCCCGGTGGACTTCGATCTGGCGGAGCTGACCAGGCGGCAGCAGGCCGAGGCCGGGGCCGGTTGCGGCGCGCGAGGGGCGGGCGAGATCGTCGTGTGCGGGCGGCGGCCGGGCGCCGGCGATTACGACATGGAAAAATGGGAGCGGATCTTTCGGGAGGGCCCGCTGGTCGCCGAAACGGACTTGGGCGGCGTCGCCACCGGCCGCGCCTATACCGAGCAGGTGGAGCTTGGGCAGGGCATGGTCAGCAAGCGGTTCATGGTGGGCGTGAAGCTGCCGTTTTAGTCGCGGCGCGGCTGTGCTTGGATGGGGGCGGCGCGGCAGGAAGGGCGCGGCAAGGGAGGGCAGGAATGACGGACGATCGCGAGGACACCACGATCTACCAGGTGGTGGTGAACGACCAGGAGCAATATTCGATCTGGCCGGCGGACCGGGAACTCCCGCTCGGCTGGAAAGCCGAAGGCTTTTCCGGGCAGAAGGAGGCGTGCATGGCGCATATCCACGACGTGTGGACCGACATGCGGCCCAAGAGCCTGCGCGATGCGATGGATCAGGCGGCGGCTAGGGACGGCGGGTAAAACTCCCCTTCGCCGCGCTCCGCCTGGCCGATCAGCCTGAGCGGCCGCACAGACGCCAGGCGCCAGTGCGCCGCGCGGCGGCCTGAGGCTGTGTTCCGGATCAGCATCGAACAGGAGCTGGAACATATCTGCGTGCGCGAAGCCGCTGGGGAAACGGCTTCGTTGCGTCGGGCGTATTGCGACGGCGATGTACGAGGGCAGTTTCGCCGCGCACGGCGTTGCAGCTCGAGAGCCGATTTGAACCGACCAATCTCCGCTTCGGAGCGGGTTGCGCTTCCTCGGGTGGCTGCGCGGGCGGACCCTGCATGCTCCGCGACTCGAACTGCAGGAGGCGAAACATGTCTACACAGATCGGAATGGAATCCATCTTTTCGCAATACCCGAACGGCCCCATGTGGACAGGGAACGGCCCGCGATCGGTGACCAAGGATGTCAAGTTTCGCTGTCCCTTCGCCTGCCCTCCGCAGGTGGTGGCATCGATCTCCACGCTGGACGCCGGCAACGCGGCCAATACGCGCGTGTCGGTCACCTGCCAGGCGATCACCACCACCGGCTTCCAGATCAAGGTCGAGACTTGGGCCGACACCAAGCTCGCCATGGTCGCGGTCGCCTGGGTGGCGAACCTTTAGCGGGGGGGGGAAACAGGGGCCGGCGCGCCGCCGAACTCGGCGGGACTTGCGGACCCCCGCACAGCCGCTGCGCGTCGCCTCTAGGAGCAGGCGCCTATCGGTTCACGGGCCGCGAGATCGACTTCGCCGACGTTCGTTTCCACTTGGCACGTGTGGGAGAAGGCGTTGTCCAATTGGCGCCGGGCACCTTGTTCTTGGGGGCTGTATTCCACTCTCCGCAAGCGTCCCGGGTCAGGATGTTGCCGCCGCACGGGCTGCAGTCGCAGTCAACCGCCACGCGCGAGGCGCCGCGCGTCGGCCTTGAGGGCGGCGAGGATGGCTTCGGCGGCGGTGAGTTCCCAGGCCTGATCGTCGACCATCAGGTCGATCTTGAGCGACAAGGCGGCGAGCCCCGGCGCCGGCGCGGCGAGCAGGCGGGTGAGCGCGTGGAGGCGGGCGCTTTCCAGGGTGTCGAACCGGTCCTCCAGCGCCCGGCAGGCGGGATACGCGCGCCGCTCGGCCGGCAGCCGATCGGCGGCGGCGCTGAACGCGGCAAGCCGCGCCTCGGAGCGCCGGAAGAGGTGAAGCGCCCGGCTCCAGGCACCGGGCAGAGCGGCACGCCGCTGCCCCCTCCCCGCCGCAAAAGCGGGCAACACCGCACCCCCGCCTAGCAACGCCCGGCGCGTCAGGTTATGCCTCCCAGCAGCCATGCCTGAGGTTCCTTTCCTTTGTTGGACTATTAGTCCAACCTGCTTTGCGGATCAAGGGGGTTTGTATCGCCTCTGACGATCTGCTGCCGGTGCAATGCCGGATGGCGCGGGCGGCCCTGCAATGGTCGCTGGATGACGTTGCGGCCATAGCCGGCGTCAACCGGAAGACGATTCTGGCATTCGAGCAGGGCGGGCGGCGACCCAGGGATGCCAATGCGGAGGCAATCAGGGGCGCATTCGAAGCTGCAGGTGTACGTTTCCTCCACGCAGGGCCAGATGCAGGCGGCGTTGTGCCGCCTTTGGCTCAGGAATAGTCAGAGTTTATGCCCACGATCCACTTAGTGCCAGAAGACCTCAGAGAGCTGTATCACGTTCGCGAGTGGCGCAACGCAGCAGGCATATTGGCGACCGCCTGTCCAAACGAGTGGCAGGAGATGATCGAAGCCCTGCGCGCTTTTCGCCTGCTCCGGTCCGAGGTAGAAACGGCTGGCGGCGGCAAATCTCCCGTCGCTAACCAGATCGACCGCGCCTTCTACGCGCGCGGCTGGGAGGAGAAGCAATTCCAGACTTCGATCAAGATCGACGGGCAGGAGTTTGAGAGCCCGACCCACAAGGTGGACTGCTTCAAGGGTCGAGTGGCGCTGGAGCTTGAGTGGAACAACAAGGACCCATTTTTCGACCGGGATTTGAACAACTTTCGTTTGCTGTTCGACCTTCGGGCGATCGATGTCGGGGTGATCGTTACGCGTGGAACCGAGCTGCAACAGATCTTCAAGACGCTCGGTAAAGGTGCTTCATACGGCGCATCGACTACGCATCACGAGAAGCTATGGCCACGCCTTGAGGGTGGCGGAGGTGGCGGTTGTCCGGTGCTTACCTTCGCCATCAAACCGGCACTGTATTTCGATGATGGGCCGCAGAGAGACGCCGTCCCCGCTCCACTCGATCAATTAGGCGACGAAGGTCCAATTTAGCCGATCTTGAGGGGGGGGGGAACGAAGGTGCTCGACGCCAAGCAGCAGCAAATCATGGGTTTTTTGCACGAACATATCTTCGAGCCAATCCTATCATCCACCCACGCGAGCGCCGCGCTTAAGCAGGGCATCCGGTATACAATCATGCGGCTTGAACAGCGCGATGCAGCCGGCATGGTGCACTACTTCTGGTCCGCGATAATTGGGACAGAGCGCAGCATAGGCTTTGCAGCGAAAATGCGGGCTGAGGGCTTCACCCGCTTCGAAGAAGTCCTTGAAGATTTCCGAGTTCGCTTCGACGACCGCTTTCTCAGGCGGTCGTGACCATCGGCTACTCTGCCGCAACCGAGCTGTTGTAGCCGTAGGTGTCCCAAGTTGGCTTGTAGCTGTCATCGGCCTGGTTGCCCCAAACTGTCCAGCCTCGGCGCTTGCCCCGGCTGAACATCTCGAGCCGAGGGCCCCAACTGCAAGCCTCGATGATGTCGTACTGCTCGTCCGGCTTGCGGCTATGCTCGCGCTTGCGGGTCTGCATCATGTTCACCTGGCTTCGGCCGGGATCGAGCGTGCGGGCGTTTTTGCCCCGCACCCCGAACAGTAGCAGCTCGGTTACGTTGCGAAAGTAGAAGCCGACACCCCTACCATCCGATCCGCCATCCTTGCGGATCTTGTGCCAGACGATGTTGGATATATAGCGATAGCCCCAGGCGTTCATCACCTCCAAGCCTTGCGGCAGGAGAGCGTTCGGCACCCACAGGTAAAGGTGCGAGGGATCGGCGGCAATGTCCTGAACCGGCAGCGCGCAAATCTCGTCCAGCCTCATCGTGCCGTAGCGGTTGAGCCGTTTATGCTCCGGCGCTACCTTTCCCGTCCGGTTCTGGAATTGCCATGGTGGGTCGGCAAGGATAGTTCCGAATCGCTTGCCGCGCGCCGACGCAAGGAGGGCGACTCCGGCTTCAAAAACTGGATCAGGATGCTGGAACATAACGAGATCCTTAGTCGCTAGCGGATCCAGCGTCAACGGCACCGCCTCCTTGCCTCTCCTCTGAGATTTTCTCTCCATCCGGTGTTTCGCTAACGTGCTGCGGCCCTAACTGGCGGTCGATAGCAGCCTTGGCCTTGACTATCATAGCGTCTACATTTTCAAAGTTCACGTCCAAGTATCTGTCAATCGGCAGATCCCCCAAAGATTGTAATCGGTGGTGCGTTCTAACCTGCTCTATCTTAACGCCGCAGGGCTCAAACATTTTGATCGCCGATAAAACTCCCATAAGGATTCCGCCAAAATACTCGTCAGTTTCTTCCTTGATTGCGGCGGTGTCTATCTCACGACCATTATTTGCAGCTAAAGCTACGGCGTACATCGCCATCACTGCGCCTATATTTGAGCCATTCTGCGGCTTTGTGATCTCTTTTGACGGGCGGTCTTCAACCGCAGCATACACCTCCATTCTCTCAGCAATGTCTGCCGATAGCTTATTTACCGATGCAGGGACAAGAGACACTTGTTCTATCAATCGCTCCGACTGGCCACTCAGCGCAGTCGAAGTGTCTGCAATATTCTTGGCAGCGATCTGAACATCATCGGCTGAGCTCTTAAGTGAACCCACTGTCTCCGAAAAGCTCTGGTTCGAGATCATCGAATAGAAAATCGCGATAGCGCCCAGAAATAGAGAAGTGACAGTCGCTGCAAAGCTTACATATTTTGTAAGGGACTCGCCTGCGGGAGTTACAATGACTAACCCGGCGATCGCGAGAATGAGGACAAAGATAACCCACCCCGCGTGGATGAAGCCATGCCGCCGGAAATGAGCCGTTATGCCGGACTCTCCCCGGCTCATTCCGCCGCGACGCCCGCGCCCGTGAACATGTCCGCCTCGCCGACCAAAACCGGCAAGTCATTTGCGGCCCGGGCCTTCTTACGATGATCGAAATTCTCCCAGACTTCGCCCCAGTTCCCCCGCGTCGCGGCCTTGGAATATTCCGTCGCGCGGGTTTCGAAGAAGTTGGCGTGTTCGACGCCGTTCAAGAGCGGCGCGAGCCAGGGGAGCGGGTGGTCGTCGATCATGAACATCGGCTTGAGGCCGAGCTGGCCAAGGCGCCAATCGGCGATGTAGCGGATATATTGCTTGATCTCCTTGGGCGCCATGCCGGGGACGGGGCCCTGCTCGAAGGCGAGGTCGATGAAGGCGTCTTCCAGCTCCACGGTGTGGTGGCAGGTTTCGCGGATGTCCTTTTTCACCGCGGGGGTGAAGCAATCGCGCTCCTGCACAAAGGCGTGGAACAGCTTGGTGATGCCCTCGCAGTGCAGGCTTTCGTCGCGCACGCTCCAGCTCACGATCTGGCCCATGCCCTTCATCTTGTTGAAGCGCGGGAAGTTCATCAGCATGGCGAAGCTGGCGAAGAGCTGCAGGCCTTCGGTGAAGCCGCCGAACATGGCCAGCGTCTTGGCGATGTCCTCGTCCGTGTCGACGCCGAAGGTGGCGAGGTAATCGTGCTTGTCCTTCATTTCCTTGTATTGAAGGAACATGCCATATTCGCTTTCGGGCATGCCGATCGTGTCGAGGAGGTGCGAATAAGCGGCGATGTGCACCGTCTCCATGTTGGAAAAGGCGGCAAGCATCATCTTGACCTCGACCGGCTTGAAGATGCGGCCGTATTTTTCGTGGTAGCAATCCTGCACCTCGATGTCCGCCTGGGTGAAGAAACGGAAGATCTGGGTGAGGAGGTTGCGCTCATGCTCGGTGAGCTTCTGCGCCCAGTCGCGGCAATCCTCGCCCAAAGGCACTTCCTCCGGCATCCAGTGGATCTGCTGCTGGCGCTTCCAGAAATCGAACGCCCAGGGGTATTCGAAAGGCTTGTACTGCTTGCGGGCTTCGGTGAGGGACATGGGTTTGCGTCCTTAGGTGAGTTTAATGGTTTCAATGCCGTCCACGGGGCCGAGGAGGCCGAAGGACAAAGCGGCGAAGAACAGCAGAAGAAGCGGGGCGGCGATCATGAGGGTGCGGCCGAACAGGTGGACCTGCTCGACGCGGCTTCGCCCGCGGACAAGGAAGGCGGGCAGCTCCATCTGAACGCCGCCGGCGAGGACCCTTTCCTCCGGCATGCGCGCGAAGCGAAGGCCGGCCAGGAAGCCGCCCACGCAGATCAGCGACGACGCGCCAAGAAAGAGCAAGCCGCTGCTCACAGCAAGGCCACGCCGCGCAACGGGGTCAGGGTGGCGAGGAGCAGGGAGACGAGCGCAAGGGCGCCTGCCCAGATGGTGTAGCGCTTGGCGTCGCGGACTCGGGCGTAGCCGGGCGTGCCGGCGCCGTGGCCCGCGCCGGTGTAGCGCATGGCGAGCGCGAACTGGCTGAGGCCGTAGAGCGCGGCGACGGCGGCGAGCGCGTAGAGGATGTGGCCGAGGGTGAGGTGCATCAGCGCGGCCCCACTTGGTGAAGAGCCGGCTTGCCCTCACCCTGCCGACGCTTCGCGGCGGCTGTCCCTCTCCCTGAATGGGAGAGGGGTTGGGGGGCTGCTATTGGCACGCCAAGCACTCGTCGTAATCCGTGGTGGCCAGTTCGTACTTGGGCGCTTCGGCGGTGTTGTCCGCCTCCACCCCGCCCGCGAAGCCGGCGCGCTGGACGGACTTGGAGCGCAGGTAATAGAGGCTCTTGATGCCGAGCTCCCAGGCGCGGAAGTGGAGCATCAGGAGGTCCCATTTGTCGACGTCGGCGGGGATGAACAGGTTCAGCGACTGGGCCTGGTCGATATAGGGCGTGCGGTCGGCGGCGAGCTCGATCAGCCAGCGCTGGTCGATCTCGAACGACGTCTTGAACGTGTCCTTTTCCTCGGGCGTGAGGAAATCGAGGTGCTGGACGGAGCCGCCGCGCTCCAGGATCGAGTTCCAGACATTGTTGCTGTCCATCGCCTTGTGCTGCAGCAATTTTTCAAGATACGGATTCTTGATCGAGAAGCTGCCGGACAGCGTCTTGTGGGTGTAGATGTTGGCCGGGATCGGCTCGATGCACGCCGAGGTGCCGCCGGCGATGATCGAGATGCTCGCGGTCGGCGCGATCGCCATCTTGCACGAGAAGCGCTCCATGACGCCCATGTCGGCGGCGTCCGGGCAGGGCCCGCGCTCGTTGGCCAGCATCATCGAGGCTTCGTCGACCTGGGCGCGGACATGCTTGAAGATGCGCATGTTCCAGCTCTTCGCCATCGCGCCCTCGAACGGCAGGTTGCGCGCCTGCAGGAACGAATGGAAACCCATCACGCCAAGGCCCACCGAACGCTCCCGCCCGGCGCTGTACTTGGCGCGCGCCATCTCCGGCGGCGCGCGGTCGATATAATCCGACAGCACGTTGTCGAGGAAACGCATCACGTCCTCGATGAACACCTTGTCGCCGTTCCACTCGTCCCACGTCTCGAGGTTCAATGACGACAGGCAGCACACCGCCGTGCGATCGTTGCCGAGATGATCGGTGCCGGTCGGCAGCGTGATCTCCGAACACAGGTTCGACGTCGACACCTTGAGGCCCAGCTCCCGCTGGTGCCGCGGCATGGTGGAATTCACCTTGTCGATGAAGATGATGTACGGCTCGCCGGTGGCAAGCCGGGTCTCGACCAGCTTCTGGAACAACGAACGCGCGTCCACCGTGGCGCGCGGCGTCTTGTCCTTGGGGCTCCTGAGCACCCACTCCGCCCCGTCGCGCACCGCTTCCATGAAGTCGTCGGTGATCAGCACGCCGTGATGCAGGTTCAGCGCCTTGCGGTTGAAATCGCCCGAGGGCTTCCGGATCTCAAGGAATTCCTCGATCTCCGGGTGGTTGATGTCGAGGTAGCAGGCCGCCGAGCCGCGCCGCAGCGAGCCTTGCGAAATCGCAAGCGTCAGCGAATCCATCACCCGCACGAACGGGATGATTCCGCTGGTCTTGCCGTTCAGGCCGACAGCCTCGCCGATGCCGCGGACATTGCCCCAATAAGTGCCGATGCCGCCGCCCTTCGAGGCCAGCCAGACATTCTCGTTCCAGGTGTTGACGATGCCTTCCAGGCTGTCCGACACCGAGTTGAGGTAGCAGGAGATCGGCAAACCGCGCCCCGTGCCGCCGTTGGACAGCACCGGAGTCGCCGGCATGAACCACAGCTTGGACATATAATCGTACATGCGCTGGGCGTGCGCGGCGTCGTCGGCATAAGCCGAGGACACGCGGGCGAACAGATCCTGGTACGATTCGCCGGGCAGCAGATAGCGGTCCTGAAGCGTGTCCTTGCCGAATTCGGTGAGCAGCGAATCGCGGCTCCGGTCCACCGTCACCGGGTACAGGATCGGCTTGATCGACTTGGATCCGGTTGCTTCGTCACTTATCGTCAAATCGGCCGAGCTCACTTCGCTGCTGCCTGAAAGGTCCATCGCCTTTTACCCCTTGTTCTACTCATGTTCCAGCGGGAATTAACCCCACGTTAGGCGCTTTTAAAGGGGGCGCGGGCGCTAATTTGAAACCGCCCCCGATATCCACAGGGCAGCCGCGCGAGGGCCTGGACCCGATATGGGGTCCGCCGCCGCAGCTACAAGCACTAGCGTCACCCCCTCGGCACCGCCACTAGCCATAGTGCCTCAACCCGCTTTGGACGCCAAGAGGGTAAATGAATTATCCACCGAAATGTTGGGACGCGAATGCGCCGAACCGAGGCGTTTTGTGCTTGCTTTTCAGGCACGCGGCGAAGGTCCGGGAGTCGCGCGCCGCAACCCGCAAGGGGGCCGTGAGTTGAGCCGTTGATGCGCACCCCCTCCCGCCCCCTTCTCGCCCTTCTCGCCGTCCTGACGGCCTCCTGCGGCGGGGAGGACGAGGCGGAACGCGCCGCCGACAATTTGACGGCGGACGAGCTCGCCAACCGACTCGACTCGATCTCGCAGGTGCCAAGAGATCCGCAGGAAAAGGCAGCCCCCCGCCGCCTCGGCTTGCTGCAGCCGGCCGAGGTTCCGCCCGAATATCTCGCCGGCCGCGCCTGCCGCCTGAGCGAAGGCGCCGGCCTGCTCCTGATCGCCGCCGAACGGGGCGCGGTGGCAAAGGTCGACGGCCGCGCGCTGCGCCTGACCACCGCCGGGCCGGTGGGTCCCTCCGGCGGCTTCTGGGAAGCGCCCGGCGTGACGATCAGCATCGGCGCCCGGCCCGGCGTCAATTCCGACGGCACCGCAAGCCGCGCCGGAGTCACCGTCGGCGGGGCGGAGGACAAGCCGATCCAGCGCCACGAGGCGAACTGGGTCTGCGCCTGACGAGCCTTGAGCGACTCCGGCGCACGCCCGCACGCACGGTCCGTCCCCTCCGCTCGAACGCCCTGCCGAGTCCGTGGAACCGCGCGGGCGGGAAAAGGTTACGCAGCCGTCCCCTTTTCAATAGTTGGAGTACCACACGATGTCGCACATCCCCTCATCCGCCATGCCTCACGCCGGTCCCCACACCAGCGAAACCACGTCGGACCAGTCCGGCCAGTCCAAGCAGTCCAGCAACAAGCAGGACTCGCAGAGCTCGGGCGTCGGCGGCACCATTTCCGCCCAGGCCGGCAAGCTCGCCGATTATGCGCGTGAGAACCCGAAAACGGCCGCCGCCGCCGGCGTAGCGATCGTCGGCGCCATCGCCGCCGCCGCCATCCCCCTGGTCCGCGGCCTCGGCAGCGACGACAAGACCGGCGACAAGACGGCCACGTCCAAGAAGACCAAGCAGGGCGCCTGATCCGCACTGCTTGGCGAAACGGCCGGCGGCGGGGATTCCTCGCCGCCGGCTTTTCTTTGTCCGCCTCCGCCCGGCGGCACCGAAACGACTTGCCATTTTCCCAGCCCCGATTAGGTCTTTAGCCGCACAACTTGCCGCGCGCTTTGCGGCAGCGTGGGAGTTGATCCGATCCGGCGGGAACCGGCGCCGCACCGGCGCCCGGCCCCGCCTGGGCGGTTAACCGGAAAAAAGATCGCGCTGCCCACCAGCGCCCCGGGGGGGATTTTCTAGTGGCCAGTTTCTTCAAGCGCGTCGGCGCGGAATTCGTCAGCGGCGAAGCGGGCGGCAGCGCCAGCAAGCTGGTTGCACTGCCGGACGGCGGCTTCTTCGCCTTCTCGTGGACCTTTGATTATTACGCGCGGGACCTGGTGGGCTGGCGCTTCGACTCATCCGGCGCGAAGGTCGGCGCGCAAATCACGGTGGCGGAAGATATCCAGCCCTTCAACCCGGGCTTCGGGCTGGACGTCGCGGCGCTTGCGTCGGGCAATTTCCTCATCACCTTTACCAGCAATGACATGGATGTATTCGGCCGCATCTACGGTCCCGCCGGCACGCCCCTTACCGGCGACTTCCTGCTTCATTCCATCACCGAAAACCAACAATCCAAGGCATCGATCACACCGGTGGCGGGGGGCGGCTTCGTTGCCGTCTGGATCGACAGCTACAATCCGCAGGTCGGCAACGAATCGATCCGGGGGCAGGTGTTCACCGCCGCGGGCGTCAAGGCCGGGCCGGAATTCACCGTCAACACCGACTGGATCCAGGGCGCAACGCCCGAGGTGGTGGCGCTCGGCGGCGGCGGGTTCGCGGTGCTGTGGGAAGAGGACGGCTATTCGCGCGACCTGATCATGCAGGTCTTCAACAGCAGCGGGGGCAAGGTGGGCACCGAGACGGTGGTCAACACCGCCACGGCTGGAACCCAGCATTCCATTCAGTCCGCCGCGCTTTCGAACGGCGGCTTCGTCGCGGTTTGGACGGATGAGGGCGCGTATGACCCGTACAACCCTGTGCTGAACATCCGCGCCCAGATGTTCGATGCCTCCGGCAACAAGATCGGTGGCGAGATCCTCGTCAATCCCGACACATACGGCAGCCATAATGGTGCGGCGGTGGTCGGCCTTCCCGGCGGCGGCTTTGTCGTCGCCTGGCAGAGCCAGCCGGGCGACGGCAGCGAAACTGCAATCACGGCGCAGGTCTTCGGTTCCGCCGGCGCTCGCAGTGGCGACGCCTTCGTAGTCAACACCCAGACCGACGGCGCGCAGACCGGCGTCAGCCTCGCCGCGCTTGCCAACGGCGGCTTCGCGGTAAGCTGGAGCTCGAACGACTTCGATCCGCTTCCCTCCGGCCCAAGGACCCAGATCTTTGCGCCGATCACAAGCGGTCCGCAGGACCTGGCGCTTTCCGCCGGCACTTTGATCGAAACCGCGACCGAGAACATGGCGGTTGCCCAAATCTTCGAACCGAACGGGCGGGCCAATGGCGGCCTCACCTTTCAGCTCGTCGAAGACAGCACCCGCGGCGCCTTCCGGATCGAAGGCAACAGCCTGGTCGTGGCCGACAGCAGGCGGCTCGACTTCGAAACGGCGCCGGTTGTCACCGTTCGGATCCGCGCTGTGGATGTGGAGGGGCACGCCTATGAGGAAACGCTGACCCTCAACATCGCCGACGTCGCCGCCGAAACCCGGTTCGCAGCCGGTCTGGAAGTCACCAGCGTGCAATCCGGGATCCAGTTCGACACCCCTTCGATCGTTCCGCTCAGCAGCGGGAAGTTCATCGCCATCACCACGGGCTTTGACGGTTACACCTTTGTCGAAGGCCAGTTCCTCAACGCCGACGCCACCCCCCTCGGCACCCCGTTCAGGCTGAACCCCACCGCGGTGCATTCACATTTTGGCGGCGGCGCTGCGCCGCTCGCCTCGGGCGGGTTTGCCGCAACCTGGGTCGAATACGGCGAGTACGGTGCTAATGTCGCCGTGCAGGCTTTCGATGCGTCCGGTGCCAGGGTGGGGAACCAGGTCGTGTTTGAGCTCAACGCGCGCTTTGACTCGTCGATCGTGCAACTGGGCAGCGGCGGCTTCATCGTCGCCTGGGTGGACAACACCCCGGAGGCTGGAACCGACTGGGGCACAGCCCTGCGTGCCCAAGGGTTCGATTCCTCCGGCGGGCAGGTCGGCAACACCTTCCTCCTCAACACCACTATCGAAGGCATCCAGGAAGCGCTTGCGCTGGCGGCGACGCCGGGCGGCGGGTTCATCGCCGTGTGGCGCGACGATCTCTCCGTCCGGGCGCAACGCTTTGATTCCACCGGTGCCAGGTCCGGAACGGAAATGCTCCTGTTCACCACCAGCCCTGAGCAGGCCCCGGTGGAGTTGACCGCCACCGTGCTTGCCGACGGCAGCATCGTGGTCGGCTGGCGGAACATGGACAGATTTCCATACACAGGCCTGTTCTTCCACCTCTCGAATGCCGCCGGCGCTGAACTCACCGGCACGATCAAGCTCCACGATCGGCATACCTCCGAATCCACTCCGGGCTTCGCGGCTTTGCCGAACGGAGGCTTCGTTGCGACCTGGATGGGCAATGACGATGATTCGTTCGGGGTTTGGGCGCAACAATACAGCGCGTCGGGCCAGCCGGTCGGGGCCCAATTCCTGGTCAACACCGGCGAGCAGGGGGGGCAGCGCCACCCCGGGGTTGTGTTCACCCCAGGCAGCGGTCTCGTCTTCAGCTGGACGGACGATATCGGAACAATCGAAAGCCGCACGTTCCCCCTCGCCGACAGCTTCTCCGAAGGCACCGCCGCCGCCAACGTCGTCAACGGCACCGCCGGCGCGGATGCCTGGCGCGGGCTCGGCGGGGACGACGTCTTCCGGCTCTGGCAAGGCGGCAACGACATCGCCCACGGCAATGACGGCAACGACTCCTTTCTGCTCGGTGCGGCGCTTGGCGCCGGGGACGAGATCGACGGCGGCGCGGGCAACGACGCGCTGGTTCTGCAGGGCAGCTACACCTACACCTTCTCCGCCTCCAACCTGATCGGCATCGAAACGCTTGCGCTGATGGCGGGCAACGACACCCGCTTCGGCGCCGCCGGCACCGCCTTTCACAGCTACCTGCTCGCCACGATCGACGCCAATGTCGCCGCCGGTGCGACGCTTACCGTCTACGCGCGCGATCTTCGCGCCGGCGAAACCCTGAACTTCAACGGCGCCGCCGAAACCAATGGCGCCTTCGATATCCAAAGCGGCGCCGGCAACGACACGCTCGTGGCAGGCGCGGGCAATGACAGCCTCGACGGCGGCGGCGGCAACGACAGCCTCGATGGCGGGGCCGGCGCAGACACGATGCGCGGCGGCTTGGGCAACGACATCTACTTCGTGGCCCAGCCCGGGGACCAGGCGATCGAGACTGCCGGCCAGGGCGTGGACGAGGTCCGCACCGGGCTCGGCAGCGCGTCGGACTACGGCGCGATGTACGTTCTTCCGGCCAATATCGAAAACTTCACCGGCACATCGGCAAGCGGCCAGGGCATTTACGGAAATGCCCTCGACAACGTCGTGGTGATGGGCGCGGGCAACGATCTCGTCGTGCTCGAGGACGGCGGCGTTGACCGCGTTTCCGGCGGCGCGGGCAGCGACTTCTTCTACTTCGGCGCCGCTTTCACGGGCGCCGACGTCGCAATCGGCGGCGACGGCTTCGACACGGTCGGCCTGCTCGGCGCCTACAATCTGGCGCTCGGCGCGGGGAGCCTGCAGGGTATCGAGAAGCTTGCCGTCTACAGCTCCGGCAATCCCGCCGCGCCGAACGCCTATGTGCTTGCCGCGCACGATGGCAACGTCGCCGCCGGCAAGAGCCTGATGGTTGTCGCCACCTCGCTGGGCGGCGGCGAAAGCCTCCATTTCAACGGCCAAGCAGAAATGGACGGCAGCTTCAACATCCGGGGCGGCAAGGGCGCGGACACCCTGATCGGCGGCCTCGGCAACGACCGCTTTCACGGCAATCTCGGCGCCGACACCCTCAAGGGCGGCGGCGGCAACGACTTCATTGAATATGAAAGCGCCGCCGAATCCACCGCTTCTGCCCGCGATACGATCCTCGATTTCTCCGCCGGAGACCGGATCAGCCTGGTGACCATCGACGCCGATGGCGCCGCGGCAAGCGGCAACGGCAAGTTCGCCTGGATCGGCGCGTCGGCCTTTACCGGCGCCGCCGGCCAGCTCCGGGTTTCCCAGGCGGTTGGCGGCGGCTTTCTGGTCGAAGGCGACGTAAACGGCGACGGCACCGCCGATCTGTCGATCCTGGTCCACACCTTGGGCAACCACATCCTCACCGCCAACGACTTCCTGCTGTAAAACCCCTCTCCCATCTCGGGAGAGGGAGGGGCCCATTGCCAAAGGCAATGGGAGGGTGAGGGCACGTCAGCGTGCCCCCTCCCCCTGCCACCAACACCCCCCACGCGCGTTCCACCCCTCGCAATGACCGACGCCGACCGCGACAGGATGCTGAAGGACATGGCCGCCAACCGCGGCTGCAAGCTCGTCAAGTCGCGGCGGCGAAAGGCGGGGACCGGCGATTTCGGACGCTACGGCCTGCGCGACGCGGGGTCGGATCGCGATGTGTTCGGCTTCGGCGCGGAAGGGCTGCTCACCGCTTCGGCCGACGAGATCGAGGCGTTTCTGCGCAAGGGCGCGCTGGCCGACTGGAAAAGCAGCCTCGCCGCCGCCGCCGCGGGCGCCGCCCCCGCCAACGACGAACGTACGCCCGTCCGCAAAAAGGCACCGCCCAAGCCCAACCGCGCCGCTCCGCAGGTAGAGGAGGAGGAAGAGGAAGAAGCGGCCCCGCCGCCGCCACGTCCAAAGCCCAGGCTGCGCGTTGTCGAAAAGCCGCAAGCACCGCCTCCGCCTGAACCGCCGCCGCCGCCGCCACCCCCCGCCCCGCGCCCAATTCTCAAGATCCGCGAAGCGCGCCCCGCCGACGCCGAAGCGCTCGCCGCGCTCCTCGAAACAGCCGATGCAAAGGCCCTCGCCGCCCGCATCTCCGCGCTGCGCAAGGCCGGGGAGCCGCCGCTCGTCGCCGACGAAGACGGCGCGCTGCTCGGCCTTGTCGCCTTTCACTCCATTCCGCTCGTCCAACAGCAGGCGCCGCTCGGCCGCCTCACCCTTCTCCTCGTCGCCCCCCATGCCCGCCGCCGCGGCATCGGCCGCGCGCTTGTCGAGGAGGCCGCCGCCCGCCTCGCCGACCAGGGCTGCACCCGGGTCGAAACCCTTGCCGAGATCGAGCTCGCCGCCGCCCCCGATTTCTTCCGCGGCCTGGGGTGGACCCGCAACGCCTACCGCTACGCGGCCGAGCTCGCGCCCTTATGAACCCTTGCACACCCGTGCGCGTTCGTGACAGGCCCGCAACTTGCGTTTCAAGCCAAGGTAAAGCCATGTCCCGCCCCGTACCCCGCTCCCTCGCCTCCGCCTCCTTCGTCCGCCTCGCCGTCCCCGCCGCCGCCGCCCTGCTGCTCGGCGCCTGCGCGGTGATCCCGAACGGCGAGCGCTCGGCCGACCGCGGCCCCCCCGCCCCCGAATTCGTCGGCCGCGCGATGACCGTCGCTGCCGCCAACGGCCAGGTCTCCACCATGCGATTCGAGCGTGGCGGCGCCGTTACCGCCCGCTTCGGCGCGCGCGAAACCGCCGGCCGCTGGGCCTTGGAAGGCCGCCGCTTGTGCTTCACCTGGGGCGGCAGCTACCGCGAATGCTGGCCCTACGCCCAACGCTTCGAGCGCGGCCGCACCCGCACGATCACCTCCGACCGCGGCAACGTGGTGCGTGTGACACTGCGCTAGAGCGGGCGGATGCGCCTTCGCTAAAGCGCACGGATCCGGGGCGGCCCCTGTACCACGCCACCTTGCAGCTCGCTCATCGCCCACACGCACGCATCCGCCCGGTCCGAAAGAGCGCCCCGGCCCCCATAACCGCCCGACGCGGTCAGCCCGGCAAGCTCGTCCTCAAGCTCGGGGAACGCCCCGGCCAGCTTGGCCTCGCCGCGCTCGAACAAAACCGCGATCGGCTCCGCTCGCGCCGATTTGCCGAGCACCGCTGGCGCCATCTTCACCGGCAGCCCGACTCCGGCGAAGCGCAGTACGCTGTCCACCATGTCGCCGCCCTGGTTGTTTTCCGCGATCACCCGGTCGGCGCCCCAGATCTCCGCCGCCCGGTGCACCGCCCGCGCCCAGCCTTCCGGCCGAAGCCCCTGCACCGAGTAGTCGCCAAGCACAACGAAGCTCCCGTCAGCCATCCTTGCACACACCACGATCCCGCACGCATCCCCCGTTGCGCTCGCCGGCGGATCGACCCCCACCACCACCCGGGTTAGGGCCTCCTGCTTCCGACAATTTGGTGAAGCACAAGACGGTGGAGAAACCTGAGTGACGAAAAGCGAAGCGGCATAGAATGGAGCTTCTGCTTGCCCTGGTGATTGCGGCTACTCTCCTTTGGAGCCTGAAAAGTGGGCGTGCGTTCACCGGGCTGCGAATGGTCGATCGCGTCGAGCATCCATTCGGCTTCCGGGTAATCATCCTTGCTTATGCCGTGCTCGCTCTGGCCATGCTCGCGATCTATTTGACCGGATTGTAATTTAACCCGAACTGTAAAAAAAGCGTGCGGAGCTTGTCGCATTGCGCCGTTGGCCAAGAGCGAAGTCGGCCAAGGCACGTTCCCGGGGGAGCGCTCCAACATCGCCGCGCTCTGCGGAAGGGCATGTCGCCGGAAGCGCGTCTACGCCGAGCCCATATCTGCAAAGTTCAAATTTTGCACTTGGCGAGCGTGACGCTGTCAAAGGGTGGGTGAGTCGAAGCGCGTTCTTCGCGCTGGGCTGCGATGCGCTACTCGTATCGGGTGAATAGCGGCACCCAAGGCTTTCCCCGCACCTGCCCCTCACCCCAAAGTAACGGCAGGGAATTGTTCGGGATGTTATAGGAGAACGCAATTAACGCCTCGCCTCCACGCCACCCGAGCGCATGTTCGGCGGAGAAACCCAAGGCCAGCCCAATTTGCTCCGCCCATCGCCGAGATCTAACGCGATCCTCTTCATTATCCCACAGCGTGTTTTCTTCGCCAAAGGCCTTATCGCGATTCTCCAGAAGTCTCCCGGTGATCACCGTCCCTGGTCCTAGCCTCATCTCCAGCCTCTCCTTAGCTAATTTTGTCGATACGAGTGAGACCACCAGTAGACGAGCCTTGATAAGCGAGGCAGCAGCAAACTGGTCCAGGAATCGCATTACCGTGTCGCCACTCCCAAGAATATCGTCAAATATAATGACAGTACACTCCTTGTGATAGTTGACATCGCCGTTTGCACGAACAAAGGCAAACGCTGTATCAATGGAAGAGACGCTTGGGGGAAACTGGGACAAAGCTTGACGAATGAAATAGGCGTTGTGGGTCGCACTCTTTTCTGCACCTCCGGCTGCCACGAGAAGTGTTGAAGATGTTTTAGCTTCCGCAGGGACTAGATCGCGAAAGATTCTCGACCACTCATTTCGGATGTGATCATCATCATAGTAGCGCAGCTCCGCCAATAGTCGTAGTGCCACCGAGCGGCGCTTCGGTTCGATTTGCTCCATCCAGCGGAACAATCTCGCAGGAGCTACCGGCCCTTTACCGTTTGACCATTCGGCGAAGAGGTCCATCCAGCGGGGCATTCGGGACCTAACGATCAAGGGATCTTCACCAGCGAAATGATGCCGATCCTTGAGGTTACGACCCCATCGAGGCTGCATGTACGCGTACTGACCAATCTCAAGCTCGTCAGACGAGTCAATGCGCAAAATTGAAGGACCTTTGCGCCAGCAGCGTTCCAACTCGTAGGTGTATTCCGCCCGCCGGCGCTCTGCCTCGATCCTGTTTTTAACACGAATGATGTGCGGCACGGCTCGGAAGCGGGCGTGGAAGGCGAGAGTCTCTGAAATGGCTTCGCTACGATGTCCGACGATGCACTGCGCTCGTGCAGATTCCCAGTGCCGAACCCAGCTCTCAATAACTGAGCGCGGGTGGTTTCCCGTCAGCAGCTCCTCGACGTACTTTATGAGCTGACCGTCGTTCATGGATTCGATCTCCGCTGTGCTTTTCGCGGGGACGGGTCTCATTTTGGTCACTCGCCGCACTTGCTCAAAGCTTTGATAATCAGCCCTGAGCATCAACGACATGCGTAATATCTGGGTGATCAGAAACTGCCACCCGTCGTCGGTTTCGGCGGCTGCTTGTAGTAGGTCCACCATCCGCGGGAGCCGGACCTCCTCCTCGATGCCTGCCGAACGATCAATGTTATCTGGGAGCGGCGCAGAGGTGCTTAGCAGTTGGAACAAAGTCGCCGATACAATTAGACCTTCCCGAACTCGGTCACGATCGCCGTCGATCAAAGCTTGGCTTCGGGTGATCGAGACCAAAGGTTCCAAACGGTCCCATAACGCTCTTGCCGTACGATAGATGTTCAGATCGGTTCTATCGAGAAGCCGTTCTGTAGCCGCCCAGGTCGGAGCCGTGCCCTCGGTTAAATCCGCCAAATCCTCACAAACCTTTTGGACGAAGATAGCACTATCGTAGTGGGCTATACCACGCCCGGACCAGCTTGAGTTTAGACCGACCCACTTCTGTAGACGAACTGCAGCGTCCCGAAACTCACCGGCAGCATAGGACTCAATGGAATCGAGGAGTAGATCGTAGCTTAACAATTCAGTTTTGTCTAGGAAGAAATTCGGAAAAAAGTTATATGCCTGTGGGCCGATTGATAGAAATTCATTGCAAGCAGTTTTCCAATGGTTTTTTGCATTAATGAATTGTGCGGAGAAGCTTTCGCAAAGCATGGTCGTGATGTTATAGAAGAATCGGCAGACATGAACGTTACTTCGGTTGTATTCGGATGGGTCGACAAAGAATATTGTTTCGCGAACTTGTACGAGGATCCTGCGCATGCCCATTGCTCTACCAATGTGGACACCACGCGCCATGCGTGATGCAGACACCCGAAGCCGTTCGGAGTCCCACTCAAGCATCTCTAACGCGGTCTTTTTCTCCTCGTCTCCGCAATGGGGATTCCGTAATTTATCGAGACAAGCGGGTAAACTGAACGCGCTTAGAGTAGTTCGAGCCTCAGCTTGCTCCTCCGCTGTCGGCCGACGCACTGCCTGCCCTCGTGAATCATGGAGCATGCGATTTGCCGCGATGGCCTTCAAGTAGGGTCGGCTTTGACGATACGACAACAGTGATCTTTTTATCCAAGCTGGAGAGAGGCCACTTCTGCTCATCGCTGCGACGTAATCATCGACTTCCTTAAGCAACGGTATGGCTGTGGTAGGTTCTTTAGGGAAAATAGATGGGAATTCGCGCGCCAGCTTCCGGAAGTTGGTTACCCAGTAGCTCACCGCGCTCGCCCCTCTCTTGCCATAGTTGTCAGATAGACGTACCATTGCCGCTACGAGTCAAGCACGAGTAATGACGACTGCCTGTGAGGCAACTGTGTGAAGTCCCTCTTTGTGACCTACCCGTCCCACTCAAAAGTCGCCCACCGCTCTCCCCAAACACCAGCAGCCCCCATCCGCAGAGATCTAGGCCCGCTTCCTCCCAAACACCGCCTGTTCCGCCGCCCCGAAGTCAGGCGCTCCCCAACACTCCATCACCATCACCTCGGTTTCGCTGAACACGATCGGCCCGCCTCCCCCGCGCGAAAGCGCCCGGAAAAGCTGTTGCAGTTAATTAGCGGTCTCCGCCCACCGGTCTCCCCGTTTCTCAACCCCGCTTGGCCCGGGCGCGAAGTACCACTTCGCGCCAATCACCTAAGTACCACTTCGCGCCGGTGCTGCTAACCCGCCGTTCACCTGAGTTCGCCGAGAGTGCGGGCGACATTGCCAAGCCCTCGCAAATTCCTATCTAGGGGGACACGCACAGACGCAGTGGCGCTTTTGCGGGGCTCTCTCCATTCGAGTCCCCGGCAAAGCACCGCTTTCATGGGATTTTGTATGGCCAACGACCCGCGCACTCCTACTCCGGACAAGGACCCCAATAATGGAGGCGGCGGGGGGGCGAATCCCTGGATGAAGTCGCTGTTCATCTGGGCGGGCATCCTGCTCGCGCTGATCCTGTTCGTCCAGGTCGTCGACGGCGGCGGGCGCGCCGCGGCCGGGCAGGCGGTGCCTTATTCCGATTTCCTGAACCGGATCGAGGAAGGCTCCGTCAAGGAAGTCGCGATCGGGCGGGAGACGATCACCGGCAAGCTTTCCAACGGCGAGGCGTTCCGCACCAACGCCATTCCCGATCCGCAGCTCACCACGCGGCTGCGCGAAAAGGGCGTCGCTTTCGCGGGCGAGCCCGAGCAGCAGACCAGCATCTGGACCTACCTCCTTGTCCAGTCGCTGCCGTTCATCCTGATCCTCGGCCTTGCCTTTTTCATCATGCGGCAGATGCAGAAGAATGCCGGCTCCGGCGCGATGGGCTTCGGCAAGTCCAAGGCCAAGCTGCTGACCGAGAAATCGGGCCGCGTCACCTTTGATGATGTCGCGGGCATCGACGAAGCGCGGGAGGAGCTGCAGGAGATCGTCGATTTTCTCAAGGACCCGACCAAGTTCGCGCGCCTGGGCGGCAAGATCCCCAAGGGTGCGCTGCTGGTCGGCTCGCCCGGCACCGGCAAGACGCTGCTGGCGCGCGCCATCGCGGGTGAGGCCAACGTCCCCTTCTTCACCATCTCGGGCTCGGACTTCGTGGAGATGTTCGTCGGCGTCGGCGCAAGCCGCGTCCGGGATATGTTTGAACAAGCCAAGAAAAACGCCCCCTGCATCGTCTTCATCGACGAAATCGACGCGGTCGGGCGCCATCGCGGCGCGGGTCTCGGCAACGGCAATGACGAGCGCGAGCAGACGTTGAACCAGTTGCTGGTCGAAATGGACGGCTTCGAGGCCAATGAAGGCATCATCATCATCGCGGCCACCAACCGTCCCGACGTGCTCGATCCGGCACTGCTTCGCCCGGGCCGGTTCGATCGCCGGGTGACGGTGCCGCTGCCCGATATCGACGGCCGCTTGAAGATCCTCCAGGTCCACATGAAGAAGGTGCCGCTCGCCCCCGATGTCGATCCGCGCACGATTGCGCGCGGCACTCCGGGCATGTCGGGCGCCGATCTCGCCAACCTCGTCAACGAGGCAGCGCTGATGGCGGCGCGGCTCGGCAAGCGGATGGTGGCGATGGCGCAGTTCGAAACCGCCAAGGACCGGGTGATCATGGGCACCGAGTGGAAGTCGCTCGTCATGACCCCGGAGGAAAAGCGGATGACCGCTTACCACGAGGCAGGCCATGCGCTGGTCCGCATCCACGAGCCGGCATCCGATCCGATCCACAAGGCCACGATCATCCCGCGCGGCGGCGCGCTCGGGATGGTGGTGAGCATGCCCGAACGCGACAATTATTCGTATCACCGCGACAAGATGTACGCCGATCTCGCCACGGTGATGGGCGGCCGCGTCGCCGAGGAAGTCGTCTTCGGATATGAAAAGGTGTCCTCCGGTGCGTCCAGCGACATCAAGCAGGCGACCAAGCTCGCCCGCGCGATGGTGATGCAGTGGGGCATGTCGGACAAATTGGGCCCGCTGCAATATGAAGAGCAGCAGGGCGAGACGTTCCTGGGCTATTCGCAAACCCAGCGGCACAACATGTCCAACGAAACCGCCTTGCTGATCGACAGCGAAATCCGCCGGCTGATCGATGGCGCGCACACCCGCGCCACGGAGGTGCTGACCACGCATATCGATCAGCTGCACCTGCTCGCCTCCGCACTGCTGGAGTATGAAACGCTGACCGGCGACGAGATCAAGCGCATCGCGGGGGGCGACGATATCGGGCGTGATGATCCGAGCTTGAGCGCGGCGCCCGTTCCTGCCGGCGGTACGTCCATTCCCAAGACACGCCGCCCGAGCGGCGGCGGTTTGGGCGGCCCCGCCTCGCAGGGCGCCTGATCGGCCAGGGGGCCGGCGCGGAAAACGCGCCGGCCCCTCAGCATTGCCAGTCGTTCACCTGCCGTTCAGCGGCGCAACGCTTCCTTTCGGGTGCATCCCGGAGGATATTTTCTGCATGAAGATCAAGCTGTTTGCCGCCGTTCTGCTTACCGTTTGTCCGCTTGGCGCGGCCCATGCGATGGACGTCGCCACCTTTCTCGCCAAAGCCGATGCGCTGGAGAAAAAGGGAATGATGGCGCTTTTCTCGAGCGACTACAAAGTGCTCAAGGCCGAAGCGGAGGCGGCTGGCAGCCAGCTGCGCGCGGAGCGGGCCGCAGCGCAGAAGGCCGGCCGAAAGGCGGCTTATTGCCCGCCGGCGAAGTCGGAGTTGGGCGCCAAGGAATTGCTTGGCTATCTGCGCACGATCCCCGCGGCGCGGCGACCGCGCATGCAATTGAAGGACGGTCTGCGCGGCCTTCTTGCCCGCAAATACCCCTGCCGCTAGGCCTCAGCCGAGCAGGCCGAGTGCAAGCAGCAATGCGGCGAAGAGGCCGATCGCGACCGAGATGAAGTTGAGCAGCACGAAGGTGCGCCATAGCGCGCTCCAGCGTGAAAGGCTGTAGGCGCCGCGCAACTGCTTGTAGATGTGGATGGGCGGCACGAAGACCATCGCCAGCCCGGCGATCGCTTCGGGCAATCCGAGCGGATGCAAGAGGCTGAGCGCAATTACCCCCAACGTCATGAAGGCGATGGAGTAGGTTACGAACACCGTGTGGTCGTAGGCCTTGAAGGCGCGGTAGCGGCGGCGGTGGAGGAACAGCAGCCACACGAACGGCACCGAAATGGGGATCAACGCCCAGGAGAATTTGTACGCCGTGGTCTGCAGCTTGTAGACGAGCAGCGACGGGTTCGCCTTGGCTTTCTTGTAGGCTCGACTGAGCCAATTGTTCACCGAATCGGCGCCGGCAAGGACGACAAGGTTTCCCTCGGAGGTCTCGTCGGCGGCGCGCTTGGCACCGCCGGGCGCGCGGGGTTCTCCTTCGGCAGCCGCCCCGTTGGCCGGGGCGCCCTCGTCGCCCATCATGTTGATGGCCTTTTCGACCACATCGGTTTCGACAAGCAAATCTCCCTTGGTCTCGGCGATCTCCTTGTCCACCTCCTCCGTGGGCTGCCGAGCCGCGGCAAGGCGGGCCCGCTCCGCGATCAATCTGTCCAGCTCCGCCTGCGTTTCGGCGTTCTTCCGGCGGAAGCTCTCCTGGGCTTTGGCGAGTGCGGCCGCAGGGTCGTCGCTTGTCCCCGCGGACACGCCGCCGCCGCCGCCGACCGGGCCGCCAACCATGGAGAAGATGGCGAACATCATGAACACCGAGAACAGGAACATTGCCATCGGCGATACGAACTTCGCCCGCTCTCCCTGCACGTAGCGGCGGGTAAGATCGCCCGGTTTCCAGGCCAGCAGCGGCAGGGTGCGCCAGATCTTGCCGTCGAGGTGAAGCACGCCGTGGGCAAGATCGTGCCACCAGGCGCCGATCGTGCGGTGAACGTGTGCCGCCTGGCCGCATTGGTGGCAGTGCGGGCCGACAAGGGCAGTGGCGCAGTTTAGGCAGGCGGTTTCGTGGGTGTGCCCGCCGCCGCCCTCGCCCGCATCGGGTTCGGCGGCGCGAGCCAAGGCTCCGCCGGTTACCGCCTCGCCGATCGCTTCCAAACCCTCGCCCCCCATAGGCCCGGGATCATGGCGCAAGCCGCCGCGCCCGTCGAGGGCGTATGCGCGGGCGGCTCAGTCGTGCTAGCGCTCCGCTTGTGATTACCACCGGCCTCCTCGGCGGATCCTTCAACCCCGCCCATCGCGGGCACCGCCGGATCAGCATGCACGCGCTCGACGCGCTCGGCCTGGACGAGATGTGGTGGCTGGTCTCGCCGGGCAATCCGTTGAAGCCGGAGCGGGGCATGGCGCCGCTCGGCGCCCGCTACCGCTCGGCGGTGCGCGCCGCGTCCGGCTTTCCCATCCGGGTGACGGCGATCGAGCAACAACTGGGCTCCCCCTACACCTACGATACGCTGCTTGCGCTCACCCGCTTGTACCCGAAGCGGCGCTTCGTTTGGATCATGGGAGCGGACAATCTCGTCGGGTTCCACCGCTGGCGCGAGTGGCGCCGGATTGCCGCTCTTGTGCCGATTGCGGTTGTCGCGCGTCCGGGGTATGAAGGCGAGGCCCGGGCGGCACGCGCGATGGGCTGGCTGCGGCGCTTCGTCCGACCCGCGGGCCATGCACGGGATTGGACGAGGTGGAGACCGCCGGCGCTCGTGTTCCTGCAATTGCCGCTCGATCCGACGTCCGCCACCGGCATCCGTGCCGCTTGTCCCAACTGGCATCAATCGCCACATCACCCGTTCAACCCCAAGGCCCTGCGCGACGGCGTTACCCGCCGGATCGTGCGCTAAAAGGAGGCACATTGCCCGAGACCACCCCCGTTGCCCACGAACGCGGCAGCATCGAATCGGTCGACGCGCTGCACGCCCTCGTGCTTCGCTCCCTTGACGACGACCAGGCCCAGGATGTCGTCACCATCCCGCTCGGCGGAAAGTCGAGCATCGCCGACCATATGGTGATCGCGTCCGGCCGCTCGACCCGGCAGGTCGCCTCCATGGCACAGAAGCTTGGCGAGCGGATCAAGCAGGAACTCGGCCGGCACGTCCGCGTCGAGGGCCTTCCCGTGGCCGATTGGGTGCTGATCGACGCCGACGACGTGATCATCCACCTGTTCCGCCCCGAAGTGCGGACCTTCTACAATCTCGAACGGATGTGGGCGTTCGAGGAAAAGGCGCCGGTTACGGCGGCGAGCTGACACCTGAACGTTCCTTCCTGTTCCTCCCTGTCGCGTAGCGATGGGGAGGGGAACCATGCAGGGTTCCCGCCAAAGTACTACTTTGGCGGGTGCCCGTGTAGCATGGTGGAGGGGTAACAGCCGTGTGATCTGTGGGTCCCGCGCCTGGACCCCTGAACCCTCCGACAGCTACCCCTCCACCACCCTTCGGGTGGTTCCCCTCCCCACCGCTACCGCGGCGGGGAGGAACGCGGGCTTCCGCCACCCTCCGACAAGCACTAGACCCGCCGCATGCTCCTCCACATCATCGCCCGCGGCAAGATCGGCCGGTCGCCCGAGGGGGAGCTGGTGGAGCGCTACCTAAAGCGCATCGCCTGGCCGACGAAGGTGAGCGAGCTTCCGGAAAGCGGCGGGAAGCTGCCGCCGCCGGCGGAGAACAGCGTCACCATCCTGCTCGACGAAAAGGGCGAGCAGCTCCCCTCCCTTGCCTTTGCCAAGAAACTGGAAGCGTGGCGCGACGGCGGCAAGCGCGAGGCGCGGTTCCTGCTCGGCGGCGCGGACGGCTTCGGCGACGAGGAACGCGCCGGCGCCGACCTTCTCCTCGCCTTTGGAAAAGCGACCTGGCCGCACCTCCTCGCCCGGGCCATGCTCGCCGAGCAATTGTTTCGCGCCACCTCCATCCTTGCCAACCACCCCTATCACCGCGAAGGGTAGGGTATGCGCCGCTTGTTCCTCGCCCCACTCCTCGTCCTGGCCCTTGCCGCCAGCGGCTGGGCGGCGGCGCAAACCGGGGGAGCGGCACCAAGCGACCTCGCCCAGGCCAAGGGGGAGGCCGAGCAGGCGCGGCGCCGCTCGGAGCTGCTGGAGCGGCAGGCGCAAAAAGCGACCGGAGAGGCGTCCCGCGCCCGCGCCGAGGCCGCCGCGCTTGCCGCGCGCATCCAGGCCGCCGAAGCCGATATCACCGCCGCCGAGACCCGAATCCGCCTCGTCGAGCAGCTCCTCCGCGAACAGCGCGCGCGCCTTGCCGAGAAGCAGGCGCCGCTGATCCGCCTCACCGGCGCGCTTCAGACCATGGCGCGGCGGCCCGCCGCCCTCGCCCTCGTCCAGCCGGGCTCGGTGGACGAAATCGTCCATATCCGTTCTCTTCTGGCCTCGTCACTGCCGGTGATCCGCCGCCGCACCGCAGCGGTGCGCGCCGAGATCGCCGAGGGCAACCGGCTGAGGAAGGACGCGGAAACGGCGTACGCCGCACTCACTGCCGGGCGTGAGGACCTGCGCAAACGGCGCGTCGCCCTCGCCCGCTTCGAACAAAGCCAGCGGGCGAAGTCCGAGACCTTGATGGCCTCTGCGGTCAACGAATCCGATCGGGCGCTCGCGCTTGGCGAGGAGGCGCGCGACATCGCCGCACTTGTCGGAACCCGCGCCTTTCAGGACCAGCTTCGCCGACGCTTGAGCGAGCTCCCTGGCCCCGCTTTGCGGCCAGGCTCCCAGGGCGCCGCCGCGCAGCGCGCAGGTCCGGTCTATGTGCTGCCCGTCGCAGGACGGCTGGTGACAGGCATGGGCGAGATTTCCGATGCTGGCGTCCATGCCCGCGGCCTGACCCTCGTCACCGCGGCAAACGCCGAAGTGGCGGCGCCATCGGGCGGCCGCGTCGCTTTTGCCGGCGCTTTTCGCGGCTATGGCGAGGTGGTGATCATCGACCATGGCGGCGGCTGGACCAGCACGCTCACCAACCTGGGCTCCCTCGCGGTACGCCGCGGCGAGCAGGTCCGCCCCCGCCAGGCCGTCGGCCGCGCCGGGCCACGCGAGCCCCGCGTCGGCATCGAGCTTCGCCGCAACGGCAAGCCCTTTCCGATCGCGCCTTTAGTGGTGCTGTGAAAGCTCTCATTCACCTGCCGTTGCTTTCCCCCTGCTAGAAAAGGCGGTAAAGCTCCTCCCGACCTATTTTTTGCAGGATATTTATGGCCAGCAACCTCCTTCGCTCCCTCGGCCTCGTCGGCGCGGTTGCGATCATTCCCGCCGCGACCGCCGCCTTTGCAACCGCCGAAGTGGACGGGATGCGGCAGTTCGATGAGTTCATGACCGTCTTTAATCGCGTCCGATCCGAATATGTCGAGCAGGTCGATGAAGAGACGCTGCTGCGCGGCGCCATCGACGGCATGCTCGCAAGCCTCGATCCCCACAGCTCCTATCTCGACGAGAAGGGCTACACCCGGATGATGACCACCACCGAGGGCGAATATGGCGGGATCGGCCTCAACGTCACCATGGAGGACGGAGCGGTCAAGGTGATCACGCCGATCGAGGATTCGCCCGGCTTCAAGGCCGGGCTCAAGGCGGGCGACTACATCACCCACATCGACGGCAAGCTGATCTACGGCGGCACGCTGGACGAAGCGGTCGACCAGATGAAGGGCAAGCCGGGCACGTCGCTGACCATCACGATTGTCCGGCCGGGCCGCGACAAGCCGTTCGACGTCAAGCTCACCCGCGCGATCATCGAGCTCAAGGCGGTGAAGTGGGAGGTCAAGGACCGCGTCGGCATCATCAACGTCAACACGTTCAGCCGCACCACCACCGAGGAGACGCTCGCCGCGATCGCTGCCATCGACAAGTCGTTGGGCGCAAAGCCGCTCGGCTACATCGTCGACCTGCGCTCCAACCCGGGCGGGCTGCTCGACCAGGCGATCGGGCTGAGCGACGTATTCCTCGAGCGCGGCGAAGTCGTCTCGCAGCGCGGACGGAAGAAAACCGACATCGAGCGTTATTACGCGCAGCCGGGCGACGCCGCGCGCGGCCTCCCTGTGGTTGTGCTGGTCGATGCCGGCAGTGCCTCGGCGGCCGAGATCGTCGCGGCCGCGCTGCAGGAGCATCACCGTGCGATCGTGATGGGCGAGCGCACGTTCGGCAAGGGCTCGGTGCAGACCCTGCTTCCTATCGGCAGCGACACCGCGCTTCGGCTCACCACAGCGCGTTACTACACGCCGTCGGGCCGCTCGGTGCAGGAAGGCGGCATCGCGCCCGACATCGAAGTGCCGCAGCTTTCCGATCCCGACTACAAGACCCGGCCGCGGCTCCGCGAAGCCGATCTTCGCCGCCACCTGATCAATGAGCTCAAGGTGGAGGACAATGTTGTGGAGGACGATGCCAAGCCCGATCCCCGCTTCGCCGCAACGCCGGAGGAGCTGAAGAAGAAGGGCATCGAGGACTTCCAGCTCCATTACGCGCTGCAGACCATCGCCCGGCTCGGCCGCTCCGCGACCGCGGTCAAGGCAGTGCCGGCACCGCAGGCGAAGACGGGGACGCGATAAGCCGGTGACCAACCTCGGCAAGGCGAAGGCTCTGGCCATCCTGGTTCCGGCGGGGCTTCTCGCGGGCGCCTGGGGTTCGGAAATCTGGGGCGGGCTCTACCCCTGCGAGATGTGCTGGTGGCAACGCTACGCGCACCTTGCCGCGCTCGGTTTCGCTTTGCTCGCGCTGCTGCTCTCGCGTCTGCCTGATCGCGGACGCAGCTTCGTCTGGCTAGCGGCGCTTAGCATTTTCGGGAGCGGCGCGATCGGTGCCTATCATGCCGGCGTCGAGGCGAAGATATTCGAGGGCTTCACCCAGTGCACCAGCACGGCCTCGGGCGGCACCACCGCCGATCTGCTGGATTCGATCATGGCGGCGCCGCTTACCCGCTGCGACCAGGTGCAGTTCGAATTCCTCGGCGTTTCGATGGCGGGATGGAACGCGATCATCTCCATAGTGTTCGCCCTTTTGATCCTATGGCTCAGTCTGCGACGCCCCCGAACGGCCGCGGCATGACCGCAGAAGCCCTGCCCGACGCGCCGACGAGGACCGCGCCGCGCCCCAGCTGGCGCCCCGGCGACCGGCGGCCCGACATCGCTTCCATGGCGCGGGTCGACCAGGCCGGCGAATATGGCGCGACGCGCATCTACTGCGGCCAGCTTGCCGTGCTCGGCGCCCGGCATCCCACCGCGCGGGTGATCGCCCGCATGCAGAGCCAGGAGGAGGTGCACCTCCGCCATTTCAACAATATGCTAGTCGACCGGGCCATTCGCCCGACGCTGATCCAGCCGTTCTGGAACATCGCCGGCTATGCGCTTGGCGCCGTCACCGCCCTGATGGGCCCGAGCGCGGCCATGGCTTGCACCGCCGCGGTCGAGACCGAGATCGACAAACATTATGAGGAACAGCTCGGCTCGCTGGGCGACGAGGAGCCGGACTTGTCCGAGTCCATCCGCCGGTTTCAGGCCGAGGAGCTCGAGCACCGCGACACCGCGCTCGCCGCCGGCGCGGAAGACACGCTCGGCTACCCGCTCCTCTCCTCCTTCATTCGAGCCGGCTGCCGGTTCGCCATCGCCTTGTCCAAGAGGATTTGATCCTATGAAGCCTTTTCTCGCCGCCGCTATCGCTTTCGCCGCGCTGTCGGCGCCCGCTTTTGCCCAACCCCAGGCCGAGGACGCGGCGGATGCCGCCGCGGCCGTCGTCGCCGACGCCAAGGTCAATCAGCTCATCGTCTATGGCAACGATCCCTGCCCGGAAAGCACCGACGAGCAGATCAACGTCTGCGCCCGGCTGGACGACAAGGAGCGGTTTCGAATTCCTACCAACCTGCGCGACAACCCCAACGATCCGGTCAACCAGGCCTGGGGCGCGCGTGCGGTGGAGCTGCAATATGTCGGCCGCTCCGGCATCGGCAGCTGCTCGCCGACCGGCCCCGGCGGCGCCAGCGGCTGCTACAACGACCTCGTCCGCCGTGCCCGCGCCGAGCGGCAGGGCGCCGACAGCGTCAACTGGGACCGGCTGATCGACGAAGCGCGCCAGGAGCGCCTGTCCAAGATCGACCAGCAGGCTCGCGACGACGAGGAAGCGGCAAACAGCCCGCGCTGAGTGGTTAGACCTGCTCCCCTGCCGCCCTGCCCCCTGCGGGAAATCCTCCGGTCTGGTCTGAGAGTTAGTTATGCTCCGAGACTCGTTCGTCCCAGAGCGTAGTCGAGGGGCGCACACGAGGAGTCCGAGCCTCCGCCCCTCGACTTCGCTCGGGACGAACGATGCTTTTTTACCTGACTGAGTTCTTCTCCGAATCGATCCATTCACCGACCTGCCGCTCGAGCACGTCGAGCGGCACGGAGCCCTGGAGCAGGACCGCGTCGTGGAAACGGCGGATGTCGAACTTCGGCCCAAGCGCAGCCTCCGCTTTGGCGCGCAGCTCGCGGATCTTGAGTTCGCCGATCTTGTAGCCGAGCGCCTGGCCCGGCCAGCTGATGTAGCGGTTCACCTCCGCGTCGATATTCGCGTCGGAGAGCGCCGTGTTCTCGCGCATGAAGGCGACGGCTTTGGCCTTGTCCCACCCTTTGGAATGGATGCCAGTGTCGACCACCAACCGCGCGGCGCGCCACGCCTGGTAGGAAAGCTGGCCCATCTTCCTGGCGGGCGTGTCGTACAGGCCCATCTCCTCGGCGACCTTCTCGGAATACAGGCCCCAGCCTTCGGTAAAGGCGGTGAAGGAGGTGAAGTTGCGGCGGAAGGGCGGCAGATCGAGCTCCTGCTGAAGGGCGATCTGATGGTGGTGGCCGGGCACTGCTTCGTGTGCGGTGAGCGCCGGTATTTCCCACACGGGGCGCTGGTCGAGCTTGGACGTGTTGACGTAATAGGTACCCGCAAGCCCGCTCTCCGGCGCGCCTTGGCCGTAATAGGCCGTGGTGGTGCCTTCGGCAGTCTCGGCCGGGATCTCGCGAAGACCATAAGGCAAGCGCGGCAGGGTGCGGAAGAAAGCCGGCATCTTGCCGTCGATCGTCTTGGCGAGGCGCGCGCTCGCCCGAAGCAGCTCCTCCGGCGTCTTTGCAAAGTAAACGGGGTTGGTGCGCAGTTCGGCGATGAAGGCCTGGCGCGTCGCGAACCCCGCGCCTTTCGCCACGGTGTCCATCTCGGCATTGATGCGCTTCGACTCGCGCAGGCCGATCTGGTGGATCTGCTCGGGCGAAAGGTCGGTGGTGGTTTCCTGCCGAACCCGGAACGCATAATATTCCTGGCCCCCGGGGAGCGCCGAGACGCTGTCTGACTTAGCGCATTTCGGCGCATAAGCGGTGCGGTAGAATGCGGCATGCTTGACATAAGCGGGGTTCAGCACCTCGCGGATCAGGCGCTGCGCGCGCGCCTGCAGCGCGGTCCACTCCGCCTCGCTCACGTCGCCCGGCCGGGCGCCGAGAAAGGGCTCGTAGAAGCGTGACTTGGTAGCGTCCTCGGCAATGACGCCGCTGATCGACTTCTCCGTATTGCCGAGCACCGAGCAGGGCAGCACCTGCCCCTCCTTCACCGCCTGCGCGGTGATCTTCAGCGCCTCGTCGTTGAGCTTGGGATATTGCGCAAGCCGGGTGAGGTAGCTTTCGAAATCGGCCTTGCTTCGGAATGGCAGGCCGCTCGCCATGCCGGCGAAATTCTGGTGCCAGCCGGCGTAGGTGGTGAACAGCATCAGCCGCTGCCGATAGCCGTTCGCCTCCACCCCTTCGGCAAGCGAGCGGCGCAGGATCGCCTTGCTTGTCCGGTCGGAGGCGCTGAGGCCCGCATCGGGAATGGCATCGAGGCGCTTCAGGAAGGCCCCTGCCCGGGCAGCACGGCGATTCGCGGCGGCGAGGCTCAAATCTTCGATCCTGGCGTCATAGTCGCGCACGCCGAGCGCGGTCGCATAGGTCGGGGCTTCGCTGAGCAGCCAGGCATAATGCTCGTCGAGCAGCGCCTTGAAATCGTCGCCCGGGGCGGCGGCGGCGGGGCCCGCGCACAAGGCGGCGGCGGCAAGCAGAGCGGCGGCGAAGCGGCGGTTCATCGGGGTCTCCGGCAGGCGGTGGATCGCCGCACCCTAGCCCCGTCGGGCGCGCTGGCAAGCAGGCGCGGGAAACAACCCGCGTCTCGCCCGTTCACGCCCCATGAACGACAATGTCTACAAAATCATCGAGGTCGTCGGCAGCTCCGAGACCAGCATTGAGGACGCGGTTCAAAAGGCCGTGACCCGCGCCTCCGCCTCCGTCCACGGCCTGCGCTGGTTCGAGGTCAAGGAGACCCGCGGCCATATCGAGGACGGCCGGGTGGCGCATTACCAGGTGACGTTGCGCATCGGCTTCACCCTGGACGACGGCGCCTAAGTATTCCCGCGCGCCCGCCTAGTGCAGGCGCCGAATTGACAATCGTTTCGGGGACGAGTAACCGACCCCTCCCCGCGCCGGCAATGGGCCGCGCGGTTTAACGGAGAAAAGCGATGAAGACGCATCGCCAGCATTGCGAAGATATTCGCTTCGCCTCCGTCCGGCCCTTGGCCAAGCGCTAGCCGCTTCGCCGGGCCGGACCCGGCGGCGAGCAACATTTCCCAATTAAGCAAATAGAGTGGCTGTGCCCGTGCGTCTTCGCGCGCGCGCCGGCCCGATGGATTGGTCATGGGCGAGAAGCTTCTGACGCAGCGCCTGATCGTGGCGTTGCGCGAAACCGATGGCGCCGCTTCGCGGACGGCGCATGCGTTGCTCGGATGGGCGGCGGACAATCGCGACTGGCTGTGGCCCGCCGCCGAAGCGGGCGCATCCGGGGAAAAGGCGAAGAAGCGCAAACGCGGCGGCAAGATCGGATGGGATCGGCTGCCCGCGCTTGCGCGCCGCATCGACACGGACGAGCCGGTCTCCCCCCTGGAGACCAGCCTCGCCGGAGTGAGCTCCATGCTCGGCTTCGATCCGTTTGAGGCCGCGCTGCTCAGCGCCGTGGCGTCGCTGCAGCGGCTGCCGCGCCTGTCGAGCCTGCGCGCCCGGCTGACCTCCGCGGGCGCCGACATGCTGCCGCTGATCGGCCTGATCGCCGGCGCCGGCACCGCGGACGCGGCCGCACGGGTGCGCCGGGCGGCGCCGGTGGCGCTCGGCCTGATCCGGATCGAAATGGCCCGCTCCGGCGGCTTCACGCTCGATCTCGACTGGCGCTTCGAGAATCTGCTCGATTGCGGCGCGGCGGGTGAAGACCGGATCGTCGAGGCGCTGGTCGGCCTGCCCCAGCGTCCGGCGCTGGAGCCCGATGATTTCGCCGAACACACGCAAAGCCTGGACCTGCTCGCCCGGCTGCTCTCCGGCGCGCTGGAGCGCAAGGCGCCGGGCGTCAACATCCTCATCCACGGCCCTCCCGGCACCGGCAAGACCGAGTTCGCCCGCACGCTTGCGGCGTCCGCGGGCGCCGCCCTGTACGCGGTCGGGGAGGCCGACGCGGATGGCGAGGAGCCGACCCGGTGGGAGCGGATTCACGCGCTGAAGCGGGCGCAGCGGCTGCTTGGCCGGCGCTCCGACAGCCTATTGCTGTTCGACGAAATGGAGGATCTGTTCGCCGCCGCCTCGGACAACCAAAGCGAGCGGCGCGCCGGCTCGAAGATCTTCGTTAACCGTCTGCTCGAAGACAATGGGGTGCCCACCTTGTGGACCAGCAACGACATCGCCGCGATCGACCCGGCGCACCTGCGGCGGATGAGCTTCGTGCTGCGCATGGACCACCCCTCCGCCCGGGCCCGCACCCGCATTGCCGCCCGTGCCGCAGCGGACGAGGGCGCCGTGGAAGCAGCCGCCGGCCTCGCGCCGCTACTCGCCCGAGAGGCGGAAAGCGCAAGCGTCGCTCGGGTGGCGCTGCGTTGCGCAGCGCTGGCCGGCGGCGGCGCGGACGAGGCCGGCCGAGCCGCAGCCTCCCTTCTCCTCGCCATGCGCGGCGGCCGGGCACTGCCTCCTGCCCCGGAAGGCGGCGGGCTCGACCTTTCGCTCTACGAAGCGGATCTGGAGATTGCGCCTTTGGTGGAACGGCTCGCGGCGCCTGGCAGCCCACGCGATTTCTCGCTGCTCCTCACCGGCCCGCCGGGCACCGGAAAAACGGCGCTTGCCGCGCACCTCGCCGAGCGGCTCGACCGTCCGCTCCGGGTCAAGCGCGCCTCCGATCTGCTGTCAAAATGGGTTGGCGGCACCGAAGCGAAGATCGCCGACGCCTTTGCCGAAGCGCGGGAGGACGGCGCCGTGTTGCTGTTCGACGAGGCGGATTCGCTGCTCCTCGACCGCGCCGACGCGCAGCGCTCGTGGGAGATCACGCAGGTCAACGAGCTGCTGACCTGGATGGACGCCCATCCCCTGCCCTTCGTCGCGGCGACCAACTTCGCGCGGCGGCTCGACCCGGCGGCGCTTCGGCGCTTCGTGTTCAAGATCGAACTCAGGAGCATGTCGGAGGAGACGGCGGGCCGCGCGTTCCAGCGCTTCTTCGGCCTACCCGCTCCGGCGGCGCTTGGGGAAGTGGCGGGCCTCACCGCCGGGGACTTCGCGGTGGTGAAACGCCAGCTCCGCCACCGGCCCGCGGCGGATACCGCGCAAGTCGTGGAACTTCTCGCGGCCGAAATGCGCGCCAAACCGGAGCGTTCGGTGCGGATCGGTTTTTGAGAAGGTGGGAAGCGCCGGGTCTCTAGATTGCAACCACGAGTTGCAGGCCGTCGATCGCGCTCGTCAGACCCAGGAACAGGCGCGTTCCGACGATCCTGCCGGCGACGTCCCTGCCGATCGCGGCGGCAATGCTGCCGCCTTGCGGCTCGGCGGCGAGAACCATGCCGTCGGCCGAAATGTTGAGGTTGAGCTCAACCGTGCCGCGCATCCGCGGGTGCGCCTTGGTCAACGCCGCGCGCAGTTGCGCGAACATCGCATCATCGAGGCGGAAGCTTGATTCGGTGCCGACCGGAACCAGGGCGTTGATGGTTGCATCGCGCACCATCGACCCGCGCTTGGCTGCGGCTGCGGACCCGTTCCCCCCCGGAAGAGCGGAGGCGATCCGCGAGACCGTCCACTCGGGCGGAGCGGCCTGGGAGGGTGCCGAGGTATCCACCGTCACCGGTGCCGCAGCGGCGGGCTCGGCCGGCGGCGCCTTCGCGGCCTCGGCTGCGGGCGGCTCCGGCGCTGGCAGCATATCAAGGCTTATCGCTTCGGTGGGTTCAGGCTGGCGCTCCGCTGCGCCGGGCGCTTCGCCGAGGCGCGTTGCGAACACCCACAGGAGCAGGATGTGGATGAGGACCGTAAGAATGGTGCCGGCGCTCTTGCCCAGCCGCAGGTCGCGGCCGGCGAACAGCGGCCCCCGCACCGGCGCCGCGTCCCTGCGCTGAGCGCGGACGTCTTCCCGCCAGCTCTGCTGCAACACAAACGCCAAGATTTCCCCTCCCGCCGCGCATCTTAGCGGACGGGACGCGCACGGCAACCGCCACAGAAGCCACAAACGAACGAAATTCCTTGAGATTCAAAGCGCCATGATTGCGGCACCCCCGCATTGAAGCTAGCTTTCCGCTTGGGGGTGGATTCGAATTGGCGAGTTTTAGCGAGCACCTGCTTGAGCAGAAGTTGCTCGATACACAGGATTTGACGCGGGCTCAGGAAGTCAGCGCGCGAACCGGGCTCCGGCTTCCGGCCGCGCTCGCGCGCCTCGGGCTGGTGGCGGAAGCCGACATCGCCGCCGCCCTTGCCACGGTCCACGATCTCCAGACGGTAAGCGCCGCCGACATTCCGCCGCTCGATGCCGAGACCGGCTACAGCTTCCGCTTCCTTGCCCACCACCGCGTCGCGCCGATTGCAAGCGAGGGCGATCGCCTGATCCTGGCGATGGCCGACCCGGAAGACGAAGCGGCGGCGCGGGGAATGGCGTTCGCGGCGGGCGTGCGCGAAGTCCTGCCCAAGGTTGCGACCTTTTCCGACATCGACGCGCATCTCGGGCCGGTTCTCCACGCCGCCGCGGAGGCGCCCGCCCAAGGCGGCTCGGACGAGGATTTCGAACGCATCTTTGAAAGCGAATCGGAAGCGCCAGTGATCCGCCTCGTGCAGCGCCTGCTCGAAGGTGCGGTCGACCGGCGCGCCTCCGATCTCCATATCGAGCCGATGGCCCGCTTCGTGTCGGTGCGCTACCGCGTCGACGGGCGCCTGGTCGAGGTGGAGCGCCACCCCGCCGCCCTTGCCGCGCCGATGGCGACCCGGATCAAGGTGCTTGCCGGCCTCGACATCGCCGAATCGCGCCTGCCGCAGGACGGCCGCCTGCGGCTGACGGCGCGCGGCCGCGAAGTCGATGTGCGCGTATCGACCTCGCCGATCGCGCACGGCGAAAGCATCGTGCTGCGCCTGCTCGGCCGAACCGAAGTGCCGCTGGAGCTGGACCTGCTTGGTCTCCCCCCGGCGGCGCTTGCCCGGCTCGAGCGTGCACTTGCGCGGCCGCACGGCATCATCTTGCTGACCGGGCCGACCGGCAGCGGCAAGACCACTACCTTGTACGCCGCGATCAACCGCCTGCGCCGGCCGGAGGTCAAGATCCTGACCGTCGAGGATCCCGTCGAGGTGCTGCTGGAAGGCGTCAACCAGGTCCAGGTCCGCCCCGAGATCGAGCTGAGCTACGCGGCGACCCTGCGCGCATTCTTGCGCCAGGATCCCGATATTCTGATGATCGGCGAAATTCGCGATCTTGAAACGGCGGAAATCGCGCTTCGGGCGGCACTGACCGGGCACCTGGTGCTCTCCACCCTGCACACCAACAGCGCGCTTGGCGCCTTTACCCGCTTGGCGGACATCGGCATCGAACCCTATCTTGCCGCCTCCACGGTGATCGTCACCATCGCCCAGCGGCTGATCCGCGGCGTATGCACCGAGTGCGCCGTATCACGGGCGCCTACCGCCGATGAGGTCGCGCTGTTCACCAGTGCCGGAGTCGACGCACCGGCGGCCCTCGCCGTACCGGCGGGCTGCCCGCGCTGCTCGGAGACCGGCTATCGCGGCCGCCTGATGCTGATCGAGGTGGTGAGCATCGACGAGCGCATCCAGGCGGCGGTGCGCGAGGGGCGGGTGGAGGAGATCGAGGCAGGCCGGGCGCGGGCCGATACCCTGCTCGGCCACGGCCTTGCCCTCGCCGCCGCCGGCCGCACCAGCCTGGAAGAAGTGCGGCGCGCGGTGGAGCTGGCATGACGCTGTACCGCTGCCTGGTCGTGTCCGCCGACGGCGCAAGCACGTGGCGCGAGGTCGACGCCGCCGGCGAGGCCGCCGCCGCCGCCCATTTCAGCGCCGCCGGCTTTGTGCCCATCGACGTGCGCAGCGGACGCATGGGGCTGGGCGAACGGCTCAACCGCCCGGTTCGGGTAGGCGGAGGTTTGGGGCTTGGCGAGCAGGCGCTTGTGCTGACCCAGCTTGCCCTGCTGATCCGCTCCGGCCTTCCGGTGGACCGCTCGCTTGACCTGCTTCGCGAGCAGGCGCCGCGCGCCGGCCAGCGCGAGTTGCTGAACGAAGCGCTCGGGCGGGTCAGGGCCGGCGGCTCGCTCGCCTCGGCGCTTGAGGCGCGCAAGGCCTTTCCGGCCTATGTTGTGGGCGTGATCCGCTCGGCCGAGCGCTCGGGCCGGCTTGGCGATGCACTTCATTCCCTGGCCGAACGCATGACACTGGCCGCCGCCACCCGCCGCCAACTCATCACCGCCTTGACCTATCCGGCCGCAATCCTTGTCGCGACCTTTCTTGCCTTGTTCCTGGTGCTCACCCAGGTGGTGCCGCAGTTCGAGCCGGTGTTCGCCGGCGGCGGCGACCGCCTGCCGCAGCTTACCAAGCTCGTCCTCTCCCTTTCCGCAGCAGTCACCGGCCACGGCTTCGCCCTGCTTCTGCTCACCGCCGGGCCGATCCTGCTGGCGTGGCTGCTGCTTCGCTCACCCGGCGGCAAGGCGTTGGTTGCGCGGCACCGCCGCCGCATTCCCGGCGCCGGGCTGCGCGACCAACACCTTGCCGGGCAGCTTCTCGGCCTGATCGCCACCTTGTTGTCGAACGGCGTGCCGGTGGTCGGCGCCTTGCCGCTGGCAAGGGGCGCGATCGGCAGTTCGACCTGGCGCGCGCACCTTGCGGAAGCGGAGCGGCGGGTGCGCGAAGGCGCCAGCCTGTCGCGCGCGCTCTCGGCCGCCGATCTGGTGCCGCGCACCGCGATCCGGCTGATCGAAGTGGGCGAGCGCTCCGGGCGCCTGGCCGAGACCTGCGAGCAAGCCAGCCTGGTGCTCGGCGCCGCGGCGCGGGCGCGGATCGAGCGGATCGTCACCCTGGTCAATCCGATCGCCATCGTCAGCCTCGGCGGGCTGGTGGCGATGCTGGTCGGCGGGGTCATGTTGGGTATTTTCGCAATGGGGGATTTCGCCGGATGAAACGGGGCGAGCACAAGCGGGCGGCGGGCGAGAGCGGCTTCACCTTGATGGAGATGCTGGTGGTGCTGGTGGTGATCGGCCTGATCGCCGCCGTTGCGATCCCGCAGATCATGCACCTGCTTGGCGGCGCCAAGTCCAAGGCGGCCAGAATCCAGCTCGAAACGCTGGGCCAGAGCTTGTCTTATTATCAGATCGACGTCGGCGGCTATCCGACAACCGAGCAGGGGCTGAAGGCATTGTGGCAGGCGCCCGGCCAGTTGCCCGGTTGGAACGGCCCCTATGTCCGGCGCGAGCAGCAGCTCACCGATCCTTGGGGCAAGCCGTTCGCGTATCGCAGCCCCGGGCAGAAGGGCGCGTTCGAACTGGTGACGCTCGGCGCCGACGGCGTTGCGGGGGGAAGCGGGGAAGATGCCGATCTCAGCGCCGCCGACTAGAAAAGCGGGCTTCACCCTGATCGAGATGCTGGTCGTCCTGACGATCATCGGCCTCGTCGCGGCGGCCGCGGCGGTGCGCCTCGGCGGCCCGCCCGCAGGCGCGGCCCGCCAGCGCGCCGTGCAAACGCTGCGTGTTGCCTTTGCCAAGGCGCGCTCGGACGCATCTGCGACAGGCCGCACTGCCGCCGTTCGGCCGGCAGCCTTGGTTGCGGACGCCGCGCTTGCTGCGCCCGCTTTTCCAGCCCCGCCAGGCGAGATCCTTTTCTATGCCGACGGGTCGAGCAGCGCCGGCACTGTGTCGCTGCGCGGCGCCCCCGTTCTGGAGATCGATTGGCTGACCGGCGAGGCGCGCGATGCCGGCTGACCGGACCCGCGCCGCGGAGCGCGGCTTCACCCTGATCGAAGTTCTGGTGGCGCTGGTTGCGACCTCGCTGATCCTCGGCATCGTCATGGAGGGCGCACTGCTCGCCCGCCGCCGCGAAAAAGCGGCCGAGCAGAAGCGTGAAGCGGTGCTGCTCGCCGGGCACCTTGTCGCCGAAGCGCGAGCGGGTGCTTTTGTCCCTGCGGTCCGCGCCGGCCGAGAAGGCGCCTTGACCTGGGAAGTGCGCGAAACCGCCGCGGCCGCCGATCCGCGGGGCGTGTTCGTCCTGTCCGCAATCGCCGTCGGAGTTCGCGGCGCCGACGGGCGACTGCTGTTCGGCGGCGAGACTCGTGCGCTGAAATCCGCGCCGGCACCCAAGCAATGAACCGCCAGGCCGGCTTCACCCTGATCGAACTGCTCGCCGCGATGACTGCGGGATCACTGCTGCTCGTCACCTTGAGCGTCTCCGTCGCGCAGCTCGGCATGCAGCTTTCGCGCAAGCCCGACGTCCAGGCCGCCCGCCTCGAGGCCTTCGCGCCGGTGTTCCGTGCCCTGCTCGAACAAGCGCAGCCGGGCGAAAAGGACACCGCCTTCGCAGGCAACGCAAAGGGGCTGCGCGCCCTGGTCGAGCCGCCGATGGCAGCCGCTCTCGCCGGCCCGATGCGGCTCGATCTTGCCGTCATGCCCGATGCCACGGGCGAGGCTCTCCACCTCCGCCTGACCCCGCTCGCCCCCGGCACCACCCTCCCCGCCGCCGCCACCGGGGACCGGATCGTCGCCGAGGGCTTCCGCTCGATCCGCTTCGCCTACTCCGCCAGGCCGTCCGGCGCCGCCGCCGGCCTGCCGCAGCTCATCACCATCACCTTCGAAACCGCCGACCAAAAGGTCCGCCACCTCTCCGCCGCCCCTCGCGTGGACTCTGGAGGCACCTGCCGTTTCGACCCGATTTCCATGGCCTGCCGGTGAGCGCCGCGTCTGCCTTGGGCGATCAGGCCGGGCAGTTCCTGCGCTGGTGGGGCGGCGAACTTGCCGCTCTGGTCCCCGAGGCGATCCTTGCCCGGCGCAAGCCCAAGCCGCGCTCCGACATAAAGATCGGCCCGGAGGGCATCACCATCGACCGGGTCGAGCAGGGCCTGGGCGAGCGCTACGGCGAGAGCAGGCCCATCGAAGCGCTGGACGAAGATGCCTGGGCGGAGCTCGGCGGGGTGATTGCGGGCACCAGGCCGCGCATCGTACTGGGCGTGCCGGACATCTATGTGGCGTCGCTCAGCCTGCCCGCCGCCGCGCGGGGAAGGCTGAATGCAGCGGTTTCCCTCCACCTCGCGCAGGTCGCGCCGCTCGACCCTTCGCTGCTTGTCTGGACGGCGATCCCGGGGCCGGCCGAAGGAGGGCGGATCTCGGTGTCGATCGCGATGGCGCGGGCGGCGCGGGTGGCTGAGCTGCAAGGCCTGTTCGGCGACCATGGCTTGCCGATCCCCTCCATCGCGGCGGAGTGCCCGGACGGGCCGGTGGAACTACAACGGTCCGGTGCCGGGGCAGCAGGCGGCGACGAGGCTCGGGCGAACCGCATCGCCATCGCGGGAGCCGCGCTTCTGCTCCTCAGCATTCCCTTCACCACCGTGGCCGGGGCCTGGCTGCTGTCCGGAATGGCGGAGGGCGAGGCGGAGCGGATCAGCCGCGACATCGCGCCGCGCCTGATTGCCGAGCGAAAAGCAGAACGGGACGGGGAACTTCGCCGCGCCCTCGCCGTCGTTTACGCCCACCCGGCTGCAACCGCGACGGTCGAGGCACTGGCGCTCGGCGTACCTGACACGGATTATCTGGAAAGCGCCGCCCGCGCACCGGACGGCACCCTGCAGGCCTTCGTCGACAGCGCAAACGGGGACGCTCTCCGGGGCGCGCTTGCCAAAGCGCCGCTGCAGCCTGTCCTCGAAGGCGGCGAAGCGGTGCCGATGGAAGAGCGGCCCGGCCGGGTGCGTGTCGAGCTTCGGAGCGTGGGTCGGTGATCGAAAGTTTCTCTCCGCTCACCCGCCGCGTGCTGGCCGTCGGCCTGCTGGTCCTCGCGTTGCTGCTCGCAGTGCAGATTTTCAGCCTGGCCGCCGCCGCCGTCGGCACGGCGCTTGGGCGGCTCGAGGACAGCCGCTTTGCCTTGGCGCGGATCGAGGCGGTACGCGCCCGACCATTGCCGCCAAGGGCGCCGCCGCTTCCCCCCGGCCAGTTCCTGCAGGCGGACAGTCACGACACCGCCACTGCCGCAGCCGCCGGACGAATCCGCACGGCGGCCGGCGCCAGCGGTGTGACCCTTGAAGGGATGACGGCTGTTCCCGCCGACCCGGCCAATCCTCGGCTCGTCCGGATATCCTTGGCAGCGCGGGCACCGGAGCCCGCGCTGCTTGCCTTCATCCAAGCCGTCGAGCGCGACGATCCGCCGCTGCGTCTCCACGCCTGGAGCATCGCTCGCACCCCCGGCGCGCCTGAGCTTGTCCTCCAGGCCAGCGCAGTGGTCGCCTGGAGCCCGGCGCAATGAGCCTCGTCCACCCCCGCCTCGTGCTCCTCGCCGTCACGGGAATCGTTGCCGTGGCAATGCCCATTCTCCTCCTGCGCGAGGGCGATCCCGCACCGCGCGCCGCGCGCGCGCGCTTCGCCCTGCCCGCGCCGGCCGTGACCCCGCTGCCGGCCGGCGCCCTTTCATTCGCGCTGAGCGCGCCGCCGTTCGACGCGGACCGGAGCCCGGCAAGTGCCCCCGCTGAGGTAACCGCCCCCGCCGCCGCGCCTCCTCCCCCTCCCCCGCCCCAGCCGGCGCCCCGTCTGGTTGGAGTTGCCGCGGGCGGACGAGGCCGCGCCGTCGTCCTCGTGCGCGGGGCGAATGGCGAAACAAGTGTGCTGAGCCGCGGCGAGAGCGTCGATGGCTGGCGCCTCCTCGCCATCGGCCCGCAGAACGCCCTGTTCGAACTGAACGGCCGCCGGGAACGCGTCCGTCTGAGTTTCGGCAAGGAGGCTGGCGTGGCCGCCGCTCCTGCTCCCGCCGCTGGTCCGCCGCCAGTTCTTTCACCCCAAATACCGCTGCCTCCGCCGGCGCGCTTACCCTGAGGAATGAGTTTCATGCGCCACACGCCTTTGGGTTTCGTACCGGCCGCCGCGGCGCTGAGCCTTGCCGCCGCGGGCCTGATCTTGCCCGCGCTGACCGGCCTCTCCTCCCGCGCAGAGGCGGCGCAGAAGAAGCGCGCCACCGAGGAAGGCTATACGCTGGCCTTTGTCGAGGCGGACGTGCGGCGGGTGGTGGATGCGGTACTCGGCGAGATGATGTCGCTCGATTACAGCGTCGATCCCAAGGTGCAGGGCAATATCACCTTGCGCACCCGGCAGCCGGTGCCGCGCTCGCAGCTCCTGTCGCTGCTCGAAAATGCGCTCCGCTCGGTGGACGCGGTGATCATTGTCGACGGCGTACGCTACCGGGTGGTGAGCCGCGAAAATGCCCGCAGTCGTGCCCCTGTGACTGGAGGAGGAACAGGTGGGGCGCCGCTGCCGGGTTCCGGTGCGGCGGGCTATGCAAGCGAAGCCGTGCCGCTGCGCAATGCGGGCGCCAAAGAAATCGCCCGCCTGCTTGAGCAGTTCCTCGGCAAGGACGTCGTCGCCGGTGCCGACGAGGCCCGCAACCAGATCGTCATCGTCGGCACCGGCGAGGAGCGCCAGGCGGCCCGAACGCTGATCGTGCGGTTCGACGTCGATGCGCTGTCGAACATGAACTTCGAGCTGATCCGCCTTGAAAGCGTCGACGCGGACACCGTTGCTGCGGAACTGGAGCGGGTTTTTCAGCCGCCGTTCGATATCATCGGCACCAGGGTAAGGCTGGTGCCGCTGCCCCGGTTGCGCTCCTTGTTGCTGGTCGCCGCCGAGCGTGCCGACATCGACCGGGTCGAGCCCTGGGTGCGGCGCCTCGACGCCGGCGGCTCGGGCAAGCGCAAGCTCTACAGCTATGCGGTGCAGAACGGCCGCGCCCGCGACATCGCCGCCTCCCTGCAGCTCGTCCTGGGCATGGCCGCGCCTGCAGCGGACCCGGGCGGCCGCAACCAGCGGGCGGCGCCGAATGTGGTGCGCGACGCGGAAGCGGCGCCGGACGAGGTAATCGCGCCGCAGACTCCGATCCCGGGCAACGAATCGCCGGTGTTCGGCGCCGCTGCGGCCGGGCCGCGCATCGTGCCCAATGAGGAGAACAATTCGCTGCTGCTTTACGCCACCGGCGAGGAATATGAGTTCATCCGCGAAGCGCTCGACAAGCTCGACCAGCCGGTGGCGCAGGTGCTGATCGAAGCGACACTCGCCGAGGTGACGCTGACCAACGACCTGCGCTACGGGATCAATTTCCGGGCGCTTAGCGGCGATGCCAGTGTCGCCAACAGCGGCACGGGCAGCGGCGTTCCGGCGTCGATCTTCCCCGGCTTCTCGGTGTCCCTGCTCGGCTCCACTGCCCAGGCAGTGCTCAACACCCTGCAATCCAAAACCAACGTCCGCGTTCTTTCGGCACCCAAGCTGATGGTGCTCAACAACCAGACGGCGACGCTTCAGGTCGGCGACCAGGTGCCGATCATCACGCAGCAGGCGCAAAGCGTCTCGGCGGCCGGCGCGCCGATCGTCAACACGGTGGAACTGCGGGACACCGGCGTGATCCTCAAGGTAACGCCGCGCGTGAACGACAGCGGCACCATCATTCTCGACATTGCCCAGGAAGTGTCGGACGTGTCGCAGACGACCAGCTCCGGCATCAATTCGCCGACCATTCAGCAGCGGCGGATCGCGTCCACGGTCGCGACCCGATCGGGGCAGATGATCGCGCTTGGCGGCCTTATTCGCGACAGCGTTACCAAGACCAAGTCGGGCATTCCGCTGCTTAGCCAGATTCCGATCATCGGCGGCGCCTTCGGTTCGCACGGCAATATCGGCACCCGCACGGAACTCATCATCCTTATCACGCCCACCGTGGTGCGTTCCCCCGGAGAGGTTGGGGAAGTGGTCGATGCACTGATCGAGGGGCTCGACCGCACGCGGCCACTGGTCGAAAAAGCGCGGCGGGAGCAGGTTGGTGGCAATCTCCCGAAACAACGATAAGGGTTTCGTCCTGATCGGCGTGATCTGGCTGCTGGTCCTTGCCGGCGCGGTCGGCGCCGCTTTGTTGCTGCGCAGCCTGAGCGAAGCGCGCAACGCCGCCGCCGAAAGCCGCGCCTTGTCGGATCGCATGGCGCTCGACGGGGCGGCGGAGGCGGCCTTCGCCTCCCTGCTGTTTTACGGCCCGGGCAGCACTCTGGGCGGCGGCGGCGGAAGAGTGGCGATCGGCGCAACGCAGGTGGAGCTCGGCATCACCAGCGAGGCGCTGCGGTTCGACCTCAACGAAGCCGATCCCCAGTTGATCGACAGGGTGCTGCAAGGGCTGAAGCTGCCCCCCGCGCAGCGCAACCGGATCGTCGCCTGGCTGACTCAAGCGCGCAGCGTCAACCGGCGCATGACATCGCAATCCGAACTCCGGCGGCTGCTGGGCCCGGAAGCGGCGGGCTTCGAGGATGTCTTCACGCTCTATTCCGGGCTCGCGCAGCCGACGACGGCGGAGCTGCCCGAAACGCTCGCGCGGCGCCTGGCCACTCCGGATCGCATTGCAGAGCCGGTGGAGATACGGGCCGGCACGGCGCTACGCGTCGAGGCTCGGCTTGCGAAGGGACCTCGGCTGACGGCGGTCGCGCGGCTCACGGGTCAGCAGGACGACCCGATTGCCGTACAGCGGTGGGAACATCGGTGATTGGAGCCGATGCGCGAGCCCGGCGTTTCCCTTCAAACCACAGAAACGGAGCCCCACATGCTGAACCGCCAAGTGCCCGACGTGATTTTCAAGACCCGCGTGCGGGACGAGAGCATCGGCGGCGACAATCCGTTCCGCTGGGAGGACCTCCCCAGCAGCCGCGTCTTCGAGGGAAAGCGGGTCGTGCTGTTCAGCCTGCCAGGTGCGTTCACCCCCACGTGCACGACGGAGCAGTGCCCCGCATTCGAGGCGCTTTACCCCCAATTACGACAAGCGGGCGCGGATGAGGTCTATTGCATCTCGGTCAACGACGCGTTCGTGATGTACCAATGGGGCAAGCACCTCGGCATCAAGTCGCTCAAGCTGCTCCCCGACGGCTCCGGAGACTTCACCCGCCGAATGGGCATGCTCGTCAAAAAGGACCATCTCGGCTTCGGCCAAAGATCATGGCGCTACGCGGCCGTCGTCGACGATGGCGTGATCAGCGCCTGGTTCGAGGAGCCGGGGATCAACGACGAGGGTGCGGACGACGACCCTTATAGCGAGAGCGCGCCCGATCGGGTGCTCGAATGGTTGCAGGCCAACCCGCCCCAACAGAGTTGAGGCGGGTGGCTCAGTGACAGCCGGTCAGGCGGGGCTATTTCTGGAAAGCCGCTGCGATCTGCAGCTCCACCTCGTCACCGACCATTGGAATGCCGAAGCCGAGGCCGAACTCGCTGCGCCTGATCTTGCCGGTCGCCTTGAAGCCGAGATTCTCCTTGCCGCCCATCTCCTTGGGAGCCTTGCCGGCGCCGTAGAAGGCGGCATCGAGGGTGACGGGACGGACAACGCCGTTGAGCGTCAGGTTGCCGGTGATCTTCGCCTTCTGGCCCCTGGCGACGACGGATGTGGACACGAAGCGCGCGTCCGACGCATTGGCGCCGAAGAAGTCCGGCTTGCCGCCGTCCTTACCCGGCTTAAGGAGGTGCTGGGTGAGGCCGGCGCTGGCCGTTACCACCTTCGACACCGGGATGGTCACGTCGACCTTTGCGGCGTTCGGGTTCTTCGGGTTGAGCGTCAACGTCCCGGTCACATCGCCGAATATGCCGGAATAAGGCGAGAAGCCGAGGTGATCGAGCGTCCAGACGACCAGAGTGTGGTTGGGATCAAGGGTGTAAGTCCCGGCAGTCACCGCTGCCGGGTTCCTCGATCCGGGGGCGGAGACCGGTGCCTGGGCAACCGCAACGGTTGAGGCGGCTGCAAGCAAAACTGCATAAAGGACGCGCATCTTGGAACTCCAAATTTGTGTGCCAAACAGAAGACCACATCGCCCGCAGCCTTGAAAGCCGCCATTTGCGAAACACCGCGTTGCCCCCGCCGCACCCCCTTTCGCATCCGCAGCATGCACCGCATGTCCGCTGGTGAGATGGGAGGTCAAGTCGAAGGCGTTGCGCACGCAACCGCCAAGTGCATCGCCGCTATGGTTGCGCGAGCGGGGATGCAATTTGGCGTAGAGATTCAGGGTCGATTGCGAAAACAAGCCGGATCGGGCGCCTAGACGTAGAAGTCGCTCTTCTCGGGGAGGAAGCCTGCGGGGGCGGTGAAGTGGATGACGAGGTCGGCGGCCTTGTCGCCGTCCGTGTCGGCTTCCACGACCCAGGTTCCGCCTTGCTGCTGGCTG
>DASWNA010000022.1:0-55081 GCA_036399475.1 Allosphingosinicella sp.
GCCGCGTTCTTGAGCGGGCCTTCGGGCGCGAGCGCCAGCTTGGCCGAAGCGCCCAGCCAATCACCGGAGCGGATCGCCGCGAAGACTTCGCGCCAGGCGGTGCGCTCCTCCGGCTTGAGTTCGGAGGGAAGGGGCCGTCGCCCGACCGCATCTTCCGCGCCTGCTTCCACGACGTCGGCCGCTGCATGGGCGGCTGCGGGAAACGCACAAGCCGCGGCGGCGGCGAGAAGGAGGGCGCGAAGCCTCGTCACGATTTCAATTCCTCGATCAGCAATTGCAGGTCGGCCCAAGCGAAGCTCTTGTGGGCCGGTGTCTTGAGCAGGTCTCTGGGGGACAGGGTGACCAGCGCCTTGACCGGGCCGGCCTGCGTCGCAACTTCGTGCAGGCGCCCGCGCGCCTGCGGCAGCGGCAGGCCGAGCAACGCCTTGGAGCAAGCGTCGCCGAGCAGCAGCACCACGCGCGGCGCGGCGAGGCCGATATGGTGGCGGGCCAAGGTGGCGCAATTGCCTGCTCCCTCGGCGTTGAACAGGCCGCTCGGCGAGCGCAGGCAGGAAAGCGCGGCGAGGTAGACGGATTCGCGGTCGCGGCCGATCGCGGCCAGCATCCGGTCGAACAGCCGCCCGGTGTCGCCGGACAGGAGGGTATTGGCGCTGCAATCCTCGGCTGTCGGCATGTCGGCCATGATCATCAGCCCGGAGGCCGGATCGCCCGACGGGCAGACGCGGGGCGCGGCAGGGGCGGCGTAGGGAAGGGAGGCGCTGTCCTTGAGCCAGGCCTGGAAGAGGTTGAGCTGGTCCGGCAGCGGCTCTCCGGGCAGGGGAGGCGAGACGGCTGGCGCGGCGGGCGTGGCGCGAGCCACGGGCTTGATCGCCACCGCAGCGGCAGGCGGCGCCTTCTCCTGCGGGCGCAACCAGTCACGCGGCTCTTCGTCGATCAACGTATCGACGCCCGCATCGGCCCACCATGACAGGACGCTTGCCGCGGCCTCCGGTGTCAGTGGATCGCTTCCCGGCTCCATCCTGCGCCACTGGAAGGCGGTGCGGGCGGGCTGGTCAACCGCAAAATTGCCTCCTATCTGCGAGGTGTTGGCTGCCTGCGACGAAACCGATGCCGGGCGGCGCCGAATGGAGAGGCGAATGTCGCAGCGAGAGTCGATGGCGTATGACGTGGTGATCGTCGGTGCCGGTCCAGCCGGTCTTGCGGCCTCGATCCGCCTCAAGCAATTGGCCGAGGAACAGGGCCGCGAGCTGTCGGTCTGCATTCTCGAAAAAGGCTCGGAAGTCGGCGCGCATATCCTGTCGGGCGCGGTGGTCGATCCGCGCGCAATGGACGAGCTTCTGCCGAACTGGCGCGAGATGGGCAGCCCGCTCACCGTGCCGGTGACCGAGAACCACCATTGGGTGCTGACCCGTACGGGGAAGTACGAGATGCCCCACCTGCTGATGCCGCCCTTCATGAACAACAAGGGCACGTTCACCGTCAGCCTGGGCAATCTGTGCCGATGGCTTGCGGGCGTGGCCGAGGGGCTGGGGGTCGAGATATTCCCCGGGTTCGCGGCGGCCGAAGTGCTGTTCAACGACGATGGTTCGGTCAAGGGCGTCGCGACCGGCGACATGGGGGTAGCGCGTGACGGCACCCACAAGCCAGATTACCAGCCCGGCATGGAGCTTCACGGCCGCTACACCTTCTTCGCGGAAGGCGCGCGCGGCCACCTTACCAAGGAAGTGAAGCGGATCTTCGAGCTCGACAAGAACAGCGAGCCGCAGGTCTACGGCATCGGCCTGAAAGAGCTGTGGGACATCGATCCTGCCAAGCACGAGGCGGGCCGGGTGATCCACACCCAGGGCTGGCCGCTGGACGATGCCTGGGGCGGCGGCTTCCTCTACCATCAGGAGAACAACCAGGTCGCCCTGGGCTTCGTGGTCGCGCTCAACTACCGCAACCCCTACCTCTCGCCGTTCGAGGAATTCCAGCGCTGGAAGCACCACCCCGCCATCCGTGAAATGTTGGAGGGCGGTCGCCGCGTCTCCTACGGCGCGCGGGCGATCAACGAGGGCGGCTACCAGGCCATTCCGAAGCTCGCTTTCCCGGGCGGCGTGCTGATCGGCTGCTCGGCCGGCTTCGTCAACGTGCCCCGCATCAAGGGCAGCCACACCGCGATGAAGTCCGGCATGCTCGCCGCCGAAGCCGCCTTCGAGGCAATCGGCGCGGAGCGAGCGGGCGACAGCCTCGATGCCTTCGACACCGCCCTGCACGCGAGCTGGGTGGCGGACGAGCTCAAGACTGTGCGCAACGTCGAGCCGATGGTTGCCAAGTTCGGCGGCACCGCCGGCACACTCCTGGCGGGCGCCGACATGTGGATGCGCACGCTGAAGATCGGCCTGCCGTTCACCATGAAGCACCACAAGGACAATGAAAGCCTGTGGCGCCGCGACCTCGTCAAGCCGATCGATTATCCCAAGCCCGACGGCGTGATCAGCTTCGACAAGCTGTCCTCCGTGTTCATTTCGAACACCAATCACGAGGAAGACCAGCCGGTCCACCTGACGCTCAAGGACCCGACGGTTCCGACGCGGATCAACCTGCCTGAATTTGCCGGGCCGGAGCAGCGTTACTGTCCCGCGGGCGTTTACGAATATGTCGAGGAGGCGGGCAAGCCGCGCCTCCAGATCAACGCGCAGAACTGCGTCCACTGCAAGACGTGCGACATCAAGGATCCAACCCAGAACATCAACTGGGTCGTGCCGGAAGGCGGAGGAGGGCCGAATTATCCCAACATGTAGGCCGGTTCTCGGCGCGCTTCTGGCAGGCAGCCTGCTTCTCCCGCTCCACGCCGCCTCGGCCGAGGTGCAGGAGCGTTCGGCCCTTGCCGACTACGCCCGCGCCCGCGCCGCCGACAGCTTCGGCGCGCCGCAGGACTCGGCCCGGCGCTACGCTGCCGCTCTGGCGCTGGCACCGGATAACGAGGTGCTCGCCGCCGCCGCCTTCCGCCAGGCGTTCACCGTCGGCGATAAGGCGCTGGCGGTCAGCGCCGCCCGGGCGCTCGCCGCATCGGGCAAGATCAGTCCCGATGGACGCCTTGTCCTGTTTGCCGACGCGGTCGGCCGCAAGCAGCGGAAAGCGGCGCGAGCCGAGCTTGACCAGCTCCGCGCGAACCCGATCTTCTCGCATCTCGCACCCACCTTCGACGCCTGGCTCGCCATCGGCTCGGGGAAGGGCGACCCGCTGGCGCCGCTCGCCGCCCTCAAGGACAATTCCTTCGCCGCCGGCTATGCCACCGAGCATCGGCCATTCCTGCTTTTTGCCAGCGGAAAGACGAAGGAAGGCATAGCGGCGCTGCGGGTGCTTGAGCAAGCGGGGCCGCTGCCGCCAAGGCTCGCCATCGCCGCTGCCGCCCACCTTGCGCGCAAGGGCAACAAGGGTGAAGCGCTCGACCTTCTCGAAGGGCAGTCGCCCTCGCTCGTCGCCGCACGGGCGCGGCTTGGTGCCGGAAAGCCACTGCGCAGTTCGTTGGATTCGGCCGCCGAGGGCATTTCGGAGCTGATGCTCCGCCTTGCCGCCGATGCCGCCGCCAACGACGCGCCCGAGCTTGCCTTGACCCTGTCGCGCACCGCGACCTTTCTGGCGCCGGAAAACGCCTCGCCCTGGCTGGTCACCGCCGAACTTCTGGCCGGGCAGGGCAAGAACGAGGCGGCGCTTGCGGCTTTGGAAAAGGTCCCCGGGGACGATGTGCTGCAGGCCGATTCCGCCGACCTGCGCCTTCGGATCCTGAGCGAGAGCGGCCGCGGCGAAGCGGCGGTTGCGGAAGCGCGGACCTTTGTCGCGGCTCAGCCCGCGTCGGTTTCCGGCTGGGCGCGCCTTGGCGACCTGCTCAGTGCGGACACGAAGCATGAGCAAGCGGCGGAGGCATACGGTAAGGCGCTCGATCTCCTCCGGGGCGGCGCCAAGGCCGCGCAGCCCGAATGGGGCTTGTGGCTGCTCAAGGGCGGCGCGCTTACCGAGGCGGGGCGCTGGGCCGAAGGCAAGGCCGCGCTGGAGCAGGCGTACAAGCTTGCGCCCGAGCAGCCGGTGGTGCTCAACTACCTGGGCTATTCGCAGCTCGAGCGGCGCGAGAATATCGTCGAGGCCGAGCGGTTGATCCGCGAGGCGAGCAAGCTCCAGCCCAATGATGCGTCGATCACCGATTCGCTCGGCTGGGCGCATTATGTGCGCGGCGATGTGCCCAAGGCGATCGAGCTGCTCGAGCGCGCCGCCATTGGCCAGCCCGCCGATACGGCGATCAACGAGCATCTCGGCGACGCGTATTACAGCGCCGGCCGCCGGTACGAGGCGCGCTACGCCTGGCAGGCGGCTTTGGTCTATGCGGAGGCGGATGCGGCGACCCGCCTCAAGTCCAAGATCGAGACGGGCCTCAAGCCGAGCCTCGCCGCGCCCTGATGGAGGAGCTTGCCCGCGCCAAGATCAACCTGGCGCTGCACGTGCGGGGGCGGGAGCCGGACGGCTATCATCGGCTCGAGACGGTGTTCGCCTTTGCGGAGCACGGCGATCTGCTGCGGGCCCGCGAGGCGGCGGAGCTGAGCCTTCGGATCGAGGGGCCGTTTGCGCAAGGGTTGAGCGCAGGCGAAGACAATCTCGTCCTCCGCGCGGCGCGCGCGTTGCAGGCGCGGTTGCAGGTGGGGAAGGGCGCCGCTTTGATCCTCGACAAGCGGCTCCCGGTCGCGTCCGGCATCGGCGGCGGATCGGCCGATGCGGCGGCGGCGCTGCGGTTGCTCGATCGCTTGTGGGGCATTGGCGCCGGGGAGCCGGAGCTCCTTGAAATCGGCCGCTCGTTGGGCGCGGATGTTCCGGCGTGCGTGCTGTCGCGGCCTTGCCTTGGAACGGGCCGCGGCGACGATCTTGCGCCTTACGATGCGTCCGCCGTCGCAGGCGCGCCGCTGCTGCTGGTCAATCCGGGCGTCGGCGTTTCCACCGCCGACATCTTTCGCCGCTGGACGGCCCGCGACGGTGGGCCGCTTCCGGAGGACCTTTGGAGCGCTCGCAACGATCTGGAGGGACCGGCAATGGCGGTCGCGCCGGTGATCGGCGACGTGCTGGGGGCGCTTGCCGCCGCTTCCGGCGCGCGGCTCGTGCGCATGTCCGGCTCCGGAGCGACATGCTTTGCCCTGTTCGAAAGCGCGGCGGCACGGGACGTAGCAGCGCGGGAAATCGCCGCCGCCCAGCCGCGCTGGTGGCAGCTCGCCAGCCGTCTCGGCTGATCCGCCCGTCCCGCTTCGGCACGCATTTTCAAGGCGTTAACCACTGTAGCCCGCAGCTTTGCGTCGTGGCACGGTCCTTGCTGTAGGATGAATGTCGGGTCGAAGCTTGGGGGCAGCTCCTTGCAGACATTCGCTTATGGTCCCGGCCGCAGCAATGCCGGCGGCGCCATGGACATGGTAGGGCCGGCCGCGCGGGGATGCACGGCCGGCTCTTTTTTGCCGCGACAAGCGGGCCAGCCGCGGGGCATGGCGGAATGCATGTTCAACCTGACCATCAACTCCGGCGTGGCGCGCCTTACCCTGGACCGCCCGGAGGCCCGCAACGCCATTCCCGTCGCGCAATGGCGCGCGCTCGGCGCGGCTGCCCGCGAGGCGGAAGCATCAGGCGCGCGCCTGCTGGTACTGCAAAGCGTGGGGTCGGCTTTTTGCGCCGGAGCCGACCTCAAGGACTTCCCGGCAATGCACTGCGATCCAGCGGCTGCGGCGGAGTTCCGGCAGGCGATGCGCGACGGCATCGAAGCGTTCGCCGCCCTTGCCATTCCGACCGTGGCTCTGATCGAGGGACCCTGCTTCGGCGCCGGGGTGGCGCTCGCCATGGCCTGCGATCTCCGCTTCGCCGGCGCGGCTGCGCGGTTCGCGATCACGCCGGCCAAATACGGCATCTCCTACCCGCAGGAGGATGTCGCCCGTTTGGTGCGCCTCGTCGGCCCCGGTCAGGCGGCACGGCTGCTGCTCGGCGCCGGCACCATCAACGCAGCCGAGGCGATGCGGATCGGCCTGGTGGAAGGCGGGATCGACCAAGCCGAGCCGTTCATCGCCGCGGCGCTTGCCAACAGCCAGGCAAGCGTCGCCTCACTGAAACGCGCCATCGCCCTTGCCGCCGGGGATAAAGCGCAGGACGAGGAACAGGACCGCACCTTCGATGCCCTGATCGCCGGCGACGAACTTGCGGCGAAGCTCGCCGCGCTTCGCCCGAGAGGCTGAGCCTTGCCTAGGCCCGCCGCTTGGATCAGAAGCACGGTATGAAGCACTTTGCCCTCCTGACCGCCCTTCTCCTCTGTGCCTGCGGCAAGTCCGAGGACGCTCCGAAGGATGTCCTCGCCTCCGCGCCCAAAGGCGCCGAGCGGATCGAGTGCGCGGTTGCGGGATCGCAGGACTTTCAGCCGGTCTGTGCCGTCGATCGCGCCCAATCGCCCGAGGGCCTCACCCTGACCCTGCGCGGCCCCTCGGGCAGCTTCCGCCGTCTGCTGGTAACAAAGGACGGCCGCGGCGTCGTGGCCGCCGACGGCGTCGAGCAGGCAACGGTGACTCCGCTCGGCTCCGACCGCATCGAAGTCGCGATCGGCGGCGAACGCTTCCGGCTGCCCGCAACCGTCAAGAAGTGACCGGGCGGCCGATACTCACGGCGGAGCAGATGCGCCGCGCCGAGGCGGCCGTGATCAGCGCCGGGACCTCCGCCGAAACGCTGATGGAGCGCGCCGGCGAAGGCGCGGCGGAGGCGCTTCGGCGCTTTGCCGGGCCGATGCCCGCTCTCATCCTCTGCGGACCAGGCAACAATGGCGGCGACGGCTATGTCATCGCCCGCGTGCTGCGCGAGCACGGCGTCGCGGTTCGCGTTGCGGCGACCGGGGAGCCGAAGACCCCTGCGGCACAAGCTGCGCGAGCCGCCTGGGACGGCACGGTTGAGGACATCGGTGAGGCGAAGCCCGCACCGCTGCTCGTCGATGCGCTGTTCGGCACCGGCCTGACACGGCCGCTGGACGAGTCTCTGGTCCGGCATCTCCACCGCCTCGCCGAAGCGGCGCGGGTGCGCGTCGCCATCGACCTGCCGAGCGGCGCTGCCACGGACAACGGGGCAATCCTCTCGCCGCTCCCGAGCTTCGATCTCACGGTCACCTTCGCGACGCTCAAGCCGTCGCACCTCCTCCAGCCCGCCGCCCGGCACATGGGCCGAATTGCCGTCGCCGACATCGGCGTCGCGGCGGAGAGCGAACTGCAGGAGATCGGCCGCCCCGTTCTGGCGCCGCCCGAACCTTCCGATCACAAATATAGCCGCGGCTATGTCGCGGTGCTCGCCGGAGAGATGCCCGGCGCGGCGGCGCTGACTTCCGCGGCAGCGTTGAGGAGCGGTGCAGGCTATGTTCGCCTGGTAGGGGAGGGGCCAGTGCATGGCCTTCCTCACGCAGTGGTGCAATCCAGTGGTTCCGCCGAGTCCCTCCTCGCCGACCGGCGCATCGGCGCGCTTGCGCTCGGACCCGGTCTCGGGCGCGGCCCGGAGGCGCGAGCGCTGCTCGATCACGCACTCGCTGCCGACGTGCCGCTGGTGCTCGATGCAGATGCGCTGGCCGTGGCAGCCGAAACGGGGCCCGGCGTGTTCCGCACGGCGATGCACTGCCCGATCCTGAGCCCCCATGCCGGCGAGTTCGCCAAGCTGTTCGGTCCAGCCACCGGCAGCAAGGTCGAACAAGCGCGCGCCGCAGCCGAGGGGAGCGGCGCGGTGATCGTCTTCAAAGGCCCCGACACCGTTGTCGCCGCGCCGGACGGCCGCGCTGCCATCGCTGCCGCGTCCAGCCACTGGCTCGCCACCGCCGGCACCGGCGACGTTCTCACCGGGATCATCGCCGCCCGCCGCGCCGCTGGGCTCGACGCGTTCGACGCCGCCTGTGACGGCGTCTGGATCCACGCCCGCGCGGCCGAGTTGGCCGGAGCGGGCCTGATTGCCGACGATCTCCTTATCCACCTTCCGAAAGCCTATTCCGAATGCCTGTCGTGAGCGAAGACGAACGATCCGTAGCCGAGCACATCGTCCGCCTCGCCGGGCGCGGCGACGGCGTCACCGAAAGCGGGCGCTTCTTTTCCCTTACCGCACCGGGCGACGAAGTGCTGGCCGACGGCTCGGTGGTGCCGGGCCCGCATCGCCGCAAGCCGCCCTGCCGCCATTTCCCGGAATGCGGCGGCTGCCAGGTCCAGCAGGTCGACGACGAGGCCTACGGCACCTTCCTGCGCGAGCGGATCGCCGGTGCGCTTGCCGCGCAGGGGCTCGCCGCGCCCGACATCCTCCCGGCCCACATCTCGCCGCCCAACAGCCGCCGCCGCGCGTCGCTCAAGGCGGAACGGCGCGGCAAGCAGGTACTGCTCGGCTTCCACGAGGAAGGAAGCCACCGGATCATCGACATGCACGAATGCCACATTCTGCGGCCCGAGCTGTTCGCGCTGGTGCCGCTGCTCCGGCGGCTGCTCGGCACCCTGCTCGGCCCGCGCAGCGGCGGCGCGGTGCGGATGACCTTGGCCGACCAGGGCGTCGACCTCACCCTCGATCGCGTGGACGCCGACAGCCTCGCCGCCGCCGAAGCCTTGTCCGACTTCGCGCAGGCCAATCGCCTGGCGCGCCTCAGCCTCGACGACGGCTACGGCCCGCAGACCCGCTGGGAGCCGGAACCGGTGACCATCACCCTCGGCGGCGTTCCGGTGCCGATGCCGGAGAACGCCTTCCTGCAAGCCACCGCGGAAGGTGAGGCGACCCTTGTCGCGGCAGTGCGCGAGGGCGTCGGCGAGGCGCGCATCGTCGCCGATCTGTTCGCCGGCCTCGGCACCTTCGCGCTCGCCTTGGAGGGGAAGGTGCTCGCCGTCGAAGGCGCCCGCGACGCGGCACTCGCGCTCAAGGCAGCAGCCAACCGCGCCCAGCGGCAGGTGTTTGTCGATCACCGTGACCTCTTCCGCCGGCCACTCACCACCGAGGAGCTCAACCGCTTCGAAGCCGTCGTCCTTGATCCGCCCCGCGCCGGCGCAAAGGAGCAGATCCCGCTGCTCGCCGGCTCAACCGTGCCGCGCATCGCCTACGTGTCGTGCAACCCGGCAACCTTCGCCCGCGACGCCAAGGCGCTCGGCGACGGCGGTTACCGGCTCGACTGGGTTAAACCGGTCGGCCAGTTCCGCTGGTCCACCCACGTCGAGCTGGTCGCCGCCTTTTCGCGCTGAGGCTTATTTGTACTTCACCGGGCTCTGCGCGGGCCACTTCGTGGCGCGCAGCTTGCGTACCTTCATTTCGAACGTGCGCCGCGGCGTTCCGTCGGGCCCGATGAAATCGCCGACCTCGGTCCACAGGCCGTCCTTCACCGTCGCGCTGAAGTGCATCCGGGCGTTCGGCCCCGCCGGCACGTCCCATTCGAAGCCGTTCGGAACCAGCTTGAGCTCCGTGCTCGTCGTATAGCCGCTGGCGTGCGAGGTAATCAGGTAGCGGCTTGTGCGCACGTCGTAGGAGATCACGGCGAAGGCGTTGAACAGGGTCTTCCCCGCCTTGTCGAAGGATCGGCCCTCGACCAGCCGGATCGTGCCGTCGAGCAGGCTCCCCGACCGCTCCGTCTGGGTCATCTTGAGCACGCCCTTGGGCTCGTTCGCTTCTGCGGGTCCGGCCCATTCCCCGTCCAGGAACGACAAGGCGGCCATCGCTTTCGCCTGCGCTCCAAGCAGCTCCCCGTTCGGCGCCTGCGCCGCGGCCGGCATCGCCGCGCCGGCGGCCAAAAGCGCCGCACACATCCAGATCTTCGATTTCAGCATGATCGATCCCGTCACGAATGGTGGTGGAAGAGGTGCAGAGCCGCGTGCAACGTCAGCGCCGCAAGGCAGAGCGAGCCGCCGAGGAACAGGTAGAACCGCGTCCTGACCACGTTGGTGATCGCCTGCACCAAGCTGTGGGCGATCCGGAACGCCACGTAGCCCCAGGCGAAATACAGGTTCACGGCGGCATCCATGCCCATCAGCGCGATGCTCAGCGCGATCGCGTAGAACAGCGTCGGCTGCTCCATCAGGTGGTTGTAATTGTGCGCCTTCCACTGGACATGGTCCTCGACCACGCCGTCCAGCGCCCCCGGCTTGCCGCCGATCCGGCCCTTGAGCGAGATGCCCTTGCGCGCCATCGCCGGGAAGCGGAGCGCGTACATCCACACCATCACCACCAGCGTCCAGGCGACCAACGCCACCACCGGACCGAGTATCGGATTTGCGTCCATAAAAAAGCACCTCCCCCGTTGCGGCGGGGAAGGTGCTTCAGATTGCCGTGCGGTTCAACTCCCCGAAGGGAGCGGGCGCCGCTTAGCCTTGGTCGAACAGCTTGGCGAAACCGCGCTTGGCACGGTCGCGCCAGTGGCCCCGGTGGTAGGCGTCGGACGCGATCAGCGGCAGAACCGTGGTCGCTTCGGCGAACACCATCTGCTCCATCGCGGTCGAGACCTTGCCCCACGAAGCCGCCTCCTGCAGCGTGGAGGACGAGCAGGCGCCGTCGCGCACGTCGGCGACGGTGATCTGCACGGCGTACTTGTGCACTTCGACGTCCTCGTGGCCGAGGATCTCGGCACACACGACGGTGTCCTGCGTAAAGTTCTTCGGCACGCCGCCGCCGATCATGAGGAGGCCGGTGGTGCCCGCCTCGATCTTGAGCATGGTGAGCTCGCGGAAATCGGCAATGGCGTCGAGCACCATGTAGGGCTGCTTGGCCTTCATCCGGTCGACCTGGTGCTTGACCAGGCCGAAGCCGGCCGAGCTGTCGACGAACGCCGGGCAGAAGATCGGCACGTCATGCTCGTAAGCGAGCTTGACCAGGCTGTTTTCCTTCTTGCCGTTGGTCATCAGCCACTTGCCCATCTCCTTGATGAACTCGCGCGAAGAGTAAGGCCGCGGCTCGAGGCTGTTGGCGATGTCGCCGATCGTGTGATCGGTTTCCTGCAATTTCTCTTCATCGATGTACGTATCGTAGATCCGGTCGATGTAGAGCGAGCGCAGCGTATCGTCGTCGGGGATCTCCAGCGCCTGGTAGTGCTTGTGGCCAAGCGCCTCGAAGAAATCCATGTCGACGATGGTCGCGCCGGTGGCGACGATCGCGTCGACCATGTTGTTGCGCACCAGCTCGGCATAAAGGTCCATGCAGCCGCCCGCGGAGGTCGAGCCGGCAACCACCAGGATCACCGAGCAATCCTTGTCGGCAAGCATGGTGTTGTAGAGCTCGGCGGCGCGGCCGGTGTCGCGGCTGGAGAAGCTCATCTTCTTCATCGCGTCGACAATCGGGCGCGCGTCGAAGCTCTTGATGTCGATATGCTCGACGACGTTGGCGAGCAGCTCCGCCTTGCGGGTATCGTTGATCTTGGTCGTTTCGTTCATTTCCCTCGGTCTCCGAAAAAGCGTCACCCCAGCGAAGGCTGGGGTCCATGCGGACTCGGTATGGATGCCAGCCTACGCTGGCATGACGATTGAATAGGGTGGGTGCGGAACCCGGGCTCCCGAAGGCCACACAGGCTCCGCATCCCTTACTGAAACGCGGCTTGCCTAAAGCTGAACCACGTTGCTGCGTCGACCCTCGCCGGCATCTTCGCCGTAGAGGCTGGCCATCGGCTCGTCGTCGACGATCATCTTGGCGGCGATGCCGAAGCCGTTGAAGGCGGTCCGCATCGCGCAGCCATAGGCGCCGAGCATCCCGATCTCGATATAATCGCCGGTTCCAACATCGGCGGGCAGGTGGAAAGGACCGGCCATGTGGTCGAGATCGTCGCAGGTCGGCCCGTAGAAGCTGAACGGCATGTCGCGCGCGTCGGATTTCTCCTTACGGAGCAGCTTCACCGGGAAGCGCCAGCCGATATGCGCCGCATCGAACAGGGCGCCATAGGCGCCGTCGTTGATGTAGAGCTGATCGCCGCGGCGCTTCTCGACGCGAACGAGCACGCTTGCATATTCCGCGCACAAGGCACGGCCCGGCTCGCACCACAATTCGGCCGAGTAGGAGATGGGCAGGCTTTCGAAAGCCTTCGAGATCACCTCGAAATAGGCTTCCAAGGCCGGCGGCTCCATACCCGGGTAGACCGACGGAAAGCCGCCGCCGACATCGACGATATCCACGGTAACCGCAGCCTCGACGATGGCGGCGCGGACGCGCTCCATGGCTTCGGAATAAGCCGACGGGCTCATCGCCTGGCTGCCGACGTGGAAGCAGATGCCGAGCGCATCCGCGGCCTGGCGGGCGGCGAACAGCAAGTCCTTCACCTCGTGCGGCTCGGCGCCGAACTTGGAGGCGAGGCTGAGCTTGGCGTGGTCGGAGGAGACGCGCAGGCGGACGCAGAGGTTCAGGTCCTCCGCTTCACCGGTGGCGCGAACGATCTTTTCGAGCTCGTCCATGGTGTCTAGCGAGAAGGTGCGCACGCCAAGCGCATAGGCCTCGGCGATCGCTTCCTCGGCCTTGACCGGGTGCATGAAGCAAAGCGTCGCTTGCGGCAGCGTGTCGCTGACCAGACGGACCTCGGCAAGCGAGGCGACGTCGTAATGCGTCACGCCGGAATCCCACAGGATGCGGAGCAGGTCGGGAGACGGGTTCGCCTTCACCGCATAAAGCGGCCGGCCCGGAAACTTCTCGACGAAGAATCGGGCGGCGCGCCGGGCGGCGTGGGGACGAAGCAGCGTGACCGGCTGAACCGGGCCAAGCTTTGCGATCTCGGCACCGTTACGGGTGCCGGACGGGGCGATAGCTAGCCCCAGCGCGCTATGGTGCGTGTGCAATTCAAGGGACCTCCAAAGGCGGTAGTTTGTGACAAGGCTGCCTTGCGGTTATTGGAAGTCCCCATGGGGCAGCGGGGCGTGATATATGGGCGTGGTTTCCCTGTGTAAAGACATGCTTTTTCCCCCGATAATTCAGAGGTTTGCGTGACAGAGAGAGTGCCGACGCCAGAGGGTGTCTCCCGTGCGGCGAAGCGTGTCGCCGCCTACGTGACTCGCACGCCCTTGCTGCCGCTCGATTGGGAGGGCGGCCGGGTGTGGGTGAAGGCCGAGTGCCTGCAGCAGGGCGGAAGCTTCAAGCTGCGCGGCGCCTACAACCGGTTGCTGCAGTTGGATGAGGGTGAAAGGGCGCGCGGGGTGGTCGCCTTCTCGTCCGGTAATCACGCGCAGGGCGTGGCGATTGCCGCACGCCGGCTCGGCATCGCCGCGACCATCGTCATGCCGGCCGACGCGCCCTCCGTGAAGCGCGACGCCACCGCTGCCGCCGGGGCGAAAATCGTCGCCTACGATCGGTACACCGAAAGCCGGGAGGAGATCGGCGCGCGCCTGGCGGCCGAGCAGGGTGCGGCGCTTGTGCCGAGCTTCGACGATGTCGATGTCATCGAAGGGCAGGGGAGCGTCGGCGTGGAAATCGCCGAACAGCTTGGCGCGGCGCCCGACACGGTGCTGGTCCCCTGCGGCGGCGGCGGGCTGTCGGGCGGGATCGCGCTGGCGCTGCCCGAATCGCGGGTCATTGCGGTGGAGCCGGAGGGCTGGGATGATATGGGCCACTCGCTCAACGCCGGGGCGCCGGTGCCGGTTGCAGAGCCGGCGCCGCCGACGCGCTGCGACGCGCTCCAGACCAAGCTGGTCTCGCCGCTTACCCTGCGCGCTCTCATCGAAAGCGGCGCGGGCTCAGCCTGGGTGAGCGAGGACGAAGTCGCCTACGCGATGGCTTTCGCGGCGCGCCAGCTTCGCCTGGTGGTGGAGCCTGGCGGAGCGGTGGCGCTTGCGGCGCTGCTTGCCGGCAAGGCGGGGCCGGTCAGCGAGCGGACGGTGGTGGTGCTCTCCGGCGGCAACGTCGATCCGGCGCTTTACGCCGCCATCATAGCGGCTCAGGCTGCGGACGCTGCCCGGTAGGCCGGCACTCCGGACGACAGCGACTCGACCTGCCGGGTAAGCGCTTCAAGCTCAGCAGCGAGCGCGCGCAGATCCTCGGCGTAGCGCTCCGCATCGATCCCGGGGCGGGCAAGGCTCGCGGCATCGAGCAGCGAATCGAGCATCAAGGGCAGGCTCGGCAAGACCGCATCCGCGACTCGCCCAAACGCCTGCTTCGCGCCATGCCGTGCTTGTGCCTTGGCCATGGCGTCAACGTTAAGCCGCCATGGTTTACGAAACCTGAAAACACGGCCCCTTTTTTCGGTGCGCCGGTGGTGCAAGAAGGCGCTCTATGCAGACCATCGCCAGCGCCGCATTGTCCCTTGCCGTTCTCGCCGCCTTCGTGCTCGCCGCCGGCGGCCTCTACCTCGTCGCCAAGCGCCGCGACACCAAACAGGGCGTGCTGATGCTGGTCATGGCGGTGGTGCTGATCGGCAACGTCCTGATCTGGACGGTCTAGGGCGTCCCCTCGGCCGGTGCCGCCCTTCAGTGGCCGCCTTCGATCCAGCCGATCCCCGCCTCGCCAAAGGCATCGGCCAGAGCGGCCTCCAACTCCAGCGACTCCCACCTTTTCATTGGATTGAGGTGGCTGACCAAATCCGGCAGCAGACCGACTCCGAACCGCCGCGCCGCCCGGCTCGCTTTATGCCCCGCCTTGTGCTGGTCGAAGCGCAGATCCGGGTCGCGCGACGTTTGCCCGACATAAAGGCCCCAGCGCCCGCCCAGCGCCGGATCGTGCAGCAGGATGACGTAAACGTTGTGGCCGGCGCCGCGCTGTCCGGCGGTGACCGCGCGGAACGACTTGGCGACCCGCTCAGCCGTCTTCATCCACTCGGGGCCGTTCATGCCGTGCAACACCTCCGAGGCGCCGATCCCGCCAACACCTGCTTTATCCCGTAAGCGGAACAGAGCGAGTTCGCGAGAGGTTCAAGGCACTTAACCCAGATTAGGAGAAGTACCATGGGTCTGTTCGGCTCTACCGATACCGGCCAAGGCCAGCCCGACGGCAGCATGCAGGAAGTCCTGGATGCGGTGAAGGCGCTCGGCCTCACCCCGCCCTGGACGCTCTCGGCGGCCGAGGCGCGCAAGCAGCCAACCCCCGCCGACGGCGCCAAGCAGGTGATGCGCGCCCGCGGCATCGATCCCGACGACGACCTTGGCGTTGCAACCAAGGACTTCGAGATTCCCGGCCCGGGCGGTGCGATCAAGGCGCGGCTTTACGGCAAGCAGGACGAAACCGGCACCAAGCCGGTGGTGGTCTACTTCCACGGTGGCGGCTGGGTGATCGCCGATCTCGACGTTTATGATTCGACTCCCCGCGCGCTTGCCAAGGCGACCGACTGCATCTTTGTCTCCTGCCACTACCGCCAGGCACCGGAGGACAAATTCCCCGCCGCGCATGAGGACGCCTGGGCGGCGTGGCAGTGGGTGATCCAGAACGCGGCGAGCTTCGGCGGCGACGGCGAGCGTTTCGCGGTGATGGGCGAAAGCGCCGGCGGCAACCTCGCCGCCAATGTTGCGATCCGCGCCCGCGAAGAGGGCGGCGTCCAGCCCGCAGCCCAGATCCTGGTCTATCCAATCGCATCCGGCGACACGAACTCGCCGTCCTACATCGAGAATGCCGACGCCAAGCCGCTCAACAAGCCGTTCATGGAGTGGTTTTTCGATAACGCCCTCGAGAATGGAGGGCAGCGCAGCGATCCGCGGATAGATCTGGTCAACGCGAACCTGTCGAACCTGCCGCCGGCAACGATCATCGCGGCGGAAATCGATCCGCTGCGCAGCGAAGGCAAGCTCCTTGCCGAGCGGCTGGAGCAGGCCGGCAACGCGGTCGGCTACACCTGCTACGAAGGCGTCACTCACGAATTCTTCGGAATGGCCCTGGTGGTGAAGGACGCCGCCGCTGCACAGACGCGGGTCGCCGCGGCGCTCAACAAGGCGCTCGGGCACGGCATCATGGGAAAGCTCGCTGACGCATTGAGCTGACGGTCAGGCGGGCAGCGCCAGCAAGCGCTGCCCGCCTTGGCATGCGATAGGCTCAGCCCCTGGCTGCGCTTCGGCCGAAAGCAGGCGCAGGCGTCGCTTCGACGGTTCCCGTGTTCACCACGACCGTGGGCTGAACGGGCGCCGGCGCCGGCTCGGAAGTCTCCGTTGTGGTGACGACGCTGCTGATGTCGTCGTCTTCAAGGGCAACGATGATCGTCTCGGCACCGTTGGCGCCCTGCAAGCGCAGGATGCGGCGGTTCTGGACGCTGCGCCACCCCACCGCGACGATGATCGCGAAGACGCCGAGTCCCAGGATGAGTGCCATGATGCTTGATGAAGACTCGGTCATTTGAAAAACTCCTGATGATCACACTTTCGGCGCAGTAGCGCCTGAAGGTTAAGGTACCGGCCTTTTGCTCAGGCCGCCGCGGCGTGAGGGTGCATCCGAAGGATCTGCCCGGTGTCCGGCGCGGCCGCGGCGGCAAGGGGAGGGGTGAAGTTCATCAGCCATTCCACCAGCCTGCGGCCCTCCATCGGCTCGGCGATCAGGAAGCCCTGAGCGTCGTCGCAGCCGATGCCGCGCAGCAGCTCCAGCGTTTCGACGCCCTCGACGCCTTCCGCGGTGGCGACCAGCCCCATGCCGTGCGCAAGATCGATCACCGCCTTGACGATCAGCCGGGCCTCCTCCGAGGCGGCGAGGTCCTTCACGAAGCACTGGTCGATCTTGATCTCGGAATAAGGAAGCTGCCTGAGCTGCAGCAGCGACGAGTAGCCGGTGCCGAAATCGTCGAGCGACACCTGGATGCCCTTGATCCGGAAGCGGGTAAGCGTGTCGAGCAGGCGCATCACGTTCTGGGTCGCGCTTTCCGTCACCTCCACCGTCAGGAACTCGCACGGCATGCCCTCGGCCATGCAAAGCCGCTGGATGTGATCGGGCAGGAAGAGATCGCGCAGGTTGAGCGCGGATACGTTGACCGACAGGTGCAACTGCACGCCCTGCTCGCGCCATTCGACCCACTGCCGTACCGCTGTTTCAAGTACCCACTGCGTGAAGGCGTCGATCAGGCCGCAGCTCTCCGCCACGGGTACGAACTGGGCGGGAGAGACGGTTCCGAGCTCTGCGTCCTTCCAGCGGGCGACCGCCTCGACTCCCGTTACCGTTCCGGTGCCGATGTGCATCTTGGGCTGATAAGCGAGGGACAGGCCACCGCGGTTCAGCGCAAGCTGCAGGCGCGTTGCGCAATTATGCTCCCAGGCAGACGCGGCGGTCATGGCGGCCCCCTTGGTTGGCGGCGAGCAGATGATCGGCGCCGGCAAGCGCCCCTTCCAGATCGCGGACGAAAACCGGCTTGGTGAGCGTGCCGCCCATGTTCAGGCCCAGGCCCTCGCCCAGTCGCTGCGCCGCTTCCAGAACCCGGCGGTCGAAGCCGCTGACGATGAAGATCACGGATGTGGAGCCTTGCTCGGCAAGGAACCTCAGCAACTCGATGCCGTCGCCGCCCGGGAGGGAGAGGTCAAGCAGCACGATGTCGGAGGGCTCCATCCCATATTGCGCGCGAAAGGCGGCGGCATTGATCGTGAAACGGGCGCGGTAGCCGCATTCTTCGGCAACGTGCGCGATCATCCGCGCAACAATGGGCTCATCGTCGATCACCAGGATCGAAGGGGCGGGGTTTCTTGCCCGAAGGAAGGCGTCGGCGCGCAGGTGTTCCGGCACCGCAGTTTCGCTTATGTTCAAGTCAATTGCGGATGGATGCATCTCACGCTCCCCGAGGCCCGACACGTGTACTGTTGACGACAGTACATTCAACTGGATCAATAACGTCCAGTGCAGCTCGGGGGTTCCGCAAAGCGAATTTTTGCTCAGGTATTTTGTATTAACAAGTTGTTAGGGATATTGTTTTACTTGCCGTTTACTTCCGACACCCTCGTCGGCACTAAAATCGTGTAGTTCAAACGGCCCGCTTTGCGCTCAGGATCGCGGCAACCCGGCTCGCGCAGTCGCGCAGGTTCGCAAGGACGGCCGCCGTGGAAAGCTGCCGCGGCGCGGGGTCGATCGCGCACAAGGTGCCGAAGAAGCTGCCGTCGGCAAGGAACACCGGAAAGGAGGCATAGCTTCTGAACCCGAAAAAGACCGGCACCGGGTGCGTCTCCCATGCGGGATCATCGTTGGCATCGTCGAACACGACGGCCTGGGCGTGCTGGCGGATTTCGTTGCAGATCGTCTTCTGCACCTCGAGTTCCGCGCCGGGCGCGAGGCCGAAGCCGATCCGGTCGAGCACCTGGCAGGCGATCCAGCGGTCCTCCGTTACCCGGGCAACGGCGGCGAACCCCATCTCGGTGGCGGCGCACACCTCCGCCAGAATATCGCGGATCTCCCCGTCGTCGCCATCCGCGACCGATTGCAACGCCAGCGCGTCCATCCCTGCTTCCCCGAAAAGTGCGCCGGACCGAACACGGCCGGCAGTGGTTCGCCCTGCCACATCAGCTGGCGGCTAATCGCGTTTGGGGGAAGCGGGTCCCAGGTCAACGGTGTCGAGAGTGCTTGGATTCGGGCCGCCGCCGGGGTTCGGCCCACCGCCCGGTCGGGCCGCCGAGACGTCGCCGTACCCGCCGCAATAGCGCGACTTGCCGGAAGCGCCGAGCACCTGTCCGCAATATTCCGCCGGACCCATGACCACGTTGCGAAGAACCATCGTCTGGCCGTTGCGCAGCTCCACCGTCAGATATCCGTCGGCGCCCACCCTGACGAACGCGGTCGACAAGGTTCGCCGCCCCCGGGCCTCGTCGGCCGAGTCCGCCCGCGCTGCCGGAGCAGGAGCGGCTGCCGCGGCCGTCCGCTCCGGGACCGTTTCCCCGGCGGCGTGCGCGCGGTCACCGGCGACTCGCTCGGTCGAGCCCGGCGCGGCCGCACCGGGAGCCTGCGTCGCCGCCGCGCGCGCTTGGTCGGCGAAGGTTTCTTGAACAGGGCTTGGGCTGCGCATGGTGGCTTCCTGAGGCGGAGGATTGCAGGCGGCGAGTGCTGCGATCGCTGGCAGCAGGAGGCAGGGCATCACGGCCCGTGTAAGTTTGAGCACACCCTTTGCTACAGGAACCGCGCGGGCGAGTCACCGGGCAGTTCGTCCGCGCCGGTGGGGAAGGGGAGGCGCAGGCCGCGAGCCTGCCAAGGGGGCGCCCGGCAGGACCGGTCCGATATTGGCCCATTCTGGGTGCGCTTTGATTTATTTGTGATTTTTCAGTGGCCTCTGCGCGATTTTCGCCGCCAAACCGCTTGACCGCTGGTCAATTTCCGCGAATAAGCCGGACCGTTAGCAAATTCTTAAGCGGATTCGTCCGTGGCCACATTCATGGTGTCGCGCCGCCAGTGAGCGCGTCACCCGGGGGGAAAATCAAATGACCATTTCCAAGCGCGGCACCACCTTCGGCACCACCAGCACCTCGGGCAGCGACGATTCGCTCCACACCAACAACGACATTATCGGCAATCAGTTCCACCGCTTCGAAGTCGGCACCGGCGCGCCGGGCGGCGGCGTGACCACTCCCGGGCTCGAGATCGGCATCGTCGCTCCGACGGGCGACATCGCAAGCCCCGGCCTTGAGATCGGCATCAGCGCTCCGACGGGTGGCGAAACGGCCACCGGTGACGTTCTTGGCGCTCCGCAGGTCGTTCTCGGCACCTGGGAAGCGACCAATCACGAGACGATCGTTTCGGGTTGCTCCTGCTCCGCGTGCCAAAGCATGTCGGACGCCAAGAACGGCGAAACGGGCAAGCCTTTCGACCCGACCGCGGCCAACCCGACGACCGGCCCCATCGGCGAGCTCCTGCCGCTCGGCACCAACCCGGACGGCAGCCGCTTTTTCTCGGGCGTCCGCAATGTCGATGCCATCCTGATCGGCGCGAAGTGGGGCACGACCGACCTCACCTTCAGCTTCCCGACCTCGGGCACGAACTACAGCGGCAGCGGCTATGACGCGAACGGCGTCAGCCTCTACCACATCGACCTCGGCCCGCAGCAGCAGGCCGCGGCACGCGCCGGTTTCGCGCAGCTTTCGGGCTTTTCGGGCCTCAAGTTCACCGAGATCACCGAGACCGACACCGTTCACGCCAACTTCCGGATCTCGCAGACCGCCGACCAGGACGCGGGCTCCGCTTACGGCAACTTCCCGTCGGACACCCGCGGCCTTGCGGGCGACATGTGGTTCGGCCGCACCAACCAGCCTTATTACGACCTCGCCTACAAGGGTACCTGGGGCTTCGCCACCATGTTGCACGAGATCGGCCACACCATTGGCCTGAAGCACGGGCACCAGGATTACACGAACAGCGATCTGTCCTTCTACTTCGGCACCTCGCCGCGCTACGGCAGCCAGTCGCTGACCCCGGATCGTGACGGCCAGGCCTGGTCGCTGATGACCTACACCCCGGCTCCGTTCACCAACAGCAACTTCGCCGGCGAGAAGATCAATCAGCCGCAAACCTACATGCAGTATGATATTGCCGCGACGCAGTACATGTACGGCGCGAACTTCAACCAGAATTCCACCGACAGCACCTACACGTTCAGCCAGACCACGGGCGAGATGTTCATCAACGGAGTCGGCCAGGGCGCGCCTTCGGGCAACAAGATCTTCCTGACGATCTGGGACGGCGGCGGCACCGACACGATCGATGCCAGCAACTACGCCAACGGCGTCACCATCGATCTGCGTCCGGGCGAGTTCTCGACCGTCGATCAGGCCCAGCTTGCCAACAACCTGGCCTATCAGAACCTCGTCAACCTCGCTCCGGGCAACTTCGCCATGGCGCTGCTCTACAACAACGACACGCGTTCGTTGATCGAGAACGCCACGGGCGGCGTCGGCAACGACATCTTCGTGGGCAACACGGCCAACAACATCCTCGACGGCGGCGCCGGCAGCGACACGGCGATCTTCACCAACACCACCGGCGTCAACGTCACCCTGAACGACACGGGTGCGGACGTCATCGTGACGCACGATGGCGAAACGGATACCCTGCGCAGCATCGAGAACGTCCAGGGCACGATCGGCAACGACACGCTGACCGGCAACAGCCAGAACAACACGCTGAGCGGCGGCGCCGGCGGCGCGGACAACCTGTCGGGCGGCGCGGGCGACGACCGTCTGATCGGCGGCGGCTTCACGGTCACCACCAACTTCATCGTCGGCACTCCGGCCTCGCAGCCCGACATTACCAAGACGCAGGCCACCAACAACGGCAGCATCGGCACCGCCGTCAACACGGCCGGCTTCTATGATATCGACTCCAATCCGAACATTGCGAACTCGACCACGGTCCCGCACGCGACGATCAACGCCACGGCGGCGGGCGGCTCCGTCGAATATTACCGCATCGATGTGAGCGCGGCCGGTGCGCAGGCGGTTTTCGACATCGACGGAACCGGCTCGCTCGGCGACAGCATCATCGAGCTGGTCGACAGCGCCGGCAACCTGCTCGCCACCAACGATACCGGTCCCGGCGATCCCGGCACGACCGTGAACGACGACGGCTACATCACTTACACCTTCGCTGCCGCGGGGACCTATTACATCCGCGTCGGCCAGTGGACCGGAACGGCCGTGGCCCAGCCCCTGACGGCGGGGCAGACCTATCAGCTGCACATCTCGCTGCAGGGCGCTGCTGGAACGACCACTTTCACCGCCAACAACACCAGCAGCCTGATGGCGAATGGCGGTGCCGGCAACGACTTCGTGATGGGGACGATCGGCAACGACACGCTGATCGGCGGCAACGGCAACGACACCGTGTCGTTCGTCAACGCCTTCACCGGCGGGTCGACGACCGGCGTGACCGTTGACCTCAATCAGCAGCAGGGCGATGCCCAGAACACGGTTGCTGCCGGCAACGACACCTTGCTCGGCTTCGAGAACGTGATCGGTTCGGCCCTGAACGACACCCTGACCGGCGATGCTAACGGCAACGTCATCGAAGGTGGTTTGGGCAACGACATCCTGGCCGGCGGGGTCGGCAGCGACACCGCCTCCTATGCCGGTGCCACGTCCGGCGTGACGGTAAGCCTCGGCCAGCAAGGCGCGGCGCAGAATACGGGCGCAGGCACCGACACGCTCAGCGAGTTCGAAAACCTGCTGGGCTCCGCTTCCAACGACAGCCTCACCGGCGACGCCAACGCAAACACCCTGACGGGCGGCGCGGGCAACGACACGCTCAACCCGGGCGCAAATGCGGGCGGCACCGTCGACCTGCTGGACGGCGGCCTTGGGTCGGATACGGCATCCTTCGCGGGCAGCGCGGCGGGCGTTACAGCCACGCTGAACGGCGCGACCGACAGCACGGCCACCATTGCCGGCCTGGCGATCGCCACCTTGCGCAGCATCGAGAACCTGACCGGCAGCGCCAACGCCGACACCTTGACCGGTGACGACAATGCTAACGTCATCGAAGGCGGCCTCGGCGACGACGTCCTCGCCGGCGGTGCGGGCATCGACACGCTCGCCTTCACCGGTTCGACCCCCGCGACTGTCAACCTGGCCACGCTGACCGCTCAGGTCACGGGCTGGGGCACCGATACCATCTCGGGCTTCGAGAACGTCCGCACCGGTTCGGGCGCGGACAACGTCACGGGCGACACCAACGACAACATCTTCTTCGACGGCGGCGGCAACGACACCTACAACGGCGCAGGCGGTATCGATACGCTCGATTATTCCGCCGCGACCTCGTCGGTCATTGTCAACCTCAACACCCTCACGGCGCAGAACACCGGCACGTCCACCGGCTCCGACACGATCAGCAACATCGAGAATGTGATCGGTTCTGCCGTCGCCGCCAACTCGTTCGTCGGTAACGCAGCGGCCAACCGGTTCACCGGCGGCGCCGGGGCGGACATCGTCCAGGGCAACAGTGGCAACGACGTGATCTTCGGCGGTAACGGGAACGACTTCCTGCTGGGCGGCACGAGCGGCGCGGCGGACGACGGCAGCGCCGACACGCTCGAGGGCGGCCTCGGCAACGATTATCTGTCCGGCGGCCTCGGCAACGACATCCTGCGCGGCGGAGACGGCGACGACACTCTGAACGGCACCATCGGCGCCACCAATGGCGGCTTCTTCGCCAACGACGGCGGCGACGATACTTATGACGGCGGTGATGGCACCGACATCGCGATCATGGCCTATGAGAACCGTGCTGGCGTCGTCGGGAGCACCGTTGGCATCGCCTTCGACATCGGCAGCCTCGCCGGCAACAGCGACATCACCTTCAACGGCGTGAGCGTCGGTTCGCTGACCAGCATCGAGCGGGTCACCTTCCGCGGCACCAGCGTCAACGATGTCGTCAAGGGCGGCGGCACGCTTGACAGCCTCACCGGCAATGCCGGCGACGACACTCTCGACGGCTGGTACGGCAATGACACCCTGGAGGGTGGTCTCGGCAACGACACCCTGATCGGCGGCGAGGGCCTGGATACGGTTACCCACGTCAACTCGACGGTTGGCGTGAACGTCGACCTGCGGTTGGACGGTGTGGCCCAGAACACGGGTGTGGGCACCGATACGCTGATCAGCATCGAATACCTCACCGGCTCCGCCTTCGGCGACACTCTGCGGGGCACCGACGACTTCAACCTGATCATCGACACCGGCGTCGGCGCCGGCGCCACTGCGCTCAGCCAGACGGACTCGCTCTTCGGGTACGGCGGCAATGACAGCATCCAGGTGACGCGCGCTGCTGCGGCCGTTGCGACCAACATCAACATGGACGGCGGCGCCGGCGACGACTTCATCGAGCTGCGCGGCGGCACCCTGTCGGCGGCCTTGGCGACCAATACGGCGGGCCTGTCGACCGCTACCTACATGGCGCTGGGTACGACTTCCAGCGATCGCAACGTCGATGTCGTAACGGTTGACGGCGGCGCGGGTAACGATCGCATCGTCCTGAGCGGCGTCGCCAGCGCCACGGTCAACGCCGGATCCGGTGCCGACATCGTCAGCATCAGCATGCGCGGCGCAACCACCGTCAACAGCTACCAGCTCACGCTGGGTTCCGGCGCCGACATCATTCAGCTGGGTGGGACGTCCGCGGAGGTGGCGGCTACGGCCCGCACCAACCGCGTGACCGACTTCGAGCGGGGCGATACCGGCGACAGGTTCGAGTGGACTGCCTACCTGAACTCCGGGCTCACCGGTTACGCCGCGAACAGCAACCCGTTCACCAACAATCTCCGCCTGACCCAGTCGGGCAGCGATCTGCTGGTGCAGATCGACCGCGACGGCACTGGTGCGACCAACGGTTTCGTCACCATCTTCGCGATCAGCAACGGCTATACGGGCGGCTTCACGGCCTTCAACTTCGACGGCTTCATCGGCAACCTGACGCTGACGGGCATCGACGCTCTGGACGAGACGCTCACCGGCGCAACCGGTAACGACGTTCTTAGCGGCGGCGACGGCAACGACACGCTGATCGGCCTGGCCGGCAACGACACGCTGAAGGGCGGCTCCGGCGACGACAAGCTCGACGGCGGCACGGGCACCGACACGGCCGTCTATGACGGCCCGGCTTCCGACTACACGATCGTGACCGTCACCGACTCCGACGGTCGCGTAACCGGCTACAGCTCGGTCACGGACAACGTTTCCGGGAACGGCGACGAGGGTGCGGACACGCTCACCGGCATTGAAAAGCTGAGCTTCGGGGGCCAGGTTCTCGACCTTGCCGCACCGGTCCAGCTGTTCGACGCGAACGGTAATCTGGTCGGCACGTTCGGCACCATCCAGGGCGCGATCGATGCTTCGAGCGACAATTACACGATCCGCGTGGCCGCCGGCACCTACACCGAGGATCTGACGATCAACCACGGCGTCCGCATTCTCGGCGCTGAGGCGGGCACTCCCGTTGCCGGCCGCGATGCTTCGGGCGGCACCGGCGAGACCACCATCATCGGTCACGCCAAGGTTACCGCGGCGGACAATGTCACCCTCGACGGCCTGCGCTTCCTCAACAACGCTTCGACCACGGCCGGCGGCCCTGCGCTGCAGTTCAACACCGGTGGCGGCGCAACCGGTCACCTCGTCACCAACTCGATCTTCTGGTCGACGGTGTCGGGTGCGGCGTCCGACAACCGCGCGATCTTCTCGCAGGTCATCGCTGACGGCGGGATTGCCATCACCGGCAACCTCATCTCGGGCACGATGCAGAGCATGTTCGGCAGCGCTTCCTGGGGCCGGGCGATCTGGTTCGACGGCGGCGGCGTTTCCCTCACCGTCACTGGCAACACGGTTGAATGGGCGCGTACCGGCATCAACCTCGACATGTCGGGAACTTCCACGGCGAACATCGCGGACAACGCGCTGCAGAACCTCGGCACGGGCCTTTCGGTCGGCGTCGATGTGGTTGGCCTCACGGTCAGCGGCAACGACCTGAAGAATGTCGGCACCGACTTCAACTTCCGCAACCTGACCACGGATGTGACCTTCAACGCGGGCACTGCGATCGACACGCTTACGCCGGTCGGCAACACCAACGACGTGGTCCTCATCCTCGGCGGCTCGGGCAATGACACTCTGACCGGCACTGCCGGCGCGGATATGATCGACGGCAACAACAGCCCGTCTGCCCCCAATGCCGCGGATACGGATACGCTCAACGGCGGCGCCGGCGACGATCAGCTCTTCGGCCGTGGCGGCACCGACACGCTGAACGGCGGCGACGGCGTCGACATGCTCGACGGCGGCGAAGGCAACGACATGCTGAACGGCGGCGAAGGCATCGACACCCTCCTGGGCGGCAACGGCAACGACACCCTGGCGGGTGACGCTGGCGACGACGTGATGACGGGTGGAGCCGGTGACGATACCTACATCGTCGCCGACGTCGGGGACTCCCTGACGGAGCTCGACGGCGAAGGCACCGACACGGTCAAGACGGCGCTCGGCAGCAAGACCGACTACACCATGCTCTACGTCCTGCCGAACTTCATCGAGAACCTCACCGGCACCGCGGCCGGCGACCAGGGCGTCCGCGCCAACAGCCTGGACAATGTCATCGCCATGGGCGCGGGCAACGACCTGGTGGTGCTGGACGACGGCGGAAACGACACGGTAAGCGGAGGGGCCGGCAGCGACTTCTTCTATTACGGTGCCGCTCTCACCAACGCCGACTCAACGGACGGCGGTGCCGGCACGGACACGATCGGTCTGATGGGCAACTACACCATGACCTTCGACGCCGACGATCTCGTCGGGATCGAGCGCCTTCAGGTGTACACCAACGGCCCGGGCGCTCCGGTGAACTACAACTTCACCACCACCGATGCCGCGGTGACGGGCGCGCTCACCGTTCTTGCCAACTCGCTCAACGCCAGCGAGACGCTGACCTTCAACGGCAGCGCCGAAACCCTGAGCGCCTTCACGGTTCAGGGCGGCTCCGGCGCCGACCGGCTCACCGGCGGTGGCAAGAACGACTTCCTGTCGGGCAATGCCGGCAAGGACGAGCTCAATGGTGGCGGCAACAACGACACGCTCGTCGGCGGTGCCGGTGCGGATACGCTGAGCGGTGGTACCGGCAACGATACCTTCACCTACCGGGTGGTCAGCGACTCCACCTTCTCCGCGGCCGACACCATCCTCGACTTCAGCAAGGGTGATAAGGTCGACCTGACGGCGATCGATGCCAACGGCAATGCCGCCGATGGCAACAGCGCCTTCACCTTCATCGGCGACAGCGGCTTCACCGGCACGGCCGGCGAACTCCGCGCCTTTGAAGCGCTGCAAGGCGTCTGGTTCGTGATCGGCGACACCAACGGCGACAAGGTCGGCGATCTCTACATCCAGGTGAACGTAGCCGACGGCCAGCCGCTCATCGCGACCGACTTCAACTTCTAAGAAGTCGGCGCGGAAGCGCTTCACGAAAATGAAAAGGGCCGGAAGCAGATCGCTTCCGGCCCTTTTTCCTTGCCTTCAGGTCTGTCGCTATTCTGAACGACCCCGCAGGGGGACGTCAGCCCCTCGGGCTCTCGTCCAAAGACCCAAAGCAACGCAGCGCCGCGTTCAGCGCCTGCTCGACCCGGCCGCACCAGTCCGCCACCCCGGCATCGTCGCCCAGCAAATCCTGCCGGATCTCGATTTCCGCATAAGGCAGGCCCCGCGGATAAGCGTGCACCGGCACCGTGTAGTCGATGACGTCCATTGCATAAGGCTCGTTGTCCCCGACGGTCAGTGCCGGGTCCGCCGCAAAGGCCGCCAGCATCGCCCGCGCAAAGCGATTGTCTCCCGCATTGTGGAGGATCCCCACCTGCCACGGCCGGTCCAACCCCTTCATCCGCGGCGTAAAGCTGTGCAAGGAAACCAGGATCGTCTCCTGCCCCGCCGCGCTCCGCCGCCCGATCTCCGCGGCGATCGCCTCGTGATAAGGCGTGTGGATCGCCGCCACCCGCGCCGCCGCACCGGCCGGCCCCAGCGCGGCGTTCGGCGCAATCGCCGTGCCGTCGCTCACCGGCGGGATCGAATCCGGCGCCCCCGGCCGCCGGTTGCAATCGATCACCAGCCGCGAATAACGCTGGTGGATGAAGGTGGCGTCCAGCCGCGTAGCGAGCATCGTGCCGAGCGCGCACACCCCGATGTCCCACGCAATGTGCCGCCGCGTCTCAGCCTCGGCCAGGCCCAGCGACCCCATGCGGCGCGGGAACAAATTGCCCCCATGATCGCCTAACAACAGGAATGGCGACGGCGCGTTCGGACGCACCGTCGCTACGGGTGGTGGCTCGTCGGCCGCCAGTATAGGGTCGCCTGGCGACATTGTGACGGCGGGCCGGTTCTGCATGACGATCCTGACTATTTCTCATGTGACCCGCTATGCCTATCGGCAGCCCGTGGCCTTCGGGGAGCACCGTATATTTGTCCGCCCGCGCGAAAGCTACGACCAGCATCTGCTTGAATCGCGGCTGACCATCGATCCCGAGCCCGCCGAGCTGCGCTGGACCCAGGACGTGTTCGGCAACTCCCTCGCGCTCGCCACGTTCGACCGGCGCGCCAAGGAGCTCAGGATCGAAAGCTGGATCCGAATGGAGCACAAGCCGCTGCTCACCGAAGAGGTCGAGATCGAGCCTTATGCGCGCCGCTACCCGTTCGGCTACGCGCCGGAGGACATGCCCGATCTTCTCCGCTCAACCGAGCGCCAGCATCACGATCCGGAGCGCATCCTCGATCATTGGGCCCGCGGCTTCGTCAAAAAGAACAGCGAAACCGACACGCTGGCAATGCTGACGGCCATGACCAAGACGATCCGCCGCGATTTCACCTATCTGCCGCGCGCGGAAAAGGGCACGCAGACGCCGATCGAGACGCTCGCCAAGCGCCAGGGGACGTGCCGCGATTTCGCCGTTCTGATGATGGAGGCGGTCCGCGCGCTGGGGCTGGCGGCGCGCTTCATCTCCGGCTACCTTTATAATCCCAAGGGAACTTCGGGCCGGATCGGCGGGGGCAGCACCCATGCCTGGGTGCGGATTTTTCTGCCCGGATCGGGGTGGGTCGAATTCGATCCAACCAACGGCATCGTCGGCAATGCGGGCCTGATCCGCGTCGCCGAGGCCCGCGATCCGGCCCAGGCCATCCCGATCTCGGGGACGTGGAGCGGCTTCCCCGGCAGCGACGCGGGTATGTCGGTCGACGTCGTCGTCTCGCTCGACGATCCGGCGCAATTCACGGCCCCCCCGCCTCGGGCGGCGGCAAGCAGGAAGTAAGAAAAACAGATGTTGATCCGCGCCGGCTACGACATTCGCTTCACCACCCGGCAGCCGACGCCGATGATGGCGCTGCTCGGCGTCCACCAAAGCCGCCACCAGGATCTGCGCACCCAGCCGAAGCTGGTCAGCGATCCGGACATTCCGATGCACGATTATGTCGACGGCTTCGGCAATGTCGCGACGCGCTTCCTCCTGCCGGAGGGCGAGACCCTGCTGTCCAACAATTTCGTCATCGAGGATTCGGGCGAGCCCGACCGCCTCTCGCCCGGCGCGATCCAGCACGAAGTGCAGGACCTGCCCGACGACGTTCTCGTCTACCTGCTGGGCAGCCGCTATTGCGAAACCGACCGGCTGTCCGACACCGCCTGGGGCCTGTTCGGCCATGTCGAGCCGGGCTGGACGCGGCTTCAGGCGATCCTCGATTTCACCCACAAGCAGATCGAGTTCGGCTATCACTACGCTCGGCCGACCAAGACCGCCTGGGACGCGCATCAGGAAGGGAAGGGCGTCTGCCGCGATTACGCCCATCTCGCGATCACCTTGTGCCGCTGCATGAACATTCCGGCGCGCTATTGCACCGGCTTCCTTGGCGAAATCGGCGTCCCGCGTTCGGACAGCCCGATGGATTTCTCGGCGTGGTTCGATGCCTATCTGGGCGGCGAATGGCACACCGTCGATGCGCGCCACAACACGCCGCGGGTCGGCCGAATCCTCATGGCGCGGGGCCGCGACGCCACCGATTGCGCACTGACCACCGCCTTCGGATCGGCGATCCTCACCGGCTTCGACGTTCATACCGAAGTGGTGGACAAGGTTGGCTGAGGCCTTGCTTGCGCCCTGGGGCGGGCCGGCGGAATCGCCCGATTTCGCGGCCCTCGACCCCGCCCAGGTTTTGCCCGCGATCGAAGCCGGCATTGCGATCAGCCGCGCCGAGATCGCTGCAATCACCGGCAATCCTGCCGCGCCCGATTTCGACAACACGATCGCCGCGCTGGAACGCTCGGGCGCCGAGCTGGCGCGGGTCCGGCGGGTCTTCTGGATGCTGTCCTCGGCCCAGGCCGGCGACGCTATCCACGCGATCGAAGCGGAGGTGTCCGCGAAGCTCACCGCCTGGGGCACCGAGGTCAGCCACGATCCGCAGCTCTTCGCGCGCATCGCCGCCGTGTGGCGGGATCGCGAGAGCCTCGGCCCGGAGCAGAAGCGGCTGGTCGAGAACAGCTATAAAGGCTTCATCGCCGGCGGCGCGGCGCTCGATCCCGAATGCAAGACAAGGCTCGGCGCGATAAGCGAGCGCCTCGGCGCCTTGGGCGTCGCCTTCGGCCAGAATGTCCTCGCCGCCACCAATGCCACGGAGATCGTCGTCGCGGAAGACGAGGCCTCGGGCATCCCCGCGGACCTTTGCGCCGTCGCCGCAACACGCGCCGCCGAGCGCGGCCTCTCCGGCCAGCTCCTGTTCGGCGCCGACCGCGGCACCTATGAAGGCCTCCTGACGCTGGCCGACAACCGCGCCGTTCGCGAGCGGATGTGGCGCGCCTTTACCGGCCGCTGCCAGTCCGGCCCGCATAACAATCTGCCGGTCATCGCCGAGATCGTCGCGCTTCGGCAGGAGAAGGCGCGGCTGCTCGGCTACGCGTCCTATGCCGAGTTCGCGCTCGAGGATTCGATGGCCAAGGAACCGGCCGCCGCCGCCGGGCTGATGGACCGCGTCTGGCGCCCCGGTTTGGTTCAGGCGCAGCGCGAAGCGGCGATGCTTCAGGAGATCGTCGATCGCGACGGCGGCGGCTTCACGCTCGCCGCCTGGGACTGGCGCTATTTCTCCGACCGCATCCGGCGTGAGCGTTTCGCCTTCGATGCCGGCGCAATCCGCGCGCACCTCTCGCTCGGCAAGGTCCGCGCCGCCGCCTTTGCCGCCGCCGAGCGGCTCTATGGCCTGAGCTTCACCCGCCGCGACGACGTGCCGGTCTACCATCCCGACGTGATCGCCTGGTCCGTCGAACGTAGCGGGGCGCCGGTCGGCCTGCTGTTCACCGATTACCTCGCTCGCCCGGAAAAGCATGGCGGCGCCTGGATGGGAAGCCTGCGCGTGCAGGAAAAGCTCGATGGGGCGGTAACGCCGATCGTCTACACCGTCGCCAACTTCACCCGGGCCGAGCCGGAGGCCGCCGCCTTGCTGTCGCTGGACGAAGCCCGCACCCTGTTCCATGAATTCGGCCATGCGCTTCACGCCTTGCTGTCCGACGTGACCTATCCAAGCCTCGCCGGCACCGCCGTCGCGCGCGACTTCGTCGAATTCCCGAGCAAGCTGATGGAGCATTGGGTCGCATCCCCGGAGGCGCTTCGCGCGCTCGGCGTGCCCGGCGCGCTGGCCGATGCCGTCGCCCGCGCCGAAAGCTTCGGGCAGGGCTTCGCGACGGTCGAATTCCTCGCCTCGGCGATGGTCGACCTGGCGCTTCACCAGGCCGATCCGCCGCCCGCCGACATCGCCGCGTTCGAGCGCGAAACGCTGGCGGTGCTCGCCATGCCGGACGCGATCGGCATGCGCCATCGCCTCGCTTATTTCACCCACGTCTTCGACGGCGGCTATGCCAGCGTCTATTACAGCTATCTGTGGTCCGAAGTGCTCGACGCCGATGTCTTCGAGGCGTTCGGCGAGGCGGGCGACCTGTTCGATGCGAATCTCGCCGATCGCCTCCGCCGCGAAGTGCTTGCGCCCGGCAATTCGCGCGATCCGATGGAAAGCTTCGTGGCCTTCCGCGGCCGCGCACCCGACGAAGCGGCGCTGCTGCGCTCGCGCTGTCTCGCCTGACGATGCCGGCCCGCCGCGCCTTTGATGAGCTTTGGGGGCAGGGTGCCGGCCCCAATGCGCGGCCCGGCTTCGAGCAATTGGGCGATTGGCTGAAGGACACGCCGGTTGCCGAGTTGGCGCGCCGCCAGGCCACCGCCGAAGCCGCCTTCCGAAGCCTCGGCATCACCTTTAGCGTTTATGGCGACGAGCAGGCCGGCGAACGGATCATTCCGTTCGACATCATCCCCCGCCTTTTCACCTCGGCCGAGTGGGAGAAACTGTCGCTCGGGCTGGAGCAGCGGGTGCGCGCGCTCAACGCCTTTGTCGCCGACATCTACGGGCCGCGCCATATCCTGAACGACAAGGTGGTGCCGGAGGAGGTGATCCTCGCCAATCCGCAATTCTGCATCCCGGCGGTCGGCGCGCCCCCGCCGCACGGCATCTACACCCATATCTGCGGCATCGACATCGTGCGCACCGGGCCTGAGGATTTCTTTGTGCTGGAGGACAATGCCCGCACGCCCTCCGGCGTCTCCTACATGCTCGAAAACCGCGAGGCGATGCTTCGGCTCTGCCCCGAATTGTTCGCCCGGCTCGCGGTGGAGCCGATCGATACCTATCCCGATCTGCTTCGCGACACCTTGTTCTCGGTCGCGCCGACGGGTGCGCACGCACCGGTCTGCGTCCTGCTCACGCCGGGCCATTACAACAGCGCCTTTTACGAACACAGCTTCCTGGCCGACAGCATGGGCATCGAGCTGGTCGAGGGCCGCGATCTCGAGGTGGCGGACGACATCGTCTACATGCGCACCATCGAGGGCCGGGTGCGGGTCGACGTCATCTACCGCCGGATCGACGACTCCTATCTCGATCCGCTGGTTTTCAATCCCCAGAGCGGGCTCGGCGTCCCGGGGCTGATGGCCGCCTATCGCGCCGGCAACGTCACGATCGTCAACGCACCCGGCACCGGCATCGCCGACGACAAGGCGGTCTACAGCTTCATGCCGGAGATCGTGCGTTATTATATGGGCGAAGAGGCGCGCCTGCCCAATGTCGAGACCTTCCGCTGCCGCGAACCCGATGCGCTTCGCTACACGCTCGACAACCTCGAGAAACTGGTCGTCAAGCTGGTCGACGGCTCGGGCGGCTACGGAATGCTGATCGGGCCGACCGCGTCCAAGGCGGAGGTCGAGACGTTCCGCGCCGCCTTGATTGCCGAGCCTCGGCGCTACATCGCCCAGCCGACGCTGGCGCTCTCCACCGTCCCCACGCTGACCGACGCCGGGGTTGCGCCGCGCCACGTCGATTTCCGCCCCTTTGTGCTGAGCGGCGCCGATCGGGTGGCGATCGTGCCCGGCGGCCTGACCCGGGTGGCGCTTCAGCAAGGCTCGCTGGTCGTCAATTCCAGTCAGGGCGGCGGCACCAAGGACAGCCTGATCCTCGCCAAGCCGGAGGGGCAGCATGCTCTCCCGTACCGCCTCTAACCTGTACTGGATCGGGCGCTACATGGAGCGCGCCGAATTCACCACGCGCCTCATCGAGGCGACGCTTCGGCTGAGTTCCTTGTCCTATGGCGCGGACGCCGCAAGCGCCGCCTGGGAAAGCGCGCTTGCGGTGGTCGGCCGCGGCCCGGCGCGCGGCGAGCCTGCACCGCCGGGCGCGACCGCCTTCAACGTCTGCCGGACGCTTGCGCTCGACATGGACAATCCCAATTCGGTGCGCTCCTGCCTGGCGCGCGCCCGCGACAATGCGCGCTCGGCGCGCAACGCGCTCACCTCGGAGGTCTGGCAGGCGATCAACCGCGCCTGGCTCGACATTCGCGACCGCACCAGCCCCGGCGGCACGCAGAGCACGCTGAGCCTGATCGACGCGCTCAAGGCGGATAGCCGCGGGTTCGAGGGCGCGCTGGTGCGGATGCTTCGGCATGAGAGCTTCTGGTTCATGCGCCTCGGCTCCGCGATCGAGCGCGGCGACAACAGCGCGCGGCTGCTTGACGTGAAATATTATCTGCTCCTGCCGAAGGGCCAGCAGGTCGGCGGCGTGCTCGACCGCGATCAGTGGACGGCGATCCTGCAGACCGTCTCGGCGCGCAACGCCTACCGCTTGTTCTACCAGGATACGCTCAAGCCATGGCTGGTCGCCGACATGCTGCTCTTCCGAAGCGAGCTGCCGCGCTCGATCGTCGGGACGTCGACCGAAGTCGTCGATCTCCTTGCCGCCATCGGCGGGCGCACCGGCCGGCAGGGCGAGGCCGACCGCCTGGCGCGCCTTCGCCACACCCAGCTCACCGAAACAAACATCGACGCCGTCTTCCGCGGCGGCCTCCACGAATTCCTCAAGGACTACATCGCCCAGAACAACCAGCTCGACGCCGCAATCTCACACCAGTTCCGATTCCCCTAATGCGCCTAACCATCTCCCACCGCACCCTTTATCGCTTCAGCCGGCCGCTGACTGACGTCGTCCAGATGCTTCGTCTGACGCCCTTGAGCTGCCTGAACCAGACGGTGCTCGACTGGCGGATCGATGTCGATTGCAACGCCCGGCTGCGCGAGGCGCGTGACGGCTACGGCAATGTCGTCCACGCTTTGTATGTCGACGAGCCGGTTACCGCTTTGTCGATCACTGCGAGCGGCCAGGTGGTTACGGACGACCGCGCCGGGATCGTCTCCGGGCTGCCGGGCGAATTGCCGCCAGCCGTTTTCATGCGCTCCACCGATCTCACCGCGCCCGACGAGGCGCTGCGTGCACTGGCGGCGGAGATCGCCGTCGGACGACCGGCGCCGCTGGACAGACTCCACGCCTTGAGCGCGGCGCTTCATGAGGGCCTCGCGTTCGACACCGAAAGCTCGGATGCCTCGACGCCTGCCGCGGCCGCGTTCAAAGCGGGTCGCGGCGTCTGCCAGGATTTCGCCCACATCTTCATCGCCGTCGCCCGCGCAACCGGCATCCCGGCGCGATACGTCTCCGGCCATCTTTATCGGCGCGACGGATCAGGTACGCAGCCTGCGAGCCACGCCTGGACCGAGGCCTGGGTCCCCGATCTCGGCTGGATCGCCTTTGACCCGACCAACGGGATCTGCGCCGACGACGCGTACGTGCGGATCGCCGCCGGTCTCGATTATGGCGACGTCGCTCCGATCGTCGGCGCCCGGCGCGGCGGCGGGACGGAAGATGTTTCCGTCGAGGTCCACGTCGTGCAGTCGCCGCGAATGACTCAATTGCAGCAGTCCGGCAAGGGTCGGGGCTGGCAGTCGCAGTCGCAGTCGCAGTCGCAGGGATGATGATCGAGCGAGCGGGGGAACTGTGCCCAGGGTGTCCTTGAGGGCGGTCAAAGCGCGTGGCCTCGGCCTTGCTGCCACGAGCAGCGCCAATGCATCAGGGGCTGAGTCATTGAAAAAGTGGTGGACGCACTAGGGCTCGAACCTAGGACCCGCTGATTAAGAGTCAGCTGCTCTACCAACTGAGCTATGCGTCCGTGCCTTGCTGGGCAGATGGGCCGTCTAGTGGGGCCGGGCGGCGATTGCAAGCGCCTCTCGTGCCCATTCAGCGCCGGCTGCGCTCGGCCCGGTTGCCGCGATCGATCGCCATCAAGATACCGAGGCAGATCATCACCGTCAGCATCGCCGACCCGCCATAGGAGACGAGGGGGAGCGGGATGCCGACCACCGGGGCGAGGCCCATCACCATCATCAGGTTGATGGCGATGTAGAAGAATATTGTGAGGCTGAGCCCGGCCGCGACCAGCCGCTCGAACTTCCCCTTGGCGTCGAGCGCAACGCCCATTCCCCACTTCAGGAGCAGGAAAAACAACGCGATCAGAAAGACGCCGCCGACCAGGCCCCATTCCTCGGCAATGGCCGAGAAGATGAAGTCGGTATGCTGTTCGGGCAGGTAATGGAGGTGGCTCTGGGTGCCGTTCAGGAACCCCTTGCCGAAGATGCCGCCCGATCCGATCGCGATCTTGGATTGGGTGAGGTGGTAGCCCGAGCCGAGCGGGTCAGCCTCCGGATTAAGGAAGATCAGCACCCGCTCCTGCTGGTGCGGCAGGAGAAGGAAGTTGTATACGAGGGGCAGTGCGGCTCCGACCAGGACGCCGCTGCCGATGAACAGCCGCAAGGGCAGCCCCGCCATGAACATCAGTGCAACCGTGTTGAGCACGATCAGCATGGTGGTGCCGAGATCGGGCTGGAGCAGGATCAGCCCGATCGGCGCCGCCAGGAACACCCCCACCGGCCAAATTGCCGAGAAGCGCCGAGTCTCGCGCGGCGGGATGTGGCTGTAGAAGCGGGCAAGGACGAGCACGATGCTGACCTTCATCAGCTCGGAGGGTTGCAGGCGGACGAAGCCGAGCTCAAGCCAGCTTCGTGCCCCGCCGCCGATCACGCCCAGCATCAGCGTGAGGATAAGGAGCACGATGCCGCCGGCATAACCAAGCCAGGCAAGGTCGTGAAAGGTCTGCATCCGGATTCGCGACAGGACGAACGCGAGGCCGAGGAACACGGTGAAGCGCGCGGCGTGCATCAGCGCCCACGGGAACAGCGATCCTCCGGCCGCCGAATAGAGGCCAAGGATGCCGGCGCCGGCCAGGGCGAAGACGATCCACAACATTCCCCAGGGCAGATCGGCGATCGCGGCGGGGACCAGGCCGTGGCGCATCAGCGCGTGCCTTCGGGCAGCTTGGGCTTGGCGTTGGCGGCGAGCCAGCGCTGGGCGCGCGCCGCCATCCGCTCGGCCATCGTCCCGCCCCATTGCTCCTCGAACTTGGTGAGCGAGGCCATCGCTCGTTCCTTGTCGAACAGGTAGGTGAGAACATCCTTGGCCACCGGCGCGGCGGCCCGGGCGCCGCCCATGCCGTGCTCGATCACCACCGAACAGGCGTAGCGCGGATTGGCAGTCGGCGCGAAGCAGACGAAAAGGCCGTGATCGCGATACTTCCAATCGCCCGACTGGCCGCGCTGCGATCCGGTGATGCGCCGCACCTGCGCGGTGCCGGTCTTGCCGCCCATCTCGACTCCGGGCAGTTCGAGCCGGCTTCGCCCGGCGGTGCCGGCGCCGTTCACGACTTCCCACATGCCGCTGCGCACCGCTTCGAAATGCGCCTTGGCAAAGGGCAGGGGGGCAGGGGGCGGCCGCTTGGCGCGCACGATGTGGGGCTGGATGTCGAGGCCCGACGCGACCCGGCCGACCATCACGGCAAGCTGGAGCGGGTTCACGATCACGAAACCCTGGCCGATCGAGGTGTTGAGCGTGTCGGATTCGGTCCAGTCCGGCCGTTCGACCAGCTTTTTGCCCTTCTCGAAGCGGGCCTTTTTCCACGGCGCGCTCGGCATGGTGCCGTAATTCTGGGACACCACCGGCAAATCGAACTTCTGGCCGAAGCCGAGCCGCTTGCCCATCGCCGAGATGATGTCGATCCCGGCGCGCCTGCCCATTGCGTAGAAATAGGTGTTGCAGCTCTTGGCGATCGCCGTGTGCATGTTCATCGAGCCGTGGCGGCCCAGGCAGCGGAAGAAGCGGTTGCCGAGCTGGAACCCGCCTGGGCAATTGATCCGTGCGGTGGGATCGATCCCCGCCTGCTGAAGCGCCATTGCGACCATCGGCTTGAAGGTGGAGCCCGGCGGATAAAGGCCGTTCAGCGCCTTGTTGATCAGCGGGTGGCGCTCATCCTGGGCAAGCATCTTCCATTCGTTCTGGCTGATGCCGTCGGTGAAATTGTTGGGGTCGTAAGCCGGCATGGAGGCGAGCGCGAGAATGTCGCCGGTCAGGCAATCGAGCACCACCACCGAGCCGGATTCCTCGCCAAGCCGGCGCGCGGCGAAGGTCTGCAGGCCGGCATCGACGGTAAGGGCAAGCGGGCTGCCGCTGACGTCCTGAAGCGTCGAAAGCTCGCGCACCAACGTACCGCCGGCGGTGACCTCGACGCGCTGGGCGCCCGGCTTGCCGCGCAGCCGCGGCTCCATCGTCTTTTCCAGGCCTTCCTTGCCGATCTTGAAACCCGGCGTGATCAGGAGGGGGAGCTTGTTCTCCTTTTCATATTCCTCCTTGTTCGGCGTCCCGACGTAACCGACCAGGTGGGCAACCGCCGCGCCATCGGGGTAGAAGCGTGAGAAAGCGCGCAAGGGCGCGACACCCGGCAGCTCCGGCAGCCGCACGGTGATCGCGGCATATTTCTCGAACGGCAGATTTTCGGCAACCGGCACCGGCTGATAGCCGGCGGCGCGGCCCAGTTCCTCCTTGATCCGCTCCACTTCGTCGGGCGGCAGGTCGAGAAGCCGGACGAGTTCGGCGAGGATCCGGTCGGGCTCCGTCAAGCGATCGGGAATGAGATCGACTCGAAAATCGGATCGGTTGATTGCGATCGGCTGTCCGGAGCGGTCGACAAGCCAGCCGCGCCGCGGCGGGATCAGCCGCATCTGAACCCGGTTGGATTCGGATTGCAGCTTCCAGCGCTCATTCTCGTGGATCGCGATCCAGCCCATCCGTGCGGCAAGTCCGGTGGCGAGAACGCCCTGCAATCCGCCGACCACAAGGGCACGGCGGGTGAAGGTGTAGACCTGATTGTTCTCGGTAACGATGGGCTGGTAGCGGCGGTTCATCGCGCCAGCCGCCATCGATCGAGCCCGACCACCAGACGCGCCACCAGCGGATAGGCGAAGACCGAAAGGCAGATTTGAGGGAGCAGGATGATGAACTCGGCGCCATTGCCCATCTGCCGCGCGATGAACCAGCCGCCGAAGCCATGGGCGAGGATCGCCACCGCCGCAAACAGCCAGTCGATCCAGTAATCGCGCCAGCCGGTGCGGCTGTCGGCCAGATCCAGAAGCAGGAAGATCGCGGTCCACAAGGCCATCGATTCGCCGATCGCATGGCCGGACACGAGATCGTTGAACAGGCCGAGCGGAAGCGTCGCCCAAGCCGGCCAGATCTCGGGCCGAAGCAGGCGCCAGGCGATCAGCACCAGAAAGGCGAAATCGGGAATCAGCGGGGTTGTCGCAACGATGGGTAGGGTATCGAGCAGCGAAGCAAGCAGGGTCGAGGCAACCGGCACCCACTGCCGCCTCAGTCCCATCCAGGCGACATCGCTGCTGGAACCGGCAATGCGGCTCATTGTGCGGTTCCGGTCAGCGCCGCAGTGGTCTTGGGTGAGAGCGGCTGGTCGGCGATTGGTTGATACGGGCGCAGCACCATCGCGAAATCGGCCCCCGATGGGTCGGCGAGCGGCTGGGCAAAGGTGCGGTCGCCCTCGATCCGCGCGACAATCGCAACCGGGATGTTCGGCGGGTAGACGCCGCCGACGCCTGAGGTCACCAGAACGTCGCCGCGCCGGAACGGGTTCTTGCCGACTTCCAATGTCTTCAGCTCCACCGACCCCTGGCCATCGCCCATTGCGATCGCGGGCGTGCCGTCACGCACCAGTCGGACCGGGATGTTGCTTGCCCCGTCGCTGACCAGCAGCACTCGTGCCGCCCATCGGCCGGTCTCGATCACCCGCCCGACCAGACCGTCGGGCGCGCGCACCGGCATGCCCGGCTGAACCCCGGAGGACGCGCCGACGGACAGAGTGGCGAGCCGGTGCACCGAATCGAACGACGAGCCGACCACCCGGGTCACCGCCACCTCCCCGTCGCTTTCCCCGGCAAGCTTGAGCAGCGCCTTCAAACGCTGGTTCTCAAGCTCAGTGGCGCGCGCCTGAATGGCGCCGCGCCGGGCCGCCTGCAGCTGACGCTTGAGCTCGGCATTCTGCGAACCCGCGTTGAAGTAATCGCCCACCGTGCTGCCGATGCCGGTGAAGAAGTTCGATACGCTGCGCCCGCCCGACGTGATCGGCTTGGTTGCGTCAAGCGCAGCCCCTTTCAGCGCATTGTAGCCGGTCGGATCGATGATCGCGACCACCAGCAGCAGCACCGCGAACAGCATGCCAGCCCCGGCTACCACATAGCCGAAGAACCGTCCGTATTGCGCCCTGCGGGAAAAGCCGGGGCGCCGGGCCGATGGCGGCGCCATGATCTACTTGCCCCTTGGCTCAGGCGGTTTGCAGAACGCCGCGGAAGATTTCCTCCTCCAGCGCCCGGCCCGTGCCGATTGCGACGCAGGTCAACGGATCCTCGGCAACGGTGACTGGAAGACCGGTCTCGTCGCGAAGCACTTCGTCCAGGCCCTGCAGCAGTGCTCCGCCGCCGGTGAGAACGATGCCCTGATCGACGATGTCGGCGGCCAGTTCCGGTGCGGTGTTCTCCAGCGCGATGCGGACACCCTCGACGATGGTGCCGACCGGCTCCGAAAGCGCTTCGGCGATCTGGCGCTGGTTGATGACGATTTCCTTGGGAACGCCGTTGACCAGGTCGCGGCCCTTGATGTGGACGCTGAGCCCGTCGCCGCCGTTTGGCGGCGGCTTGGCGATGCCGACCTGCTTCTTGATCCGCACGGCCGTTGCCACGCCGATCAGAAGGTTGTGGTTGCGGCGGACGTAGGAGGAGATCGCCTCGTCCATCTTGTCGCCGCCGACGCGGACGGAAGTTGTATAGGCAAGGCCGCGCAACGACAGCACAGCGACTTCGGTCGTGCCGCCGCCGATATCGACCACCATCGAACCGATCGGCTCGGTGACCGGCATGTCGGCGCCGATCGCGGCCGCCATCGGCTCCTCGATCAGCCACACCTGGCTTGCGCCGGCGTTGGAGGCGGCGTCGCGGATCGCGCGGCGCTCAACGGAAGTGGAACCCGACGGCACGCAGATCACGATTTCCGGCCAGCGCGGGAAGCGGCGCTTGCCGTGCACCTTCTGGATGAAGTGCTTGATCATCTGCTCGGCGACATCGATGTCGGCGATCACGCCGTCGCGAAGCGGGCGGATCGCCTCGATCTGGTCGGGGGTCTTGCCCATCATCATCTTGGCGTCGTCGCCGACCGCCTTCACGCGCTTGACGCCGTTGATCGTCTCGATGGCGACCACCGACGGCTCGTTCAGAACCACGCCGCGGCCCCTGACATACACGACCGTGTTGGCGGTGCCGAGGTCGATGGCCATGTCGTGGGACGGGAATTTGAAGAAACGCATGAAGGACATGGTGGCTTTGTCTCACTTCCTGGCACAGCGGGAATCGGGCTGAAAAACGCCGGCCCCGCCCGATTGGTGTCTCTATAGATTGCGCCCGCTCCTCGCGCCACCGAAAGGTAAACGACGCCCTCGCGGGAGGGCGCCGCTTGGGTTAGAGGAAAAGGCATGTCAATACGCCGCCTTCCCGAGCATCTCGTCAACCGCATCGCCGCCGGCGAAGTGGTGGAACGCCCCGCCAGCGCGCTGAAAGAATTGGTGGAGAATGCGATCGACGCCGGCGCCACCCGGGTCGCGGTATCGCTGGGCCAGGGGGGCATCGGCCGCATCGAGGTAGTGGACGACGGCTGCGGCATGGACCGGGACGAAATGGCGCTCGCCCTCGAACGCCACGCCACCTCCAAGCTGCCCGGCGAGGAGATCGAGGCGGTGACCACGCTCGGCTTTCGCGGCGAGGCCTTGCCGTCGATCGCCAGCGTGGCGCGCCTTTCCATCGAAAGCCGGGTGCGCGGCGCCGACGGCTGGTCGCGGGTCGTGGACAACGGCCAAGTAACGGGGGAGGGGCCCGCCGCGCTTCCGCCGGGAACGCGCATCCTGGTCGAGGATCTGTTCGCCCGGGTGCCTGCCCGCCGCAAGTTCCTGCGCTCCGACCGCTCCGAATATGCCGCATGCGTCGATGTGGTGAAGCGCCTCGCAATGGCGCGGCCCGACATCGGCTTCACGCTCGAGCATGACGGCCGCCGCAACCTTTCCGTCCAGCCCGGCGAGGACCGGCCGTCGCGGGTGGCGGCGCTCACCGACCGCGCCTTGTTCGAGAACAGCGTCCCGGTGGACTATGCCCGCGGCTCCGCGGTGCTCGGCGGCGTCGCCTCCTTGCCGACCTTCAACCGCGGCGTTGCCGACCACCAATATCTCTTCGTCAACGGCCGCCCGGTGAAGGACCGGCTGCTGATCGGCGCGCTCCGAGCCGCCTACCAGGACATGCTCGCCCGCGACCGTCATCCGGTGGTCGCCTTGTTCATCGACCTTCCCGGCGAGGAAGTGGACGTCAACGTCCACCCGGCCAAGACCGAAGTCCGCTTCCGCGAACCCGCTCTGATCCGCGGCCTGATCATCGGCGGCCTGCGCCACGCTCTCGACGAAGGCGGCTTCCGAAGCGCCCAGCCGGCAGCGGTGAACGTGCCGTGGCAAACGCCTTCTCCGGACGGGGCTCCCTCTCCCCAGGGGGGAGAGGGTTGGGGTGAGGGGGTACTGCCTCCGCAAGGGAGGCTCTACGACCAGCGCCCGCCTTCTTACCGTGGAGCCCCCTCACCCTATCCCTCTCCCCGCTGGGGAGAGGGGACAAGCTTCCACGAGGCCCATGCCGACTACCTCCCCCAGGCCCGCGCCGAAGCCGCCACCGGCGCCCCGCCCGAAGCCGGCCGCTACCCGCTTGGAGTCGCCCGCGGCCAGGTCGCTGCCACCTACATCGTCGCCGAAGCCGAGGACGGTCTCGTCCTGGTCGACCAGCACGCTGCCCACGAACGCCTCGTGCTGGAACGGATGCGCCGCGCCATGGCCAATGGCGGCGTCGCCCGCCAGGCCCTGCTCCTCCCCGAGGTGGTCGAGCTCGACGAAAGCGCCTGCGACCGCCTGGAGGCCCGCGCCGCTGAGCTCGCCGAAATGGGCCTGGAACTCGAACGCTTCGGCCCCCGCGCCATCCTGGTCCGCGCCACCCCCGCCATGCTCGGCACCCGCGACGTCCAGGGCCTCGTTACGGATCTCGCCGACGACCTCGCCGCCTTCGACGAAGCGCTGAGCCTCAAGGAAAAGCTCAACCTCGTCGCCGCCACCATGGCCTGCCACGGCTCCGTCCGGGCCGGCCGCATCCTCTCGGTTGCCGAAATGAACGCCCTGCTCCGCGAGATGGAAGTCACCCCTCACTCGGGCCAGTGCAACCACGGCCGCCCGACCTGGGTGAAACTCGCCCACGGCGACATCGAGAAATTGTTCGGGCGGAAGTGACGCAGGGGCGCCCCAACGCCGGGATCGAGAAGCCCCGCAATCTGACCGGGCGCCGCATTCTGTGGTGGCTGACCGTCGGCCCCGTGCTCGCGATCGTCGCTTTGGCGCTCGCGATCGGGACGATCCTGCCCGATGGTGTTCCCTGGCAAGGGGCACGCACGCATAGGGGACTTCTACTCGTGCCCGACGGAGATCCGACGCGCGCAATCTGGACTTCGATGGAAAAGCTGCGCGCAGATGCCACCGGACCGCCCGCCGGCTGGACTTTCGGGGAAAGGGTCTGCGTGAATGTGCCGGCGGAGACCGAGCAGGCCCTGCGCCAGAGCCCGCGCGACCGGTACGGCGACAGGTCCATCTGGGTTGAGGCTATCGCTGAAACTCGCGTGGGAGCGTGGAGCTGCCTGCAACCGCCCCACCGGGGGCGGCGGCGCGAGGTCGGCATGACCCTGCGCATCCGCCGTGTTCTCGCCGTCAAGCCGCTCGGCTGCGCGCGGGACCTGTTCATCGCCAGCGGTTTGAAATGTCCGGTGCGCCCCAAGGCCGAGCCGCTGCGGCTGGACGACAGCGGCGGCGATTATTACCCGCTCGCCGCGCGCCGGGCAGGGGCGGAGGGAACCACAGGCGTCCGCCTGCTCGTCGCCGGGGCTGGAGAGGTGCTGAGCTGCGAGGTCGTGCAATCGAGCGGCAATGCCGATCTCGACAACGGCACCTGCCCGATGCTTCGCGCCAACCCGGGTTTGATCGCCAAGAAGGGGCGCACGAAAGGGCTTGCAACCGGAGTCCGTGAAGTCACCCAGAAGGTGACGTGGAAGCTTTCCCGCTAATCGGGTCCGCGCAGGGCGGCGAGGCTGCGCCCGACCTCTTCGATCGGATGCGCCGCGGCCTTGGCGCGGCTGCGCTTGAGCCGCGGGTAGCCGGCCTTGGCATCCGCCAGCAATTCCTCGGCAAAGGCGCCGCTGCGCACTTCGCGCAGAATTCGGCGCATTTCGGTTCGGGTGTCGGCGTTGACGATCCGAGTGCCGCCTTTCAAAGCGCCGAACTCTGCGGTGTTGCTGATCGCCTTTTGCATGCCGGCGATGCCGCGTTCGACGATAAGATCGGCTAGTAACTTCACTTCTGTAAGGCATTCGAAATAGGCGATTTCCGGTGCGAAGCCGGCGTCCACCAGGGTCTCGAAGCCGGCGTAGATCAGCTCGGGGATGGCCCCCCACAACACCGCCTGCTCGTTGAACAGATCGGCCTCGCATTCCTCGGCGAAGCTGGTCGGGAGCATGCCGGCCCGGCCGCTGCCCAGCGAGGCGCCGTAGGAGAGGGCGAGCGCCTGCGCGCCGCCGGTGGCGTCCTGCGCCACCGCGAACAGCGCGATCAGGCCGCGTCCTGCTTCGTACTCGCTGCGCAAGGCGGTGCCGGGGCCCTTGGGCGCGACGAGCAGAATGTCGAGATCGGAGCGCGGCACGACCAGCTTGAAGTGGATGTTGAGCCCATGGGCGAAGACCAGCGCGCCGCCTTCGCGCAGATTGGGCGCGATCTCCTCATCGTAGATCCGAGCCTGGTCCTCGTCGGCGGCGAGAACCACGGCGAGATCGGCCTTGGCGCAGGCTTGCGCTGACGTCATGACGCCAAATCCATCCTCCGTGGCACGCGCCCGGCTCGCCGAACCTTCGCGGAGGGCAACGGTCACGGCCACGCCGCTGTCGCGCAGGTTGAGCGCCTGGGCGCGGCCCTGGTTGCCGTAGCCGATCACTGCCACCCGGCGGCCGCGGATCAGCGCCATGTCGGCGTCGGCGTCGAGGAAGACTTGCATGGGTGCGGGGCTAGGCGATTGCGGGGCGAAGGAGAAGCCCCAGCGCCTCGTCGAAGCCGGCACCCTCCGGCGCGTCGCGGAAGCGCGGCCATTCGGCGGGCGGCTGGTTGGCGAACCAGGTATATTGGCGCTTGGCATATTGGCGGGTTGCAGTGCGGCCCGCCGCCAGGGCCGCCTCGCGGTTGAGTTCGCCGGCCAGAAAGGCGGCCACCTCGCGCACGCCGATGGCCCGCATCACCGGCAAAGCAGGATCAAGCTTTCGCGCCAGAAGTGAACGAACCTCGGCAAGTCCTTCTTCGGACATCATTCCCTCGAAGCGCCCGTCGCAGCGCGCATAAAGCCAGTCGCGGGGCGGCAGGAGCAGAAGCGGGCGCACGACGACGTCGCGAGCGATGCCGCCGCTGCGCTCCTTCTGCCACTCGGCCAGTGGCTTCCCGGTGGACCGTACCACCTCCAGGGCGCGCTGAACCCGCGTGGTGTCGGTGGGGCGGAGGCGCGCGGCGGCCTCCGCATCCTCGCGACCGAGCGCTTCGAAGGCCTCCGCAACCGCCATGTTCCGCACCCCATCCCGCACCGCCGGATGGATCGTCGGCACCGGCGCGATACCGTCGAGCAGGGTTCGGATGTAGAGCCCGGTACCGCCGACCAGGATCGGCAGCTTCCCGTACGCATGCGCTGCCGCAATCTCGCGCCTCGCATCCGCCGCCCAGTCCGCCGCCGAGCAAGCAAGGGCGCCGTCGCGATAGCCATAGAGGCGGTGCGGCCGTGCTTCCTCCTCTGCCCCCGGACGCGCCGAGACGATCCGCAAGTCCCGATACACCTGCGCGCTGTCGGCGTTGACGATCACCCCGCCCGTCTTTTCGGCAAGCGCCAGCGCAAGCGCCGACTTGCCGCTCGCGGTCGGTCCTGCAATGAGCGCCAGCGCGGGTTTCAAAGGGTCGTCCATGTTCATCGCCACCTTGATAGCAGCACAGCGCTTGTCCGGCGGCGATATTTCAGCCGCGGAAGACGCCCTGCGTGCGGCCGGCATGGGGCTGGAAGGCCGCTCCTGGGTGGAGGACGACAAAGCCTGCGACATCCTCTTCGCCGGCGATCCGCACCACGCCCGAGCCGCGCTCGAGGGGCTGCTCGGCGAAACCGACGTGATCGTCCAGGGCGAAGCCAACCGTCGCCGCAAGTTGCTCGTGGCCGACATGGATTCGACCATGATCACCGTCGAATGCATCGACGAACTCGCCGACTATGCCGGCCTCAAGGCGGAGGTCGCCGAAGTCACCGAACGGGCGATGCGCGGCGAACTGGTGTTCGAGGAAGCCCTTCGCGCCCGAGTCGCTCTGCTGGAGGGCCTGGAAGCCTCGGCGATCGACCGCTGCCGGGCCGAGCGGGTCCGCCTCACCCCCGGAGCCCAGGCGCTGGTTCGCACAATGCGCCGCGACGGCGCGCTGACCATCCTCGTCTCCGGCGGCTTCACCCGCTTCGCCGATCCGGTGGGTGCCGAGATCGGCTTCGAGCGGGTCGTCGCCAACCGGCTCGGTATCAAGAACGAGCGCCTCACCGGCCAGGTCGACTTCCCCATCGTCGGGGCGGAGGCAAAGCGCCTGGCGCTGGTCGATGCCCGCATCGAGCGCGGCCTTGCCCGTGAGGAGACGCTTGCAATCGGCGACGGCGCCAACGACATCCCCATGCTCCGCGAAGCAGGCCTTGGCATCGCTTTTCATGCCAAGGCCGCCGCAGTCGCCGCCGCGGGCGCGCGGATCGAGCATTGCGACCTTACCGCCGTGCTCTACGCCATGGGATACGCCCGCCGCGATTGGGCGGCCTGAGCACGCCAGCCACGATGAGCCACCCACCCGTCATTCCCGCGAAAGCGGGAATCCCGCTTCTTCTCCTTTTCCTCAGCCCCTGGCCCCTACCCAGGAAGAAAGAAGCGGGACCCCCGCTTTCGCGGGGGTGACGAAGTAGCCGCTCGGCCCAGCGCGGCCAGACTCACGCCGCTTCGAACGGTACCTTGAGCGCTTCGGCAACCGCCTGGTGGCGGATCTTGCCGCCCGAGACGTTGAGGCCGGCGGCAAGGTGCGGATCGGCGGCCATTGCGTCTTCCGCGCCGAGGTTCGCCAGCTTGAGAACGAACGGCAGGGTCGCGTTGTTGAGCGCGAAGGCCGAAGTGCGGGCGACGGCGCCCGGCATGTTCGCCACGCAATAGTGAATAACGCCGTCGATCACGTAGACCGGATTGTCGTGCGTCGTCGCTTTCGACGTTTCAAAGCAGCCGCCCTGGTCGATCGAGATGTCGACCAGCACCGAACCCCGCTTCATGGTCTTGAGCATGTCGCGCGTGACCAGCTTCGGCGCGGCGGCGCCCGGCACCAGCACGGCGCCGATCACCACCTCGGCTTCGGCCACCGCCTTGGCGATCGCCGCCTTGGAGGCGTAGGCCGTCTTGATCTGGCTTCCGAAGAACATGTCGAGCTCGGCCAGCCGGGCGTTGGAGATGTCGTAGATGGTCACGTCGGCGCGCATGCCGACCGCCATCTGCGCCGCGTTGACGCCCGACACGCCGCCGCCGAGGATCGCGACCTTGGCCGGCGCAACGCCGGGGACGCCGCCGAGCAACACGCCGCGGCCGCCTTGTTCCTTTTCAAGGTAATGGGCCCCGACCTGGATCGACATCCGCCCCGCGACTTCGCTCATCGGCTTGAGCAGCGGCAGCGAGCGGTCGTTGGCCGTCACCGTTTCATAGGCGATGCAGGTCGCGCCGGACGCCATCAGGCCCTTGGCCTGCTCCGGATCGGGGGCGAGGTGGAGGTAGGTGAAAAGCAGGTGGCGCGACTCGAGCAGCGCGATCTCCTGGGGCTGCGGCTCCTTCACCTTCACGATCATGTCGGCGGCGGCAAAGGTGGCGGCGGCATCGGGTGCTATCCGAGCGCCCGCGTCGATGTAGGCCTGGTCGTCGAAATCGATGCCCATGCCCGCCTGAGTCTCGACGATCACCTCATGACCGGCGCTGACCAGTTCGGCCACCGACCCCGGGGTAAGGCCGACTCGATATTCGTGGTTCTTGATTTCCTTGGGTACGCCGACGCGCATGTCCATACTCCTGTTGGTTTCTCTTTGGCGCGCCTATAGCCTCGGCTTCACCCTTTGTCGCCGTTGCGGAACGTTTCGGGCAGTGCTACTGCCCCCGCCGCCATGGCGCCCCCACGGCGAGACGAGAGGAAAGTCGGACGTCCGTCCCCTTCGCAGTCGATGAATAGCAGCGCCGCCACCCCCGAGCAGCCCGCGGACCGTCCCGCCGGGCACCATCCGCCGTCGGGCCTCGCCCGGCTGGCGCTTGGCGCAATCGGCATCGTCTTCGGCGACATCGGCACCAGCCCGATCTACGCGTTCCGCGAAACCTTCGCCGGCCACCATGCACTCGCCCACGGGCCGACGGAGATCGTCGGCGTGCTCAGCCTGATCTTCTGGTCGATGATGATCGTGGTGACCTTCAAATATGTGATGGTGATCATGCGCGCCGACAATAAGGGGGAGGGTGGCAGCCTCGCTCTTCTCGCGCTGATCAACCGCAAGTCGGAAGGCAGCACCCGCAAGTGGACCGCCGGCATCGTGCTGCTCGGCGTATTCGCCTGCGCCTTGTTCTACGGTGACGCGATGATCACGCCGGCCATGTCGGTGCTTTCCGCGGTCGAGGGTCTCACCACGGTTGAATCGAGCTTCGCGCCGTTCGTGCTGCCGATCGCGGTCGGCATCCTTGTCTGCTTGTTCGCGATTCAGTCGGTCGGCACGGCAAAGGTCGGGGCGCTGTTCGGGCCGATCATGCTCGTCTATTTCGCCACCATTTCGGCGCTCGGCATCATTCATATCATCGGTACGCCCTCGATCATTCTCGAGACGCTGAACCCGCTCAACGCCTTCAACTTCTTCCTTACCGACGGCTGGTCCGCCTTTCTCGCGCTTGGCTCTGTGGTGCTTGCGGTGACGGGGGCCGAGGCGCTCTACGCCGACATGGGCCATTTCGGGCGCAAGCCGATCGGCGTGTCGTGGCTGTTCTTCGCGATGCCGGCGCTGATGCTCAATTATATGGGGCAGGGGGCGATGATCCTTGCGCTGGACCCGGCGGCGGCCGCCGAGACGATCAAGAACCCGTTCTTCCTGCTCGCGCCCGAAGCGCTTCGCCTGCCCCTCGTCATTCTTGCTACGATGGCGACGATCATTGCGAGCCAGGCGGTTCTGTCGGGCGCCTTTTCCGTCACCCAGCAGGCGATGCAGCTCGGCTTCATTCCGCGGCTTCGCATTCTTCACACCAGCGCGTCCGCCGCCGGCCAGATCTACATCCCGGTGATCAACTGGGCGCTGATGGTCATGGTGATCCTGCTGGTTCTGTTCTTCAAGACCAGCTCCAACCTCGCCGCCGCCTACGGGATCGCCGTCACCGGCGCGATGTTCATCGACACCTGCCTGCTCACCGTTGTGCTGTTCTCGCTATGGAAATGGCGCCCGTGGCTGGCCGTGCCGCTGCTCGGGGTCTTCTTCCTGGTCGACGTCGCCTATTTCGCGGCGAACCTCACCAAGGTGCCCGACGGCGGCTGGTTCCCGCTGCTGATCGGGGTCATTGCCTTTACCTTCCTGACCACCTGGGCGCGCGGCCGCAAGCTGATGATCAAGCGCATGAACGAGGCCGCAATGCCGGTCGAGATCTTCGTCAAGTCCGCCGCGACCAGCGCCACCCGCGTCCCCGGCACCGCCGTGTTCATGACCACCACGTCCGACGGCGTTCCCCACGCGCTGCTCCACAATTTGAAGCACAACAAGGTACTTCACGACCGGGTGCTGCTGCTCACCGTTCGGATCGAGGACGTGCCTTATGTCGAGGATTCGAGCAGCTTCGACATGATCGACCTCGGCAACGGTTTCTACCGGCTGATCATCCGCTACGGCTTCATGCAGGAAACCGATGTGCCCGCGGCGCTGGTCCGGGTGGAAAGCTGCGGCCCGCAATTCCGGATGATGGACACCAGCTTCTTTCTCGCCCGCCAGACCCTGATCGCGTCGGCCAAGCCCGGCATGGCGGTGTGGCGCGAGCGGCTGTTCTCCTGGATGCTTCGCAACGCGGAAAGCGCGATGGAATTCTTCAAGCTCCCGCCCAATCGGGTGGTGGAGCTCGGCAGCCAGGTGGAAATCTGAGTTCCCGGCCGGCGCCCCTGATCGTCACCGCCACGTTCGGCAACGGCGACAACGGCTGGCTGCAGGAAATGCGCCGCACCCATTTCCCGCCGGAGCGCAACCAGGTGCCCGCGCACCTTACCTTGTTTCACCACCTCCCGCCCGACGTCGCGCCGGAGCTCGGCAGCCGCCTGGCCGCCTTCGCCGCCGGGCCGCCGCCGCGTGCGACCATCGCAAGCATCATCGATCTTGGTGCCGGCACCGCTTACCGCGTCGACAGCGAGGAGCTGGAGGACATCCGGCAGGAGCTCGCCGAAGCGCTGCGCGGCCTCCTTACCCCGCAGGACCAGGCCCGCTGGCGCCCACACATCACCATCCAGAACAAGGTCGAGCCAAAGGACGCCAAGCGCCTCCAGGCCCAGCTGCGTGCCACCTTCGAGCCCCGCCCGCTCGCCATCCGCGGCCTGGCAAGCTGGCGCTATCTCGGCGGCCCCTGGGAGCCGGTAAAGGCTTACACATTCCGGGGCTGAGCCCAGGGTTAGTCGAGCTGTCCCACTCCATCGCAGCTATAATCGAACGCCGCCAGCCCCGCCTCAAGGTGCGCGGCGAGCAGCGGCATGTCGAGCAGCTCGTCGATCGAGCTCTCCGGATCGATGTCGTTGGCTTCCGCGGTTGCGTCGTCCCATTCGCTGACGTCGAACGTGCCGCGACCGACCCACGCCAGCGCAAGCGTTTCGGCAAGCTGGTCGTCGGCGAGGTCGTCCAGGGTCGCGCGCAGCTCCTCCTCGACATCGTTGAGTTCGTCTTCGAGGGCGGAAAGCCCGCCGCCGCCGCCATCCTCGTCCTCGAAATCGTCCACATTGTCGGCATCGTCGTCCGGATCCTGAGCGGGCACCTGGGCCTCGTTCTCGCGGGCGCGGATAATGATCCGGCACAGCGTCTCAAGCGGGGTCAGCAATTCCATAAACGGGCTCTCCAATCGTGCGGCAAACGTGGGGAGGGCGGCGCGGTTCCCGGTGCAGGCGGCGGGCGGAGGAGCCCGGGCGGCCAACGCCCGTGTGCGCCCGGTTGACCAGCCATGCCGCCCTGCCTATAGCCCGCCACGCCCGCCGCCCGAGCCGCGGCGCGAGCCCATTGGGGCGGAGTAGCTCAGCTGGTTAGAGCAGCGGAATCATAATCCGCGTGTCGGGGGTTCAAGTCCCTCCTCCGCTACCACTTCCACCGAAATCGATCGAAGCGCGAGCGGCGGCAAGCCGTCGGCGTGAATGTAAGCGCGATCCACCCGCGCCCCTCCGCAAGCCAGAGCGAAAATTCCCCGCTTTTGCGAGACATTGGCCGACCGCTTGTGCAATACCTCACCGACACTTCCACTATTAATCCTCCAAAGTGGATGAAAGTTCTTGAGGGATTCTGCAAAAGCGATGAGTTTCGGTGCACGACTCGCTGAAGAACGTAAAAGACTGGGGCTGAAGCAGGCGGATTTCGCGGCGCTGGTCGGCACGGACGTTCCAAAACAAAGCCTTTACGAGAACGACCGTCGAGAGCTTCGCGCCGACTACCTGGCACGTCTTGCCGACGCGAATGTGGACGTCCTTTACGTGCTCACCGGCCAGCGCATGGAAAGCGGCCGGCTCGGCGAGCAGGCGACGCGGCTCCTGTCGGCTTTCCTGTGCCTTCCCGAAGGGACGCAACGCAGCCTTGCCGCATTGATGGAGGCGTTGCGCGAGGATCTGGATGCCGGCGCGCCGCGCACCCTGCACAGCCGCAATCTCGATTACCGCGCCGAGGGTCCCGGCCTGGGCTGACGCGGCCGCCAGGCATATTCGCCTTCCACCCGCGGCATCGGCGGCCCGCCAAGCAGGGTCGAGCCAAGCGAAACCGCGCCGTTGATCGCCGGATCGGAATCGAACGGCGCCTCCGGGCAGCTCCAGCCCCCGTCGATCTCCGCCATCAAGGCGATCGCCTCCTCCGCTTCGCCGGCCGCAACCGCGATCGGAATGCCGCCCAATCCCACCATCAGGTAGGGCATCACCGAAATGGCGCCACGGCTCCCCGCAACCACGGTGAAGCCATAAGCCTGGAGCGTCGCCGCTATCACGTCGGCTTCGACCTGGCTGTAGACGTGGGCGATAGCGACGGGACCGCCGCCGTCCGGATCGCCGTGCTCAGCCATGCTCCCCCGTCGCGGGAAGAACGCCGCGGCGGATCTGGTCGAGCTCGATGGATTCGAACAACGCCTTGAAATTGCCCTCGCCGAAGCCCTGATTGCCCTTGCGCTGGATGATCTCGAAGAAGATCGGCCCAACCATGTTTTCGGTGAAGATCTGCAGCAGCAGGCCCTCGCCGGTCTCGGGCGAGCCGTCGATCAGCACCCGCCGCTTGCGCATCTCGGCGACGCTGTGGCCATGGCCGGGAAGCCGCGCGTCGATCATGTCGAAATAGGTTTCCGGGCTGTCCTGAAAGCGGATGCCGTTCGCCCGAAGCGCGTCGACGGTCGCGAAGATGTCGTCGGTTGCCAATGCAAGGTGCTGAATGCCCTCGCCTTTATATTCGCGCAGGAACTCCTCGATTTGGCTGTGCTCGTCTTGGCTTTCGTTCAAGGGAATGCGGATCTTGTCGTCGGGCGCGGTCATCGCCTTGGAAACCAGGGCGGTCTGCTGCCCTTCGATGTCGAAATACCGGATCTGGCGGAAGTTGAAGGTGCGTTCGTAGAACTCGGCCCAATAGGTCATCCGGCCGCGGTTCACATTGTGGGTGAGGTGGTCGAGCGTGTGGAGCCCCACCGCATTGCCGTCGCGCACCGCGCCTTCGACAGGCTCGAAGTCCACATCGTAGATCTGCTCGGCGCCGTACCGGTCGACCAGGTACAGATAGGAGCCGCCGATGCCCTCGATGGCCGGAATCTCCAGCTCGCCCGGCCCGCGCGGCGTGTCCACCGCCACGGCGCCGCGCTCCACCGCCATTTGAAACGCCTTTTTCGCGTCCTTCACCCGGAAGGCCATGCCGTTGGCCGAGGGGCCGTGCGCTTCCCGGAAGTCGGCGGCCTGTCCGGCCGGGTCCATGTTGAGAATGAAGTTGATGTCGCCCTGCGCGTAATGGCGCACGTTCTTGGACCGATGGTTGCCCATGTGGGTGAAGCCCAAGGCCGTGAACAAGCCCGCGAGCGCCTCCGGGTCCGGGCCGGTGAATTCGACGAACTCGAAACCGTCGAGACCGAGGGGATTGTCGTGGATGGGGGCGGGGGCGTTCATGGGGGAGCCTCTTCGCTTGGATGCGTAAACTGGCCTGGCCTTACCAGCGCCGCCGGGGCCGGGCAAATGGGTGGTTGCGCGGGGGGAGGGGGAGACCCTATCTCGCACCCGTCACCTCTCCATCCAGGACGCAAACAGACGCCATGGCCGCCACCCATTCCACGCGCATGCTCATTCTCGGCTCGGGTCCGGCGGGGCTTTCGGCGGCGATCTACGGCGCCCGTGCCGGCATGGCGCCGATCGTTGTCCAGGGCATCCAGCCGGGCGGCCAGCTCACCACCACCACCGATGTCGAGAATTATCCCGGCTTCAAGGACGTCATCCAGGGCCCCTGGCTGATGGAGCAGATGCAGGCCCAGGCCGAACATGTCGGCGCCAAGATGATGTGGGACCATATCGTCGAGGTCGACCTGTCGCAGCGCCCGTTCCGCCTGATCGGCGACGGCGGCACAATCTACACCGGCGACGTTCTGGTGATCGCCACCGGCGCCCAGGCCAAGTGGCTCAACCTCCCCAGCGAAGAGCATCTCAAGGGCAAGGGCGTCTCCGCCTGCGCGACCTGCGACGGCTTCTTCTACCGGGGCAAGAAGGTGGCGGTGATCGGCGGCGGCAACACGGCCGTCGAAGAAGCGCTGTATATGACCAACCACAGCCACGACGTGACGCTGATCCACCGCCGCGATTCGTTGCGCGCCGAGAAGATCCTGCAGGACCGGCTGTTCGCCCACCCCAATATCAACATCCTGTGGAACAAGGCGGTCGACCAGTTCGTCGCCGGCGGCACGCCGGAAGGCCTGACCGGCATCGACCTGCGCGACACCAAAACCGGCGAGGTCAGCCGCATCGAGGTCGATGGCGGCTTCGTCGCCATCGGCCACTCGCCCGCCACCGAGCTGTTCGCGGGCAAGCTCGCCCTCGACAAGGATGGCTACATGGAAGTCGAGACGGGCAGCACCCGCACCAGCATCCCCGGCGTCTTCGCCTGCGGCGACGTCATGGACAAGACCTACCGCCAGGCCGTCACTGCCGCGGGGACCGGCTGCATGGCGGCCCTGGATGCCGAGCGCTTCCTTGCGGAGGCGGAGTTCGAAGCCGCGGTGGCGGCCTGAGCCGAAGACGTACCGACGGCGTTCAAAGCCCACCTCTGACCCCCCTCCCTCCGCCGCAGTGCCTTCGGAAACCCGCGGAGGCACGAAAGGGAGGGCTTGGGGGTGGGTTGAACACCGGAGCGGCTTGTAGGAAACCCACCCCCAACCCCTCCCTTTCCGGGGCTGGCACCAATCCGCATCAGCCGGTGTTGAGGGAGGGGAGTCACTCCCTGTTGGCAGCACCTCTGAAAACCCCCCTCCCTCTGCGACAGTGTCTTCGGAAACTCGCCGAGGCACGAAAGGGAGGGGCTGGGGGTGGGTTCAACACCCGAGCGGCTGGTAGGAAACCCACCCCAACCCCTCCCTTGCCGCGGTCGGCACCAGTCCGCATCAGCCGGTGTGGAGGGAGGGAGAATTCGGGCTCGACCGTCTTGTTGACTGCTGCCTCGAAGTAAAAAGGTGGACCCCGGATCGAGTCCGGGGTGACACTAATCAGGAGCCGCGCGGCTTGCGCACCTGCTCCACCTTCTGCTTCACCCAGCGCAGCCCCCGCTCCGCAAGGAACTGCGGCCGCTTTTCCTGCACGCGGAACCAGTACAGGCGCGGCCCGGGCGTCCCCAGGCTCGTCTTGTAGCGATGGTCCCCCGCCAGGAAATCGAACACTTCGCCGCCAATTTCGAGGCGGTGTTGAATGTACATGGCGAAGCTCACCAGACCGGGTTTGACCTTGTTGTCCGCCTCGTAGGCAAAGCCGGACAGGTAGCTGCCGATCCAGCCGCCGCGAACCAGGCAGTGGATGTAGCCGATCGCTTCGCCGCCGCACGAGACGCGGACGATCTCGATCCCGCCACTGGCGAAGCAGCCTTCGATCAGGCGCCGGTGAAAGGCGACAAGGAACGGGAAACGCCAGGCGCCGCCTTCATCCCCTTTGCCGCGCCACGCTGCTTCGTGAAGCAGGCCCATTGCGTCGAAAAAGGCGAGCGCTTCCTCCACCGATCGCGCCGGCTGCAGCAGCAGTGGTCCTCGCGCTTCGTAGAGGCGTTGCGCACGCCGGATCTGCTGGCGGGTGTTGGCGCTGAGCGTTGACAGGTAATCCCCACCGCTCTCGCGCAAGGCCTTCAAATCAACGAAGGCAGTGCTCTTCAGCGCATGAACGTGGGTCCGCAGGCCGGCTTTCCGCACTGCGTGGTAGCGGGTCTCGTCGAAGCCACCGAAGCTGATTTCGTCGAATCGTCCGATCTCCGCCTGCCGGGCGCGCAGGAACTCCACCG
>DASWNA010000023.1:0-107916 GCA_036399475.1 Allosphingosinicella sp.
GTGCGCGGCCACGGCTTGCGGATCGCCTGTGCTGGTGCCCCCTTCCATGGGCGCATCAGACCGCAATCCCCGAGGATTCGCAACAAAGTGCTTGCGATGGAAATAGAAAATGGTCGGGGAGAGAGGATTCGAACCTCCGGCCCCTGCCTCCCGAAGACAGTGCTCTACCAGGCTGAGCTACTCCCCGACCGGATACCGGCTTGCGCCGACCGGAAGGCAGGAGCGAGCCTATAGGGGGCGGTTTTCGGCAGCGCAAGCGGTCTCTTGGCGATCTTTCGCGGGCCTCCAAAGCGTGTGTGAGGGAGGTCCTCGGCCGAGCTTGGGGCTCGGGTTTCAGGACGGCGGGGCGAGGCTGCCGAGCATGTCGGCGATGCTGACGAATTTCTCCCGCGGACTGCCGGTGCGGGCGCGTGCGGCTTCGGCCGCCTCGATCCGCTGCCAGTCGCAGAACGGGACGGGGGACACGCCGCGGGCATCGAGCAGCGCATCGAGGCCGCTGCCGCCGGGCTTGCCGCCGTCGCCGGTGCCGAAGCGCGCGAAGATCTTTTCGGCGACTTCGAAGCCGTCGGGCCGGTTGGTGCCGATCGTGCCGGTCGGGCCGCGCCGGGCCCAGCCGACGCAGTAGAGGCCGTCGCCGATCACCCCTTCGGCATTGGCGAAGCGGCCGCGGCCATGTTCGAAGGGGACGCCTTCAATGGGCGGGGTCTGGTAGCCGATGCAGGTGATGACGAGGCCGCAGGGAATACCATAGGTCTCGCCGGTGCCGACGGAGCGCAGGTCGTCGGTGAGGGCCGTGCGCTCCACGATCAGGCGCTCCGCCTTGCCGTCGCCTTCGACCGCGACCGGCATGGCGAAGAAGTCGAAGTGGATGGTCTTGCGCTTGTGCGCCGCGGCGGCGGCGAAATCGCGCAGGTGGGTGACGGACTTGCGCATGCCGGGTTCGAGCAGCGCATCGTCGTCGAGCGGCGGCAGGTCCTCGGGGCGGACGCGGGGCGCGGCTTCGGAGAGGTGGCCGAGCTCGCCCAGTTCCTTGGGCGTCATCGCGATCTGGTGCGGGCCGCGGCGGCCGAGGATGTGGATGGCCTCGACCTGCGAGCGGGCGAGAGCGTCGAAGGCGTGGCCGGAAATGTCGGAGCCGGCGAATTCGTCGCTGGTCTTGGAGAGGATTCGGGCGACGTCGAGAGCGACGTTGCCGTTGCCGATCACCGCGGCCGCCCCCGTGTCGAGGCGGGGAGCGAGATCGGCGAAATCCGGGTGGCCGTTATACCAGCCGACAAAGGCGGCGGAGCCGACCACGCCGGGCAGGTCCGCGCCGGGAATGGCAAGAGGCCGGTCGTTCGGAGCGCCGGTGGCGAGGATCACCGCGTCGTACAGGCCCTGGAGCTCGGCAACCGACACGTCGCCGCCGACCAGCACGTTGCCGACGAAGCGGACGTTGGGCGACAGCGCGACCTTTTCGTAGCGCCTGGAGACCGCCTTGATCGACTGGTGATCGGGCGCAACTCCGGAGCGGATCAGGCCATAGGGCACGGGCAGGCGGTCGATCAGGTCGATCCGCACCTCCTCGCCATATTGCTTCTGGAGCGCTTCGGCGGTGTAGAAGCCGGCCGGTCCCGAGCCGATGATCGCCACGTGCCGCATCACACTCTCCCCGTTTCGCGCAAGGCGGGATGCTAGCGCAGCGGGAGCGCGAGGCAAGCCGCCTTCGTCAGCGCCCGTTCAGCGGCTTTGGTGCAGGGTGGCGGTTATGCGAAACATCATCCTTCCCCTCCTCGCCGCCGCCGTTCTGACCACCTCCGCCCCCGCCTTCGCCGCGCCCCCCGAGCAGCAGGGCGCCCCGCCCCGGGCCGAGCAGGCGCGCATTCCCTTCCCGGGCCTTCGAATCCGCAACTTCCGCGCCGAAAGCCGGGAAGTCGTCTACCTCGAGGACCAGAGCCGCAATTGGTACCGCGCAGAGCTGTTCGGCCCCTGCACCGACCTGCGCTTCGCCAACGCGATCGGCATCGACACGCGCGGATCGAGCAGCTTCGACCGGTTCAGCGCGATCATCGTCAGCGGCGAGCGCTGCCAGCTCCGTTCGCTGACCCGGAGCGCCGAGCCCCCCAAGCTGCAAAAGGCGAAGGGGCGCCGAGGCTGACCCCCCCCCGCCTCAGCTCTTGCCGCCGCTGCGGTGCTCGAGCAGTTCGGTGCCGTGGCGGCGCATCAGGCTTTCGATCTTGCCTGAGAAAAAGGACAGAAAGGCGGGGAGGCGCACCTCCAGCCGGACGATCTTTTCCTGCACATCGATATCGGCGGACACCTCCTGGCCCATCGCTTTCACCCGCAGGTCCATGCGGTCGCCCGTCCAGCTGTGCTGAACGTCGCCGCCGCCGGGCAGGTGATCACCCAGCTTGCCGATCCCGCCCGCGATGCGGCGCTTCGCCTCAACCGCGCCAAGGCTGTGCGGCAGGTCGACGGTGATCGGCTTGGTCATGGCGGCTTCCTTGTTCTACTAAGTGAATGTGGTGCAAGAGGCACAGTGTTGCAATAATATTGCGGTGCAGCAACTGACCGCTTCCCCTGGCGCGCTTTGCGTCTACTCTCCTCCCTGAAACGGCGGCGGGGGCTGCCGCCGGATTTGGGGGATAAAAGCATGAACCGTCTCGTACGCACCGCGCTCCTGTCGGGCTTTTCCGCTCTTGCCTTCGCCGCAGCGCCGGCCGCCGCCCAGCAGACCCAGACCGCCTCGCCCGACGTCGAAGCCGGCGAGGAGCCGGACGTCCAGCCGCTCGCTGGCGAAGAAATCGTCGTCACCGGCACGCGCCGCTCCGACCGCACGGTGGCCGACAGCCCGGTGCCGATCGACGTCTTGGGCTCCGAAGCGATCACCAACACCGGCCAGACCGAAACCAACCGGATCCTCAACCAGCTCGTTCCGTCCTTCAACTTCCCGCAGCCGTCGATCGCCGACGGCTCCGACGCGCTCCGCCCCGCCACCCTGCGCGGCCTCAGCCCCGATCAGACGCTGGTGCTGGTCAACGGCAAGCGCCGCCACGTCGCCGCCCTGCTCAACATCAACGGCACGGTCGGCCGCGGCGCCGCCGCCGTCGATTTGAACCTCATCCCCGGCCTTGCGATCAGCCGCATCGAAGTGCTGCGCGACGGCGCCGCCGCCCAATATGGCTCGGACGCCATCGCCGGCGTGATCAACATCCAGCTCAAAACCGCCGCGGAAGGCGGCCGCGCGTCGATCACCTACGGCAAGTACCGCTCCACGGTGGACAATGTCGCGAACGTCACCGGCCTCCAGACCAACGCGTCGGGCCAGCCGTTCCTTGATCCGGCCGACAACCGGTATTTCGTGCCGGTCAGCGACGGCGAGCGCCGGGCGCGCGACGGCGAGACGATCACCGTCGGCGCCAATGTCGGCGTTCCGGTGGGCGACGGCGGCTTCGTCAACCTCACCGGCGAGTATCGCCACCGCGAGCGCACCAACCGCGCCGGTTTCGACCTCCGGCCCAATTACAACCGGCCAACCGCCGCCTTCGACGCGCGCGAGCTCACCTTCGACCGGCTCCAGTTCCGCTTCGGCGATCCGGACACCGACGATTTCAACCTGTTCGTGAACTCCGGCCTGCCGATCGGCGGCGGCTGGGAGCTGTTCGCCTTCGGATCGTACGGCGTGCGCGATTCCTTGAGCGCCGCCAATTACCGCCAGTCCAACGCCGCCACCAACCGCAATTTCGCCACCATCGCGCCCAACGCGACTCCGAACGCCGCCAATTTCGTGCCGCTGACGCCCGACGGCTTCCTGCCGCTGATCGACACCGAACTGGCCGATTATTCGTTCAACGGCGGCATCAAGGGCGAGATCGGCGGCTGGGAAACCAGCCTGTCCGCCGGCCGCGGCCACAACCGCTTCGATTACACCATCAAGAACTCGCTCAACACCTCGTTCGGCCCGCAAAGCCAAAGCGTGTTCGACGCCGGCGGGCTTCGCTACGGCCAGAACATCGTCAACCTCGATTTCTCCCGCGAATATGCGGTCGGCAATTTCGCCAAGCCGCTCTCGGTCGCGCTTGGCGGCGAGTATCGCGAAGAGAATTTCGTGATCCGCCCGGGCGATCTCCAATCCTATGCAACCGGCCCGCTGTTCCGCGCCGCCTTTGCAACCACCGCCGTCAACTGCGCCGCCCAGCAGGGCGTGTTCAACGCCACCACCAACGTCTGCAGCTTCCCGGGCCGCGCCGCGTCGGCGGGCGCCCAGGGCTTTCCCGGCATTCCGGCCTCCAGCGCCACCGATGAAGGCCGTCACAGCTTCGGCGCTTATGTCGAGCTCGACGCCGATCCGATCGAGGGGCTGACCACCACGCTGGCCGGCCGCTACGAGCATTTCTCGGATTTCGGAAGCACCTGGAACGGCAAGTTCGCCGCCCGCTACGAGCCGGTCGAGGGCTATGCCCTGCGCGGCTCGGTGTCGAACGGCTTCCGCGCCCCGTCGCTTCAGCAGCAGTTCTTCACCACCACGTCGACCAACTTCATCGGCGGCCTGCCGGTGGACATCTCGACCCTGGCGGTAAGCAGCCCGGTCGCCCGCGCGCTCGGCTCGCGCGATCTCAAGCCCGAAAAGTCGCTGAACCTGAGCTTCGGCGCGACGGCCAATCCGTTCCCCGGCCTGACGTTCACCGCGGACGTCTACCAGATCGAGATCAAGGACCGCATCGTTCTTACCGAAAATCTCGGCGCGGCGGGCAGCGGCACGGCGGCGGTCAACGCGGCGGTCAAGGCCGTGCTCGACGCCAACGGCTTCCAAAGCGTCGGCGCCGCGCGCTTCTTCATCAACGGCCTCGACACCACCACCCGCGGCCTCGACCTGGTCGGCACCTACCGCCGCCGCATGGGCACGCTGGGCAATTGGACGCTCACTGCCGCCTACAATTACAACAAGACCAAGATCGACGCGCGGTTGAACGATCTTGGCCCGCTTGCCACCATTCCGGGCATTGTCCTGTTCGGCCGGGTCGAGGGCCTGCGCTTCACCGAAGGCCAGCCGCGCGACAAGATCGTGCTCAGCGGCGAGGGCGAGCTCGGCCCCTTCGGGTTCACCGCGCGGACCACCCGCTACGGCGAAGTCGTCTCGCCCGGTGCGGCGAACCCGATCGCCGATCCCACCAGCCTCACCGCCATGGGCCCGGACGACATCGTCCTCAGCCCCAAGTGGATCACGGACGTCGAGCTTCGCATGAAGGCGGGTGCCGGCATCGAATTCGCGCTTGGTGCGAACAACCTGTTCGATGTCTATCCGGATCGTTCGCCGTTCGGCGCCCGCCCGGCCTCGATCGGCGGCGTCTACCCGGCCAACCAGGAATATATCCCCTATTCGATCTTCTCGCCCTTCGGCTTCAACGGCCGCTTCCTGTACGGGCGCCTGTCGGTCGAATTCTGATCAAACCGAGTGCCGTGTAGGCGAAGGGTAGGGGGCTCCGCTTGGGCGTTGTTATATTCAACGTACCCGCGGCGCGAATGTCTGCTTACGACCCGATGCGGACATAGCATGGGACCGGAACTGCGTAAGTCCTGATGGCTCCCCGAGTTGGCCGCTTCCACGTCGGAAGGAGGCTCGAACCCTATGGAAGCACTGTTGTCAGCAAATAGGCTCCGAAAATAGCAAGGTGCACGGCCCCGTGCAGCACCGTCGTCCGACCACGAGCTAGCGAAAGTGCGGCGATGAGCAAGGTCAGCGAGAGCAGCACCATCCCTTTTCCGTCGAGGCCAAGAGCAAGTGGAAGGCCGAGCATGAACGAGGTGACGGTCACGGCGGGGATAGTGAGCCCGATAGTCGCGAGCGCTGAGCCAAGTGCTAGGTTAAGGCTGGTCTGGAGGCGATTGGCGCGAGCCGCCCGCACCGCTGCTACGCTCTCGGGCAGAAGCACGATGGCGGCGATGGCAATGCCGACCAGTGCGCGAGGAGCATTGGCAGCGGCGACAGCTAACTCCAAGGAAGCAGACAATGACTTAGCCATCATGACGACTGCGCCTAGGCTGACGACCAGCGCCCCGAATGACAACCAAGTCTCTGCCAAGGTCGGAGGGGCGGCGTGCTCCTCAGGCACTCCGTGCAACTGCCTCTTAGGCAAGAAGTAGTCGCGATTGCCGACTGTCTGAACGAACACGAACGTCAGATAGAGCAGGAGCGAAAAGGCCGCGACGAACGCCAGTTGGGGCGGGCTGTAGATCGGGCCGGTGACGCTCGTTGTGTGATTGGGCAGGATCAGCGTGAGCACGGTGAGGGTTGCGAGCGTGCTGAGCGCCGCCGTGGCCCCCGTTCGTGTGAAGCGTGCCTCCTTCTGATGCTTAGCCGCCGCGATTAGGCACAGACCAAGCAGCAGGTTAAGAATGATCATGCAGGCCGCGAAGACCGTGTCTCGGGCCAGCGTGGCTGCGCCCTCGGCGTTGGCCAACATCAGCGACACGATCAGCCCCACCTCGATGACGGTGACTGCAATAGCCAGGATCAAGGTGCCGAACGGCTCCCCAACGCGATGCGCAACGGTTTCAGCATGGTGCACGGCCGCTATCACCACCGCAATCAGCACGAGGCCGGTCACAGGTGGGGACCCAATGTTTGCGGCAGATAAAGCCAGCACAAGCCACCCGATTAGAGGAAGGGTCAGGCTGGCTAGTCGCAGTGGAGAGGTCATCAGGACGCCTATCGCTCAACGGCCTAGCTTTGGCCAGTCTGCCGCTCGCCCCGTTAAACAACGTCCGCTTTCCACCCAAGACGGGCATTTGCCCCTTCCGGGAATTCTGTCGCTGTAGGCGCGTATTTCCTATCCACACGGCCAGCGGCCTGCCGATGCATGGTTAACCGCATGCCAACCATCCAGCCTCACTTTTTCTAAAGGCGGCGGCCCTATCTCGATCCCTTCTCTGCATCCCGTAGTGGACGAAGGACCGATCGAAATGAGGGCCATGCAGCGGCTAAGGGCTTTCTTCAAAAGCGAGCGGGGCAACGTCCTCGCCATGGGCGCGGCGGCGATGCCATTGCTGCTCGCTTCCGCCGGCTATGCCGTGGATACGTTCCAGATCGCCGTCATGAACCGGCAGATGCAGCGCGCGGCCGATTCGGCCGCGATCGCCGGCGCCTACGCGATGTCGCAGGGCTCCGACACGGCAACGGAACAGACCTACGCGTCCGGCGCCGCGACCCGCGAGATCGACCGCAAGCTCAACAAGACGCCGGCCTTGGTCGGCACCCCGGTGATCGCCACCGGCGCAAGCCTTGGCTTTCAGCGCACCGTGCGGGTCAACCTCACCGCGACTCCGCGCTTGCCGTTCATGGCGATCTTCACCAAGGCGCCGACCAACATCACGGTCACCGCAACGGCGGCGCTGGTGGAGAATGGCCGCTTCTGCATGTTGTCGCTGTTCGACGGCGCGGCTCCCGGGATCAGCGTCGGCGGCGGAGCGGAGCTCAACCTCGGCTGCGGCATGGCGAGCAACTCCACAGGCCCGAACGGGATCGAGGCGTTCGGCAATTCCAGCGTCAACGCCTCGCCGATCATGGCGCGGGGCGGGCTTACCAGCAGCAGCAACTACGCCGCGGGCACCCAGCTCCAGCCTTACAGCGCCGAGCAGAAAGATCCCTACGCTTACATCCCGGACCCGGTGTCACCGGGCGGCTGCCCAGCCAAACAGGTCAACGGCCCTGAAGTTCTGGAGCCGGGCTGCTACTCGTCTCTGGACATCAAGGATGGCCCGGTAACCATGAAGCCCGGCACCTACCTGATCGATGGCGGGGACCTGGAGTTCGGCGCGAAGGCGCAGGTGGCCGGAGTGGGCGTGACCTTCGTCATGACCGGACCCGGCGGCGCGGCCGGCGATATGAAAATGAATGCCCAGGCCGAGCTCAACATCACCGCCCCCAGTTCGGGGACGTACAAGAGCATCCTCTTCTACCGGGACCGGCGCGCCGCCAACATCGACATCAAGATCAATGGCGGATCGAGTGCGACGATGACGGGGGCGATGTACTTTCCAAGCTCGGACGTGACCTTCAACGGCAATGCCGGCTTCACCGCCAACTGCTTTCAGCTCATCGGCCGGATGCTCACGTTCCGGGGCGGAGCCGAAATCAACAACAATCCGGCCGCCTGCGCCGTTCTTGGCGGAGACCCCGATTTCCAGCTTCAGTTCGTCAGGCTGGTGAAATGATCCGGCTGAAAAACCTTCGCTCCTGCCTGAAGGATGAGCGCGGCGTCAGCGCGATCGAGTTCGCCATGCTGGTGCCGGTCCTTGCGACCTTGATCCTCGGCATCATCGATCTGAGCACCGGCCTGTCGCAGCGCTTCAGCCTTCAGCAGGCGGTGAACCGCAGCCTGGAGATCGTTCAGGCCAACCGTGTGAAAGCCAATGACCAGGGCACCCAGGACTACAATTTTCTGAAAAAGGCGGTGGTCGACGGTGCGCCGGGCGCGTCGGTCACCCTGACGCAGTGGCTGGAATGCAGCGGCACGAAGCAAGGTGATTACGAGGGCGCCTGCGCCGCCAATCAGGACACCGCCCGCTATCTGGAGCTTCGCGCCACCCGCGTGTTCCAGGGTAAAATCTACTTGCGGCCGGTCACCTTGACCGCAACATCCGCCGTGAGGGTGCAATGAAAAAGCTGGATCTTTTCCGCCGCGACGACCGGGGCGTCACGGCCATCGAGTTCGCGCTGATCTGCCCGGTGTTCTTCGGCATGCTGATCGGCATCACCCAGCTTGGCGCGCTGTATTTCGCAGGCGCCGACCTGCGCAATGCGGTCGCTGCCGGGGCCCGGAGGGCACAAATTTTCCCACGGCCAGCCCCGGCCACGGTTGCGACAGCGGTCCGCAACCGCATCTACAAGCTGAACAGCTCTTACCTCACCGGGCCGACGGTGACGCAGGGGACGGACGAGAACGGCTACGTATTCTACAACATCGCAGCGACCTATGCCGTGCCGCTGAACTTCGTCTTCTACAAGCCGCCGCCGGTCACGATCACCGAAAACCGGCGGGTGTATCTCAGCCCCGCGAGCTGAAGCTCGCGCCTTCCCGACGCGAACGCGAACTGAACCTCCCGCCTTGCCCTCCCCGGCGGCGCGCGGCACAAAGCCGCATCGCCCCGCGGAAGGATCAAGGCAGTGACGGATCGCCCGACCGAAGAGCCGCTGCGCCGCGATATCGGCTTTCTCGGATCGGCCTTCCTGTCGTTCAACGGCGTGGTCGGGGCCGGCATCTTCGCCTTGCCGGAGAAGCTCTACAGCCAGTTCGGGGCGTTCAGCCCATTCCTGTTCCCCTTGTTCGGCTTGCTGGTGCTGGTCATCGCCTTGCCGTTTTCGCGCATGGCGGGCCTGCACCCGGTGTCGGGCGGGCCGGTGGTCTATGCCGCCGCGTTCGGCAGGACGGCGGCCTTTCAGGCGGGGTGGATCTACTACGTCGCGCGGGCCGCGGCGCTGGCCGCCAACACCACCGTGCTGGTCACCTATCTGGGGCGCTGGTGGCCGGGATTGGGGGAGCCGCTGCCAAGGGCGGCGGTGATCCTCGCCGTCTGCGGGCTGCTGACCTGGATCAACATCGTCGGGGTGAAGAGGGCGGTGCGCTTCCTCGATGCGCTGACGCTGCTGAAGGCCGCGCCTTTGGTTCTGGTCGCCATCCTTGGGCTGGTGATGGCGGGCGGCGCGATCGAGCCGCCTGGGCCGCCGCCGCCGCTCACCCAGCTCGAGGCCGCCGCCTTGCTGATCCTCTACGCCTTTGTCGGGTTCGAGAATTCGGTTGTGCCCGCCGGCGAGACGGCCGACGCCCGGCGCACCATTCCGCGCGCGCTGATCGCCACCATTATCGCCACCGCCATCCTCTATTTCCTGGTCCAGCTCTCCTACGTGGCCGTGATGGAGCCGGGGCAGGGCGGCGACGCGCCGATGATCGCCTTCGGTGCCGCCTTGCTGGGGCCGGCGGGTGCGATCCTGCTCACCGCCGCGGCGATCTTCTCGCTGCTCGGCAATATCAGCGGCGGAATGACGGGAAGCACCCGCACCACCTACGCCATGGGCCGTGACGGGCTGCTGCCCGGCTGGTTCGGCCGGGTCAGCGTGCGTTACGCCACGCCCGCCAACTCGATCCTGTTCATGGGCGGCCTGATCGCCGTTCTGGCACTGAGCGGCAGCTTCGTCTGGCTCGCGGTGATGAGCACGCTTGCCCGGATGATCGTTTACGCCCTGTCGATCGCCGCCTTGCCCAAGGCGAGCCGTGGGGAGGCGCTTCGGCCCGTGATGTGGCTGATGGTCTTCGCCGCGCTTGCCGTCTGCGCCTGGGCGGCGTGGCAGTCCGATTGGAAGGCGTGGCGGGCGCTGCTCGCGCTGATGGCGGCAGGGACGGTGCTGTTCGTGGCGGCGCGGGTTGCGGCGGGCCGCAAGGCTCAGGCGGGCTCCAGCTCCGCCGCCACCGTTTCCTCGATCCAGCCGCCGCCGAGCACGCGGTCGCCCGAGTAGAGCACCGCCGCCTGGCCGGGGGAGACGCCATATTCCGGCGTTTCGAAGTGGATGCTTGTGCCGTCGAACCGCACCGGTGCCGGCTTGGCCATCGAGCGGACCTTGGCGGAAAGTCCCTCGCGCTGGTCTTCGCCGAGCCAGTTCAGGCCCGACAGGTGGGCGGCGCGGACGGCCAGCGCCCGCTTCGGACCGACTACCACCCGGCGCTCGTTCGCCTCGATGCGCACAACATAAAGCGGCTCGGGCTGGCCGCCGATCTCGAGCCCGCGGCGCTGGCCGACGGTGAAGTGGATCAGGCCCCTGTGGCGGCCAAGGATCCGGCCGGAGAGGTCGACGATGTCGCCTTCCTGCGCCGCTTCGGGCCGCACCTTCTTGACCACCGCGGCGTAATCGCCGCCGGGGACGAAGCAGATGTCCTGGCTGTCCGGCTTGTCGGCGACGAGCAGGCCGAGGTCGCGGGCGAGTTCGCGGACCAGCGGCTTGGGCAGGTCGCCCAGCGGAAAGCGCAGGTAATCGAGCTGCTCGGCGGTGGTTGCGAACAGGAAATAGCTCTGGTCGCGGGCCGGATCGGCGGCGCGGTGAAGCTCGGCGCCGTTCGGCCCCATCGCTCGGCGCACGTAGTGGCCGGTGGCGAGGCAGTCGGCGCCGAGATCGCGGGCGAGGCCGAGCAGGTCGGTGAACTTCACCCCCTGGTTGCACGACACGCACGGAATCGGCGTGCGTCCTTTCATGTACTCATCGGCAAAACGCTCAATCACGCCCTCCCGAAAATGGCTAGCATAATCAAATACATAGTGCGCAATGCCTAAACGCTCCGCGACACTTTTGGCATCATATACATCCTGCCCCGCGCAGCACGTCTTGGTCCGCCCCACCGCTTCGCCATGATCGTAAAGCTGCAGGGTAACCCCGATCACCTCCGCCCCGCTGCGCGCGGCAAGCGCGGCGACCACCGAAGAATCGACCCCGCCGGACATCGCGACCACGATTCGGGCCTCGGACGCCGGGCGGCTGAGCTGAAAATCGACCTGCATGATGGGCCGGTACATAGGGGCGAAGGGCGCAAAAGCCCAGCGTGCGACATCCTTAGCGGGATTTTCACCTTCCTTCCCTAGACCCCTCTTCATGGACTTGAGCTTCTTCCGCCGCGCCGAACAGCGCTTCGCAAGCCGCGCCGCCGCACACCTCGATTTCGGGATGCTGTCGGCCATGCTGCGCGCGCAGGGCCAGGCAAGCGCGGCGGCACGGGCGCAGGCCTTTGTGCCGGCGCCGGCCGAGGTCGCCGACCCGATTGCAGAGATATTGTCAGCCGGCCCGTGCTGGCAGGCGGCGGTGGCTGCGCTGGGTGGGAGCTTCAATCCCGCCTTCGCGCGGACACGGCTCGTAAATTGAAATGACCGCGCCGTTTACCTTGCGGTTTCAATCTTCCTTCAAGCCGGCGGGGGTACAGCTTGGGCAACGGGAAGCAGGGGACGCGGCTTACGCGTTTTTGAGGTACGAATGATCGAAAACCAGAAGATAAGGCCGGCGCAGGTAATCGGGCCCCTTGGGGAGCCGCTTACACTTGATTCGCTTCCGCCGCCGGGCACCAGCCGCTGGGTGGTGCGCCGCAAGGCCGAAGTGGTCTCGGCGGTGAACGGCGGGCTGCTCAGCGTCGATGAAGCGTGCGACCGCTACGGCCTGACCCTTGAGGAATTCGCAAGCTGGCAGCGGGCGGTCGACCGTTCGGGAATGCCGGGCCTGCGGGTGACTCGCATTCAGCATTACAAGTCGCTTTACGAGCGCCAGCAGAAGTTCTGATCGCTTCGCTCCACCGGGGATGGAGCGGGGTTAGTGGAAGTTACGGCTTTTGACCCGGATTGTATCCGCCGGGTCCTGTAGCGAACGGTCGGTGGTGCCCGAGGGTGTTGCCGGCCGTTTCGCTGTGTTACGCGCGTCCGGGCCGGAGAATTTTGCGCCGTCGGCGGGGCCGGGCCGGTGGGGGAAGTCGCGCTCGCCGACCGAGTGGAGCAGCGGCGTTAGATCCTCCATTCGGGCGGTGATGACGTGGATGATCTCGCCTTCGCGCTGCACCACGCCCTTGATTCCGATCATCGAGGCGGAGAGCACGATCCGGCGCTGGGCCTCGAAGCGGTCGGGCCAGAGGATGGCATTGGCGACTCCCGTTTCGTCCTCAATGGTGATGAACAATACGCCCTTGGCCGAGCCGGGGCGCTGGCGGATGAGAACGACGCCGGCGACGGTGACCGGCTTGCCGTCCTTTGTGTGGGCGAGATCGCCGCAGCGGGTGACTCCGCGTCGGTCAAGCTCGGGGCGAAGAAAGGCCAACGGGTGGGCGCGCAGGGAGAGCTGCAGCGCACGATAATCCTCGACCACTTCGCGGCCCTCGGTGAGCGGCTTCAGCGCCACTTCAGGCTCGCGCCCCTCGGCGGCGGCGAACAGGGGGAGGGGCGCCTCGCCGAGCCCGCGCACCTGCCACAGCGCCTGGCGCCGATCGATGCCCAGGCTTCGGAAGGCATCGGCATCGGCGAGCTTTTCCAACTCGGCAAGCGGCACGGCGGAGCGGCGCCAGACGTCTTCGATGGAGGTGAACGGACGTTCCGAGCGGGCGGCGAGGATCTGCGCGGCGTGGGCGTTCGAGAAGCCGCGGATCATGCGAAGGCCGAGGCGGAGGGGGAAGAAATCGGAACTCCCCCTCTCCCCTTGCGGGAGAGGGGCAGGGGAGAGGGGTGCGTGCGGCGCGGCTCGATGCCGCGTCGTGCGCCTCGCTGAAGCATCAGCTCCGGCATCGAGCCGAAGCTGATGCTCCCCCTCTCCCCAACCCCTCCCCCGCAAGGGGGGAGGGGCTTCTTCAGCGTCCTTCACCATCGTGTCCCACCGGCTTTCGTTGATGCACGCCGGACGCACCTCCACACCATGCTCCCGCGCATCCCGCACGATCTGCGCCGGGGCGTAGAACCCCATCGGCTGGGCGTTGAGCAAGGCAGCGCAGAAGATGTCCGGGTGGTGGCACTTCATCCACGAAGACGCGTAGGCGATCTTGGCGAAGGACGCGGCGTGGCTTTCGGGGAAGCCGTAGCTGCCGAAGCCTTCGATCTGCTTGAAGGTGCGCTCGGCGAAATCGCGCGGATAATGGCGGGCGACCATGCCTTCGATCAATTTGTCGCGGAAGTGGGTGACGCCGCCGGTATATTTGAAGGTGGCCATGGCGCGGCGGAGCTGGTCGGCTTCGCCCGGCGTGAAGCCGGCACCGACGATGGCGACCTTCATCGCCTGCTCCTGGAAGAGCGGCACGCCCAGGGTTTTTTCGAGCACGGCGCGGAGTTCGGGCCGGGGATATTGCGGCTTCTCCTTGCCTTCGCGGCGGCGCAGATAAGGGTGGACCATGTCGCCCTGGATGGGCCCGGGGCGGACGATGGCGACTTCTATGACGAGGTCGTAAAACTCCTTGGGCTTCATCCGCGGCAGCATCGCCATCTGGGCGCGGCTTTCGATCTGGAAGACGCCCAGCGTGTCGGCCTTCTGAATCATTCGAAAGACTTCGGGATCGTCGTCCTGGAGGTCGGCCATGCCGATATCGACGCCCTTGTGATCCTTGAGCAGGTTAAAGGCGCGGCGCATGCAGCCGAGCATGCCGAGGCCGAGCACGTCGACTTTCATGAAGCCGAGCGCCTCGATATCGTCCTTGTCCCATTCGATGACGCGGCGGTTTTCCATGGCGGCGGGCTCGATGGGCACGAGATCGTCGAGGCGGTCGCGGGTGAGGACGAAGCCGCCCGGATGTTGCGAAAGGTGCCGCGGAGTGCCGATCAGCTGGCGGGAGAGATCGAGGGTCAAAGCGAGGCGAGGGTCTGATTGATCTAGGTTAAGTTCGGTGACGTGGCGGTCCTCGACGCCTTCGTTGGACCAGCCCCAGACCTGGCCGGAAAGGGCGGCGGTCATGTCCTCGGGGAGGCCCAATGCTTTGCCGACTTCGCGGACGGCGCCGCGGGCGCGGTAGCGGGATACCACGGCGGTCAAGGCGGCGCGGTGGTGGCCGTAGGTTTGGTAGATCCACTGGATCACTTCCTCGCGCCGCTCATGCTCGAAATCGACGTCGATATCGGGCGGCTCGGGCCTTTCGGGCGAGACGAAGCGCTCGAACAGCAATTCGTGCTTCACCGGATCGATCGAGGTGATGCCGAGCAGGTAGCAGACGCAGCTGTTCGCCGCCGAGCCGCGGCCCTGGCAGAGGATGCCGACCGAGCGGGCGAAGTTCACGATCGAATGGACGGTGAGAAAATAGGGCGCGTATTCGAGCTGGGCGATCATGGTCAGCTCGTGGCGCATCTGGGCGGCGGTGCGCTCGGGCACGCCGTCCGGATATTTGGCGTGGGCTGCGTCCCAGCTCAGTTTCTCGAGCGCCTCCTGGGCGGTCATGCCGGGGAGCACGTTTTCCTCGGGATATTGGTAGCGCAGTTCGCTGAGGTCGAAGGTGCAGCGCCGGGCGATCTCGGCGGTGGCGGCGACCGCTTCGGGGTAGAGGGCGAAGCGGCGGGCCATTTCATCGGGCGATTTCAGGTGCCGGTCGGCGTGGCGTTCGCGGCGGAAGCCGAGTTCGTCGATGGTGCACTTCTCGCGGATCGCAGTCATCACGTCCTGGAGCATTCGGCGGTCGGGCGAATGGTAGAGGATGTCGCCGGTTGCCAGCGAGGGAATTCCGGCGGCTTGTGCCTGAGCGGCAAGCTGGTGGAGGCGGAGCGCGTCGCCCGGGCGGCGGTGGATGGTCAGCGCCTGGTAGGCGCGCCCGGGGAAGGTGCGTTTGAGGCGCTGGAGGAGGCGGGCGTTCTCCAAGTCCGCGTCGTCCGGCAGGTGGATGGCGAGGAGCCCTTCGGCATGGGATTCGACGTCGGCCCAATGGAGTTCGCACTTGCCCTTGCCGGCGCGGGCCTTGCCGATCGAGAGCAGCCGCGTGAGGCGCGACCAGGCGGGGCGGTCGGTGGGATAGACGAGCAGGCTTGTGCCGCTTTGGCTGCTGTCCTCCGGACAGGGGGCGAGGTCGAGGCGGCAGCCGGCGACGAGGCGCACGCCTGTTGTTTTCGACGCTTCCCAGGCGCGGACGATTCCGGCGACGGAGTTTCTGTCCACCACGCCAAGGGCGGGCAGGCCGAGGACGGCTGCGGCTGCGAACAGTTCGTCGGCTCCGGAGGCGCCTCGGAGGAAGCTGAAATGGGTGGTGGTTTGGAGTTCGACGTAGGTCATGGCCTACTCCCTCTCCCGCTTGCGGGAGAGGGTTGGGGTGAGGGTGAGTGCATTTTCCACACACACCCTCACCCTCCCACCTGCCTTTGGCAGGCGGGCCCCTCCCTCTCCCGCAAGCGGGAGAGGGGTCATCACCCGAACAGCCCGTGCAGGTACCAGCTCAGGTCCCCCGTGCGGGCATCCACGCCGTCGCCTCTTCGGTAGAGCCAGAAGCGGCGGCCTTCTTCGTCTTCGACCTGGAAATAATCGCGCACCGCCTCGGCCTCGCCCGAGCGGCGCCACCACTCGCCGTGGATCCGCTCGGGGCCATCGGCGGCGCGGACGCGGTAGGGGCGGCCGCGCCAGGTGAAGCGGCGCGGCGGCAGATCGGGAAGCAGGGCGACGACGCTTTCCACCCGCTCCGGCGGCACGAGCAGCCGCACCGGGCGCGGCCAGCGTGGCCAGGGCGCGCAAGGGCTGAGCGGGCCGACCCGGCGGACGCTGCGCTCCGGCACGTCGCTTTCCACCGCGCTGGCCCGGTAGAGACGGCGGTGGCCGAGGCGGCCGGCGAGGCGGTCGACCAGCGGCGCGAGATCGGGCGCGGGCTTGGCGCCGGCCAGTTCGCCTTCGATGGCCTCGGCGCCGAGCGGTTCGCAGCGGCCGGCGAGGAGGCGCATCGCATCGAGGCCGAAGCCGGGCTCGATGGTTTCGATGCGCATCGACAGGAGCCTGAGCAGGTGCTTGCCGTCGCGGGTGGCGCGGGCGGTGCCGATGGCGATGCGCTGCACCGCGCCGTCCACCCGGTCGCACAAAAGGGTGAAGGCGCGGGCGGCGAGGCCGGCCTTGCGCAGCGTGTCGAGGAGGCGGGCCATGAGCAAGGCGAGGGCTTCGGCGATGGCCTCGGCGGTGGCGATCGGCTCGGCGAAGCGCAGTTCGGCGGCCGGCGGGTCTTCGGGGACGAGCGGCTCGATCGCTTCGCCGGCGGCGCCGAGCGCCTGGTCCAAGCGGGTGAGGAACGGCTTGCCCAGGCGGCGGGCGAGCGGCGCGCGCGGCATGGCGAAGACTTCGCCGATCCGCTCCAGCCCGAGGCGGCGGGCGGCGGCGATGGCGCGGCCGTCGAGGCGGAGCGCGGCGAGCGGGAGCTGGGCGAGTGCTTCGGCTTCGGCGCCGGCCGGGCAGAAGGCGAGGGGGTTGGCGCCGTGGCGGGCGAGGGCGTGGGCCGCGCCGGGGGTGGCGGCGACGGCGATCCGGGCGGCGAACCCGGCACGGGCGCAGAAGGCGAGGATGCGCCGGCACATGCGCTCCTCGCCGCCGAACAGGTGGTCGACGCCGGTGAGATCGAGGAACAGGCCGTCTTCGCCCGAGAGCGCGGCGCGCGGCGTCCAGCGGCGGGCGGCGAAAAGGGCGAGTGAGGTGAGGAGGGCGCGGTCGGCTTCGGGATCCGCGTCCTCGATCTGGAGGCCTGGGACGAGGGCGCGGGCCTGGGTGAGGGCCATGCCAGGGGCGAGGCCGAGCGCCTGCGCTTGCGGGCAGACGGCGGCGACGAGGACCCGATTGCCGGTGCGGGTGGCAGTGACGAGGGGGGCCTGTTCCTCCCCAAGCTGGCTTGGGGAGGGGAACCGTCCGCAGGACGGTGGAGGGGTAGGTGCCGTGAGGTTGGTGGTTCGCTTGGGAGCCTCTGAGGTTACAGCCGCTACCCCTCCACCATGCTGCGCATGGTTCCCCTCCCCATCTGGCGATGGGGAGGAACTGGGGCGGCGCAGGGCGCTGGTCGGGGTCAACGGCCCCTCTCCCGAAATGGGAGAGGGGCTTCCCTTCCGGAACACCACCTCCGCGGCTTCCGTTCGCCTTCCGAGTTCGCGGATGGGGGGGCGTTTGTGGGCGGGGGTGTTCTGGGCCCAGCGGGCGCCGGGGCGCCAGTGGGCTTCGCGGGGGCAGGAGCAGTCGGCGAGGCGCTGGCCGGGGCCTGGATCGGGCGCGCCGTCGGGGATGCCGAGTTCCTTGCGCAGGGCGAGGAGCTGCAACCGTTCCTTGGTGTTTTCGGGGGTGCGGGGGGCGGGATGCCAGGCAGCTTTATCCTCCCCGGGACGGGGAGGGGGACCAGACGAAGTCTGGTGGAGGGGGTTTGACGCTTCCGCTGCGCTGGGCCCCCTCCACCGCTCTTCGAGCGGTCCCCCTCCCCGTGCCGGGGAGGATTTAGAGTCCCTATGCCGCGATGCGCGCTGGAGGCGGTCGATGCTGAGCGTCGGCAGGTACAGCGAGGCTACCCGTGTCATCGGGGCACTCCAGGGTCCAGTGGTGGGGCTCGCCGCCGCGCTGGCGGGCGAGCGACAAGCTCCAGCGGGCGCGGCCGAGGCCGGGCACGGGGAGCGGCGAAGAGGGCGCGCAGGCGACGCGCCAGCGGGTCACCGCAGCGGAGGGCTCGGCGAGCGGATCGGTTTCGGTCTTGCGCCAGCGCTTGAGCATCAGGGCAAGGGTGCCGCCTTCCTCCGCGGCGAGCTGGAGGCGGCGGGTGGCGGCCATCGGCACGCGCGATGCCTCGCCGACGACCGCGCCGAGGCCGCCGTGGCGGAGGCCTTCCTCCATCACGGCAAGCACGTCCTCGTCGCGACCGCATTCGGCGTAGAGGACGCGGTTGGGGTCGAGGCCGGCAAGGGCCAAGCCGGGGGCGAAGAGATCGCGGCGGCCGAGCGCCCAGAGGATCGGGCCCTCCGTGCGGGCGGCGATCGAAGCGAGGAACAGGGTGGCGGCGGCATCGTCGGGGAGGCCGGAGCGGTCGGGCGCGGCTTCGTGGAGCGCGCCGCCGGCCAGGCCGCCGCCGGCCAGGCGCGAGTCGATTGCCTCCACTCCGAAAGGCAGGCATGGCCGCGCCTCCGCAGGTCCGGTTGATTCGATTGCGCGCACTTCTTCCCTGAGGGCTGAGAGGCGATCGGAACGGGTGGATGGCAGGTTCATGGCGGCGACTCGGAACGGGCTTGTTCCTCTTATGTTCCGCCTCCGTTCAGCGAGAGTCAAGGCGGTTGGGGTGAGGAGAAATCCTCCCCGGGACGGGGAGGGGGACCGCGCGCAGCGTGGTGGAGGGGGGTTTGGGGAAAGGCCTCATCCTCTTTCTCAGAACCCCCTCCACCATGCTTTGCATGGTCCCCCTCCCCGTCCCGGGGAGGATTAGTTAAGGACATGCATGCACCTCCTCCGCCGCTCGCTTGCCGCCATTCTCCTTCTCGCCGCCACGCCGGTTGTGGCCGAGGGGGACGCCAATTGGTTCTACAAGAACACCGATATCGCCCGCGATCCCGCCTGGCGGTTCGGGACGCTGCCCAACGGCCTTCGCTACGCCGTTCGGCAGAACCAGCTTCCCGCCGGGCAGGTTTCCATCCGGCTGCGCATCGACGCGGGCTCGCTGCATGAGGCGGATGCGGAGCGCGGATGGGCGCATTTCGTCGAACATATGGCGTTTCGCGGCACCGAGGGCTTTGGGGACGGCGAGGCGCGGGAGACCTGGCAGCGGCTTGGCGCGAGCTTTGGGAGCGACACCAACGCGTCCACCGAGCCGACCCAGACGGTGTACCAGCTCGACCTGCCCAAGAATGACGAAGCCTCGCTCGACACCAGCCTGCGGCTGATCGCGGAGATGGCCGACAAGGCGAATTTCGACCCCAAGCTGATCGAGGTGGAGAAGGGCGTCGTGCTGTCCGAACGGGGCCGGCGCACCGAGATTTCCACGAAGCTCGGCGACCTGATGCGGCCGCTGTTCTTCGCCGGGCTGAAATATGCCGACCGCGACACGATCGGCACCGAGGAAACGCTCAAGGCCGCCAATGCGCCTGGCCTCAAGGCCTTTTACGAGCGCTGGTACCGGCCTGAACGGGCGACCCTGGTGATGGTCGGCGATGCCGATCCGGCTTTGCTGGAGGCGCTTGCGGCGAAGCACTTCGGCGGCTGGAAGGGCAGCGGCGCGGCGCCGGCCGAGCCGGAGTACGGCAAGCCCGCGGACGTTGCGGAGCGGACGGCGGCGCTTTCCTATCCGGGCTCGCCCCACCTGGCGACGCTGAGCTGGGTGCGCCCCTATGAGGGACTGCCGCCGACAAAGGCGCGCGAGAAGGGGGAGCTTGCCGAGGCGATCGCAAAGCGAATCCTCAATCGCCGTCTCGAAGCCAAGGCGCGGGGCGAAGCAAGCTTCCTCAGCGCTCAGGTTGGCGGCGACGATTCGGTGAATGTTGCCGATTACACGCAGGTGCAGGTGATGGCCAAGGAGGGGCGCTGGAAGGAAGCGCTGGCCGAGACTTATGGGATTCTGGCGGACGCGCTGAACAGCCCGCCGAGCGCGACCGAGATTGCGCGCGAGATGCAGAATTTGCGGACCAGTGCCCGCGCCGCGGTGGAGGGCGAGGCGACGGCAAAATCCCCCAGCCATGCCGGCCGGCTGATCTCCGCGATCGACGGCAACAGCGTGATCTCCACCGCCGCCGCCAATGCCGCGCTGATCGAGGAACTGGCGCCGGCGATGACGCCGGCGTTCGTTGAAGAACGGCTGAAGGCGCTGTTCACGGGATCGGGGCCGCGGGTGGTGATGCTGTCGCCGGCGCCGGTGACGGGGATCGGCGAAGCGCTTGCGGCGGCGGAGAAATCCGCGCCGGCGGTGCGCGCGGCCGAGCGGACCGTGACGATGAACGACCTTCCAGCACTCGGCAAAGCGGGGCGGGAAGTGTCGCGCCAGCAGATTGCGGATCTGGGCGTGACGATTGTGCGCTTTTCCAACGGCTCCAGCCTGGTGTTCAAGAAGACCGATTTCGAGCAGGGGCGGGTGAATGTCGGCCTGCGCTTCGGCACGGGGATTTCGGGCCTGCCGAGCGATCGCAAGACGCTGGCGTGGATGGGCAATCTGATCGGATCGACGGGCGTGGCCGGGCTCGATCTCGACGCGCTGGAGCGGCTGCTGACCGGGCGGCGGATGAGCCTGAGCTTCGGGGTTGGCGAGGATGCGTTCGAGATGGGCGGCACCACCAATGCGGCGGAGCTCCCCGACCAGTTGCGGCTGCTTGCTTCCAAGATCGCGTTTCCGCGCTGGGACTCGCTTTTGTTTGGGCGTTACCGGACGGCGGCGCTCGAGAATTACGATCTGGCTTTCTCCTCCGCCGCGTCGCGGGCGGGGCGTGAGTTCGGCGGCGTAACCCGGCGCGGCGATGCGCGCTGGACGCCGACCGAGAAGGCCGAGATCGCGGCTGCCACGCCGCAGGCCTTCGAGCGGATGTTCGCGCCCTTGATGCGGCAAGGGCCGATCGAGGCGGTGATCGTTGGCGATGTGGATTTGGACACGGCGGTGAAGGCGATGCTGGGCACGGTTGCGGCGCTGCCCAAGCGGGCGGAGGTTAAGGCGCCGGCGGCGTCGCTCAAGGTGCTGCCCCCCGCGCCGATGGCCAAGCCGGTGACGTTCAGCCATCGCGGCGATCCGAACCAGGCCTATGCGCTGCTCGGCTGGTCGACATTCGGCGGGGTGGAAAGGATGCGCGAGCGGCGGGCGCTGCAGCTTGCCGGCAACATGGTGCAGGTGCGGTTGTTCGAGAAATTGCGCGACGTGGAAGGCGCGACCTATTCGCCGAGCGCCGGGGCGACTTCGTCGGAGACGTTCAAGGACTGGGGCCTGTTCTACACCGCCGCCGAGATCCGGCCGGAGCGGGCGGACCTGTTCTTCCGTCTGGCGCGGGAAACGGTTGCCGATCTTGCCGCCGCGCCGGTGGAAGCGGACGAGTTCACCCGGGCGATCAATCCGGTGCTGAGCGGGGTGGAGCGGCGGATGAAGACCAACGGCTATTGGCTGTCGGCGATGGAGGGCTGGTCGCGCGATCCGCGGCTGATCGACCAGACCCGCACGATCCTGTCCGATTACCGCTCGATGACGGCCGCCGAGGTGCGGGACGCCGTGGCGCGCCATGTTCGCGACGAGGGCGACTGGTCGATCCTGGTTTTGCCCGCTAGACTCCTGCCCGGTGTCCACTAACGCAATCCAGGCAGCAGCCCCGGCACGGGGCGAAGCGGCAAGCGGCCGGAAGCCCCTGAAGCTCCAGCAGCAGCCCTTCTTTGAAGACAAGAACCGCGCCTTCTGGATCCTCCAGTCGGCGGGGTGGGCGGGCTATTTCGTGCTGCGCACCTTGTCGGGAATCGCCAACGCGATGGGGTGGAGCTTCGTTGTCCACACCTCGCTTCTGACCGCGACCGGTTATTCGATCACCTTGCTGATGGGCGCGATCTTCCGGCGGCTGATCCGGATGAAGCCGCTTTTGACGTGGACGATCTCGATCTTCCTGGTGCTGCTCGCCGCCGGCACCTTTTCGGCGATCGAGACGTGGAGCCATGCGACCTTTGTCCGCCCCGGCTTCCGGCCGGAGGGGTTGCAGTTCCTCAGCTCGATCCTGCTGACCACCGCCTTGCTGGTTGCCTGGTCGGCGCTGTATTATTCGATCAATTATTATTTGATCCTGGAAGAGCAGAGCGACCGCTTGCTCAGGCTTGAGCATCAGGCGTCGAGCGCGCAGCTTGCGATGCTGCGCTACCAGCTCAACCCGCACTTCCTGTTCAACACGCTGAATTCGATCTCGACGCTGGTGCTCTTGAAGCAGACCGAGCGGGCCAATGCGATGCTGTCGCGCCTGTCGTCCTTTTTGCGCTATACCCTGGTCAACGAGCCGATGGGCACGGTGACCATGGCGCAGGAGGTGGAGACGCTGAAACTCTATCTCGAGATCGAGAAGATGCGGTTCGAGGACCGCTTACGGCCGCGCTTCGACATCGATCCGGACGTGTCGCTGGCGCGGCTGCCCTCCTTGCTGCTCCAGCCGCTGGTCGAGAATGCGATCAAATATGCGGTCACGCCGCAGGAGGAAGGGGCGGATATCGAGGTGTCGGCGCGCCGGGCGGGCGACCGGGTGCTGATCCGGGTCAAGGATAGCGGCCCGGGGGCGGAGGACCATTGGGTAAAGGCGCAGGAATCGACCGGCGTCGGCCTTGCCAATATCCGCGACCGGCTTGCCCAGGCCTATGGGCCGGACCAGAAAATCGATACGGACTCGAACAGAAACGGGGGGTTCAGCGTTACCATCGAAATCCCCTATCAAATCGACGCAGCCGAGGAACCGAAATGACCATCCGCACGATTCTCGTGGACGACGAGCCGCTCGCCATCCAGGGCCTGCAGCTCCGCCTCGAGCGGTTCGACGATGTTGAGATCATCGAAACCTGCTCGAACGGCCGCGAGGCGATCCGCGCGATCAAGACGAACAAGCCCGATCTTGTGTTTCTCGACATCCAGATGCCGGGCTTCGACGGCTTCTCGGTGATTCAGGGCCTGATGGAGGTGGAGCCGCCGTTGTTCGTGTTCGTCACGGCCTATTCCGACCACGCGATCCGCGCCTTCGAGGCGCAGGCGGTGGATTACCTGATGAAGCCGGTGGAGGAAGACCGCCTTGCCGACACGCTGGACCGGGTGCGCAACCGCCTGGCCGAGAAGCGCGGCGCCGAGGAAGTCGGGCGCCTCAAGGAAGTGCTCGCCGAGGTTGCGCCGGACGCGGTGGACCAGGTGGCGGCGGCGACCAGCACCGACGACGGGCCGGCTTCGAACCGCTACGAGAAGCTGATCAATATCAAGGATCGCGGGCAGATCTTCCGCGTGGACGTGGATTCGATCGAGAAGATCGACGCGGCCGGCGATTACATGTGCATCTACACCGGCGACAACACGCTGATCCTGCGCGAAACGATGAAGGACCTGGAAAAGCGCCTCGATCCGCGCCGCTTCCAGCGCGTGCACCGCAGCTGCATCGTCAATCTCGACCAGGTCCGGCAGGTGAAGCCGCACACCAATGGCGAATGCTTCCTGGTGCTGGAGAGCGGCAGCCAGGTGAAGGTGTCGCGCTCCTATCGCGATGTCGTCGCGCGGTTCGTGCACTGATGCTGGGCACGCTGCTCCTGCTCCAGGCCGCCGCGGCTCAGCCGCTGCCGGACATTGAGCTCAATATCAGGGCGCGGGCGCGGTCTGTGGAGATTGAGCGCAAGGGCGAGGCCAAGCTTGAAGTGCGGGCCGAGCCCGATGCGGGGAGCCGGGCGGACGTGCGCGTGGAGCCGGTCCCGGAGGGCCGCGCTTCGCTTCGCAATGTCGAGGTCAACATCCGCGCCGAGGCCCGTTTGGGTGAGGGCGTGAAAGTGGACGCGGAGGCGGAAACCGAGCGCCCGCAGTAACGTTACGCCTCCCGTTAACAGGGAGATTTCACATGCGTTACGTTCCACTCGCCGCCGTTGCGGCCATTGCCCTCGCCGCAGCTCCGGCAAGCGCCCAGAACCGGCGGGAGCAGCAGCAGCCGCGCGGCGCGCCGCAGTCGACGGCCTTGGCCCAGCAGGTCTCCTCGGGCAGCGAGCAGCCGGACGTAATCCTCGACATCCCCAATTTGTCGATCGACGAAGTGACGGTGGACGTGCAGAATCTGGACGTTGACATCTCGCTCGACGCGCGGCTGGCGAACCTCCTCAAGCTCACCGCCGGCGCGCATGCCAGCGTCGATCAGGTCAAGATCCAGATCAAGGGCGTGCAGGCCACCGCGACCCTGGTGGTGCGGCTCGACAACGTGCGGGCGATCATCGAGCGCACGCTGCAGACGCTGGACAACAATCCGCAGATCGTGACGCAGCTTCTTTCCACGGTGGACAATACGGTCGGCACGGTGGGCGGCGTTGCGAACAATGCGGTGGGAACGGTGGGCGGCATCGCCTCCTCGGCGCTGCGTTCGGGCGCGGTGCTGGATCTGGCGCGGGCCGGGCTGACGGAGGTTTCGCGGACGGTGAACGGCACCGGGCAGACGGTGCGCCAGGTGCGCGACAATGCGGGGCAGCTTCTGGAAGTGGTGACGGACACGGCGGGCAAGGTCGTTTCCTCCCGGCGGGTAACGCGATAGGCTTCAATCCTCCCCGCTCGCGGGGAGGGGGACCATGCGAAGCATGGTGGAGGGGGGCTTGGGCAGTGCGCTGCATCGACCCCCCTCCACCGCTCTTCGAGCGGTCCCCCTCCCCGTCCCGGGGAGGATTTGAACGGGGGGAAGCACATGGCGAAGGTAACCGGGCTCGGCGGCGTGTTCTACAAGGTGGCGGATACGGAGCGTACCGCGCGCTGGTATCGGGAGACGCTTGGGCTTGGCGGCGAGTGGGGGATCATGTTGCCGTGGAAGGCTGATGAGACGGGGGAGGCGTTCAGCCTGTTTTCCGCGTTTGGGGAGGACAGCGACTATTTCGCGCCAAGCGCCGAGCGGTTCATGGTGAATTTGCGGGTGGACGATCTCGACGGACTAGTGACCGAGCTTGAAGGCAAGGGGGTGGAGATCCTCGGCCGGCAGGAAGAGGATTATGGCAAGTTCGCGTGGATCATGGATTGCGACGGCGTGAAGCTGGAGCTTTGGGAGCAGAAGGGGGCAGCGGGGTAGTGCTCCGGGCCTACTCGCGGGGTCCTTCGAGACGGGCCTTCGACTTCGCTCAGTCCCTCCTCAGGATGAGCGGGAGGGGAGGACACTCCAGGTTTCGGCGAGGGAACTCTCACCAAACCCGCTCATCCTGAGGAGCCGGTGAGCAGGGTTCCCGCCAAAGTACTACTTTGGCGGGGTCCCGTGTCGAACCGGCGTCTCGAAGGACGCACGGCCTGTCCCGCAACTACGCCTAGCCCTTCTTTGTCCGGATCACGGCCATCGAGCCGCCGCCGGACTTGAGCACATTCCTCCGGAACAGGGTCGCGCCGAGGCTTACGATGAGCCAGACCCAGAGGACTTGCCACGCAAGCGCAAGCAAATGCGGCCAGAGCTCGGGCAACTGCGCCGCGCGAGCCACCATGGTCAGGGGCGAGCTGAACGGGAAGATGGCGGCGCCTAGCCCAAGGAGGTTGTTGGGCTGGCCGATCGCGAAAGACGCGAGCAGGAAGACCAGCATCTGGACGACGGTGATCGGCATGGACAGGGTCTGCACCTCGCGCACGCTGTTGGCCTGGCTGCCGATGCCGAGGAACAGGGCGCCGAGCAGCAGGTAATTGGCCGCGTAATAGAGAATGGCGAGGAGGATGAAGAGCGGCCAGCCGACGGCGGGATCGGGCAGGCTGCCCGGGTCCTTGACCCAGATCGATACCGCGATCAGCGCGCCGGCCGCCCAGACGGCGATTCCAACCAGGCTGACCGCGAGCATCGAGAAGAGCTTGCCGGCAAATACCGCGTCGATGGGAAGCGCGGCAGCAAGCACCTCGATGATCTTGTTCGATTTCTCCTCGAGCAGGTTGGAGAGCAGCATGCCGGCGAGAAGGACGGTGATCATGAACAAAAGGAGCTGGGCCATGCGCGCGGTGAGCGCGCGGCCGGTGGCGAGGGCGCCGGCGGATTGCTCGACCTCCACCACGCGGATGTCGGTGGCTTTGAAGCCGCCAGCGCGGGCAAGCGCCTGGGTTTGCCGCGCTTCGTCGAAGATCAGGCCCAATTGCTTGCGGGTCGATCCGTCGGGGCTGACCGAGCCGGTGAGGACGGGGCGGGCAAGGCCGCCGGTCAGCACCGCGACGATCTTCTTGTCGCCGGCGCCGAGCAATTGTTCGGTCTGGAGCGCCTGATCGTAATCGGGTTCGATCCGGCTCAGGTCGGGGAGCACGCCGTCGCGGAACACCGGCTCGACCCGCGCGCGGGCGGCTTCGATCGGCGCGAAATCGGCGGCGTTCGCGATGACGGCTACGGTGGAGCGCACGTCGTTGCGCGCCATCTTGCTGCTGACGTTGCCGAACATCACCGAGATGCCGATGATGACAAGCGGGCCGAGCAGAAAGAACAGAAAGGTGCGCGACCAGACGGTGGCGATGAAATCGCGGCGGCCGATCACGAACGCGCTTTGAACGAAGCTCATCATGCTGCGCGCTCCTCGGCGGCCTGATTCATGGCGCGGGCCGCGGCCTCTCCGGCGATTGCGACGAATGCGTCGTGGAGGCCGGGGCGCTCGATGGAGAGTTCCTCGATCCCGGCGCCGCCGTCGATCAGTGCTTTGAGCAAAGGCTCGATTCCGACCTGCGGAAGCTCGAACAGCCAGACGCCTTCCGCGAGCGCCGCGCCGGGGGGGAGGGCCGCGCGCCACCGGCCGTCGGCATTGCGGGTCTTGAGGCGGACCTGCGGGCGCAGGCGGTCGCGGGCTTCGGCGACCTGGCCTTCGAAGCGCACCTCGCCGCCGGCGATGATCGCGATCCGCTCGCAGAGGCGCTCGGCGTGGGCGATGACGTGGGTGGAGAAGATGATGGTGGCGCCGCCCGCCGCTTCCTCGCGGATCAGGGTTTCGAGGCGGCCCTGGTTGATCGCGTCAAGGCCGGAGAAGGGCTCGTCGAGAACGATCAGCTTGGGGCGGTGGACGATGGTGCCGAACAGCTGGACGGTTTGCGCCATGCCCTTGGAAAGGGAGCGGATCGGCTTGTCGACATAATCGCCGAGGCCGTTGTCCCTGAGCAGGCCGGCGGCGCGGCTGCGGCCGACCGCGAGGGGCAGGCCGCGAAGGGCACCCATGAAGGCGATGGCGTCGCGCGCCGTCATCGCCGGGTAGAGGCCGCGTTCCTCGGGCAGGTAGCCGACGAGGTTGGCGGCCTGGAGGGGTTCGGCGTGGCCTAACATGGTCCGCGTGCCTTGGTCCGGATCGATGATACCGAGCAGCATGCGCAAGGTGGTGGTCTTGCCGGCGCCGTTGGGGCCGAGGATGCCGTAGATCGTGCCCTCCGGCACGGCGATATCGACGCCGTTGACGGCTGGTTTGCCGTCGAAGGCCTTGAAGAGGCCTTTTGCCTCAATAGCTAAGCGCGTCACCCCGTGTCCCCTTCCCCGACACTGTGGTAGCGAGGCGCTGTGTCCAAAGGCAAGCCACCATATTCACGCGAACGGCTGGAAGAAAAGGCGCGCGAGCTCGGCTTCGCGGCGTTCGGCGTGGCGCGCGCCGATGCGGCGCCCAAGACCGGCGAGCGCTTGCGGCAGTGGCTGAGCGAAGGCTGCCATGGCGACATGATCTGGATGGCGGATACCGAGGAGCGGCGTGCTTCGCCCAAGGGGTTGTGGGCGGAGGTGCGGTCGGTGATCTCGCTCGGCATGAGCTATGCGCCGGGGGTGGACCCGTTGGCGCTTGCCGATGCGCCGGAGGTGGGGCGGATTTCGGTCTATGCGCAGGGCGCGGATTACCACGACACGGTGAAAAAGGCGCTGAAGGCGCTGGCCCGGTGGATGGTCGAGGAGGCCGGCTGCGAGCTCAAGGTGTTCGTCGATACCGCACCGGTGATGGAAAAGCCGCTGGCGGAGGCGGCGGGGCTTGGGTGGCAGGGGAAGCATACCAACCTGGTCAGCCGGGCGGATGGGAGCTGGCTGTTCCTGGGCGCGATCTACACGACGCTGGAGCTGGAGCCCTCGCAGGCGCCGCACCCGGTGCATTGCGGGAGCTGCACGGCCTGCCTCGACGCGTGCCCGACGGGGGCGTTTCCGGCGCCGTTCCGCTTGGATGCGCGGCGCTGCATTTCGTACCTGACGATCGAGCATAAGGGGCCGATCCCGGAGGAGTTCCGGGCGGCGATGGGCAACCGCATCTACGGCTGCGACGACTGCCTGTCGGTGTGCCCGTGGAACCGGTTTGCCGATACGGCGCGGCGCAATCAGGCGTTCTTGCCGCGGGCGGAGCTGGTGGCGCCGGCCTTGGCGGATCTGCTGGCGCTGGACGATGCCGGGTTTCGGCAGGTGTTTTCGGGCTCTCCGATCAAGCGGATCGGGCGGGGCCGGATGGTGCGCAATGCGGCGATCGCGGCGGGCAACAGCGGGCGGGCGGAGTTGTTGCCGGTGCTGGAACGGTTGTGCGGGGATGAGGATGCGGTGGTGGCCGAGGCGGCGCAGTGGGCGGTTGGTAAGCTCCAAACTTCCCCTCTCCCTGAGACCGGAGAGGGTACGTAGCCTTAGCGGCTCTGCCGCTTAGGCGAAGTTGGAGAGGGTGACACCGTTGGTGTTCATTCTCCACCGGTGTCACCCTCTCCCAGCTTCGCCTAAGTTCGCCGAAAGAGGCTCACTAAGGCTTCGCAACCCTCTCCCGTCAAAGGGAGAGGGGAGAATAGAACGAGGCGACCGTGTTGCCCTACCGCCGTGCCTGGGTGATCGCCTGGACGCAGCTCGCCCGGTCGAAGTCTGCCCCGTTGGGGAGCCTTGCGTCGATGTGGGTGACGATCGGCTCCTTGCCCCCGCTCTTGGGCGGGTAAAGGTAGGCGTCGAGGACGCAGGCGGGGGCGGAGAATTGGAGTTTGCGGGCGGCGCCTTCGCGGATGTCGAGGTCCGGGCGGCCGAACTGGGCCTGGAGGGTGGCCGCGGTGCGGCCGATCACGGCTTCGAGGCCGGTGACGGGGTAGCTTTGCACCCGCACCGGCGGCGGCGCGGCGACCGCCTTCACCGTCTGCTTGGGCGCGCAGGCGCCGGCGAGGAGCAGAAGGGCGAGCGCGCCCGATCTGGCGTGAGGCGTCATTTCTTCCCCCGGTGGAACATGTGCGTCGCGGCCGCGGCGCTTAGCAGCGGCGCGAGGAGATTGGCAAAGGGGATCAGGAAAAGCCACGCCGACCCGAGGCCAAGCGTCGCGCGGCGAAGGCGGGTGGCCGCAAGCCAGCGCGTCATGGACTCGCCCTGGTGATGGCGGGCGGCGACCATCTCGCCCAAATCGCGGCCCAATACGAGCGCGTTGACGAGGCTGAACAGGATCAGCGGGCCGACCGCGGTGATCATCAGGATCAGGTAGAACGGCGCGGCGAGCAGGTTCCAGAGGAGGAGGCGGGCGACCGAGGCGAGCGAGAGCCTGAGCGAGCGGCCGAGCGGCACGGCGTGGCCGGCTGCGTCGGGATAGTGGCGGCGCTCGACGGCCTCGACTACCTCGTCCGCGAAGACGCCGATCACGCCGATGGCGACGGCGGGGAACAGGAACCACAGGCCCGCGAAACCGAGCAGCAGCGACATCAGCGCACCGGAGCCGGCATCGATGCGGCATTCGTAGGAGAGCGGGCCCAGGCCGCAGGGGTTGGTGCCGGTGAGCAGCCAGCCGAGCAGCACCGCAAGCGCGGCGAAGATGAGGACGGTGACGGCGAGCGACTTGGCGAGCACGCGCCGCACGGCCGGGTCGGCGAGGTCTCCAAAGGCGCGGGCGAAGGCGGTGAGCATGGTCCGTGTGTTGAGGGCAAGGGACGCCGCAGGTCAATCGCGGCGCTGCTTGCGCCGCACTTCGTCATGCCGGACTTGATCCGGCATCCACCTGTTTGCTCTCCTGCGGCTTCAAGGAAAGGTGGACCCCGGATCAAGTCCGGGGTGACGGTGGTGGTTGGACGAGGGTTGGTGCCTTAGGCCCAGAGTTGATCCCCTCCGCTCCCGCCGCTAGGGCGCCGCTTTCCCTATCCCTCACGAAAGCGCCTCCAAGCCATGGCCGACACCCGCCTCGACGTTCTCTGCATCGGCAATGCCATCGTCGATGTCATCGCCGCGACAAGCGATGCCTTTCTTGCCGCCGAAGGGCTGGACAAGGGCTCGATGCGGCTGATCGACGCGGAGGAGGCGACGCGGCTTTACGGCAAGATGGGGCCCGGGCGCGAGATCAGCGGCGGATCGGCGGGCAACACGGCGGCGGGAATCGCGATGCTGGGCGGCAAAGCGGGCTTCGTCGGCCAGGTGGCGGACGATCAGTTGGGCGAAGTCTATGCCCATGACGTGCGCTCGATCGGGGTGGAGTTCACCACGCCCGCGTCCCCCGCGGCCGAGATGCCGACGGCGCGCAGCCTGGTGCTGGTGACGCCCGATGCGCAGCGGACGATGAACACTTTCCTTGGCGCGGCGCAGTCGCTCGACACGGCCAAGCTCGACGAGAGCCAGGTGCGCGATGCGGCGATCCTGTACCTCGAGGGCTACCTATGGGATCCGGAAACGCCGCGGGCGGCGATGGAGCGGGCGATTGCGGTTGCGCATGAGGCCGGGCGACGGGTGGCGTTCACGCTGTCGGACAGCTTCTGCGTGGATCGCCATCGCGACGGCTTCAACCAGCTTATCGACGCGGGGAAGGTCGATATCCTGTTCGCCAACGAGGCCGAGATCGTGTCGCTGACCGGCGAGGCCGATTTCGACGCGGCGGTGGCGAGCGCCGCCGCCCGGGTGCCGCTGCTGGTCGTGACGCGCGGCGAGCAGGGGGCGATTGCGGTTGAGGGCGGCCAGCGCGTGGACGTGGCGGCGGAGCCGGTTTCCCAGGTGATCGACACCACCGGGGCGGGCGATCTGTTCGCCGCCGGCTTCCTCGCGGGACTGGCGCAGGAGCGGGGCCTCGAGCAGAGCCTGCGCATGGGCGCGATTGCCGCGGCGGAGGTGATCTCCCACTACGGCGCTCGGCCGGAAGCGGATCTGAAGGCGCTGGTGGCTCAGAAGCTGGGCTGATCCTTAGTTCCTCCCCATCGTAAGATGGGGAGGGGAACCATGCGCAGCATGGTGGAGGGGTAGAGGGCGCAGGTTTCTGCCGTCTCGCGCCTGAATCTCGGAATACACGGCAGCTACCCCTCCACCACACTTCGTGTGGTTCCCCTCCCCATTCGCTCCGCGAACAGGGAGGAACAGGAGGGCCGCTCCGCCGCATAAAAAAAGGGAGGCCGGGGCCTCCCTTTTTCTTTGGTTGGGGCCGCTCCCCTCAGCGGGTGCGGTTGTCGTCGTCGACGCCGGGGATGCCGGGCTCGAGCGCCGACACTTCGGTTTCGTGCACCTCCACCAGACCGCGGCCGAGGTGGCTGTGGCGGTAGCCGTAGAGGGCGTAGAAAACCACGCCGATCGCCGTCCAGGCCGGCAGCACGAGCATCGCTTCGAGCGGCAGGTTGAAGAACAGGAACAAGCAGCCGAGCACCGTCAGCGTCGCGACCAGGCCGACGGCCGGCACCCGGAAGGCGCGGCGGCGGGTGGGATCGATCTTGCGAAGCTGCCACACCGCGATCGCGACCATCAGGAACGCGTACAGCGTGCCCGCATTGGCGACGTCGGCAAGCGCACCCACCGGGAAGAAGGCCGCGGCAACCGCGACGATCACGCCGGTGATCAAGGTGACGATGTGCGGCGTCTTCCAGCGCGGATGGACCCGCGACAGCGCTTCCGGAAGCAGGCCGTCGCGCGCCATCACGAAGAAGATGCGGGTCTGGCCGAACAGCAGGATGAGGATAACGGACGGAAGCGCGATAAAGGCGGCATAGCCGAGCATGTTGCCGACCGTGCCGTAGCCGATGGTGTGAAGAACGTGGGCAAGCGGCTCACGCGAGCAGACCAGCGCGTTCATATATTGCGCGGTTGCGCACTGGGTGGACAAAGCCTCGCCGGTGGGAAGCGGAACGCCGTTTGCGCCCATAACGGGCTGGCCGCCCATTGCGCCGATCGCACCCGCCGTCACCAGCATGTAGAAGATGGTGCAGATGGCGAGGGAGCCGATCAGGCCGATCGGCACGTTGCGTTGCGGGTTCTTGGTTTCCTCCGCCGCGGTGGAGACCGCGTCGAAGCCGACATAAGCGAAGAACATCGTTGCCGCCGCGCCGACCACGCCGACGCCGCTGCCGAAGCCGCCGAACATCCCGGCGGGCGCGAAGGGCGCGAAATTCTCGGCCTTCGAGACCGGCAAAGTGAGGATCACGAACGCGGTAAGCGCCGTCACCTTGATGGCAACCAGGATGGCGTTGAACTTGGCGCTTTCCGAGGTGCCCCGGACGAGGAGCAGGGTCATGAGAAGCGCGATGGTGAAGGCGGGAAGGTTGATGAACCCGCCGGCCTTGCCGCCAAGGATCAGCGGGCCGGAGCTCAGCCAATCGGGGAAGTTCAATCCCCAGCTTCGCTCGATTACCGTGTCTATGAAGTAATTGGACCAGCCGACCGAGACGGCGGACGCACCGACCGCATATTCGAGCAGCAGCGCCCAGCCCACCGTCCAGGCGAGGAATTCGCCCTGAACGGCGTAGGAGTAGGTGTATGCGGAGCCGGCGACCGGCACCATCGAGGCGATTTCGGCGTAGCACAAGGCGGCGACCACGCAGACCGCGCCGGCGATGATGAAGCTGATCAGCAGGCCCGGCCCGGCTTTTTGCGCGCCAACCGAGGTCAGCACGAAAATACCCGTTCCGATGATGCAGCCAACGCCGAACAGAGTCAGCTGAACGGCCCCGAGGGAGCGATGCAGCGACTTCTTTTCGGCGGTGGCTAGGATTGCGTCGAGAGGCTTAACGCGCCCGAAAATCATATCCGTCCCCTTGCGAAGGCTTACCGCGAACGGCGCCCATTTGTGTAAGTGCGGCGAAACCTAGCCAGTAATGCGGCAACAGCAAAGCGCTAAACGCCCTCAATGCGCGAGCATCGGGCCAAGCGGGCCGCCGCCGAAAAGATGGAGGTGGAGGTGGGCCACTTCCTGGCCGCCATGTTGGCCCACATTGGCAAGCAAGCGGTAGCCGGGCTCGACCAGACCATGGGTGCGGGCGACATGACCGACGGCGCGAACGAAGCCGGCGATTTCCTCCGCGGAGGCGCGGGCGGAGAAATCGTCCCACGAGACATAGGCGCCCTTGGGTATCACCAGGATGTGGACCGGCGCGGCAGGCGCGATGTCGTGAAAGGCAAGCGCGTACTCGTCCTCGTAGACGGTGCGGTTAGGGATCTCGCCGCGCAGTATCTTGGCGAAGATGTTCTGCGGGTCATAAGGGCGGGTGGCGTCGATCGGCATGCGGGCTCCTCCTGTCGCAAGCGGTTCCAACATGGATTAGCGAGGCGACGCAAGACGGTTGACCGAACGGCGCGCGGCGCTACCAACGGAATCATGCAGGACGACATGCCCGACAGCCTGATTCCGTACGACGAAATCGTCCAGGAGGCGCTTCGCGCGGTGGTCGGCCGGGTGCTGGGCGAGGTGGAAACGACCGGCGTCCTGCCCGGCGAGCACCATTTCTACATCACGTTCAAGACGGCCGCGGTGGGTGTCGATATCCCGCGCCACTTGTCCGAGCGTTTCCCCGATGAAATGACCATCGTCATCCAGAACCGCTTCTGGGACCTCAAGGTCAACGAGGACGGCTTCGAGGTTGGGCTGAGCTTCAACCAGCAGGCGGCGAAGCTGGTGATCCCGTTTGCGGCGATTACCGGGTTCGTCGATCCGGCGGTGAACTTCGCGTTGCAGTTCCAGGCGCAGGTCGACGAGGCCGACGCGCAGGGGCACGAGCAAGCGGAGAACGACCGGCCGGTTGTTGAGCCCGTCGAGGATGGCTCCAACGTCGTCTCGGTGGATTTCAGCCGGAAGAAATAGGGGGCGGGGTGCACACCCCCCTCCCTTCGCCGAAGCGCTCACGGATACACACCGGCCCCCGACAGGGAGGGGCTGGGGGTGGGTTTTGCCTTGGGCCTGCGGGACGGGAGGCGAGGAACCCACCCCCGGCCCCTCCCTTTCTCATGCCGGCATCGTTCCTTCTGAGGCATTGCCAAGGGAGGGGAGTTCGCAGCGCGCGACGCAACCCGCTGCGCCTCCACTCACCCGTCTTTCCTTCCTCCACATTCCGCCTTAGGGCGGCGGCGAGTTCCAGCGCCTGATCGAGGAAGCCAATGACGTCCATCACCCGCTCCGAAACCGACAGCTTCGGCGCCATCGAAGTGCCCGGCGACAGCTATTGGGGCGCGCAGACCCAGCGTTCGATCCAGAATTTTCCGTTCGGCCCGCGCGAAACCATGCCGGCGGAGATCGTCCACGCGCTCGGCTTCGTGAAGCAGGCGGCGGCGCGGGTGAATGCGCGGATCGGCGGCCTGGACGCGGAGATTGCGGAGGCGGTGCAGCAGGCGGCGGGCGAAGTCGCGGCCGGCACGCATGACGATCAGTTCCCGCTGGTCATCTGGCAGACCGGTTCCGGCACCCAATCCAATATGAACGCCAACGAGGTGATTGCCGGGCGTGCCAACGAGATCCTGACCGGCACGCGCGGCGGCAAGAGCCCGGTCCACCCCAACGACCATGTCAACAAGGGTCAATCGTCCAACGACAGCTTTCCGACCGCGATGCACATCGCCGCGGCGCGGGCGGTGGAAGGCCGGCTGATCCCGGCGCTTCAGCACATGCACCGGCGGCTGTCTGCGCAGGCGACCGCGTGGGACCGGATCGTGAAGATCGGGCGCACGCACCTCCAGGATGCGACGCCGCTGACGCTTGGCCAGGAATTTTCCGGTTACGCCGCGCAGATCGAAGCGGGAATCGAGCGGCTGCGCTCTGTGCAGCCGCGGGTGCTTCAGCTTGCCCAGGGAGGCACGGCCGTCGGCACTGGGCTCAACGCCCCGAAGGGGTTCGCCGAGGCTTTTGCCCAGCAGGTGGCGAGCCTCACCAAGCTGCCCTTCACCTCGGCGCCGAACAAGTTCGAGGCGCTGGCGGCGCACGATACGCTGGTCGAGCTTTCGGGCGTGCTCAACGTCATCGCCGTGTCGTTGACCAAGATCGCCAACGACATCCGGCTCTTGGGCTCCGGCCCGCGCTGCGGCCTTGGCGAATTAAAGCTTCCGGAGAATGAGCCGGGCAGCTCGATCATGCCGGGCAAGGTCAATCCGACCCAGGCCGAGATGCTGACCATGGTCGCGGCGCAGGTGATGGGCAACCACACCGCCGTCACGATCGGCGGCCTGCAGGGGCATCTTGAGCTCAACGTATTCAAGCCGCTGATCGCCGCCAACGTGCTGCGCTCGATCGACCTGCTGACGGTGGGCGCGGAAAGCTTCACCGAGCGGACGCTGGACGGGCTTGAGCCGGATGAGCAGCGCATTTCGAACCTGATGAACCGCTCGCTGATGCTGGTCACCGCGCTTGCGCCGGAGATCGGCTACGACAACGCCGCCGGCATCGCCAAGCACGCCCACAAAAACGGCATGACCTTGAAGGAAGCCGGGCTCGATCTCGGCCTGGTGGATTCGGAAACGTTCGACCGGGTGGTCAAGCCGGAGACGATGCTGGGCCGCTAGAGGCGGCTCAGAACAGCAGCAGGCCGATCGCGGCGCCGCATTGCAAGGCGGCGATCACCATCAGGTTGGTGGAGAAAGGCTGCTTGCGCGTCTTGTGGCGAAACAGGCGGCGGGCAAGGAACGCGCCGGGCGTGCCGCCGATGGCGGCGAAGCTGAGCAGATTCGCTTCCGGGATGCGCCGGCCGCCGGCCACGGCGCGCCGTTTGTCCAGGCGGAAGAGCCAGATCGTCCAGACGTTGATCAGCAGGACGGCGAGGGGGATGGTTGCGGCGACGGACATGGATTTCTCTGCTTAACCGCCATTCCTTACCCGCGGGTTTTCGCCCCGGCGGTCCTCGCGCAGCGGTTCAGCGACGGCGGTTCAGCGGGGGCTGGTGCGCGGCAGGGTCACGCCGTACCCGGCGGCGGCGCCTTCCAGAATGGCGCGTTCCAGCGCTTTGTCTTTCCTGGGAAGGCGGACGCTCAACTCCAGCATCGACATGTCTTCCTGCGGGAGCAGGAGCACCAGTCCGGAGATCGGGTCGCGCGCGGGGAGAAGGAAGTGTTTGGTGCCGAGCCCCTTCTTGCCGGCCGGGGTGGTGAAGGCGATCGCCTCGTCGCCGAGGCGGGTCACCGCGTCGCCGGGGTCGGGGCGGCTCGGCAGGGGGGCGGTGTCGGTGTCCAGCGCCTGGACTTCGCGGACGAAATCCCCGTGGCGGGGGAAGAAGCGGGCGATCGAGCGGGCGACCTCGAAGCGCCCGGAGGTGAAGCCGTAGGTTACGCCCACCGCCACGGCGGGGCCCTTGGTCGTGCCCTTCGCTCGGCCAAGCAGGTCGGCGGAGCCGTGGCGCTCCGGGGTGATGAGCAGGTATTCGCCGCCCGATCCGGAGAGTGCGAAGCAATGCCAGCCGCTCGGGGCAAGCGCGCCGAGGCTGCGGGTGCCGTAATAGGCCAGGCCGGGAGCGGCGGCTTCGGGAAGATGATCGACTTCGCCGCGGGTAGGTGCGGCGACCGGCCCGACCTGTCCGTCCGAGGCGCAGCCGACAAACGGCACTTCGGCCGCGGTCGGCGCGGCGAGGAGAAGGAGCAGGGGCGCGAGAAAGGCTGCGGGCATGCGGCGAGGCTATCAGCCCCGCCCGGTTACCGGAAGCGGTAGTTGAGGCGCATGCCGATGGTATCGAGACCCGGATTTTGCGGGCCGAACAATTGGGCGTGGCTGAGGTGCACCCAGCTTGCCTCAACCGACAGGCGCGGGTTGAGCTGGACGCCGGCACCGATTTCCGGCGCAAACAGGATGCGGGAGCCGAAGTCGATGCGGTTGTCGCCGGGGACGACCCGGCCCGGCCCGCTGTGGACGGCAAGGCCGACGCCGGGGCGGATGTAGAGTGTTTTGCCGATCTTCCAGTTCACGCCGGCGGCGGCGAAGTGGGTGTCGCCGGCGCTGTTCACGGAGACGAAGGCGTGAGGGGTCGCGGTGCCGACAATGCTGAGGAACGGGATACGCTTGCCGCGCCAGCCGAGTTCGAAATCAACCCCGTCCTCGATCCCGCTCTTGGTGAGGCCGGTGTCGACATCGTGGACGTAGACGCCGCCGAATATCTCCTGCGCGGCGGCGGGCGAAGCGGCGGCGCAGGCGAGGGCGCAGGCGGCGGCGAAGGTGATCGGGCGCATAGCTGTTCCTTGTAGCCGCGGCGGGTGCGCCGGTGAAGCGTTTGCGCCCTCGCCCCGGTTCCGCCGGAACCGGGCGCGGGCGCGTGCGCTTTGGGGGCATACGTCCGGAGATACGCTGCCTTGCTCGACACGCTTCCCACCCTTCGCCCGGCGACAAGCACCGCCTGGGGCGCCGATTCCGCTTACGGCCGCCTGACCCGGGTGCTGCTCTCGCCGCCGCCGGTGCACGACGATTGGCACCATAGCGCCGAGGACCAGCACGATTCGCTGCGCCAGGCGCTGGAAGACGAAGGCGTGGCGGTTGAGCTTGCGCCGAGCTGGGCCGAGCGGGCGGACATGCCCTTCACCCGCGATCCCTTGCTGATGACGCCCTGGGGCCTGGTCGAGCTTGCCATGCAGGCGCCGGCGCGGCGCGGCGAGGACGCGCGGCTTCGGGAGTATGTGGAAGGGCTCGGCATTCCGGTGGCGGGGAAGGTGCGCCAGGGGCATGTCGAGGGCGGCGACGTGTCGGTGGTCCGGCCGGGGCTGCTGGTGGTCGGCTATTCGGGCGAGCGCACGACGCTGGAGGGTGCCAAGGCGCTGGCGCGGATTTTCGAAGCGAAGGGATGGCGCAGCTACTTCCACCCCTTCGAGGAACGGCATCTCCACCTCGATCTGCTGTTCACGGTGATCGGCAAGGACGAGGCGGTGGCGTGCACGGCGCTGCTTGGCCCGGACTTCTGCGCGAAGATGGCGGCGTTCGGGATCAACCTCATCGACGTTACGCCCGAGGAGAAAGAGGCGTTCGGCTGCAACCTGCTTGGCCTTGGCGACAAGCGTGTGATCTCGGTTGCGGGAAACGACCGGCTCAACGGCGAACTGCGCCGGCGCGGCTACCGGGTGATCGAGCGGCAGGTCGGCGCCTTTACCGCCAATCGCGGGGCGGTGCATTGCATGACCTGCGAGCTTGCCCGCGAGCCCGGCTGAGGCCGCTTCGGAACATGCGGCGGCGTTGCCGCATTGATCCCGCATGACCCAAAGACCAGAAGCGACGCAGGGATCCCCTGGCGACGAAGCCGCCCCCGGAACCCCAGGCACCGGTGAGAATCTGTGCCGTCACTGCAACGGCACCGGCGAGCATGGCGGCACGCCGTGCCCGGTGTGCGACGGCACCGGCAAAGTGATCGAGGGTCTCGCCGGGGGATGAGCCGGTGCGCGATCGTCCCAGCATCGCAACGAACCTCCTAACCTCAATCAAGCGCACGGTTTTTTGCGGAACCGAGTCGCCGTTCTCCCGGTTCCCGGTGAGTCCCCGAGGGACAAAGCCGACACCTAAGGAGACCGAAATGTTGAAGCCACTGCTGCTTTCCGCCGCCGCCGTTCTTTCCCTTTCCGCCTGCGCAAGCACCCAGGCCGACATGCAGGCCGATGCCGCCATGGCCGCCGGCGACATGACGCCGACCCAGCGCGGCGCTTATGTTGAAATGGCCGCCGCAAGCGATCTGTTCGAAATCCAGTCCGGCCGCCTTGCCGCCCAGCAGGGCCGCAGCGCCGCCGTGCGCAGCTTCGGCCAGATGCTGGTCGATCACCACAGCCAGACCACTGCCCAACTCACCGCCGCCGCAACCGCCGCGGGCGTGATGCCGACGCCCGATCTGATGCCGATGCAGGCCCGGATGATGACCGAGCTGCGCGCCGCGTCCGGCTCCAGCTTCGACCAAGTGTTCATCCGCCAGCAGGTCATGGCGCATGAAATGGCGCTGGCACTGCACAGCAATTATGCGTCGAGCGGCGACACGCCCGCGCTGCGCGCGGTTGCGTCGGCGGCAACGCCGATCGTTCGCCAGCACCTCGAGCAAGCGCGCGGCATGCGCTGACGCTTATTCCTCCCCATCGCAAGATGGGGAGGAGAACCACCCGAAGGGTGGTGGAGGGGTAATGGCCGTGACGTTCGTGGTTCTCTTGGGAGCCACTGATGACGGCGCCAGTTACCCCTCCACCAGCTTCGCTGGTTCCCCTCCAACCGCTTCGCGGCAGGGAGGAACTTGATCAGGCGCCCGCCTGCCAAATCCTTATCGCGTCGACGGGCGCGACGAGCATCACTACGTTGAGGGTCAGGTTGTCGCGGATCACTGCCAAAGTGATCAGCTCGAATCCTACCGCCAGCGCCACGGTGCCCCACACCGGCAGCCGGCGGGCGATACCGAAGCCGAGCATCATCCAGCCGATGTCGGCCAGCGAGTTGATGACCGCGTCGCCGTTGTAGCCGAGCGCCATCGTCGCCTCTCGGTAGCGGTCGATGATGTATTGGCTGTTTTCCAGCAGTTCCCAGCCGGCTTCGATCAGGATCGCGCCGAGCAGGCGGTCGCCGGGAGGATTGCGGCGGAGCACCGCCCAGCCGAGCGCGTAGAACAGGAAGCCGTGAATGATGTGGCTTGGCGTGTACCAGTCGGCGAGGTGCTGGCTGTTGTCCGGCCCGTTCACCGTCCCGACCCACAGCTTAACGGTGCCGCAGGTGCAGATCGCCGGGCGGCCCATCCACAACAGGATCAGCGCGGCGACGGCGGCGAGGGCGAAGGCGGCCACCCAGTAGCGGCGCTCGATCACGGGGACGGACTGCACAGCATCTCCTTTATGGCCAGCGTCGTGCGCCAGTTGCGCGTCGTCCAGACGTCCTTGCCCAGCGGTGCGGCGGCAAGCTTCGAGCGGCCGGCGCCGTTCGGGAGCCACAGCCAGATCGCCGCGCCGGCGCATTCGACGCGCTCGTCATCGGACGCGCGCGGACGCAGGGCCGCCGCGTCCGCCTCGGTGGCCGGGCGCTTGCCGATCGTCATCATCAGTTTGCTCGGATCGGCGGCGCCCTCTTCGCGGAAGGGGTTGGCGGCGGCATAGGCCTGCCACTGCGCGGCGGTGCGCACCACCACGGCGACCGCGAAGCCGAAGCGGGCGTGAATGGCGGCCTCCAGCTTGGTCTGCAGCGCGTCCGGCGTGCCCTCGCCCTCGAAGACGAGGTTGCCGCTGGCGATCAGCGTGCGCACGCCCGTCAGGCCGAGGCCCTCCGCCACCGCTCGCAGCTCGGCCATCGGCACCTTGCGGTTCCCGCCGACATTGATCCCCCGCAGCAGCGCGACATAAGCCCCCATGGCTGCATCTTAGCACGCGTTCGTGCCATGTCTGCCCTTGACGGCGGTGCGCGCGCCACGCCACTAGCGCCCATGGAAATCGCAAGCGCGTTCAAGCGGCGAGGCCTTCTCTTCGTCCTTTCAAGCCCCAGCGGCGCTGGCAAGTCCACGATTGCGCGCATGCTGCTGGCCGCCGACGACGGCATCGCGATGTCGGTATCGGCGACGACACGAACGCCGCGGCCGGGCGAAGTGGACGGCCGCGACTACCATTTTGTTTCCAATCAACGTTTCGACGAACTCGTCGCAGGGGGCGAGTTCCTGGAATGGGCGACGGTGTTCGGCAACCGCTACGGCACGCTGAAGAGCGAAGTGGTGCGGGTGATCGAGAACAGCCGGGACGTGCTGCTCGACATCGACTGGCAGGGCACCCAGCAGTTGAAGCAGGTCGATCCCGACATTGTCCGCGCCTTCATTCTGCCGCCCTCCATGGAGGAACTCGAACGGCGCCTGCGCCACCGCGGCACCGACGACGAGGACGTGATCCGGAGGCGCATGGACCGGGCGTCGAACGAGATCAGTCACTGGGCCGAGTACGATTACGTGCTGATCAACAACAATGCCGAGAAGTGCCGGGAGCTTGTGCACAATATCCTGAAAGCGGAGCGGCTGAAGGCGACGCGGCGGATATTCCTGCACGATTTCGTGCGGGGGCTGATCGGGTAAGGTTCGCACCCACAGTTAAGAAATTTGAGGGCACACCGAGGTTTTTGCTGTTCCAATGTCCCTTAGAGAAGCGTCAGGAACCGGTACGCGGAGTCGAAGTCGTGCCGGCGGGCCGCGATCGCTGCGGCGGCCAAGGGGTCCTCGCCCCATTGTTCGGCCTGCCAGGTTTCGTCCAAGGTCGCTGCGGCCCAGCCGTCCTCCAGGCTGATCGCGCCTTCGGCAAGCGCAAGCGCGATCACCAGTGAGCCGCTCACCGTCACCAGCGGCGACAGACCGGCGAGGCGGAAGGGGTCGCGCGCCGCCACCGCCGCGGCGAGCTGGTTCACCGTGGCGGGCGGCTGGCTGCGGTGCATGACTCCGCACACCGTCTCGAACTCGATGTCGAAGCGCTTGCGTGCCCAGTCGAGCAGCACATCCCACTGCGCCGACTGCCGCTCGGCGAGCGGGCGGGGCCCTTCCGCGCGGTAGCAGAGGAGGTCGCTTTCGCCGTAGGCGGCGAGGTTGCGGGCGAAGGCGGCTGGATCGGGCGTGACCCGGTCGATCGCCGCGTTGGCGAGGCCGGTGAGCGGCATGGAGCGGGGGTCGATGTCCTCGCCCTGCGCGTTCCATTCGGCGGCGATGGCGTCGGCCAGTTCCTCGGTCGGCACCTTGAGCGCCTCGCGGCCGGGCGTCTTGACCGAACGGCCGTCAATCAGGATCGCAACTCCGCCGGCGGCAGGCACCGCCTCCGCATTCTTGTAGAAACGCTTCATTTGCCTTTCGGCGCTCCCCAGCGGCGTGACAGGAAGATGGGGCCGACGAAGCTGACGATCAGCGCGATAAAGGTGATCGGCATGCCGAGCCAGGAGCCGCCCGGCACGACCAGATCGGTCTGCCAGATGGCGAGGCCGAGCAGCACCACGAGCGTGGCGCCGATGCGCATCATGTTCACCGCGATGAAGCGGTTGCGCCACAGGGTGTCGGGATCCTCGTCGGTCATGCGCTCGCCTTCATAAACTCCGCCACCTCGCGCGGGTGGTGCGCCACGAAATCGGCGCCGGCCGCGATCAGCTCCTCCGGATCGTGGTAGCCCCAGGCGACTCCGATCGCGGTGACGCCGGCGGCTTTCGCCATCCTCATATCGTAGCTGGTGTCTCCGATCATCATGCTCAAGTGGGGTTCGGCGCCGGCGTCCGCCAGAGCGGCGTGGATCATCGACGGATGGGGCTTGGAGGGGTGGCGGTCGGCGGTCTGAAGGGTGACGAAGCGGCGATCGAGGCCGTGGCAGGCGAGGCAGAGGCCGAGGCCGCGATCGGACTTGCCGGTGGCGACGCCGAGCAGCCAGCCGTCGGCGTCGAGGGTGTCGAGCAGCTCGGGGATGCCGTGGTAGAGCGGTTCCGCGACCTGGCCGCGGGCGCGCATGTTTTGGAAGGCGGATTTGTAACCCTCGGCGAGGGAGTGGTGGAGGGCGTGGTCGGCGCCGGGGAGGATCGCCCGCATGGCTTCGACCAGGCTGAGGCCGACGATGCGGCGGGTCTGCTCGCGCGAGGGTGGGGGGAGGCCGGCGGCGGTGAAGCTTTCCTCCATGGCGGTGCAGATCGTCGCCTGGCTGTCGACCAGGGTGCCATCGCAGTCGAAAAGGGCGAGGCGGTTCACCTATTCCTCCCCCGGATTACCGGGGGAGGGGGACCGCGCGGAGCGCGGTGGAGGGGCCGAGCGAAGCGAGGAGAACGGCTCCGGCTTCCCCTGCGCCGCCCCTCCACCACCTTTCGGGTGTTCCCCCTCCCCTGCAAATGCAGGGGAGGAATAGAGGGCGGCCATCGCGTGCTCTCCGCGGTCGCGCAGCGCATGGGCAATGCGCTCCCGCACTTCTCCCGGCTTGTCCTGGTCGATCTTGGCCGTGCCGCGCCAGTCGGTGATGTGCATTTCAAAACCGGCGATCGCTTTCAGCAAGCCTTCGAAGCGGCCTGGGCTCATCTGTGCCCGCGTCCACGGCGGCTTGGGGGCGAGGCGCTGTTCATGCTCGGCGGACAAATCGTCGAGCAGGCGGATGAAGGCGTCGTCGGCGAGCGGGTGGACGGAACCGTTGAGCTCCACCGCGACGTAGGACCAGGTCGCGACCCGGTCGGGCATGCCGTACCAATCGGGGCTGAGATACGCGTGCGGGCCGCTGGCGATGAACAGCGCCTCCGCGCCCTCGCTCAGCGCCTTAAAGACGAGGTTGCTGCGGGAAACGTGGAAGCGGAGCCGCTCGCCATGGAGAAGCACCGGCACGTGCACGGCGCGCAGCCCGGCCTCGGTGTTGACGGTGAGCGTTCCGAAGCCCTCGGCCCGCACCAGCGCCGCCATTTCGGCGCGGTCGGTTATGTGGAAGCGGGCGCTGGGGTGCATCAGCTCTCCTCCCGGCCGCGCCCCCGATTTCGGCGTTCGCCCTTGCGTTCCTTGCGGCGCGATTTGGCGGCGGCGGTTGCCGCCTTGCGCTTGCCTTCGGGGGTTTCGCTGTACTTCGGTTCGTCGAGCGGCAGATCGGCGAGCACCGGATCGAGGCCGAGATTGGCGATAGTCTCGGCGAAATGGCTTGGCAGTTCGGCGGTGACGTCGATGCGGTCGCCGTCCGGATGGTCGATGCGCAGGCGGCGGGCGTGGAGGTGGAGCTTGCGGCTGATGTTGCCGGTGAGGAAGGCATCCTGGCCGCCATATTTGCCGTCGCCGACGATCGGGTGGCCGATCGCCGCCATGTGAACGCGGAGCTGATGGGTGCGGCCGGTGAGCGGCTGAAGCTCCACCCAGGCGGCGCGGTTGCCGGCCTGGTCGATCACCCGGTAGCGGGTGCGGGACGGCAGGCCGCCTTCGCCTTCATCGACGTGCATCTTCTCGCCGCCGGTGCCGGGTTGCTTGTTGAGCGGCAGGTCGATGTAGCCGTCGTCGATGGCGGGGACCCCGGTGACGATCGCCCAATAGACCTTGCGTGCGGTGCGGCCGGAGAAGCTCTTGGAGAAGAACGCCGCAGCGCGGGCGGAGCGGGCCAAGAGCAGGACGCCGGACGTGTCCTTGTCGAGCCGGTGGACGAGCTTGGGGCGGTTGCCGGCCTCGTCGGCGAGGCCATCGAGCAGGCCGTCGAGGTGAGTGACGGTCTTGGTGCCGCCTTGGGTGGCGAGGCCGGGGGGCTTGTTGACGACAAGGGCGTGCTTGTCGCGGTGGATAACGATTTCGTTGACGAAGGCGATCTCGTCGTCGCTGAGCGTCGCGCGTTCGACCTTGGGCTTTGCGGGTGCGGCGGCGGCGACCGGCTCGGCGGGGGGGACGCGGATGATCTGGCCGGCAAGGATGCGGTCGCCGGGTGTGGCGCGCTTGCCGTCGATGCGGAGCTGGCCGGTGCGGGCCCAGCGCGAGACGAGGTTGAAGCTCGCGTCGGCCAGGTTGCGCTTGAACCAGCGGTCGAGGCGGATGCCGTCGTCCTCGGCCGAGACGGTGAACTGGCGTACTTCGCTGCTCATGCCAGCGCCCTCCCGCCGGCATAGCCGGCTGCGGCAAGGGCCAGGCCACCGGCGACCGAGGCCGCGGCGTAGGACGCGGCGGCGAGCGGCTGGCCGCCTTCGAGCATGCGGAGGAGATCGAGGCTGAAGGCGGAGAAGGTGGTGAAGCCGCCGAGCAGGCCGACGGAAAGGAACAGCCAGGCTGGGCGGTCCGCGGTTCCGGTCTGCAGGAGCAGGGCGGCAAGCAGGCCGATCAGCAGGCTGCCGAGCAGGTTCACGCCGAGCGTCGCCCAGGGAAAGGCGGTGCCGGTGCGGGCAAGGCTCAGCCGCCCCGCCTCATAGCGCAAGCCTGCGCCGGCGGCGCCGCCGATCATGACGAGAAGGAGGTTGGGCATGAGGGGCGATGTAGCGGGCGGAGGGGGAGTGGGGAAGGGGGCACTCGATCCCGCATCTCCTTACCCTTGAGCCAACTCCAACTCCGTTCGTCCCGAGCGAAGTCGAGGGGCGCAGGCACTGACTCCTCGTGTGCGCCCCTCGACTACGCTCGGGACGAACGAATTTTCAAACCTGCCTTTACCGACCCGCGATTTTGCTCGCGCTGGTGCTTACCGCCCGTTGTTGACGATCAGGGCGACTTCCGAGCCGTTCCCCTTGGGGGTGACGATCAGGTAGAAGGCGCCCTTGTCGCCCGCGTTGGCGCCGGCGAGGATGTGGTCGCCTTCGCGGACCTGGTGTTCGGAGGAGTAGCCGGAGCGGACCGCGCGGGTGTTGTACCAGTCGAGCACGCGCTGGAAATTGTCGGCGGTGGTGAAGCTCACCACCCGCGTCGCGCAGCCGTTGGCGTTGTTGGCCGCCGCTTCGGTGAGCTTGCCGCTTGGGTAGAAGGGGAACGCCGCCGGAAGCTTCTGCGCCCAGGCGTTGTTGTATTCGAAATTGTCGCCGCTGGTGCAGCTTGCGCCGTTCCCCCCTTGCGGGGCGCTGGCGAGCTGGGCGCCGGCCTTGGGCACGGCGGCTCCGCCCGGGGTGGCAGGCGACGGCTCGGGCGCGCGCACCGTGTCGGTAGGGTAGGGGGCGGAACCGGGCGTTTCGGGCGGGCGGACGGCGTTGCGGTTCGACTGCTGGGCAAGGTTGGGATCGACCGCGATCTGGTCCTGAAGCGCGGCGGTGAGCGCGGGATCGCTGTCGTTGGTGAGCTGGTTGTCGAGGCTGGACAGGTTGCCGCCGTCGTCACCGCGGCTGCAGCCGGCCAGCGCCAGCGCTGCCGCAAGAGCGGCAAAGGCGATCGTCCTCGAAGTCGGATTCGGCATGCAGGAACTCCCTTGAGCGTCCCTATGCCGTATTCTCCATGCCAATGGGTGAGCGTAAATGGTTAACGCGCCGCCTTTGGCCCGCCTGTCCCGGCATGGGACTGGTGCCAAGCGAAGGTTTCCGCCTGGACGGCGTCGATGAAGCGCTTCGCCTCCGGACCTTCCCAGGGGCCCAGGTAGCCGCGCGAGCGGGCGCCGCCGGCCACCCACCAGCCCTGGCCGGGGAGACCGTCCGACTGGCGGACGACCAGCACGGCAAGCTCCGGCTCGCCCTTGTGCGCCGCCTCCTCGTCGACGGTGCCGAGGATCGCGCACAGCGCCCGCATCTTGGGGCGGGAAAAGGCGTAGCCAAGCCGTTCCAGCACTTCAGAATAGGTCAGCGCATGCCCGGCGCGCGCGGCGGCTAGGAGGTGGAGGCGGACTTCGTGCGGATCGGCGAGGGCGGCCATGAGGCACCTTAGTGCCGCTCCCCCCATGCGCCAAATCCTTGTCGCCGCACGGGCGCTCGGCTAGGCGCGCCCCGTGACTGAAAATCGACATCGCAGCGGCATGGCGCTTGGCCTCAGCGCCTACCTGCTGTGGGGCATTCTGCCCCTGTATTTCAAAGCCGTAGACCATGTCGGCGCACTGGAGATCGTGGCGCACCGGATCGTCTGGTCGCTGTTCTTTCTCGCCGCGCTCGCCACCTGGTGGAAGAGCTGGCCGGCGATCCGCACCGCGATCGCCACGCCGCGCGTGCTGATGACGCTGGCGCTGACAGCGACGCTGATCGGGGTGAACTGGCTGGTCTACATCTATGCGGTGGTGAGCGGCCATGTGCTGGAGGGCAGCCTCGGCTATTTCCTTAACCCGCTGGTCAACGTGCTGCTCGGCGTGTTCCTGCTCAAGGAGAAGCTGACCACCGCGCAGAAGCTTGCGGTATTCCTTGCCGCGGCGGGCGTTGCCATCCTGGCCGTGCGTGCGAGCGGGGCGATCTGGATCAGCCTGACGCTTGCGGCGAGCTTCGCCTCCTACGGTTACCTGCGCAAGGTCGCCCCGGTCGATTCGCTGGAAGGGCTGTCGATCGAGACCATCATCCTCACTCCCGTCGCATTCGGCTACATCATGTGGCTTCAGGCGAGCGGCGGCGGCAGCTTTCTGGAGACTCGCGGGACAGACATCCTGCTGGTGCTGGGCGGCGCGATCACCGCAATCCCGCTGCTCTTGTTCACCGCCGCGGCGCGAAGGCTGCCTTATTCAACGCTCGGCTTTCTGCAATATGTCGCGCCCTCCCTGCAGTTCCTGCTCGCGGTGCTGGTCTTCGGCGAGAAACTGACGGCCGCGCACATCGTCTGCTTCGGCGCGATCTGGGCGGCGCTGGTGATCTTCGTGTTCGAAGGGGTGCGCACCGGACGCGCGGCGGCGCGGGCACGCAGGAACGAGCAGGCGGCGCTCTAGCCGGGGGCGAGCGGAGCCGCTATCGACGGCGGATGCTCAACATCCTTTCCATCATCATCGGCGCGATCGGCCTGCTTCTTGCCATTCCCGCCTTCATTCCACTGCTCGGCTGGCTGAACTGGCTGGTTCTGCCGATCGCGGTCGTCGGCCTGATCGCCGGGATGATGTCGAGCGGACGGGCGGGGCGGAACCTCAACATCATCGTGATCGTCATTGCGGTGATACGCCTGTTCCTTGGCGGAGGCCTGTTTTGAAGACCGCTCTTCCACTGCTCCTCGCCGGCCTCGTGCTTGGCGGCTGCGTCACCAAGCCGGACCGCGAAACGTTCTATACCCCGTGCAAGGCGATCGAGACTCGCGACTGGAGCGCGCATCTGGAGGTGAGCAAGGAAGGCATATTCCCCTTCCCGACGGAAGTTGCCCTGGTCGTGAGCGGAACCGTGACGGTGCCGACGGGGGGCTACGAACTGGCAATCGACAAGGGGCCGCTGGTCGCGCTCGAGCCGCCGGTGCAGCAGGTGCTGCTGCGCACGACCGCGCCTGACGGCATGGCGACCCAGGCGATTACCGAGGAACGGGTCCGCGGATCGATGCCGTTCGACAAGCGCGCCAAATCGGTTGCGATCCGCTGCGGCGACGCAACCATCGCGCGCATCCCGGTGATCGAGGACCGGCGGACGCCTTCAGCCCAGTGAGGCGACGAGGGCCGGCTGCAGCACCATGACGATGCCGACCACGCTTGCCAGGAACACGAAGGTGCGCACCACCGGCACGCCCGCGGCGTAGAGCGGCAGGTACAGCACCCGCGCGCCGAGCCAGAGCAAAGCGCCGATCTGGGTGATGCGGTTTTCCAGATTGGCCGCGCTGACGACCAGGATTGCCGCGGCCATGACCGGAAAGGTTTCGAAGAAATTGGCCTGCGCGCGGGCCAGGCGGCCGACGATCGGCTGCGGCGGTGGCAGGTCCTCGTCGCGGGCGCCCATGTTCCACTTGGTGCCGTATTGCCGCGTCTTGAAGCGGACGGCGATGAAGATGTGGACGATGGCGAGGACGCAGCCCCAGGCGAGGACGGAGAGTTCGACGGTCATGGCCGCACCGTGACAAAGTGCGCGCCTCTTGCCAAGGTGTGCGGATGTCGACAGCGCCGCACCTCGTCCATGACGATCACCTGAGCCTTCCGGGCTGGATCTATCATGACGCCGAGTTCTTCGGTGTGGAGATGGAGCGGGTAATCCGGCCGTCGTGGCAGATCGTCTGTCACCTCAGCGATATCGCCGAAGCCGGGCAGTGGCAGAGCATCGAATATCTTGGCGAAAGCATCCTCGTCGTGCGCGGCGACGACGGGCAGCCGCGGGCATTCTTGAACGTGTGCCGCCACCGGGCCTCGCGGATCGTGTCGGGGACTTCGGGGTGCGCAAAGCGGCTGACCTGCCCTTACCACGCCTGGACCTATGCGCTGGACGGGCGGCTGATCGGGGTGCCGCACAAGAACGATTATCCGGGGCTGGACCAGTCGAAGCTCGGGCTCAACCCGGTCGAGCTGGAGGAATATCGCGGCTTTCTGTTCGTTCGGCTGGAGGGCGGCGGGCCTTCGGTAGCGCAGATGATGGCGCCCTATGACCACGAGGTGGAGCCGTACCGGTTCGAGGCGCTGGAGGCGATCGGCCGGGTGACGCTGCGGCCGCGCGACGTGAACTGGAAGAACGTCGCCGACAATTATTCGGATGGGCTGCACATTCCCATCGCGCATCCCGGCCTGACGCGGCTGTTCGGGCGGGGCTACACGATCGCGGCGGAGGAGCATGTCGACCGAATGGCGGGCGACCTGCTGGAACGGCCGTCGGGCAACGTGTCGGAGCGCGCCTACCAGAGGTTTCTGCCGGAGGCGGAGCATCTGCCGCCCGAGCTTCGGCGGCGCTGGTTGTACTTCAAGTTGTGGCCCAACGTCGCCTTCGACATCTATCCGGACCAGGTCGATTTCATGCAGTTCCTGCCGGTCTCGCCGACCGAGACGCTGATCCGCGAGATCAGCTATGCGCTGCCCGACGGGCGGCGGGAGATGAAGGCGGCGCGCTACCTCAACTGGCGGATCAACCGGCGGGTGAACGACGAGGATACGGCGCTGATCCAGGGTGTGCAGCAGGGCATGGCATCGCGGAGCTGGACTCCCGGACCGTTGGGGGAAAGCGAAGTCTGCCTGAGGAGCTTCGCGCGCAAGCTTCGCCGGCTGATTCCCGAAGCGAACCTGCACCAGCCGCCGAAGGCGGGGTGGAGCCGGGCGGGGGCGGGGGGTTGATACCTGCTTTAGCCGGTAGACGGATATGAGGCCGTTGCCGCTGCGTTGGGGAGGGAAACCGACGCAGGAGATGGAAACATGGCCGAGGATCTGAAAGCCGGCGACAAGGTGACGTGGAAGAGCCATGGCGGCGAGGCGCATGGCAAGGTGGTCAAGAAGCAGACCAGCGAGACCCACATCAAGGGCCACAAGGTCGCGGCGTCCAAGGAGGACCCGCAGTTCATCGTCGAGACGGACGAGGGCAAGCGCGCGGCGCACAAACCGAGTGCGTTGAAGAAGGATAGCTAGGCGCGGCTGATTGTGGCTTCCCTCGCGCGCCCTGAAGACGAGCCCTTCCAGGCCGAGGCGGGCCGGCGCTTTGCCGAGGCGCTGACGCACTTCGGCAAGTGCCCGCTGATCCTTGGGCATTTTGATGCCGATGGCCTCGCCGCCGCTGCGATCCTGCAGCGGGCGCTGGTGCGCGCTGGGTTCGAGCCGCGGGTGCGGATCGTTGGCAAGGGCGAGAACCCGTGGTCGGCGGAGATGCGGGCGGAGCTTGCCGTGCTTCGGCCGGACGGACTGATTGTTGCCGACCTTGGTGTTCGCGAGGGCGCGCTGGTGGGGGGCACGCCGACGATCGTGATCGACCACCATGTGCCGACCGGTACCCCCGGCAACGCGCTGGTGATCAGCGGCCACCACCAGGTGCCGGAGCCGACCAGTGCGCTTCTGGCTTATTGGTGTGCGCAGGGTGTCGGGGAGGCGGAGGACCTGCTCTGGCTGGCCGCAATCGGGCTGATCGGCGACATGGCGGAGGACACGGGTTTCGCCGAAATGGCCGAGGCGCAGAAGCGCTTCGGCAAGACGGCGCTGCGCAGCGCGGTGTCCCTGATCAATGCGCCGCGGCGGGCTTCGAAGGCGGATGCTTCGCCCGCTTTGGCGCTGCTCCTCAAGTGCGACTCGCCGAAGGAGCTGCTTTCGGGCGCGCACCTGGAAACCGCCGAACTGCACGCCGCCAAGGAAGAGGTGCGCGCCGAGCTCGACGCGGCGAAGCGCATCGGACCGAAGGTGCGCGGCGATGTGGCGCTGATCGCCTTCTCGTCGCCGTGCCAGATCCATCCGCTGGTGGCGCAGCAATGGCGCGCGCGGCTCGGCGACAAGATCGTGATCGCCGCCAATACGGGCTACCGCGCCGGGTGGGTGCATTTCGCGGCGCGCACCGCCTCGGGCCGCGACCTGATCGACTTTCTTGCCGAGCGCCGCCCGCCCGGTGCGGACGAGAATTACGGCAGCGGCCACCGCCAGGCGACCGGCGGCGCGCTTCGCCCGGCCGACTGGAACCACTTCATCACCGAACTCGGCTTTCCCGAGGAGCAGATCGCATGACAAACCCCCGCCCGCTTCGCCTCGGCTTTCCCGTCAAGGTGCTCGGCCGCCCGGATCTCAAGTCCAACGACACTCGGCGGTGGCAGAAGAATCCCCATCTGAAGTGCAGCCTGGAGGGCGTGGACGCGATCCTCGACTATCTCGCCAACGTCGGCATCGACATGTACCGCTTCTCCTCCGACCTCGCGCCTTACGCGACGCATCCGGATATGCCGCAATTCCACACCATGGTGGCGGAAAGCGATGCGGAGCTGGCCGCGCTCGGCCGAAAGGCGCGGTCGCTTGATTTCCGGCTGTCGTTTCACCCGTCGCAGTTCGTTTTGCTCAACAGCCCCGATCCGGAGCTCACCGCCAAGAGCATCTGGGACTTGTCGAGCCAGGCCGAGATGCTCGACCGCATGGGCTGCGGCCCGGAGGCGGTGCTGGTGACCCATGTCGGCGGCGTCTACGGCGATCACGAAGCGAGCCGGGCGCGGTGGATCGAGGGGTGGAACAAATGCCCCGAGCACGTCCGCAAGCGGCTGGTGCTGGAGAATGACGACATTCGCTTCTCCGCCGCGGATGCCTTGTGGATCCACGAGCGCACCGGTGTACGGCTGGTGTTCGATTACCAGCATTTCTGGTGCCTCAATTCTGAGCGGCTGGAGATGCGGGCGACGCTGGAGAGGTTCCTGGCGAGTTGGCCCGAGGGCGTGCGGCCCAAAATCCACTTCTCCTCGCCGCGCACCGAGATGCGGGAGGTGAAGCGCGCGATCGGCGCCAAGGAGCGCGCCAATGTCGCGGCGGGGAAGAAGGGCAAGGGCAAGGAAGTCACCAAGGCGCCGGTCAAGGCCGGGCAGCGGGTCAAGACGGTGCTGGTGCCGCCGATCTGGACCGGGCACAGCGATTTCACCAACCCGTTCGAGTTCGCCACCTTCATGCGCATGGCCGAGGGGCTTGAGTTCGACGTGATGATGGAGGGCAAGGCCAAGGACCTTTCCATCCTCAAGCTCCGCCCCGACCTTCTGCGCTTCGCTCCGGATGTCGCCGAGCGCTTCGGCATCCGCGCCGCCGATGCCTCGCGGCTTGCGGCGGACGAAGAAGCGCTGGAGCAAGGCGCCGGGGCGGAAGCGGAGGCGGATGTCGACGAGGGCTCGGCCGCGCCCTTGCCGGCGGAGGAGATGGCCTGACCGGGAGCCCCGCGAACCGCCTTGGCGGGCGTGCGGCGATCCACTAGCCTCCTCCCAAACAGGGGGCTTTCGATGAACAGGCTATCGCTTGCGCTGCGCACGGGCGCGCTTCTTCTCTCCGCCGTGTCGAGCGCCGCGTTGGCGGCGGCCAATCCGGAGCTTACCGCCCTGGTCCGCGGCGTCGACGACGAGGAGGCGCGCAGCACCAGCCTCCGCATCGAAAGCATGGACGTTGCAGTGCGCCTGCACGGCGGGATCGCCGAAACATTGGTCACCGCCCGCTTCCACAATACCGGCAAAGACGAGCTCGAGGGCCGCTTCCGCCTGCAGATGCCGGACGGGTCGGTGGTCACCGGCTACGCGCTGGATATCGGCGACGAGATGATCGAGGGCGTGCTGCTCGACCAGCTCCAGGCTCGCCGCGCCTACGAAAGCCAGGTGCGCCAGCGCATCGATCCTGGCCTTGGCGAGGTTTCGCGCGAGTTTCAGTTCACCACCCGGGTCTACCCGATCGCCGCCGGGAAGAGCCGGACGGTTCGGGTGCGCTTCGTCACGCCGCTCGATCCGGGCCGCGGCTATGTGTTGCCACTCGACAACGACGCGGAGATCGGGCGCTTCGCGTTGAGCGTGCAGACCGATGGCGAAAGCGCCCCAAAGGTGGAGCTTCCCGGCGGCGCGGCGGCCCGGTGGAGCGCCGAGGGCGCCGGGCGCCGGCTCGCCTTTGAGACGAAGGGCAAGGCGTTGCGCGGCATGCTGGCGATCCGCCACGCCGCTGCGCCCCCGGCAATTGCGGTGGGTGTTGGGCCAGGCGGCGAGCGCTTTTTCGAAATTGCCGATTCGGCGCCTCACGCTTCCCGGGAGGCTTTGCGGCCGCGCAGCGTCGCCATTTTATGGGACCGCTCGCTGTCGCGCGCCGACGACCCGGTGACGGACGAGATCGCCTTGCTTCGCGCGTGGCTGGAGGCGGTGCGGCCCGCGGCCATCGACCTGATCCTGTTCGACTCGAGCGGCGCTGAGCGGGTGCGGCTTGCCGACGCGGCGGCGGTCGCGGAGCGGCTGCGCTCGGTGCGCTATGGCGGGGCGAGCAGCTATGCGCCGCTCGCCGCGCAGCATATCCAGGCGGACCAGTGCCTGCTCTTTACCGATGGCCTGGTGACGATCGACCGCCGGGCGGTGCCCGCGCCGGCCTGCCCATTGACCGCGATCTCCAGCGCTGCCGACGCTGACCGGGGGGCGCTTGGCGCGCTTGCGCAAGGCTTGGGCGGGGAAGCGCTTCGGCTGCGCGCGGACAACCAGGCGGAGCTGCTTCGGCGCTTGAGCGGCGGCGGCGCACGCGTAGTGCGGGTCCGCTCGGCGGCGGGGGCACCGATCGATGCGGTGCGCCTCGATTCGCCGGAAGGCGGCTGGCGGCTGGTCGGCCCGATGCCGCAAAGCGGCGGCGTGGTGGTGACGCTGGGCGGCGTCGGCGCGGCGCCGGAAGACCGGCTCTATGCACCGCCGGAGCGGGACGCCGCCTGGTCCGGCGCGGCGAACGTGTGGGCGGCGGACCGGATTGCTGCGCGTGCCTCGGCGGTGGACGGGAGCCGGGACGCGCTGGTTGCCTTCGCCCGGCGCTATTCGGTGGCGGGCCCCGACATCTCGTTCCTCGTGCTCGAAACGGCGGAGGATTATGCCCGCTCGAAGATCGAGCCGCCCGCCAATTTCCCCGCGGACCAGGTTGCGCAATACCGGGCGCTGGTTGCCGAGGCGGCGGAGGAGGAAGCCGAGGAGAAAGCGGACAGGCTGGACGACGTCGTCGAGGCCTGGGAGGAGCAGAAGACCTGGTGGAAGACCCGCTTCGATCCCAAGGCCAAAGCCGATCCAAAAAAGCGCGGGGATAACCCTGCCGCGGCTGAGTTGCCGCCAGCGGTAGTGGCGCCGGCGCCGCCATCACCTCCGGGAGAAAGAGAGGAGCTCGCAAGTCTGCCGGGCGCGATACCAAGCGCCGATGCGGCAGACAGCGGCGGGGAGGAGATCGTCGTCACCAGCACCCGCATTGAGCTGTCCGAGGTGCAGGTCAGCGGCCCGGTGCAAGAAGAACCAGCGGTCGCGGCCGAATGGGCCTCGACCCGGCCTTATATGGCGTTGCTGCGCGCGGCCCCGGCGGCGCGCCGCGACTCGGTCTTTGCCGAGCAGCAGGCGCTGCACGGGGCGCTTCCCGCTTTCTGGTTCGACGTAGCCGAGCTCGCCTGGCGAGAAGGGCGCCGCGAGGAGGCGCGGCGGCTTTTGCTGTCCGCGCTCGATCTGCCGAGCCGCAACAACGAAACGCTGGCGATCGTTGCCGAGCGGTTGTTTCGCTATGGCGAAGAGGCGCGGGCCATTGAAATGTTCGAAGCGGTCGCCGCCGCCGAACCGGAACGGCCCCAGCCGCTACGCAGCCTTGCCCTGGCGCTTGGCAAACGAAGCGAGAAGCAGCCCCCGGAAGCGGCGCGCGCCGATCTCGCCCGCGCGATCGACCTGCTTACCCAGGTCATCACCAAGCCTCGGGAAGACGGTTATGACGGCATCGAGCTGATCGCGCTGATGGAGGTCAACCGCTTCATCGCTCGCTATCGGGCGCTTGGCGGCGGCGCGGTGCCGCTCGATCCGCGGCTGATCGCGATGCTGGACGTCGATCTCAGAGTGGTGATCGAGTGGAACACCGAGGAGACGGACCTCGATCTGTGGGTGGACGAGCCCAACGGCGAACGGGCCATGTACAGCAACCAGGAGACCCTGATCGGCGGGCGCATGTCCGAAGACATGACCGAGGGTTATGGGCCGGAGGAATATCTGCTTCGCCGCGCTCCAGCGGGGACGTTCACCATTCGCGCCAACGTGTATGCGGCGGACGCGATCAATCCCAACGGAGCCTCCCGAATCAGTGCTCGGCTGATCCGAAATTTCGGCCGCCCGAATGAAAAAGAGGAATTGGTCGAGATCGAGCTGCTGCCCGATAAGGGCGGCGATCGGGATGCCGACGACGAAAGCGTCCGGCTGATCGGGAAGCTGAGGGTGCGTTGACCCCTGGGCGAACGGTCAGCCGTATTTGTCGAAGCTGCGGGCGCCGCAGAAATCGGGGCGGAACTTTCGGCGCTCAGGATCGGGGCGGCAGGGGAAGCGGCGCTTGATGCATTCGTTGAAGTAGCGGCCGGCCGAGGGTGCCTTTTTCAGCCCGTCGAAGATCGCGCGGGGCACGTCTGCATAGATGTAGCGGCCGGTTTCCTTGAACCAGATGCTCAAGGACTTCTCCTCCTCGTCGTAGCAGATCCGTTCAATGATGCTGGAGGACAGACGGGCGGCGCGTAGCATGTTGATTCCCCACGGAGAATCGTTGGCAAGCGCTTGGCGGAATCGGCTGTTCCGCCGCGGGCGCCGAAGCGAATCGATTACGCGCCCGAACGAGTCTATCTTGGCCTCCATGGCCAGCACCGACCCGCGCATCGACGCATACATCGCCGCCCAAGGGGACTTCGCCCGGCCGATCCTGGAGCATATCCGCCGCCTGGTGCGCGAGGCGGTGCCGGAGGCGGAGGAGACGATCAAATGGAGCATGCCGCACTTCACCGTCGGCGGGCGCATCCTGGGCGCAATGGGTGCCTACAAGGCGCACGCCACCCTTGCCTTGCGGCAGGCCGAGGAGGTGCTTGGCGAAACCGACACAAAGACCAAAGCCATGGGCCAGTTCGGCCGCTTGACCGCAATTGCCGATCTTCCGCCCGACGAGGACATGAAGGCGCTCCTTCGCTACGCCGCCGGTGCATCGGCCGAGGGGCCGAAGCCGCGGGCCAAGAAGCCGCCCAAGCCTGAGCTGCCCACGCCGGACGACCTCCTCGCCGCGCTGGACGCCAACCCTGTCGCCCGCGCCACCTTCGACGGCTTTCCGCCCAGCTGCAGGAGGGACTATGTCGAATGGGTAGCCGAGGCGAAGCGCCCCGAAACACGCGCCAAACGCATTGCCCGGTCGGCAGAGTGGATGGCGGAAGGGAAGCGGCGCAACTGGAAATATGAGAATTGCTGAGATGGGTTAGTGCCTGCGGGTCCGCTATTTCGCCGCGTCCTTAACACTCCATCAAACCTATGGGCGTAGCAGGATGGGAACGCCGCAGCACGCAGGACTCCTATGTATCACGCGCCCGTAAATCTCGATCTTGAAGAGCAGGAACACGAGCCGGCGGAAATCGCCGACGACAGTGTCGGCACCGATGCGAGCAGCGCGCGGTTGCGCGAAGCCCATCTCCACAACAGCCAGGCGCAGACCCGCGCCCTGTTCGCGCCGTTCTTCTCGGTAACGGCGGTGGCCGGCGCCTGCCTGGTCGCCTGGGCGATGTTCGGCGGAGTCCACCTTGCCTTTATCGGCGTCTGGGTGGCGGTCGTCGGCGCTGCATTCTTCCATTACTGGCGGGCAGCGGCCCGCGAAGGGCTTGCGGCGAACAGCCGTTCGGCCCGTGGCCGCGCCATGCTGCATTCGGTCGGTGAAGCCGTCGGCCTTGCCGCCATCTGGGCGACGCTTCCGGTCTACGCCTTTGCCACCCTTGAACACGAAGTCCAGGTGGTGATCGGCGGCGCAATGGCCGCGATGATCGTCGCCGCCGTCGGCCTTGCCGCAGCGCCCGCCGCCGCCTTTGCCTGGATTGCGGCAATCACCGCCGCCTTGTGCTGCGCTTACTACCTGGGCAGCGACCAGCTTGCGCCCACGGTGGGCGTAGCGATCATCGGAGTCGCCGCGGTCGGCATCTTTGGGGTCGCCCGGCTTACCCGCTGGACGTACGAGCAGCTCCAGACCATCGCCAAGGTCCGCACCCAGGCCGAATCCGTTCGCCTGTTGCTCAAGGAATATGAGCATCGCGGCGTCGGCTGGCTGTGGCAGGTCGATGCGGAAAACCGGGTCGTCTACATCTCCTCCCGGATGACCAGCCTGCTCGGCCGCTCGGCCAACCAGCTCATCGGCCACTCGCTTCCGGCGACGCTCGGCGGCAACAGCGCGCTTGGCCGCACCCTGCTTGCCCGGGCGCCGTTCGCGAATCTCGAAATGGAGCTCAAGACCCGCCGCGGCACGCGCTGGATCAGCCTTGCCGGCGATCCGATCATCGACATGGGCGGCCAGTTCCAGGGTTTCCGCGGGGTCGGCTCCGACATCACCGAAGTGCGCAAGACCCAGGAGCGCCTCACAAACCTCGCTAACATGGACGTGCTGTCCGGCCTGCCCAACCGCGGCCGGGTGCGTCAGCTACTCGGCGAGGCCCTGAGCGGCGCCACCACGGGCAATGTCCCCTGCGCGATCATGTTCCTCGATCTCGACGGCTTCAAGCCGGTCAACGACACGTTCGGCCACCCCAAGGGCGATGCGGTGCTGAAAAGCGTCTCTCAGCGCCTGGTGAAAGAGGTGGGCGAAGTCGGCCATGTCGGCCGCATGGGCGGCGACGAATTCGCCATCGTGATCCGCGACGCCCAAAGCCGCAAGAAGGTGGAGGATCTCGCCCGCCGGATCATCGCCGCGGTTGCCGACCCTTACCATATCGACAAGGCCGAAATCCGCATCGGCGTCTCCGTCGGCTGCGCCTTCGGGCCGATCGACGGGCAGACCGTGGACGATCTCATCCAGAAGGCCGATCTCGCTTTGTACGAGGCCAAGAACCAGGGCCGCGGCACCTGCTGCTACTTCTCCGACGACATGCAGAACGAGGCCGAGGATCGCCTTCGGCTCGAGCAGGACCTGCGCCAGGCGCTGACGCTGAAGCAGTTCCGCCTCGATTATCAGCCGCTGGTCAACGCCGCCGACCAGAGCCTGGTGGGCTTCGAGGCGCTGATCCGCTGGCACCACCCGACCCGCGGCATGGTGTCGCCGGCCGACTTCATCCCGCTTGCCGAGGAAACCGGGCTGATCATGCAGCTTGGCGATTGGGTGATCGATGAAGCCTGCCGCGCCGCCGCCACCTGGCCCGATTATATCAGCGTGGCGCTGAACGTCTCGGCCCGCCAGCTCATTCTGCCGGCGCTGCCCAACACGGTTTCGGAAGCGCTCGCCAAATATCGCCTGAAGGCGAACCGGATCGAGCTGGAAGTCACCGAATCGGTGTTCCTGGGCAATTCGGAAACCTCGCTCGATGTGCTCAAGCGGCTCCGCTCGCTCGGCGTCGGCATTGCCCTCGACGATTTCGGCACCGGTTATTCCTCGCTCGGTTACCTGAACAAGGCGGTGTTCCACAAATTGAAGATCGACGGCAGCTTCGTCCGCGAGGCCGCAACCAACCGGGAAACCGTGGCGATCATCCAGTCGATCGTCAGCCTAGCCAAGAGCTTCCGCATGACCATCACCGCCGAGGGCGTGGAAACCGCCGACGATTTCAACCGGATGCGCGAGCTTGGTTGCCACCAGATCCAGGGCTATCTGTTCGGCCGCCCGATGAGCTTCGAGCGGGCCACCGATCTGGTCAACGGAGTCCAGACCAAGATGAGCGCGTAACAACTGCGCCCGCCCGTTTCGCCGGGCGGGCGTTTCGCGCTAGGGCGTGGCATGCGCCGCCTCCTCTTCCTGCTGCCGCTGTTCCTCCTTGCCCAGTGCGGCGGGGGCGATCCTTCACCCGAACCCAAGCCGAAAAAGGCGCGAAGGGCGGAGACGCAGGCGCCCGTTGCCGCGCCGACTGAGGCCGAGGAGGAGGCGCGAGAAGCCGGCGACGACGCGGCCGCGGTGCTTCGCAATTATTACGATCACATCCAGGCCGGCCGCTACGACGACGCCTGGGCGATGCGCGGCGGCAAGGCCGACGGGGCAGAGGCCTTTGCCCGCAACTTCGCCGGATACCAAAGCTACCAGGTCTCGCTTGGCGAGCCGAGCCAGCCGGTGGCCGGCGACGGATGGGACTTCGTTGAAGTGCCGATCATGATCACCGGCCGGATGAGCGGCGGGAAAGGCTTCGGCAGCGCGGGCAGCATAACCCTCCGGCGTTCGAATGGCGCGCCGAATGCGACCGCGGTGCAAAAAGGCTGGCACATCTACACCGGCGACTAGCCCCGCCCTGGTAGACCCCTCCAACGTCATCCCGGACTTGATCCGGGATCCACCTTGACCTTCAAACAGATGGATTCCGGATCAAGTCCGGGGTGACGGCTGGGGCGGGTCGACGGCAGAACATGCTTCACAACCGCTGAAAGAAACGGAACCGTTGCAGCGCTCCTGCTTTCATGTAATGTAATCACATCACACAGCGAAGGAGAGCCGCCATGACCCGCCACCGCCGCCTGCCTCCGGTTTACAACATCGACAACGGCTCGCCGATCGCGGACGTCAACACGACCCCGCTGATCGACGTCATGCTCGTGTTGCTGATCATGTTCATCATCACCATCCCGCTCACCACGCACGCCGTGAAGATGGACCTGCCTGTCGGGCCGCCGCCGCCCTATCTCGAGCCGGTGACCCACAAGCTGGTGATGAGCCCGGCGGGCGCGCTTACCCTCAACGGCGCGGCGGTTGCCGAGGCCGATCTGCGCGGCCGGATGCGCGGGCTGGAAGATGCCAATCCCAAGGCGCAATTCCAGTTTCAGGTCGACGGCACCGCGCGCTACGAGGATTTCGACCGGGTGCTTGCCGAAGTGAAGAAAGCGGGCGTCCAGAATCTCGGCTTCGTCGGGAACGAGACGTTCGCCCGAGCGATCTGAACCGCGGCAACAGGAGGCGAAGATGGGCAAGCGGATGATGGCGGGTGCGGCGGCGGTTCTGGCGCTTGCGGGGTGCGAGGACGGCGCGCCGCAGCCGCAGCGTACGGCGATCAAGGCGGCCAACCCGACCTCGGACCAGCTCACATCGCTGAGCCCGATCTACCGCTTCCTTGGCCTGCGCAGGGCGATCGTCGATAACGGCCAGCGCTGCAAAAAGGTCGATCGCGGCCATTTCCAGCAAGAATATCAGAACATGGCGATGTGGACCGCCAACTGCACCGACAGCGGCGAATGGGCGGTGTTCATCGCGCCCAACGGCAACGTCCAGGTCCGCCGCTGCGGCAACCTCGCCAGCATCAAGCTGCCGGCCTGCCGGCCTATCCCCGCCGATGAAGGGGCGGAGCCGTCTGCCGGAGACATCAGGGTCAAGGCGGCCAAGAGCTAGAAAGCCGCGGCCGCCGCGCTGGACGGCCGACGGCACCGTCGGCCGCCTGCTCGAACGCTACTGAGCGGCGCGTTTCTTTGAAGACTTAGGCCATATCGACCTTGGCATTGTCGCCCATGTCCGGACGCGCATCCGAGAATGCGGCCGCGGCGGCCATGCGGATCATGGCGCGGACCCGGCCCGGGCTGTCCCAATATTGCGCGTCCACCGGATTGACCTTGAGGACTCGGATCGCCGGATCCTCGGGGCTGTCCCACCAGGCCTTGGCGGGGGTGTTGAACAGTTCGCGGATCTTCTCGCGGTCGTTCGACACCGCGGCGCGGCCGACCACGGAAACGTAGGAGTGGGAGCCCGCGTCGGCGAAGGCGAGGTTGACCTGTGGGTGTGCCTCCACCTCCTCGTCCTTGGCGCTGTCGGCGTCGGTGAGGAAGTAGATGGTGCCTTCGTCGGGTTCGGTGTGGGCGGCCATCGGGCGGGAGCGGATCTCCTCGCCGTCCAGCGTCGAGAACATGCAGAAGCCGATGCGCTTCATCATCTCCCACACGTGGGCGCGGTCGTCGTTCGGGGCGGTCATGGGCGGTCTCCGGGAAGGGGTTCGCCCCGTCAATCGCCGCGCCCCCACCCCGGTTCCGCACCCTGACCTAAAGCAGGTAGCGCCCGCCGCGCAGCCGCCAAGCCGGCGAGCCCAGCAGAGAGATCGGCCCGCCCCTTGGCCCCAGGTGCGGCGCTGTTACGATTGCAAAGGCGCCCCCAAGGGCGCGAAGCCTGAAGGTCAAGCTCCATGACAAGCGCCTTGCCGTGGTCGCGAGACCGCGCCCTCGCTTCTGCCATTTAATTTAGTTTGGTGGAGCTGTAGCGCGCAACATCGCTGTCTGCCCCGCATGCCCACTGGCTGTTCCGATCAACGGCGCAGTAGTTGCCCGTGACGATTCTAAAACGCTCCGGCCCGGAACGATATTGGTCACATACGACATAAGCCGCCTTCACGGGGTACATTCTCGCATTGGGAGGGAAAGCATCGTTGAGGCGCTGGGCTCCTCTGCCTGGCACAGTGCGGACGACATTCGTCACCGGAGGTCCGACGGAGAAGGACTCGAATGTGACGCCGCTCCAAAGAAAAGCAGGGCGTGGAAAAGTGTGTCCGCTCGCCATTACCTGCTTCAGCACGGCAGGCGTTGGCTTGGTCGCGGCCGGGAAACGGACATAGGGCGTTTTGGGACATTGCCCTTCTCCACCAGCCGATGCGGCCGGAGCAGCATCCGCATCAGCGTTTCGGGCGCGATCGGGAGCCGAAGCAGCCGCCGGCTGAGGAGGATTGGCGACTTGTCCAGCCCGGCCCAACGGCGGGAGCCCCTTTTTCGCACGGGTCTCGTTCAGGAAAACGAGCAGGCGATCGGCAGGCTCCGATCGAAGCCCGCCCCCGACCAGTTGCCCGTTCCGATAAACCTCATATTTGCAGTTTTGCGTTCCCCACTGAGGATCGGGACCGCAGCTAACGATCTTCAGGACTTCGTTCGGACCATAATCTATCAGGCTGCCCACCGGGAGGCTCACGACTTCGCCTTGGGCCAACGCTACGCCTGCAAGAGCACCGCAAGCGAACAAACTTAGCGGGACCACAATCTCAGGTTTCATGACATCCCCCCACTGCTGGGCTCACCGGCCCTACGGTTCGGTCGAACCGACGGGGCAGTCTCGACCAGCCTGCCGACCTTCGCAAGTCCCGGTTGTCCGTTTGTGGCCGGGCGCGGACGGGCCGCTCCAACCATGCATGGCGGCGGCGCTCGCTATCCATATTGTTAAACGCCGTGAACCGCTTAAGCATGGCCCCGTGTCGGTGGCGGAAAGCCTTCCACACTTGGGAATGTTCAAGGGAAGCGGGAAATGGCTGGGATTTTTAAGGTGGGAGCGTTCGTGCTGGGCCTCTCGATGGGGGGAGCCGCGCTTGCGAGCGACAAGCAGGATTTCGCTGCCTGCGACGGGCGTGCCCACCCCGGCAAGCAATCGGACGGAATGCGCGGCGAACCCAGCCGGCCGTCTTATACTTTGGCGCTCCCCGGCCGCAGCCTTTCCGGCAACATCAGCGCCTGCGATCGCGCCCTTGCCAGCCCCCGTTTGCTGCCGGGCCAGACGCTGCGGCGGGCGCATCTGCTGCGCGCGCGGGCGGCGGCGCACTTGCAGTCCGGCGATGCCGCGAAGGCCTTGGCCGACCTCGATCTCGCCGAGGCCGCGGCCGGCGCCGGCGCGCGGGGCGACCGCTTCCACAAGCGCAGCATGGGCGTGTCCCTCGACCTGCTCCGTGCGATGGCGCATGCCTATGAGGGCGACGGCGCCCGTTCCGCGGCCCTTGCCCGCGCCGCGATGGCGGAACGGCCTTATTCCAGCCAGGTTCAGCAGCTCGGCACCGAAATCCTCCACGTCTCTGGTCCGCAGAACGGCGCCGGGGCAAGGGTGGACTGGACCCCGGCGATGCGCCTCGATCCCGCGGCGGCAGCCTTGGCCCTGCTGCTCGAAGGCCAGGCAGGCAATTTCAAGGAGGTGCTGGCGCTGCGGCCAAGCGTGACGCTGGACTGGCCCGAAAAGGCGCCGCCCGCCTTCATGCTTCTTGGAGGCGGCAGCGAGGGCATGAAGCTGATGCAGGCGCTGTTGGTCTCGTACCAGACGGCCTATGCGCATGCCGCGACCGGCGGCACGGCCCAGGCCAAAGCCGAGCTCGACGAGATCCGAAGCAGGATACGGGCCCTCCAGCCGGCAGAGACACCGGGCAAGGTTGCGGCCGGGCCCGCTGCTCCCAACCTGGCCGTGCTTCTTGAACAAGGGCTGTCGGCCAAGACCAAGCAAGTGGAGGCTAGGATCGCGGTCGCCGAAGGGCGGTACGGCGATGCCATTGCGACGCTGGTTGGAGCTTCCCTGCCCAAGGATGCGGCAACCGTTGAGCTGCTGCAGGCGCTCAAATCCCAGGCTCCGGCCAAGGATGCGGCGCTGGTGCCGGAAGCGTCGGGCTTTGTCGGCGATGGCCTTGCTGAGCGCCGCCAGGTGCTCGCCAGGCTTTCCGGCCGCGCGCTGATCACGCCCGAAACCCCCCGGGCCGTGGTGGATTATGAAAAGTCGCGCCCCAACATTCTGGGCGCGGTGGTTGGCGGGGCGTTTAGCCTGGGCACTAGCCTGCTCGGCGGCATCGATCGCCTCGATGGCTTCCGCTCCACCGCCAATGCGGACGGAACCACGAAGGTCGCCTTTGTCGGGAACACGCCGTCCGCGCTGCTGGTCCAGGAAATGACCTTGCTGCGCGCCGCGGAGGTCACCCGCGCGGCGGGCAAACCTGCCTTCGTGATCGTTGAGCGCAACGATTATGCACGCTCGATGCGCACGACGCAGGGCGGCGTCGAAATCAGCAATGTTCCCACCGGCTTCAAATCCGAAATGAACATCCGCTTCCTGGACGCCGTGGGCCAATCGCCCCGGGCGCTTGACGCTTTGGCTGTGATCGATTCGCTCGGCCCGCTTTATTACGGGGAAAAAAGCAGCAAGCCGTGAGGCGCGCCTGAGGAAAGGCGCTAATCGCGCCGGCGCTACCAGGTGACGGAGAGCGGATGGGGCATCCAGGGCGTCAGGATCGTCGTGAAGCTCCACGGCAGCGTGTCGAGGAGGACGTCCAGCGTTTTGCGCTCGACCTCTAGCGTCCAGCCCGGATCGGCCCTGGAGAGCCTGCCCTCGCGCTGAAAGAAGGTCTCCCGAAGCGCTGCGGCCGAGCTTCCGGACAGCCCCGGCCACAAAGCTAGGATCGAGCCGATCAGCGAGTCGCACGTCTCTCGTTCGAGCACCGTCAGCTCGATTGCCGCAAGCGACGGCCAAGCCGGATCAAGGCCGCACAGGATTTTGTTGAGCGCAAGCAGCGGCTCGGGTGCGTCGGTCCGGCCGTTGGCGAGATACTGGAGGAGGTGAACGGCGCGGCCGGCGGCTTCGGGCTCAACCCAGCGCAGGGATCCGTCGGCCGCGCGCGCCGCCAGTTCGGTCCGCTCGCACAACGGGCCAAGGAAAGGCGCGGCGATAACGAGGCCAGCGTTCGGGACGAAGATCATATCCGCCTCTTCGCCACCCGGGGGAAGCCGATCGGGGGCGCCGGCAGCCTTGGCATCCCGGGCCGCCAGGCGCTTGCGCTTGCGCTGACCGGCGGCTGCGGCGTGAGCTTCGATCGCCGCCGCGAGAGCCCCGTGGCGGGCGGCGCGCGCGCGGGCAAGGAGCGCCGCGGCAAGGCCTGCCGGCGCGCCCGCACCCAATGGGATGAGCCGTTCGACGAGGCGGGCGAGCGCGGCGCCCGGCGGCGCGCGCAGGCTGTCGAGGAGAGCCTCCCAATACATTTCGGGCGCGATGCTCCGCCCCTCGGCCGCGAAAACGCCGCGGACGAGATGCGCGGACTCGAGCAGCGTCCGCGCCTCACGCGGCCGGGCGGCGAACAACAGCCTGGCGAGGAGATGCCGCGGGAGCCGGCGAGAGAGGCGGCGGCGAAACGCCGCCGAGCGAAGCAACCGGAGGCCGTCGCGCGCCTCATCCGCGGGGGCGTCGAGAAGCGCGAACAGCCAGGCCGCCGAGCCGGGCTCCGGCGGATTGCGGAGCCGCCGGAGCGCCTCGCCACGCCGGTTCGGCGGCGGCAGCAGGCGGTCGAGCACGGCCTGCTCGGCAGGCGAGGCGGCTGCAGCCAGCGCGGCGCGCCAAAGCCCGGCGAAGCTGCCCCAGCCGCGGCGCGTGAGCGCCTCGCGTACGGCTGCAAGCAGGCTGGCAATGATCAGTCCGGTGTCGAGCGCCCGGCGCGCGCCCGGTCCGGAAAGCCGGCGCGCCATGGCCTCGGCGTCGCGGCGATCGGCGTCCGGCAATCGGCTGAACAGCAGCGCGAGGTCGGCGGAGCCGGGGCCGGCCGTGCTCAAGGGGCCGAGAACCGCGGCGGGGTCGTGGCGGAGAAGGAAAAAGAGCGCACGCGCGCTTCGGGCGCGGCCGCGGCTGGCCGGTGCCGGGGAGCGCCAAGCCAAGTCCCGCGCCTCAACCGCCAGCCGCGGCGTCGTCGGCGGCGCGGCGCCGCCGACGATCAGCCAGGCGGCCAAGGCGGCGAGCCGGGCGCGATCGCCGCCGGCTTCCGCCAGGGCCGCGCGCACGTCCTTGCGGGCCACTCCGGCGGGTGCGAGCAGCGCGACCAAACGAAGTAGAGCGCGCGGCGAAAGGCGCGACAGCGCCGCCCCCGCCACCCGTGGCCGGAGCCCGTCGACGCCGATCTCACGGCGAATCGCCTCGGCCCCGCCGCCCGCCAAAGCGGCCAGACCCGCCTCTGCCTGCTCCCCGGGCGGGCCGACGAGCCTGCCGGCGAGCAATGCCCGCAGCGTCTCGAGCGCCAGCTCCCGCCGCACGGCCCCAGTCTGCGCCGGCCCGGCCGGGACGCGCGCCTCGTTCAGCAAAGCCGCAAGCTTCCGGCCAGTCTCACCCCCGGCCGCGAGCGCCGCCGCCTGCAGCCGGGCGAGGAGCGCAGCCTCCGAAGTGCGACGGCGGGAGGCGAGCAGGCCGGCCAGATCGGCAACGGCGAGAGCGGCGGGAGCCGATGGGGGAATCGCCGCGGCCGCCGTGAGCAGCGCCTCGCGTTCCGCCGGGGCGCAGCCGGCGATTCGGATCAGCCCGGCCACGGCGGAGGCGAGGTGCGGCGGCAGGATCAGATCGGCCGCCTCTTCCGGGTCGCAGGCGGCGAGGAGGCCGGCGGCGGCCTGGCCGCCGGACGCGGCGGAAGCGCGCAGCAGCCGCCGAAGCCGCGCCGGATCGTCGACGGCGAGCGCACCCAGCAAAGCCCGTGCAGAGTCGCGATCGCCGGCGCGCGCTGCCGCCAGGCCGAAGCGCCGAGCCACCGCCGCTGCCGCTGCGATGGCGGCAGGCGAGGACGCCGCATTTGCTTGGAGAGCCTGTTCCAGTGCGGCGAACGCGGCGGCGGGATCGGCCAGGATATTTCGCCCCTCAACGGCGAATTCGAAGCCCGCGGCCTCTTCCCCCTCCCAGCCGGCGAGCAGGCCGGTGGCGGCCTGACCGCCGGACGCGCGCAGCAGCCGCCGAAGCCGCGCCGGATCGTCAGCGGCGAGCGCCCCCAGCAAAGCGCGCGAAGAGTCGCGATCGCCGGCGCGCGCCGCCGCCAGGCCGAAGCGCCGAGCCACCGCCGCTGCCGCTGCGATGGCGGCAGGCGAGGACGCCGCATCTGCTTGGAGAGCCTGTTCCAGTGCCGCGAACGCCGCGGCGGGGTCGCCGAGGATCTTGCGACCCTCGGCGGCGAAGTCGAAGCCGGCCCCGACCCCGTCCTCGCCCACGCGGGCAATCTCGGCCAGGATCGAGAGCAGCGAGGAGTCTCCTAGCGCCACCGGCGGCGCCGCTGCCAGGCCGCGTAGCAGGGCGCGCAGGAGATCGGCCGGATCGGCCCCGAGGGAGCCGGCGAGCTCCGCGATCAGCTCTGCCACAAAGGCGCGGCGGTTGGCGCGCAGGCCCGATCGGTGGAGCGCATCGCGCAGGACAACGAACCACAGGGTCCGCGCGAAGTCGTCGGGCGGCGCCGCGATCAGCGGCACGGCCCGGTGCGCGGCGCGGGTCTGCGCCATGTAGACGAGAATCCAGTGCGCGTTGTCCGGGTCGAGCAGGCCGAGCAGGCGCTCGAGCAGCGGCCCGGGCACCTGCCGAACGAGCCGGCGCAGCGCGGCCTCCCGCCCGCGGCGGGCATGGAGCATCGGGGCGAGTGCTTCAGGCGCCTCGTCGAGCAGGCGCGCGAAGACATCCGCGGGGCGGGTCGCCGCATCGAGGACGCATCGGTAAGGCCAGGCGCCCGCGTCGAGAAAATGGCCGAATGCTTCCGCCAGCACGAGGCGAGTCGGCGCTATTCGCGCTTGCTCTTGGGCAGGCGCGAAGACGGAGGCGCCCGTCCCGACCGTCCGGCGCAACGCGGCGCGAAGCGCGTCGGCCAGCCGCGCTTCCACCTCGCCGAGCCGCCCCTCGGCGATCCGGCCCAGGTCGAGTTCAAGCCGGTCGATGCGGATGACTTCGCCGGGCCGGTCGAACTCGTCGAACACCCGCTCGATCGCCGGCAGCAGCCGCTCCCGGTTGAGCGCGCCGACCCGTTGGAGGAGGGCATGGGCCTGCGCCTCGCGGGCGACCCGAACCTCGATCTCCTGCCGGCTAATCGAATGCCGCAACGCAAGCGTGATCCCGGTCCCCACCGGACCTCTTTTCATTTGGAGCCCGCCCGATTCGGGGGCATGGTTGGAGGGGTGGGGGAGGTGCGCTCGATGGCCTTTATACTGCTCACGTCCCCGCCTCCCGCCTGGTGGCGGAGAGTGCGCTCGCCGGCGGCCGAACGCCAGCGCGAAACAGGCCGAGGGGCGGCTGAAATGGCCGAGCATGCGGCCGCCAAAGCCGAAGCCCGACCGGCTGGACCGAAGTGAAGAGCAGGAAGTGAAGCGTCCGCGGAACCGGCCCCGTGCTACGCCGAACGCGTACCGGTGGAACGTCGTCCAAGCATGCTCGCGAAGCGCTCATGGCTGAGCCTGCGGACAAGGTGCACGCACCTCGTCCGCGTCAGGACGAAAGCGTCCATCGCGGCGAGCAGCGACACGATGCGCTCGAGCGGCGCAGAGACCTGAGCGGCTACGACTCGCTCCTGAACGGCCGCGCTGCCGGCCCGCGCCCGATCCAGACCGCACCCAACCGCACCGGCCTTCCCGACCGGCTGAAAAACGGCCTCGAGGCGCTTTCCGGCCTCTCGATGGATGGCGTCAAGGTTCACCATGGTTCCGCGCGCCCCGCCCAACTCCATGCCCACGCATTCACCCAGGGCACCGACATCCACGTCGCGCCGGGCCAAGGCCGGCATTTGCCGCACGAAGCCTGGCACGTCGTCCAGCAGGCGCAGGGCCGGGTGAAACCGACACTGCAAATGAAGGGCGGAGTGCCGGTCAACGATGATCCGTCGCTCGAACGCGAAGCGGACGCAATGGCGCCGCTGCTTGCGCGGGTGACGGCGCCGGCAGTGATGCCGCGGCGCGGGCCCCTCCCACGCACCAATGCAGTCGTCCAGGGCGTCTTCGTCGATGTGACGGTCAAGGAAGCGATGAACATTTCGGACAGGTTTTCGGACGATCCGGATCTCGCCGGCGCGATCATGGCTATGGCGCGGGCCCCTGCCCCAGCGCAGACCTTGGAGGATTGGACCTGTACGTTGCCCACTAGCCAGGGCGAGATGCTGAAAAGTCGGCTGGTCGAGCCGGCGCCGTCACCGTTAGCTGCCGCGGCAGAGTCCAGCACGGGCGTCCGCGGCGGCCGGAAAGACCCCGAAGCGAAGAAAGCTCCCGGACCACCGAAACCAACCGCACGCACCTTGTCCCAGCCTTCAGGAGTGGCAGCGTCCGCGGCCGCCGCTGCCGCGGCGACGGGACCTGCCTCTGCCGCTGTCGATACGAGTAAGCCGACGGCCGGGCCGCGCGGAAAAAAGAACAAGTTCGACCATTATGCAAATGTCTCAAAAGCTGAGATAAAGAAACTCATCGCTGAGGCCAGCAAGACCGTTCAGTTCGCATCGGTAAGGCAAAGCGGGACCGGCACACCCGTGATCAAGAGTCGTCATCCCAGGATCGTCCCAGCGGAAGAGCAGCACCTCAATCACTTGGCGACGGCGGTCCTGTCCCAAACCGTGAGTAGCGGCTTCAAGGAGGTCGAGCACCAAGTGCTCAAATTGACCGACAAGAACGTGTACCTGCTTGGTGCGAACAATCCGGATTCGTCCCGCAATCTTTACGGCCAGACATTTGAAAGTGTCGTCGGGGGAAGCTCCCACGACACCGTCGGACAAAGCCCCTCCGCGAAGAAGCTGAGCAATCGTCGGCTTGACAAGGCAAGGGCCGAGATGAGTGCCAACCCGGCTCTTGCGGCAACGCGCATCAAGGATTTCGCCCCCGCCGCCGCGGCTTCTGCATTGGTTGCTGCCGCCAGAAGCGGGCAGCCGGCCGCCATCGCCATCGACCGCGACCTGAACAAGAGTGGCAACACGCCGCATTCGCACGCGGAGCTGGACACGCTTTTGGTTTTCTATGAGGCGAGGAAGCTCGACCCCGAAGCCATTGGCGGCGCACTGATCGGCGGGACCAAGCGGCCGTGCAACATTTGCTGGCTGGCCCTCAGCTTTGCCAAGGAAATGCTGGAATTGCCGATCGAATTCAGCGACCATCCCGGCTTGCAATTTTTCGATGGAACGCTCGATACATTCGTGATTCTACTGAACAAGGCGCTGGACGATCACAAAGTGCTGCGGTCGGAGGTGCTCACCTGGGTTCACGGCAAGCAAGCCACCTACCGCAGCCATGTCACCAAGGGGCCCGGCAAGGGCGAAACCGACGTTAGAACCGATTCGGAGCCGGAGGAAGATTCGGAAGGGGAGGAAGAGGTGCCGAAACCACGTGCCGCGGCAGCGTCAATCTCGACAGGGGCGCACGTAAGAAAGCGCCCGAAACAAGACTAAGGGCCCCTGCCGCGAGGCGCCGGGTGGGCACAGCGGAGTGCTGTAGCGCCGCTCACCCGGCGCGATCATCCTCGCTTCAGCTTATCCTGGGCAGCGCCCCTCCTGCGCAAGCTCGCGGCGAATTGCGAAGACGAGATCCTCCGGTACGACCTCGGACTGCCGCGCGGCAGCGCGAAGACAGGCGTGCCGGACCGCGTTGGCGATACCCCCGCCCGAGAGTTCATAGTTGCGCGCCAGCTCAGCCAAACTCGGATCGAGCTCGCGGGCGGCTGGCGGCCCTCTAAACATTCCCTCCAGAATCTTGAGCCGCGACGCCTCGTTGGGCATCGGGAAATAGACCATCGACTGAAACCTGCGCGCAAAGGCCGGATCCATATTGCCCTTGAGGTTGCTCGCCAAAATCACCACCCCCGGGCAATCCTCGATCCGCTGGAGCAGGTAGGCGATCTGCTGGTTGGAGTGGCGGTCGTTGGCGCTCTTCGTGTCACCGCGCTTGCCGAACAGGGCGTCGGCTTCGTCGAAGAACAGGATCATGTCGCCCTCGGCGGCATGATCGAACAGGGAGGCGAGGTTCTTCTCGGTTTCGCCGATCCATTTCGAGCTCACCCGGGAGAGATCGACGCGGTAGACCGGCCGGCCAAGCCGTTTGCCGAGCACCGCCGCGGTTACCGTCTTGCCGGTTCCGGGCGGCCCGTAAAACAGGGCGCGATAGCCGGGCTTGAGGTGCTTTTTGAGCCCCCATTCGTCCATCAGCGTCGCTTCGTTTTCGACCCAGGCGACGAGATCCTCAATTTCTTCCCCCACCTCTTCGGGGAGGACGAGATCGGCCCATTCGTAGGCCGTGGAGATCTCCTGCGCGGGGAAATCGGGGCCGAAGCGCGGCATCGCCTTGCGCCCCGTGGTCAGCCGGCCGAGGCAGGCGGGATCAACGAGCAGCGGAGTCCACGGGCCGGGCTCGCCCGGCTCCGAAGGCAGATCGAGGACCCGGCGGGCGTGGAGCGGCGCATCCGGGTCGAACAGCGCCAAAGCGGCGAGGCGCCGGTCCATGTTCTCGCCGGCGATCAGGAACAAGGCCGTCTCGCGGGTCGGCTGGAAGCCGGTGCGGCTGCCCGCGGGGGCGCCGCCGAACTCGGTGAAGGGGCGGCCCGCCTGGCTGTTTGGAATAAGCAGGGGATCAAGCGCCTGCGGGCGAAGCAGCGGCAGGATGGCCAGGATCAGGATCAGGCGCTCCGCCGGCGCGAGTTCCCGCGCGGCCTCTCCGTACGGCGTCGCGGCCGCGACCGGGGGCGGCGGCAAGGCGGCGAGGATGTCCTCGTCGTCCAGCTCTCCGCCATGGATCCTGAAGCGCCGGTCGAGGAGCGCGGTGAACCAGGCGATCTCCGCCTCGATCGCGGCGCCGTTGGTGGCCGGCAGGGGCCCGTCCGCTTCAGCCATGCCAGCGTCCTTCGCCGTGCTCGGCGAGGAACCGCCTGAGGTCGCGCGACAGCAGGTCGGCCGCCTCGTCATAGCCGCCGCGCAGCGCCCCGCGCCACAGCCGGTAGAGGCGCTTGAAGCGGGTCCAGCCGCCGCGATCGACGAAGTGGACGGCGACAGCGAGGTGGGCGGGCGTTTCGGCGCGGATCATCTCGCAGGCCTGGTGCCGCCAGCCGGGATCGCTCCCGTCCGGCTCGCCCGGGTGGACGACGACGCTGATCGCAAGCGGCTCGACCGGCTGGCGCGCCGCCTCAACCGTCCCGCGGGGCCGCATCAGGACCTGCTCCAACACGCGCAGGCGCGGCCGGCGGCGATTGGATTCCTCTTCATGGCCGATCAGGATCAGGGCGCGCTGCTCGACGCCGGGAGCGCGGCGCCGGCCGGGGCTGCCGCCATAATCAAGGCCGCGGCCGCGGCGCCGCGAGGCGCTGGCGAGGGCAAGCAGGAAGCGGCGCTTGACGGAGCGCCGCTGCCGCTCGCCCGCCGCTCCGCGCGGCGCCGGGATGAGGGCGCCCCGCTCCTCGCCGTAGAGCGCGAGGAGGAAGTCGAGCAGGCGGTTTTGCTGATCCACGCCATAGGCTTCGCGGCCGAACAGGGTGTCCGCGTCGGGGCCGCCGCCGATCAGCAGCGGGGCGAGCTGCGGAAGCGCGTCGGCGAGCTTTCGGCCGAGCACGGCCTCGTCGAGCGGGTGCGGAGACAGGATCGCGCGCAGATTGGAGAGGCGATCGAGATAGTCGAGCATCACCCGCTCGAAGATCGCGAGGTAGCCGAGCAATTGCTTGGGAAGCGCCTGGCGATGGGCCGGCAGACCGGCGGCGACGCCTTCGGGGCCGAGGCCGTATATCGCCGGGAAATGGCCTGAGAGCGGCACATGGCTGGCGGTATCGCGGGATCGGCCGGGGCGGTGGGGAAAGGCCCGCGCGAGCTCGGCGGCGGTGCGCCAGGTGCGGCGGTGCTCCTCCCAGCGTTGCTCGAGCCGGCGGCGCACCTCGCCGGCATCGACCGGCACGCGGGCGCCGTAGACCGTGAGATGAAGCCCGATGTCGCCCGCGGCAAGGCCAGCGTCGAGCGCGAGGCATTCGTCCGCGCTTGCGGTGGGCCGGCCGGGGGCGAGGGCCAGGCGGTGGACCGCGAGCACGCCCGGCACGGCGGAGATGTGGCGCGCAATCTCGTCTTCGCCGACCGAGCGCCGGCGGGGGCGGAGCTCGTCGTCGGCGATGAGACCGTTGGCGACGGCCACGCCCTCCATCAACTCCGCCTGCGACGCGCCGGGGCGGGCCTCGATCGAGTGACGGCGCGGCTCCGGAGCGAGGAGCCCGCCGAGCCGGTAGAGGATTTCGGCCATCACCTCCTCGGGGTCGGCCTGCGCCTCGATAGCCACACCGCCCGCGACCCTCACCGGCCGCGGGCGCAGCAGGGTCGCCGAAGCGAGGTCCTCGCAAAGAGGGCGGTGTCGCACAAAGGCCCGGCGCGCCCGGCGGAGGATCGTCGCCCCGAAGGCATCGTCCTCGATCAAACCGGGGAGGCGCGGGCCGGCGTAGACTCGCAGATGGTAGAGGCCGGGCGAGGCTGGCTCGAGCCAGGCGTCGGCGAGACCGGGCACTCGATCGATCAGAAGGCGGCGGAAGTCCCGTTCGGTGACCGGCTCGGAGCCGAACAGGGCGGCCGGGGGCAGCAGAACGTCGCCGGGCTCGCGCTCCTCCTTCCCGGCGGCGATCAGGTCCTCGACGGGAAAGCCGGCCCGATAGCCGAGCTCGGTCAGGGCATAGCAGAGGATTTCGAGAATGGTGACGCCGGGATCGTGCTCGTTATAGTCGCTCCATACGGACCCCGACCAATGCTGCGCCAGCTGCACGCCCTCGTCGCGCAGCGCCGCGTAATCCACGGCCGTTTCGCGGGCGGAGCGCCGCTCGACGGCGATCGTGGCGGGGACGCGGGGCGTCATGCGCCGAAGCTTTCAAGCGTCAGCACCTCGATGTCGACCGTGCCGGCGACCGGAACGACCCAAAACGCCGGACCGGCTCCCCGCCGAAGCGCGGCGGCGACTTCGGCGACGGCGAGGACGTAGGGGCGCGCGCGGATGAAGCGGACCAAAGCGGCGCCCAGATCGTCGGTGCCGGCGGCGTCGGGAAGGTCGGGGCCGTGCTCTGCCAAAGGCGAAAGGAAGAGGCGGATCTCCGCCTCCAGCCGGGCCGAGTCGCCACTCCCCGCGAGGGCGACCTTTGCCCGGATATCGACGGGGGCGTAAGCGGGCGAGACGGCGGCGATCGTCGCGGACATCGGGGCTCGCGCGGCGAGTTCGGCCTCGATCGCGCGCAGCAGCCAGACGGGGGCACGGGGGTGGTCGGCATCGGCCCGCACTTCGCCTCCGCCGACCGGAACCACGACGGCGAGGACCGCGCCGGGGCAGGTCGCCCCGTCGCGGCCGCGCGCGGGCAGCACCCGGATTCGGTCGATCTCGGGAAAGCGGTCGAGCGCGAGCCGCTCGTCGTCCCAGCCGAGGATTGCCCGGCCCTTGTGCCGCAACCGCTCCCCGGCCCGGGCGGCAAGCATGTCGCCGCCACCCGCTCCGCAGCCGCCGAAGGAGCCGAGCGGCTGCCGCACCCCGGCCACGCCTTTCAGGCCCGAAACCTTGCTGATCGCGCCGGGCGGCACGGGCTCCACCGGGTCGTCGGCGCCGCTCAGCACGCGGGTCGCGGAGAGCGCATCGGGCAGGATGGCCTCGACCCGCGGCAGCGGTCCGGACGAAATCGCCCTCAGCCGGAGCGGGGTGCGGGCAAGCCGAAGCAGACCCGAACGGGTAAGACCGTGGGTTCGGTCGTCGAGGATCGACGCAGGCTGCCACGGCTCGCCTTCGCGCAACTGCTCCAGCCACGAAACAGGCGGCGTTTCGAGGCTGGCGTCGATCAGGACGAGAAGCGACAATTCTCCCTCCGCCGCGCCAAGGCTCAACGTCAGATCGAAGCAGGGGCGGTCGGGAAGGTCGGGAAGCAGCCGCACGCCGCCGCTCCATTCGGCCGCGGCGGGGGCGCCGAGCGGGGTCCAGTGCCCGACCGAAAGGTCGTGGCCGCCGGTGCCGTCGCCGCGCAGCTCGAACCGGGCGTGGTAATCGAGGCGGAGGCCGGCGAGCGTCGCGCGCCAGGGCGGGTTCGGCATATCCTCGACGACCGGGCCGGGAGCTGGAATCGCCGGCCGCTTCGGGGGCGGGCTGGCGGGAAGCACCGGCCTGCCACTGAGCCGCGCCAGGAACCGAGTCCAGAGCCTCTCGTCGGCGCGGACGAGCTTGCGCAACCCGGCGCCGATGGCAGACAGCCACGCGACGAACGGGTGGCGCCGCCTCGGCTTCGCCGCCCCGGCAACCACCCGGCTCGCGTAGAGGATGTTGCTTTGGTAGAGGAGGTCGCCGAACGCATGTTCCGGCGCGGTCAAGGTGAGGCGGAGCCCGTTCGGTGCCGGCGGTGGTGGCCGCTCCCCGTCCGCGGGACGGGCAAGCTCGAAGCGCGAGGTCGGCCCGACTGCTCCTCCGGGCTCGGCCTCAGGGAAGAGCGGCAGGTCGTCCGCTGCGCCGGCACCGGCCGCTTCGAGCCTGACTCGAAAAACGTCGTTGCGGAACAGGGGGGAACCGCGCCGGCTCAAGGTTCGGTCGAGATCGACGACATATTCGCGGTAATAGCCTTGGAATCCGTCGGCGTGGGGCGGCGGTTCGGCCCAGCGGAGGGTGAGCGCGAGATGGTCGACGCCACGCTCCAGCGCCGGATGGCCGATGTCGAGCCAGCCGCCGCAGACCGCGGGCGCACCGAACGGCACCAGACCGGCCGGCGAGGCGGCCGGGCCGGCATTGGTTGAAAGGGCAAGCCCGCCGAGATCCTCGACCGAGAGTTCGACGGAGATACGCACCACCCGCGCATCGGCGAAGACGGCAAGCGGAGCGGCACCGCTTTCGGAGGCCCCTTGGCGCAGAAGAAAGCGGACCGCCGGCGCGCCGGCCGAGATTGCGGGCGCATCCGGGGCCAGGCTGAACCCGAACGCCGCGCACCCGGTGCCGGGGCCGGTGAGTGCCCCCTGCGCGGTCGCATCGGTCACGGCGTGCCAGCCCTCGTCGGTGAGCACCGCAACCTCGAAAGCCGTGGCGAGCACGGCCGCGAAGCCGCCGGCCGGCGCAGCCGCCGGCCAGGCGAGACCGGCGAGATCGAGATCGATCCGAAACCGGCGCAGGCCGCTGTCGGCGCGGAGCGCCGGCCCCGCCACGATCAGCCCGGCCGGTGCCGCGGGGAGGGGCGACCGGGCTTCTCGGGCAAAGACCTCGGCCAGCGTGGCTTCGTCAGGCGCCTTGCGGACTTCGAGGCCGACCCGGTTCGCCGCGACCTGCCAAAGGCGCAGCTCCTCGATTCTCGTGCCGGTCACCGCCAGCGCGAAATCGGCGGCGAATTGCGGCGCAGCGCCGCTTGCCCCGGGCTTGGCCTCGAACAGGTGGCCGGCGGAGATTCGCGGCACCGGACCGGCGGGAGCGCGGGTGAAGGCGAGGAAGATGTGGTCTGGCCTCGGCGGGCGCGGCACCGCCCCGACCATGCGTTCGTGATAATAGCGGGCGAGGCGCGGCAGGATCGCGTTGAGCCGGGCCTGCTCGTGGCCGAACAGCTGGAGGAAGGCGATGAGCAGGCCGATGTGCGGCGGATGGTCGGCCTCCGCAAGCCGGACGTCCAGCGCCTCCGCGGCATGGGCCTTGAGCGTCTTCAGACCGGCCAGGAAAGCTTCGGTCGCCGAAGCGAGCGGTTCCGCGACCGAATCGAGCCAGATGCTTTCGACGTCCCAGGCGATCGCCTCGGCGTCCGCCTCCGAGAGGCGCCAGCCCGCTTCGAATGGATAAACTATGATCGCCAAGCGCCCCTCGACGAAGCCGCCCGCGTCGATGGCGGCGAACAGGCGGTGAAGCCGGCGGAAATGCGGCGCCAGATTGTCCTCGACCAAGGTCGCAAAGGAGGAAGACGCGCCGCCCGGCGAAGCGCCGATCCAGCGATCCACGGTCCGCATGAGATGGAGGAGTATCGCTTCCACGTGGCGCAGGGCCCGCTCGCGCGAGGCGATGTCGTCGCATTGCGCCCGCAGCCCGGGCAGCCGGCGCCGGATCGTCGCGGCATGGTCTTCGAACCGGAAGGTTGCCACCTGCGCCAGGTACACGGCAGGATCGGCGGCAAGCATCTTGCCCCAGTCGCCGTCCTCCGCGTCCGCGGCGTCGATGAAGCGGATGTGGCGGGCGAAATGAGCCGCTTCGGCGAGCAGGTCGGGAAGCTCCCGTTCGTCCAGCCTGGCGTATCCGGGTGCGAGCGCGGCAGCCGCGCGCCCGTTCTGCCGCCGCCAGCGGGTGATGATCAGGGGGCTGGGCGCGGACGCCATCTCAGCCCCTTTCCGCCGTCGAGGCTTCGCCAAGGTAGAAGGGGTAAACCCAATTGCCCTTTCGGTTCGTCCGCCGGACGAGATAGGAAAGCTCGAGGTGGACGAGTGCGGGCTCATCGCGGTCGGGGCGGACGTCGCAGGCGAGCAGGTCGATCCGTTTCTCCCAGCGATCAACCGCGACGGAAACGGCGTCGGTAATTTCCTCGAACAAAGCCGTTGTCGCGGGCCGGAACAGGAAACGGCCCAGGTCGCAGCCATAAGCGGGGAGCATGACCCGCTCGCCGGGCGCCGTCGAGAACAGGATCAACAGGCTCTCCTCGATGTCGGGGATGCCGCTGACCATGCGCACCGACCCGGTGCGCGCGCTGAACTCGGGCGGGAACCCCCATCCGGTGCCAAGGAACGCGTCTTTGCGCGGCGCCATCTCAGCCGCCGATGATGACGGTGGGAAAGCCCATGGCGATCTTGCCGCCATGGGCGCAGGGATCTCCCATCCGCGCCGCCGGGACCCCGCAAATGAACACGGTCGATGAGCCGGCGACCACGCTGTCCGGCGGACCGACGCAGACGGCGAGATCGCCTACCTTTGCCGCGGGAAGCCCGCCGATCAGCACAGTCGGTGCGCCCGGGCCGGTAATCGGCCCGCCGACATGGGGGATCGGCGGCACACCCGGCGTCAGCATCGGGCAAACATGCAGGTCGGTGATTCGGGCTGCGAAGGGCATCAGTTTATCTTCACCATGGCGCCCTGGATGGTCAGCGGCCCCGCCGTCTTGATCTGCCCGAGGGCTTTCGATTCAATGGTCAGCATCGACTTCGCCTTTTCTTCTATGGTGGCCGCCGACAACGCATAGGCGGCCTTCGCCTCGACCGTAAGATTCGCGCCCGAACTGATCGACAGGTTGGTTTTGGATTCGAGCTTCAGTTCGGCGGCGCTGGTGATCGAGACCTTGTCCTTGTTCATCAGGATCGTGTTGCCGTCCGAGTCGGAGATTTCGATCTCGCCTTTGGTGTCGTCGAGTTTGACGATCCGGCCCCCCGGGGTCTTCACGGTCACGGCCGTGTCCTTGTCGTCGAAGCTTATCTCGAGCTTGCTTCGGGTGACGATCGCCTTTCGGTCGTTCGCTTCCGCCGGCCCGTTCGTCTCGTCGGGCTTGCGCCCGTTTGAATAAAGACTGCCGAGGATGACTGGATAGGCCGGATCCTCATCCATGAAACCGAGCACGACCTCGTCGCCGACTTCGGGCCAGAACACCGCGCCAAAGCCGCTCGAGGCATAGAAGCCGGCGAGGCGCGCCCAGACGCCGTTGTCGTCGCCGATCAGCGGAAGGGTGACCTGAGCGCGATAGTCGCCTGCCGGGTCCGGAGCGACCTTGGTCACCTGGCCGGTGTGGAGTCCCCGGATCGGCGGAACCAGACCGGCCGCGCCCGGCTGTGCGACATCGGCGGCCGCGAAGCTCTCCTTCGCCATGCCGAATGCGGCGCTGGTTTGCCAAACGCCGCCGCGGTAAAGGTGCCCGACCGAGGTCACAAAGGCATCGCCCTGGAACCGCGGGCCAACGCCGTTCAAGGTAATCACGGTACCAGGCTTGACCGCGGCCGAGCCGTTGAAACTTACCGTCCCGCGGACCGCCCCGAGCCGGCTGCGCATCAACGCCGCCTTTGACCAATCCGTGAGCCGGCCATCGTCGAGCGGCGCCCCGCTGCGCTGCTCGAACGCGCCCAGGCCAAGCGCGCCGGCGAGTTCATCCGCGCCGAAATTGCCCGGCGCGGCCGGGCTCGTACCGCTTGCCGGGCCTTCGTTCAGCGCCTGCTGGGCGTGGCTCCAGGACCGGCTCTTCACGGCGCCTTGCGACACGGATGCGGCCGCATCCAGCACCGCTTCGAGCGAAATGATGTCGTCGCCATATTCAAGCGCGGCGACCGCTGCGCCGCCGGCGGGCGTGACGATGTCGATTGTGCCCGCCTCGACGAAGGCCAGGCAACCGTTCGCCTCGGCGCGCAGGACGAGCGTGTCCCAGGCGGAGGCATGATAGCGGACAAAGGCTTCGTGCGGGGCGGCGCTTGCCTCGTTCTTGCCGACGGTTCCCCCGGCCGCGGCGACCAAGGCGGCGATCAAGTCCTTGTCCGATTTCTCTTCGCTGACCGAACTCCCCCGCGCCAGCGTCATCTTGACCAGCGGGTCGGCGGTTTCGATGATGAGCTGCGGAGACGAGCCCGGGTCGATCCGGATCGCGTGGCGCACGATCACGCCGCTGTGGATCGGCTCGATCGCGCTGCCGTAGCCGGCCGAGATCACGATTTTCCGGCCCGGCAGCAGCCCGTCCCCGGCGCTCAGCGGGAAGTCTTTGCCGTCGTCTCCGGCGCCTTCGAAGAAGACAAGCCGCGCGCGCGGAACGCGATTGGCCTCGCTCCAGGTCTCAACCGAGACGAGCCGGTCGGGATCGAACAGCTTCCCTTCCACCGTCAGCCGGATCTCCGGGGCGGCGCCCGCACTGGCGCCGGGATCGCTCACGCTCATGGCGTCATCTCGCTCATTGGGGGGAAATAAAGCACGTCCTGCGCTCCAAGCGCGCGAAAGCTGTCCAGCCCGTTGGCGTAGGCGACGTCGACCAGCATGGCCGGGTCGCCGTAGATCTCGGCGCACATTGCCCCCAGATCGTCGCCCGGCCCAACCGCGACATAGCGGCCGGCGTCGGCGGGCGCCGGGTCCTTCGCACCGGCCGGCGCGGACCCGTGCGCGCTCTCGAAGTTCGCGTCGACCTTGGCGCGCAGCGGCGTGCCGTCCGGACTGAACAAGGTATAATTCACGTCGAGCGACTTGAGCCGGCATTTGAAGCGGAGCGTTCCCCAGCTCAGCACCAGATAATTGGTTCGCCTGTTCTTCAGCGTCATGCCGATCCGCCGCAGCTCCCCGATCTGCGCGGGGACGCTCTTCTTCGGCATGCCCGGGACCGTGCCGGTCCCGTCCAGAACCAGCGCAAGGGTGAGGCAGCCGGGCTTTTCCCGCTCGGCCACCTTTTCGCCGTGCGAGCCTGCCGCTTCGTTGTCGGTATAAAGGATCCCCCAGGACTGGGAGTAGCTTTCCGGGTTGATGAGGACGACGATCGGGTCCTCGCCGGCGGGCTTGGTGCAGAGGGCGTCGGTGAACGCCTCGATGGTCAGCTTGGCAATCCCGCCGACGATGGTGCCCCCCTCCATCATCTCAGCGCTCCAGCCGCCGCTTCAGCACGTCGAGCACCGACCGGACGCATTCCTCGACGAGGTTCTGCCGCTCGCGCGCGCCAAGCCGAAGCGGACCGCCGCACCCGCTTTGCGGTTCCTCCGCGCGTTCCTCCGACGCCGCCGCCGGATCGACCGAGAAGCGGATGCCGATCTCGCGCACCTCAAGCGGCATGTTCGGGTGTCCTCATCGTGGTTCGTTCAAAAAAGGAATAGGAAAGCTCGATCGTCTCGATCAGGAGATTGTTCTCCATCGAAGCCAAGGGCGAGTGATCCCACGCAATCGGATAAGCGTCGGCCACCCACCATTTGACGATCGGCCGCGATCGACCGTCGAGGAGCAGAATCACCAGGTTCTTCGGCTGCACGCGCTTCGCGGTTACGGCGCTCCTGAACGAGGCGGTCAGCCAGTCGGCAAGCTTGGACTCGCCCGGAACAACGCCCCTCTTCAGAACCAGCGAACTGTAGCGGGTGCGCGAGGGCAGCTTGTGGACGAAGCGGTTCTGGCCTCCTTCCACAACCTCCTCCACCGTCCACTCCGCCTTGAGGCCCGAAACCTCCTGGAAACCGGTCTCCCCAGGCGCACCGCTGATGGCCACGGTGAAGTGAAAGGAGGTGGCCGGCTGACCGAACGGCGGCATCTCGCGTCCTTGCTCAGGCCGCCGTCACGGACAAGGTCTCGTAGGCGAGCTCGAGCGATTCGATCGCGACTTCGTTGCTGTCCGACTTGAGGTCGGTGCCGGTCATCTTGGTCGGCCAGGCGTTGGTGAGCGTCCACGTCATCTTCGGCGCGGATTGCTCGTCGAGCAGGCTGATCACCACGGTGCGGCGCTTGATGATGTTAAGCTTGGATTCGTCAAACCACTTCCAGAAAATCGAATCCTGAGTGAACACGCCCTTCTTCAGGGTCACGTTGCCCACGCTGCGCAGCCCCGGCATCTTGAGGGTGGAGAAAACCTTGCTGTCGCCATGGCGGTACTCGATAGGCTTGATGTCGCTCTCAAGGCCGCTGATCTCGGAGAAGCCCAGCTTCTTGCCGTCGCCGAGGTCGATGCTGAAATAGAATTTGGGAAGAGGCCAGATCGCGTTCTGGGCGCTGCCGTCGTCTGCCATGGTGGTCTCCTGTCACTTGGGATTGGGTAAGCCGGTTCAGGCGCTGGCGAGCATCTGCTGCTTGAAGACGAGCTCGATGAATTCGGCCGGGCGGACCATCTGCAGCACGACATGGACGATCATGTTGCCGTTCAGGATGTCGTCGGTGGTCATCGTGCTGCCGAGGCCGCAGCGGACGGAATAAGCTTCGCCGGAAGTGGCGCCCATCAACCCGCCCGCCGCCCACAGGCCGTGGAGGAAGCTCTCCACCATCGACACCACGGTCGTCCAGGTGGCGGCGGTGTTCGGCGCGAAGACGAAGCTGGTCAGCGACGTTTGCACCGATTGCTCGACGTAGATCATCGTCCGGCGCACCTGGATGTATTTCCAGTCGTTGCTGTTGCTGTCGAGCGTACGGGCGCCCCAGACCAGCGAGCCACGGGTCGGGAACGTGCGTATCGCATTCACCGCCTTCCCGGCGGTTGGTACGTTCAGATCCTCCTGCTGGTCGGAGTTGATCTCGTAGGTCGGTGCAATCAGCCCGGCGATCCCGACATTGGCAGGCGCGTTCCACACGCCCCTGGTCGAGTCGGTGGTGGTGAACACACCCGCCATCGCGCCGCTTGGGGACAAGGTGTTGAGGCTCTCTGCGGCATGGTGGAACATGTCGCCGAGGCCCGGGATATTCGCGCGCAAGACCTGGCCGAGTTCCTCGTGCGTCAGCATTTCGGGTGTGGATCTGTTGGCGAGTGGAATGACGCGCGTGGCCGGATCGTCGGGAAGGCTCTTGCCGACCATTGCGACATATTTGGCCACTGCGGCCCGGCGCGGACTGTCGGCAGGGTAGAGCGCCTCCACCGCCTTGCCGAGCGCATCCTTGAGCGTACCGACCGCATCCTTGCCGGCGAATGCGGAGATGCTGACCTCGTCGGCGGAGACCAGCGACGTCCGGAGGGAAGGAAAATACGCGATGCCGTAACGAAGCGACTCCGGCGGCGCCCCCGCGATTCCGCTTCGGAACAGGTCGATCGCGCTGCACATCTCGGTGTTTGTCTTCACCTCGCTGGCGCCCCACACGTCGAGAATGGCGACCCGGTCCTGCTTCTTCAGGCACTGCCGAAGCATCTTGACCACGATCTCGTTATAGCCGTCGCGATCAAGCGTCGGCGCATCGGGGACGAGCAGCATAGTCGGCCCGACCACGTCCTGGATGGCGTCGATGCCTGCGCTCAGCTGGGCCTTGGTCGCCGCACCTTCGTCATAGGTTCCGCAGGAAACGATGTAGCAGTCCGCACCGCCATTTTCGTAGAAGAGGCGAACGGCGCTGTAGAGGTTGAAGTTGATCGCGCCGCTCTCGACCATCTGGTAGGCGTCGCCTCCCTCGGTGAGGCTGAAGCTGTTGACGATCACCTTGTCGCCTTCCGTGGCTTTCTTGCCGACTGGTAGCAGGTAATAGCTTTCCGAATAATAGAGTCCGAACTTCGAGACGTAGTCGGCAAGCGAGGTTACCCGGGTCGCGACCATCTTCAGGTTCTTGCCCTTGTCCGATGCGGTTCTCGTATAACCGACAAAGGCCGGCACCGCCGTATCCACGCCGACGATCGCCGGCGGGAAGGAATTGGGTTCCGAAATGTAGACGCCCGGCGTCTTGTGCTGAACAGTGGCCATTCATCTTCTCCCAATGGGGCAGCCGCGCGAGCGGCAGGGGTCACAGGTACACATAGATTTCCGACACCGCGGCGGAGCCGTCGCCTCCCCCGCCGCGGTGGACGAGCGCGTCGGGGCCAGGCCCGGGCAGTGGATCGACCAGCTTCAAGGGAGCGCGCCGAGCGGCGCCCCGCTCCCGCTGAAGGAAGAAGGAGCGAAGCGGCCGCTGCGCCAGGGCGATCGGCTCGGCGCTCAGAAAGGCGCAGGTCGCGTCGGACCCGCCCAGCGGACCGGGTGCGGCGACGTCGGGTGCGAACAGGACCGGCTTCTCGGCCGGGTCGCAGACACTCAGCGTGGCGGGGTCCACCGTGCCGCTTCGGGATGTGATCACGTAGCGCCAGCGGGTCCGCCGGGGCTCGAATTCCAGCCCGTACCGCACCGGGGCGACGGCTTCGTCGGTGCCGGGGCGTAGGGGGTATACGCCCTCGGCTCCGCCGCCGTCGCCCGGCGCGGCGATGTGCAGTTCGAGGAGCGCGAAGGGCAGCCGGCGACTGTTGCTCGCCATCCCTGCGGCTTCGTCGAGAAAGGCGGCCGCCTCGGCGCTGCCGGCCCAGCCGTCGATCGGCGGCGCTGGATCGTTGCGCCGCAGGCTCTCGGCCCGATCGAGCGCCGCCTCCATGCCGATCGATCGGGTCCAATCGGGCGCGATCACCGAGCCCTCGCCCGGGGCGGCGCGGCTTCGGCGGTTGGAAAGGCAGAGGGACGCAGCGCCGCTGCCGAATCCGGCCGGCAGATCGGTGACGGCGCAGAAGCTCGGGCGCTCGATGCCGACCGTGAAGAAGAGCGGCGGTCCGCCGGCAAGAGCCGCCAGAGCGCCCGGCGGGACAAGGATGTCGATGCCGTCGGGCCGCCGCCGCCAGAGAACTCGCTGGCCGCCCAACCGCTCCGCGGTCCCGGCGGTCGGAGCGATCGCCAGGTCCGCGCACGCGCCGTCCGCGCGCACATTGTAATAAGGCTGGCGCACATCGATCGCGATCGCCCGCCGATAGCCGGGCGGCGGCCCGTTCCTGGCCGGGGCTGCGGCAAGATCCTTCGCGGGCTCGGCCACCGCAGCCCTATCGCGCCGGACCGGCGGGCGGATCGCCCGCGCCGGTGGAGAGTATTGTCGGAGCCGCCCCCGAAATTTGCTCGGCGGCAAAGGGCAGCCGACGCGCGCGATAGAAGACGCAAGGGGCATATTTCATACCCATGCAAGTCAGCACATGACTCTGCTGCGCGAAGTCGAGGCTGACGAATTCCACAACGAGCTTGTCCATGTCGGAGGTAAGAGACGGGGCGTTGTCATGGGTGAAGATTGGCGTCTGTTGGAAATAAGCAATGACGCGTGACAGTTGCCTGAGGCCGATTTCGTAATTGGTCTCTGAAAAATTCGCCGTCACCATGAAGTAAACGTCGAGGTACAGGGGAGGAGATCTGAGAGTGTGCCAATCGGTCTTATTCACGCGTGGCGGCTCGAAAGCGCCCGTGCTGACGTCGCTCTGCAAGCCCACTAAGGATATTACGAGCTTGTTGCTGTCGACGTGCAAGTCGCCACCATCTCGCGCGACGGCGCCGCCAAGCAGAACCCACTGTCCTGCTTGTGGACTTGCGTTTTGCAACAGGTTTTCCAGCCTGTCCCGAAGGACAGACAGTATATCGCCGATCATAGCCATGGAATACGCCACCGTTACCCGATCTGCACCAGGTTTGGATAAACAAAATCACGCTGAACTACCCACAAGAGGAATCAACTAAAAGAGATTCGCGCCTCGTGAGGCACGATGTACGCACAATCATTACTGGCTTGCAATGGCCTTGAAAGTGCCTCAGAAAATATTCTTTGGCGAATCGATGGCTGCGGGAAAAACTGAGTTGCAGCGATGATTTCGGTGGCTTGTGTAGTAGCTGTGCAATCCGCGTTCATGCGTTCCGGTCACGCCCGACGCGACTTTGGAAGTCGGCGCCTGGCGATCTTCAAGTAGAGTTATCAACCGCTTGGCCGCAGCACGGCCGCGCAGACAGGAAGGACTGCCATGACGTCCAAGAGCAGCACGTCCGAAGCCTCGCCGGCTCCGATCGACGAGGATGACAGTGTGATGGAATATCTCTCCCCGGAGAACAGAGTTGCCTACAGGCAGGCCAAGCTTGCTTTGGTCCAGGCCGAGGTCGCCTATGCGGAGGCGACACGGGCGGCGGAGGTGGAACGGAGCAAGCCCCAACTCGCTTTCGAGGCGGCGAAGAACTCCTATCGGGCCGCTGGGGAGCTGAAAAATGGTGAAGTAGCACGGGCCAAGGGAATCCTGACCCGACTGCGCGATAAGGCAGGCGATTTGCATGCCAAGGACCTCGATGATCCGAAGAAGCCTGAGGAAGGCAGCAGGCAGATTGCCAAGCTTCAGGGCATTCTCGATGAGTATAAAGCGGCAGTAGCGGCGGTAGCGGTCCAAATGCAATTGGTCGACGACGCCCGAATGGCCCTCCTGAAGCTGTCCGATCCTTCCAAGCCGGGCGAGACGGTCTTGAACCCGATGGCCCAGCGGATCGCAGACGAGCAGATGAAGCTTGCAATCGCGCAGGCCCAGATCCCGCTCGATGCGGCGACGGATGCATTCGAACTTAAGCGGAGCGAACTCGAAGGCAGCAAGCCGAGGAAGATGCACTAAAACACCGGCCGACCGGGTCAACCGCGCCGGTACTGATCCTGTGCCGGCGCATACCGCGCTCTTCCGCCTAAGCCAGTGTGATCGCCGCGCATCAGTTTGCGCGTCTCAACAACGGGGTTCAGCCGTCGGTGGCTAGGCCCGCTGCTCCCGATCGAAGGGGGAAACCTGCCGTCCTGCATCGAGAATTGTTCTGGGAGGCTCCGGGCACCCCCGCGTGACCTTTTGGACAAGGTCAAACCTGCTCCAACAGGGCTGCCCCACAGACATCAGTTTTTGCCGACTGAGCGGCTGAAATTTCTGCTTTTTATGAGGTTGGCTGGGGCGGCAGGATTCGAACCTGCGAATGCCGGTACCAAAAACCGGTGCCTTACCACTTGGCGACGCCCCAACAGCCGGGCGGCTTATAGCCGCGCTTGGCGGATGCGAAAGCCCTAGCTGTTCGAAATCCGCCGGTTGGCGAGGTCGAGATAGTCCTTGCGTAGCTGGCGGGTCATATCGCCGACCTCGAAGCTCCACGGGCCGGCGGAGGCGACGGGCGTGACTTCGGCGGCGCTGCCGGTGAGGAAGAATTGTTCGAAGCCTTCGAGTTCTTCCGGCCAGATCGCCCGCTCGACCACTTCGATGCCGCGCTTCTGCGCGAGTCCGATCACCGTCTGACGGGTGATGCCGTTCAAGAAGCAATCGGGCGTCGGGGTGAAAAGCTTGCCGTCCTTCACGAAGAAGGCGTTGGCGCCGGTGCCTTCGGCGACCTGGCCGCGCCAGTCGAACATCAGGGCGTCGTCGAAGCCCGCGGCCTGCGCTTGGTGGCGGGCGAGCGTGCAGATCATGTACAGGCCGGACGCCTTGGATTCGACGGGCGCCGTGTACGGTGCCGGGCGGCGCCAGGGCGAGATGTCGAGCCGGAGGCCCTTCATGATCGCTTCCTCGCCGAAGTACGCGCCCCACGGCCAGGCCGCGATGGCGAGATGGATCTTCGAGTTCTGCGCCGAAACGCCCATTTGCTCCGAACCGCGCCAGGCGAGCGGGCGCATGTAGCAATCGTCCATGCCGCTCGCGGCGAGCACGTCGCGGCAGGCCTGGTCGATTTCCTCGACGCTCCACGGAATGTCGAAGCCGAGCAGTTCGCCGCTCTTCTTCAGCCGCTTGCTGTGGTCGGTAAGGCGAAAGATCTCGCCCGAATACGCGCGCTGCCCTTCGAATACGGAAGAGGCGTAATGGAGGGCGTGCGTTAAAACGTGCACGTTGGCGTCGCGCCACGGCACCATCTCGCCGTCGAACCAGATAAGGCCGTCGCGATCGTCGTAGCTGCGCTGATCTGTCACGCTTTTTCCAAGCTCCCTGAATGCCCCCGGCGGCGATAGGCCGCACGCCGGGGAGCGTCAATGTGGCGGAGGGGTGGGCGGAGGAGGAGGCCTTAGCGCCCCACCGTCTTGTCCACCGTGCCGGTGGTCACCGCATGGTAGCCGGGGCGGGCCGCGGCGTAGATGCGCTGGGCGATCGGCTTGCCCCAGGCGCCTTCGCCCATCAGGGTCGTGAACAAGGGGGCGACGAATTTACGGCGACCCTGGGCGAGCAGGAAGCGTTCGGCGGCGGGCACCGCGGGCTCGTAGCGGTTGGAAAGGGCGAGCTGCAGCCAGGCGAACAGCGTTTCCGAATTGCTGCTGCCGGTGAGGTTCATCGCCCGATCCAGCTCCGTCAGGCGGGCCTGCGAAAGCTCGCGGGGCAGGCCGTTGAGGAAGCGCAGCCGCTCGGCGGTAGTCCAGCCGTTATACGGCACCGCGCTCGCCGCGCCGCCGCTCTTGAAGGTGGCAAGCACCGCGTCGACGGGGGCAAAGGCGTTAGCGTCCGGCCGCGCGGCGTTGGCGGGGAGGCCGGGCTGGTAGACCCATTGGTCGAGCATCAGCCTTTGCTCCAGCGCTGCGTCGCCCTTGATCAGGTTGGCGCGCAGGTCGGCGAGGAAGCGGGCCGAGGTCATCGGCTGGAAAGCGTGACGGTCGAAATAGGAGCGCAGATAGGCGTCGAAGCGCGGCCGGCCGACGGTGCGCTCGATCGTGCGCAGGAAGTCGGCACCCTTGTCGTAGACGATGCCGCTTGAATCCGCGCCGCTCGGATCGTGGAGGCGGGTGCCCGGGCCAGTCGCACCGAGTTCCTCCAGCGCGCTTTCAATGCCGGCAAAGGAGAGCGCTTCCTCCTGGCTGGCGCGCGCCTTGCCGTAGAGCGACTCCATGATCCGGTTTTCGAAATAGGAGGTGAAGCCTTCGTTGAGCCAGCTGTCCGCCCACACCGCGTTGGTGACGAGGTTGCCCGACCAGCTATGCGCAAGCTCGTGCGCGACGACGCCGTTCAGGCTCTTGTCCCCGGCGATGAAGGTGGGGGTGAGGAAGGTGAGGGTGGGGTTCTCCATTCCGCCATAAGGAAAGCTCGGCGGCAGGACGATCATGTCGTAGCGGCCCCAGCGATACGGGCCGTAAAGCGCTTCGGCGGCGTCGATCATCCGCTCGGTGTCGGTGAGCTCGGCGGCGGCCGCCTTGATGGTCGCGGGCTCGGCATAAACGCCGCTGCGTGCGCCGAGCTTCTGGAAGGCGATGTCGCCCACCGCAATGGAGATCAGGTAGGGCGCGACCGGCTTGTCCATGCGGAAGCGAAAAGCGCGGCGGCCCGCGCCGGCGGCTTCGCCCTTGGGGGTCAGGCGCTCGCCGCTCATCACCGCGACGAGGGGCGTCGGCACGGTGATCCTCGCTTCCCAGGTCTGGCGGATACCGGGGCTGTCCTGGGTCGGGATCCAGCTCCGGTTGAGGATCGCCTGGCCCTGGCTGAACAGGAACGGGTGGGCCTTGCCCGCAGTCTGGGCCGGGCTCAGCCATTGCAGCGCTTCGGCCTCGGCGGCGCTCAGGTAATCGATGCGGATCTTGCGGGCGCCGTTCAGTTGCACGGTCAGCGGCGCGCCCTTGGCACCGTCCGCGGCGCCGAACGCAAAGGGCAGCGGCTTGCCCGCCATGTCGGTGATCGAGCGGATGGCGAGGCCCTTGCTGTCGAGCACGATTTCGCGCGCACCGGGCGCGGCCTGGATGTCGAGGGTGGCGGTGCCGGCCATGCGCCTGGCTTCGAAATCGGCGTTGAGATCGAGCGCGACGTGGGTGACCCGCGCTTCGGCGGGGCGGGCGTAGCTCGACGTGTCGACCGCGTCGGCACCGGTCAGGATCGGCGCGACCATCATCGAGGAGGCGCTTCGGACGCCCGTGCCCGCGGGCTGGCAGGCGGTGGCGGCGAGGGCGAGCAGAGGGAGGGCGATGATGCGCAAGGCGGAGGCTCCTTCAAGAGCGGCAGGGAAAACCGGTTCTGCGATTAGCGGTCGGGCGAACGAAGCGCCAGCGGCAGGCGCGCCATGGCGGCCCCCACCACCGCCTCGGAGGCGAGGCCGATGGCCAGGCCCGCGCCGACATCGGACGGATAATGGGCGCAGCGCGGGATCTGAGCGAGGGAGAGGAGCCCGCCGATCGCATAAGCAGGCGCGGCCCATTCCGGCACCTCGCGGGCAAAGGCCTGCGCCACCGCCGACGCGCCGGCGGCGTGGCCGGAGGGAAAGCTGGTTTCTTCCTTCTCCTCGCTTCGGCCCGGGGAAAGGCGGTGGTCGCTGCGCGGATCGCCGGCCGAGCGCGGCCGGGTGCGGTCGACCCGGTGCTTGACGAAATCCTTTGTCCAGGTGGCAAGCGTGTGGGCGGCAAGCATCCGCACCCCGGCGCGGACGAAGCGCGGATCGCGGGCCAGCACGCCGGCGGCAATGGTCGCCGCGCAGACGATCCGCATCGCCGGCTGGTCGCCAAGGTCGGCGAGCCGCTCGAGCAGCGGATTGTCCTGCCAGGGCTGGGCGGCCTCGACGGCCTGCGCGTCCACTTCCAGCACCCGCTCGGCGGCGTCCTTAAGCGGCGGCATAAGCGCGGGCTCCAAAGGGCGACTGGTCGTAGCGGGCGAGGAGATCGGCCGGGCCGTCGTAGACGAAGGCGGCCCCGCTTTCGCGAAGCTGCTGCTCGGGGAAGCCGCCCGAGAGGACGGCGACCGTGCGAAGCCCGATCTTGGCCGCGGCAATGATGTCCCAGGGCGTGTCGCCGATCACCAGTGTTTCATCGGCGGTAATCGGCGCCACCTTGGCGAGCGCGGCGGCGAAGATGTCCGGGCAGGGCTTGGAGCTTTCGACATCGTCCTTTGTGGTGACGGCGGACACGAGGTCGGCACAGGCAATGAGGCCCAGGTGGTAATCGACTTCGGGTCTGCTGGAGGAGGAAGCGAGGACGATCTTCACCCCGTCCGCAACCAGCCGCTCGAATAGGTCACGCACGCCGGGGAAGGGGGTGGCGCGCGGCAGATAGTCGCGCTTGAACAGGTCGCCGCGCCAGGAATCCATCTCCTCCGCCTGCGCATCGGTTGTGCCGGGGAGAAGCGCGGGAATGAGATTGTCGCCCCCTTTGCCGATCTGCTCGCGGATCGCGGCGGGCGCCACCTGGTGGCCGAAATGGGCGAAGGCGACCCGCCACGCCTCAGCGTGGAGGTCGTTTGTGTCGACGAGCGTGCCGTCGACGTCGAACAGGGCGGCACGCGGCGCGCCATCGGAGCTTTGGATCATTCCCGCCCAACGGCTGGCCGGGAAAGTGTTTCCTTAAAGCGCGACTGCGCCGATTCGGCGGTAGCTGAGGATTTCGCCCCCAGCCTCGAAACCCGGCACACGGGGATAATAGCCGATGAAGCGCTCGCACCCGGGCGCCATGAGCAGGCGCCATGGGCTGCCGTCCGCAAGGCGGAGGACGAGTTCGGTGCGCGGCGCGGCGATCGCGTTCGGAAGGAAGGTTCGCATCTGGGGAAACATGGCAGCTAAATCTCTACAAATGCTTTCCAGTTCCGCCGATTCGCACCCTTAATCCATGATAAAGAACTTTCGGGCAAAAGGGTCGGGAGCGGAGACAGTCTTGACCAGCATCATCGGCAAATTGCGAGGAATAGGAGAGATCGATCGAACCGTTGCGGACGAAGTTCGCCGGTCTTTGGTCGAAACATTGTTCGCGTCCACTACGTCGCTGGGCACCGGCGCGGTTGCCGGCGCGGTGCTGTCGGCTGCGGTCGCCTACGCGAGCGGCGATGGCTGGCTGACTTTCGCCGCCTTCACCATCGCGGTTACCGGTGCGCTACGCTGCGCCCACGCCGTTTTCTTCCACCGCGCCCTCGACCGTGACGCCAGCGCCGGCGCAAGCGTGCGATCGGAAACCGTCTATGAAATCGGCGCCTGGGCCTATGCCTTGCTGCTCGGCCTGTTCACCCTTCTTGCCCTTTTGCGCTCCCAGGACGCGCTTCACCACCTGATCGCCGCGGTGCTGACCACCGGCTATGCGGCCGGCATTTGCGGGCGCAACGCCGGCCGGCCGCTGATCGCCATCGGCCAGTTGACCTTGTCGGCGGGCCAGCTTGCGCTTGGGCTGTTCCTCAGCGGCGATCTGCTGCGCTGCGTGCTTGGTGCGATGTACGTCATCTTCATGGTCGGCATGGTGGACATCACGCTGCAAACCTATTCGGCCGTTTTGAAGGCGATGTCGGCCACTCACGAACAGAAGCGCCTCACCGCCCGCTTCGAGCGGCTCGCCCGGTTCGACACAATGACCGGCCTCGAGAATCGCGGCGCGTTCCAGGAACGGCTCCAGGCGGAAGTGGCTTCCGCGGTTGCCGGCGGCGACAAGCTTGCCGTGCTGTGGCTCGACATCGACAAGTTCAAGGAAATCAACGATTCGCTCGGCCACCCGACCGGCGACAAGGTGCTGTGCGGGGTGGCGCGTCAGCTCAGCTCGCTGGTAGACGGCCGCGGCTCGGTGGCGCGCTTCGGCGGCGACGAGTTCGTGCTGCTGCTGCGCGGCGGCAAGGAAGGTTTCGAGCGCGAAGTGGCGCAGGACCTGATTCGCGCAATGTCGTTGCCGATGAGCATCGACGGCGTATCGCTGCAGGTGACCGGCTCGGTTGGAATCGCGGTCGCGCCCGATCATGGCTCGGACGGCGATACCCTTCTCCAGCATGCCGACATGGCGCTGTACCATGCCAAGGCGAACGGCCGTAACGACTTCTGCCTGTTCGAGCGCGACATGGAGAAGCAGTTCCTGGAGCTGCGCAGCCTGGAAGGCGCCCTTCGCCACGCCATCGAGCGGAACGAGCTGGAAGTCTATTACCAGCCGCTGGTCGACCTCAAGACCGGCCAGATCAACTGCTGCGAGGCGCTGCTGCGCTGGCATCATCCCGAGCTTGGGCCGGTCAGCCCGTCCAAGTTCATCCCGATCGCCGAATCCACCGGGCTGATCTCGCCGATCAGCCATTGGGTGCTCGCCCAGGCCTGCCAGGCGGCGTCGCAATGGCCCGAATCGGTGAGCGTGGCGGTGAACATGTCGCCGGCTCTGCTCAAGGATCTGCACCTGAGCCACATGATCCTGTCTTCGCTCTACACCACCGGCCTGGCGGCGCGCCGGCTGGAGCTGGAGATTACCGAAACGGTGCTTCTGGAAGACAATGCTCAGGCCAATTCACTGATTCGCGAGTTCCAGAAAATCGGGCTCAAGCTGTCGATGGACGATTTCGGCACCGGCTATTCGTCGCTCGCCTACCTGAAGAAATATCGCTTCGACAAAATCAAGATCGACACCAGCTTCATTGCCGATGTCACCCACAGCAAGGAAGCGCGGGCGATCATTCACGCGCTTGTCGGCCTGGCCGCCGAGCTCGACATGGAGATCGTCGCCGAAGGGATCGAGACGGAGACGCAGCTCGGCTACGTCACCGGCGCGGGCTGCACCGCGGCGCAGGGTTTCTACCTTGGTCGGCCGGTGCCCGGGGCGGTGATCGCCCGCCGGCTCGACGCCCAGACCCGCGGCGAACCGTGGGGCGGGGAAGGCGAGCTCGGCGAGCTGCGGCTGATCGCCTGACCGAACCTAGTGGTCGGCGAGGCGCGTTTGCGCGTCAACCAGCCGCTTCATCAGCTTGAGATCCGCCGGCCGGAGGCAGAGCGCCGAATCCGCCCAGATCTCGACCACCGCTTCAAGCTCGTTGAGGCTGATCGGATCGACCAGCGCGGACGCCTGGTAGATGCCGCGATGACCGCCCTGCTTGCGGCCGTTGCGGTCGATATAGGCCTGCACCGCTTCCTCGCCGCAGCCCGGCTCGGCCAGGACGTGGACGAGGCCCATCTCGAACATCTCCTCGGCCGTGTAGAGGCGGTTGGACAGCATCATCTGCTCGGCCTTGGCGAGGCCGACCTTGCGGGCGAGCAGACAGTGGGCGCCCATGCCGGGGAACAGCCCGAACGCGATTTCGGGCAGGCCGAAGCGCGCGCCCTTTTCCGCCACCACCACGTTGAACGACAGCACCGCTTCGAAGCCGCCGCCCAGCGCGTCGCCCTGAACCAGCGCCACCGTGACGATCGGAAGATCGAGGCCCTTCATGTTGTTGTGGAGAATGGAGACGCAGTCGCGGCCATAGCGGACCAGCCCGTTGCGGTCGCCGGCACCGATGAAGCCGGCGAACAGGTCGAGGTCGCCGCCCAGGTTGAAGACGCCCGGGAATTTGGAGCCGAGCACGAGATATTTGAAACCGGTGTCACCGCCGGAGAACTCGCGCCTGATCTCGCTTTGCCAGCGCTGGAAGTCGCGCAGCATCGGCGGGTTGAAGTTCGGCCGGTCGTTTGGCGTCATATACGTCCACAAGGCACCGCTCGGCGCGTCCCACCGCACATCGAGCTGGCCGAGGTCGAACAAGCGCGAACTCGCTGCAAGGGTCCTGTGTTGCAGGGCCCCGCTGTCCGGCAGCCTGACGGGCGCGATCGGCCCGGCCCCGATCTCCGGCGCCGGCGGCAGGCTGAAATGCTGATTCATCGTTTGCCCCTAAACACTTCGGTGTTTGGCCAAGTAAGCATATCGCCGCCGGTTCAACAATCGCGCTCGGGGGTGCAACACGCGATAGGTGGTTAACTGTTGCGGTTTAGACTCGTTTGCGCGCCGGTACGACAAATTCAGCTCGAAGCGGGATGACGACGGACGAAAGCGCTTGAGAAACAAGGATATCGTACATAGCATCCGGCCTCGCGAGGGGCATCGCGCCGTGTTCGAGTGGGGGATATCGATGACATTTTCACGTGGTTTGCGCGGTCGTGGGACGCGCATGATGTTGCTTTTCGGGACGGCTTCAGCTGCCCTCTTACTGGCGTCACAGCCCGCACTGGCGTCAGGCTTTTACTTGCAGGAACAGTCCGTTAGGGGCTGGGGCCGGGCCAATAGCGGCGAGGTGGCGGACCAGGGTCCCGCCTCCTTGTGGTGGAACCCGGCGGCGACCGGCTGGGACGAGGGGGGCAGCGCCTCGTTCGGCGCGACCGCCATCGTTCCGCGCGGCCGGGTCGAGGACCTCGGCACCCGAATCGACCGCCCGGGCGTCCCGCCGGTGCCGGTCGGCGGCGCCTCCGTTCTGCGCGATCCGGTGCAAAAGGGCGTGCTTCCCTCGGCCGCCGCCGCGCTCCGCGTGGGCAAGAATATCTCACTCGGGCTGGCGATTAGCTCCCCCTACAGCTTCACCACCGATTACGATCCAAACGGCTGGCAGCGTTTTCAGGCGATTCGCACGCGGCTGGTCACCCTCGACGTCCAGCCATCGATCGCCTTTGCGCCGAGCAGGCGCTTCAGCATCGGCGCCGCGCTCAACGTTGAATATAGCGACGCCTTTCTGTCCAATGCCCTGCCCAACCTCGCGCCGGGCTCTCCGGACGCGCGGCTGCGGCTGACCGGCGACGGCATCGACTTCGGCTGGAGCGTGGGGGCGCAGGTTCGCCCGGCCGACCGAATCACCCTCGGCATCGCCTACAAATCGTCGATCGACCACAAGCTGGACGGCGATGTCGCGATCACCGGGCTGCTCGGCCCGCTCGCCGCCCGCAACATCCAGTCGGACATCGTCGCCCGCTTCTCGACGCCCTGGCAGCTCATCGTCGGCGGCCGCTTCGGCGTGACCGACCGGGTGACGCTCAACGCCCAGGCGGTGCATGTCGGCTGGAGCAAGTTCGAGCGCATCGATCTCGGCGCGCCGCTCAACACCTTCATCCCCCAGGGGTACAAGAACAGCTGGAGCTATGCCTTGGGCGTCGATGCGCAGGTCAGCGGCCGGCTGACGGTGCGCACCGGCATCCAGTTCGACGGCACGCCGACCCGCGACGACCGGCGAGATGCACGGGTGCCCGATTCCGACCGGGTGAACTACAATGTCGGCGCCAGCTTCCGGATGGGCAAGCGCATGACCCTCGACGCGGCGGCCGGCTACACCGATTTCGACACCACGCCGATCACCCGCGACGAACGCTTTTACGCCGGCACGGCGGCGCAGGTCGACATCTTCACCGACGGCCAGGCCCGCCACCAGCGCGCGCTGGTGCTGTCGCTGGGCGGGCGCATCGGGTTCTAAGGCGAAAAAGCCTCTCTCCCCCAGGGGAGAGAGGTTGGAGAGAGGGGGGAGCGGCGGCGCAGGCTCGATGCCTGCGGCGGCGCTTGGAGGCGAACGAGCCGGCGTCGAGCCGCCTCGTTCGCACCCCTCTCCCCAACCCCTCCCCCGCAAGGGGGGGAGGGGCTCAAGGCCGCCGCCGCAACTCGTCCCGAATCTCCCGCAGCAGCAGCACATCCTCGGGCACGGCAGGCGGCGCGGCTTCGGCTTCCCGGCGGCGCAGCAAGCGGCCGGCCGCCTTCACCAGCCGGAAGATGACAAAGGCGAGGATCAGGAAGTTCACCACCACGGTGATGAACTGGCCGTAACCGAGCATCGGCACGCCCGCCGCCTTGAGCGCCGCATAGCTCCTTGGGCCCACGAAGCCTTCCGGCACCGGGCCGAGCAGCACGTAGTAATCCGAAAAATCGAGGCCGCCGAACACGGCGCCGACCAGCGGCATGATGATGTCGCCGGTGAGGCTCGCGACGATGGTCGCGAAGGCCGCGCCGATGATCACCGCCACGGCAAGGTCGAGCACGTTGCCGCGTGCGATGAAGGCCTTGAATTCTCCCATCTTCTTCTCCCCCGCCACAGCTCGGGAGGAATCGTTGCACGGAAACCCCAGCCTTGCAACGAAGCCCGCATTTAGCGGGCCGAAGCCCTTGCCCGCTTGCCCCCCGCTCGTCCAAAGCATGGCTGCAATGACAGCGGCGATAGACATGGGCACGGGCGCCGGCGGCGCACCGGTGACGATGGACCTGGAGGAACTCCTCGCCACCCGTCTGCTCGTCCAGGGCAATTCGGGCTCGGGCAAATCGCACCTCCTGCGCCGCATGCTCGAGGAAAGCGCCGGCCTGGTGCAGCAGATCGTCATCGATCCCGAAGGCGATTTCACCTCGCTCGGCGACCGCTACGGCCACGCGGCAATCGAGGCGTCCGGCTACAGCTTCACCGAGATCGCCAAGATGGCGGCGCGGGTGCGCGAGCATCGCGCCTCGGTGGTGCTCAGCCTGGAGGGGCTGGAGATGGAGGCGCAGATGCGCTGCGCCGCCGTCTTCCTCTCCGCTTTGTTCGATGCGCCGCGCGAGCATTGGTATCCGGCGCTGGTGGTGGTCGACGAGGCCCAGGTCTTCGCCCCCGCCGCCGCCGGCGAAGTCAGCGACGAGGCGCGGCGGGCGTCGCTCGGCGCGATGACCAACCTGATGTGCCGCGGCCGCAAGCGCGGGCTTGCCGGGATCATCGCCACCCAGCGGCTGGCCAAGCTCGCCAAGAACGTCGCCGCCGAAGCATCCAACTTCCTGATGGGCCGCACCTTTTTGGACATCGACATGGCCCGCGCCGCCGACCTGCTCGGCATGGAGCGCCGCCAGGCGGAGGCGATCCGTGACCTGCAGCGCGGCGAGTTCCTGGCGCTCGGCCCCGCTTTGTCGCGCCGCCCGGTCAACATCCGAATCGGCGACGTGCAGACCCAGGCGCGAAGCTCCAGCCCGAAGCTGGTGCCGCTGCCCGATCAAGCGGGCGGCGCGGGGATGGACCTGTTCGCCGGGCTTGAGGACGCGCCACTCCCGGTTCCGCCGCCGCCGCCGCCGCCCGTGGCGCCTGCCGAGAGCATGTTGCGCTCGCTCGAAACGCCGGCATCGCCGCGCTCCGCCGCCTCCTCGCTGCCCCACCTCGACGAAGACGCCCAGGCGAAGGTCATCTCGATGGCGCTCGGCGGCATCGTTGCCGAGGAGGCGTCCGCCGCGCAGCCGCTCCCCGTGCTGTTCAACGATTTCCAGCTCCGTTGCCGGATGCTCGGCCTCGCCGGCCAGCCGCTCGATCTCGCCGCCTTCCGCACCCGCCTTGCGATGACCAGGGCCGGCATCGAAGGGGAGGGCTGGGACGAAGCGCTCGCTCTGGGCGCGACGCTGCCCGACGACATGCTGCCCGTCTTCCTTCTCCTCGCCCGCGCCGCGCGGGAGGGCGCGCCGTGCCCCACGGACGCGGAGCTTGCCGCCATCTACGGCACCACCTCGCTCGGCCGCCTGCGCCGGGTGGTGGCCTATATCGAGGAGCAGAACATCGTCGCGGCGCGTACCGATCTGTCCGGCCGCCGAAGCCTTTCGCTGCCCTCTTTGGGGTGGACGACCGCTCCCGGCGAAGCGGAGACTGAAGTGCCCGGCCCCGCAAGGCGCACGGCCCGTCGCTGAAAGCGGCGAATCGAGTCGACTCCTCTGGAACCTTCTGCGCAGATCGCCTCCGGAACGTTTCCGGGGGCCCCTTGAATATGGCCGAAAGAAGGCTATATCCTTGATATGCAACAAATAATCAGGCTCGCTGTGCTGGCTTTCGCCGCACTTTTCGCAACCCCTGTGTTCGCCGCAAGCCTGCCCGAGGGGCAGAACAAGGCCGATTACCTTGCATGGCTCGCCAAGGATCCCGGCGCCCGCACCCAGGTCCTGTCCTTCCGCTCCTACCTCGACGCCGCCGGCGTTCAGGACGTCGTCCCGACCTGGCAGCTCGTCCGCACCGCCAGCAAATGGCGCGATTGCAGCGGACCCCGCTTCGAAGTCGCGCCGATGGGCGAATGGACCCACATCGCCGAAACCCTCGCCTTCGTGAAAACCTATGTCGAGCCGGCGATCGGCGACGTCGAGGCCGTGTCCGGCTTCCGCAACGAAGAGCTCAACCAATGCGCGGGCGGCGCCAAGGCGAGCGCCCACCGCCACTTCTACGCGCTCGATCTGGTGCCGGTCAGCGACGACCTTTCCCGTTCGGCGATGATCCGGGACATCTGCCGCGTCCACACCCAGCGGGGCGACGACATGGGCATCGGCCTCGGCTTTTACGCGGGCAACCGCTTCCACGTGGACTCGAAGGGCTTCCGCCGCTGGGGCGCCGACGGCAAGGGCGCGACCAGCCCCTGCGTCACCGGCATCGCCTGAGCCTCCCAGCCTGAGACTGCCAAAAGGGGACGGCCGCCGCGGCCGTCCCCTTTATTGTGCCTAGCGGCGGCGGCGGCCTTGGGGCCGGGCTGCAAGCTCCTCCGCCGACAATTCGCCGTCGCGGTTGGCGTCGGCACGGGTGAGGCGCTGGCGGTGCCCGGCGAGGAACTCGGCCAGGGTAAGCGCGCCATCCCCATCCGCGTCGGGCGACGGCCGCTCCGCACGGACCGGGGCGAGCAGGACCTGCTGAGGCACGGCCTGCGGTTGCGGCGCCGCGCCCGGCTGGGCTGCCACGGGCGCCGGCTGCACCACCTGGTAAAGCTGAGGCCCGCCCTCGCCGCCACGCGCGCCGCGCCCATGTCCGCCACGCTTCTCACGGCCGCCACGCCGCGGCATCTCCGCGCCGCTGAGTTTACCGTCCCCGTCAGCGTCCAACTCGGCGAAGCGCTGCTTGCCGCTTTGCGCGATCTCCGCGGCGCTGACCTGGCCGTCACCATTGAGGTCGGCTCTTGCCGGTCCGCGGTTCTCCGGCGCCAACGCAAAACCCGCTGCGGCGAGTGCCAGCAAGGCGCCGCCGCCGCCCGCGCCGATCGCTATCTTCTTCTTCTTGTTCATGCTTCAACCTCCATCGTGCGCCGCGAAGGCGGCGCTGCGTGGACGGTGAACGGCACCTGTCGCGCGCCTATCGCGGCGCGGTGCGAAGTTGTCGCAGAATGTATCGAAGGCTTAGCCGACGGATGCGGCGCGGGAGGTCCGCCGCCCTTCCATCTCGCGTCGGCGACGCCGCGCGGTAAGCCACATCAAGATGCCGGTCACCGCCAGCGCTGCCGGAATGATCCCGCCGATGAAGACGATCGTCTGCCACACCGGCCCCATGCCGTTGCCGTCGTGGATCCGGCGCATCAGGCGGGCGGTGGTTTCAGGCTGCGGCGGCTTGGGCGGGGTGAGGGCCCGGGTGGCGTCGTCCACCTGAACTTCGGCGTTGCCGCCTTCCCGGGCGAAGGCGAGCTTCCATTTGCCCTCCTTCTCGGTCGGCCAGGCGAGGGTGACCAGCCGGCCGGTGGCAAGCGGCTGTGCCGCGCCGAGCGCCGCGTCGGGAGCGAGCTGCGTCTGGACCATCGGCGCGGCCGCCATGCGCCGCATCCGCTCGGCAGGGGAGGGGCCTGCCGGATCTCCGGACAGAGAGGCGAAAAAGGCGGGAAAGGAGATCCAGGCGCCGGTGAAGGAAAGCACCGCCAGCGGCAGCGCGATCCAGAAGCCGCCGAGGTGATGGAGGTTGCCGCTCGTTTCCGGCTGCCGCCGCCAGCGCAGGCCCCGCTTGAAGCCGCCCTTCAAGGGCCACCAAAGCCACAGCCCGGTCAGCGAGGAGAGCAGCATCGCCACCCCGATCCAGCCGACGATCTGCCGCCCCATACCCGGCACCATCAGGCTGCCGTGGATGACGTGCATCACCTGCACCGCCCCGCCGTTGCTCGCCACGCGGTCCAGCAGGCGCGCGTCGGTGGGGTGGAGGTAGAGGATCGTCCGCACCGGCCGCCCGCCACCGGGAGGGGCGGGCTTGGTGAGGGTGGCGACCACCGCGCCGTTTTCGTGCGGGAGACCGATGCTCAGCAGCCGCTCGTCGGGCGCTGCAAGCTTGGCCGCCGCCGCGGCGTAGGCGCCCGGCGTGAGGGCAGGGGCGGCCGATACCTCCCGCTGCGGGTTGAGCACGCCGTCGAGCCAATCGTGCCAGACCAGCGCCGAGCCGGTCAGCGAGATCGGGATGATCAGGATGGCAAGGGTGAGGCCGAGCCACTTGTGGAGCTGGAACCAGATGCGGCGGAGGGTGGCTTTATTCGACATGGGGGAGGACTAGCGTTGCTGCGAACGATTATCAATAAGGGTTAGCGCGTGCCATACGTCCGGTCTCCGGCGTCGCCCAGGCCGGGGACGATATAGCCATGGTCGTTGAGCTCGTCGTCCATCGCCGCGGCCCAGATCGGCACGTCCGGGTGGGCGGCGCGCAACGCCTCAGCGCCGGGCCGGGCGGCGAGCAGGCAGACGAAACGCATGTCGGTGACGCCCGCTTCCTTGAGCCGGTCGATCGCCGCGATGGCGGTGTGGCCGGTGGCGAGCATGGGATCGACCAGGATGACCAGGCGGTCGGCGACGTCGTCGGGCGTCTTGAAGTAGTACTCCACCGCTTCAAGCGAGGCGGGATCGCGGTACAGGCCGATATGGGCGACCCGAGCGGAGGGGACGAGATCGAGCATCCCTTCCGCCATGGCGAGGCCCGCGCGCAGGATCGGGGCGATGACCAGCTTCTTGCCGGCGATGGCGGGCGCCTGCGTGGCTGCGACGGGCGTTTCGATATCGATCAGCGCCGTCGGCAGATCGCGAGTCACTTCGTAGCACATCAAGGTCGCGATCTCGCGCACAACGGTGCGAAACAGCAGGATCGAGCTGCCTTTGTCGCGCAAAATGGTAAGCTTGTGTTGCACCAGCGGGTGCTGGACGACCGTTATTCCCTGCATGTTCAAAACACCGTTCCGTCGCTGAGGATAGTGAAAGGAGGACCGCCGCCCGGGCGAAGCTCGGCCGCGATCCGGCGACCTGCAACCCAGCTGCCACCCTCGAGCATCCGGGCGAGCGGGAAGGCGGCTTCGCTGACGCCCAAGCGGGCGCGGACGAGCGGCGCCATCCGGTCGAGCAGCGCCACGGTAAGCGATCGCCACGCGACGATCAGCGGGTCCGAAACAGTGTGCGTGCGCGCGGCATCCGCGGGGTCGGTGAGGACCAGTACGCCAGTGTCCACGAACAGTCCGCCGTTGCGATATTCGGCGAGGCCGGTGAGGCCGTCGATCTCCACCACTTCCACACCCGCCTCCCCCAGCGGCTCGATCAGGGAATACGCCAGCCACTGCGACAGCTTGTGCAGCGGCACCAGGCCGTCGGTGGCGTCGGCCCGCTTCAGCGCCGGATGCCGCCAGCAATCGCCAAGCGCGACGCCGTCGATGACGAGCCGGTCCGCCCAGATCGGGCCAAGCGCTTCGAGCAGGAGATCGAGGATCGCGGCGGCGGGGAGGGTGCCGCCATCTGCCCGCTCGGCAAGCACGTCGTAGAGGCCGCCGGGCCGTGGCGCGTCGGCGCTGGCGAACAGATCCGTACGGGCAAGGACCTGCGTGCCGAGGCGGCGGAGGAGGGCAGCCCGGCCTTCGAGCCCGGCGAGCGGGTTGTCCGCGCCCAGCTGGAAGCCATTGGCCAGCATTTCCGGCGAAAGCTCGGCCAGCGCCGATCCATCGACCCGCAGCGGACCCGCCCCTTCGGCGGAGAAGGCCCCTCTTTCGAACATCCGCTGGCTTGCAACGGCGAGCCCTTCCGAGCGGGTGTAGCTCTCGCCGCCTTCGCGGAAGCTCCAGCCCGGCCCGGCGCCGGCATCAAGCAGCACCGACACGATGGTGAGATCGAACGCCGCCCGGGCGCGCGCTGCCGAGTCGCCGTCGGGCAGCGTCGGCGCGCCGGCCACGAAGTGCCGCCCGCGTGCGTGAAACGGAATGTCGAGATCGGGGAAACGTTCGCGAGTCACCGCCGCCGTCCGCTCCGCCGCGTCGTCCAGCCGGGCGAGGTCCACCCGCCAGCCGTCTACCTTGCCCTCTAGCGCAAGCCCAAGCATCTCATGCGCCCGCTCACGCACCGCGGCGGCGGAGAGGAGCGATTGGATGGACACATCAGTACTCAATTGTTTCTCCCAAATCCGCTCATCCTCACCTCCACCCCGCTCATCCTGAGGAGCCGCTGAGGAGGCGAAGCCGTCTCGAAGCGGCGTCTCGAAGGACGCACTGCACATTCGCGAACGGTCCTTCGAGACGGGCCTTCGACAAGCTCAGTCCCTCCTCAGGATGAGCGCTTTTGTTGTGGGTCCTCAAGGCCGCTCAGAACTTGCCCAAGTCCCGGCCGACCACCGCCTTCAATGCTTCCTCGCTCGGCGCGCCGTCCCGCGTGTAGTAGCCGGCGGCTTTCTTGGCCTCCATCTCCACGCTCGCGTCCTCGGGAACCAGCCAATCGGGGATCGGCACGCGCTCGCCGATCTCGATCCCGCCCTGGGCAAGCGCGTCGTACTTCATGTTCGACATGGAGACGAAGCGGTCGATGCGGCTCACGCCCAGCCAGTGGATCACGTCCGGCATCAACTGCTGAAAGCGCGCGTCCTGGACTCCGGCGACGCATTCGGTGCGTTCGAAATAGGTCGCCGCCTGGTCGCCGCCCGGCTGGCGCTTGCGGGCGTTGTAGACGAGGAACTTGGTGACCTCGCCAAGCGCGCGGCCTTCCTTGCGGTTGTAGACGATCAGGCCGACGCCGCCTTCTTGCGCGGCCCGCGTCGCTTCCTCGATGCCGTGGGTGAGGTAGGGGCGGCAGGTGCAGATGTCGGAGCCGAACACGTCCGATCCGTTGCATTCGTCGTGCACGCGGCAGGTGAGCTTCTTGGACAGGTCGCCAAGGTGCGCGGGATCGCCGAAGATGTAGAGCGTCATGCCGCCGATCGGCGGCAGGAACACCGACATGTCCGGGCGGGTGACGAGTTCGGGATACATGCCGCCGGTCTGCTCGAACAGGCAGCGGCGAAGCCCCGCCTCGGCAACCCCGAAGCGCTCCGCGACTCCGGGCAGCCACCACACCGGATCGACCGCGATCTTGGTGACGGAGACGTCGCCCGCTTCGTGGACGATGTCGCCGTCCACCTTCAGGCGGCCGAGCGCGATGGCGTCGCGGATTTCGCCAAGCGACAGCCGCGCCTTGGTGATCGCGATGGAGGGGCGCACGTCGACGCCTTCCTCGATCAGGCCGGCGAAATCCTGGGTGAGGCGGTGGCCCCAGGGATCGAGGGAGACAATCTTGTTCGGATCAGCCCATTGCGCGTGCGGCCCGATCTCGCAGACCGGCGACGTGTCGTGAAGGTCCGGCCGGGCGCTCGGGTCCATCGCGCCCGAGGAAATCGCAAGCGCGCGGTAGATGGAATAAGAGCCGCCATGGGCGCCGATCGCGTTGCGGTCCGCGCCAGCGTTGACGGTGGCGATCACCGGCCCGCGCTCCTCCGCCGTCGCCGCGCCCCAATGCAACGGAAAGCGCGACGGCCGCCCGGGGTGGGAAGTCAGCCGGATATGGCTGCTCCGAATTTCGCCTTCGGGCTTCATCTGCGGTCCTCTCAAACCCGGCCTTCTTTGCGGCCTTTGCAGGGGAGCGTAGGACGAAGCGCGCACGGTAGCTAGCCGGGAAAGAGGCCTTGCGACTCGCCGCGTCCCCGCGCAGTGGTGTATCACCGGAGCGCAGGGCGTGACGCCGCTCTGCCCCCTGCGAAGCGGGGCGTCTCGGCGCCTTTCCCCCGTTGACCCTTTCGCCACCCGCCGCTATAGGCCGCCTCGCCCGGGGCTGTGGTGGTTCTCTTTGAGACCCGATTGCCGCCTCTGACGGGCACAAGAGCTTGAACATTGCTGCTGCGTCGCAGGGGCCAGGGAGCCATAAGGCTGCCGGGTTTTCTGCGTTTTTTGCGCAGGGGTAAAGTAACTAAGGTGAAGGGCTTCATGCCGACGATCAATCAGCTGGTCCGCAAGGGTCGCGAGCCGCAAAAGGCTAAATCCAAGGTTCCCGCGATGGAGCAGAATCCGCAAAAGCGCGGCGTCTGCACACGCGTCTACACGACCACTCCGAAGAAGCCGAACTCGGCGCTTCGCAAGGTCGCCAAGGTTCGCCTGACGAACCAGCGCGAAGTGATCAGCTACATCCCCGGCGAAGGCCACAACCTCCAGGAACACAGCGTCGTGCTGATCCGCGGCGGGCGTGTGCGCGATCTTCCGGGCGTGCGTTATCACGTGCTTCGCGGCGTGCTCGACACCCAGGGTGTCAAGGACCGCAAGCAGTCCCGCTCCAAGTACGGCGCCAAGCGTCCGAAGTGACCGAGCGGGCGCAAGCCCGCGTAGAGTCACCCCGGACTTGATCCGGGGTCCACCTTCTTCGGGAGGTGGGGTGAAGAAGCCAAGGTGGATCCCGGATCAAGTCCGGGATGACGAATACAGAAAGTAAGCCCCGGACAGGGCACCCATCAAAGTAATACTTCGATGGGACCCACAGGTTCCGGACCCGGCTGAAGCATAAAGGAAGAGAATATGTCTCGTCGTCGTCGCCCAGAGAAGCGCGAAATCCTGCCCGATCCGAAGTTCGGGGATCTCGTCCTGTCGAAGTTCATGAATTCCGTCATGCTCGACGGCAAGAAGTCCACTGCCGAAGGCATCGTCTACGGTGCGCTCGAGACGGTTGAGACCCGCGCCAAGCGCGAGCCGCTCGGCGTGTTTCATGACGCGCTCAACAACATCAAGCCGGGCATCGAAGTCCGCAGCCGCCGGGTCGGCGGCGCGACCTACCAGGTGCCGGTGGAAGTGCGCACCGAGCGCGCCCAGGCTTTGGCCATTCGCTGGCTGATCTCGGCCGCCCGCGCGCGCAGCGAGAACACCATGGCCGGCCGCTTGTCGGGCGAGCTGATGGACGCCGCCAACAACCGCGGCAACGCGGTCAAGAAGCGCGAAGACACGCACCGGATGGCCGAAGCCAACCGCGCCTTCTCGCACTACCGCTGGTAAACATCGTCACTATATAGTCGGTTAGCGGGCCCTGGGCCTGCCCCCGACATCGGAGAATATGATCATGGCCCGCCGCCATCCGCTCGAGCATTATCGTAACATCGGCATCATGGCGCACATCGACGCCGGCAAGACGACGACGACCGAGCGCATCCTGTACTACACCGGCAAGTCCTACAAGATCGGCGAGGTCCATGAGGGCACCGCGACGATGGACTGGATGGAGCAGGAGCAGGAGCGCGGGATCACGATCACCAGCGCCGCGACCACCTGCTTCTGGCAGGCCGAGGAGGGCAACGGCCCCGAGCACCGCATCAACATCATCGACACGCCCGGCCACGTCGACTTCACCATCGAAGTCGAGCGTTCGCTTCGCGTGCTCGACGGCGCGGTTGCCTGCTTCGACGGCGTTGCCGGCGTCGAGCCGCAGTCCGAAACCGTGTGGCGCCAGGCCGAGAAGTACAAAGTGCCGCGGATGTGCTTCGTCAACAAGCTCGACCGCACCGGCGCCAACTTCGACATGTGCGTCGACATGATCAAGGACCGCCTGGGCGCCCGCCCGGCCGTTCTCTATCTCCCGATCGGCATCGAGAGCAGCTTCAAGGGCCTCGTCGACCTGGTCAACAACCGCGCCATCATCTGGCTCGAAGAGTCGCTCGGCGCGAAGTTCGAATATCAGGACATCCCCGCCGATCTGGCCGACAAGGCCGCCGCTGCCCGCATGGAACTCATCGAGATGGCCGTCGAGCAGGACGACGACCTGATGGAAGCCTATCTCGGCGGCGAAGAGCCGGATGCCGCGACGCTGAAGGCGCTGATCCGCAAGGGTACATTGAACTTCTCGTTCGTGCCGGTGCTGTGCGGCTCCGCATTCAAGAACAAGGGCGTCCAGCCCCTGCTCGACGCCGTGGTCGATTACCTGCCGAGCCCGCTCGACGTTCCCGCCATCCAGGGCCTGAAGCTCGACGGCGAAACCGTTGACGAGCGTGAGGCCAGCGACGAGGCGCCGTTCTCGGCCCTTGCGTTCAAGATCATGAACGATCCCTTCGTCGGTACGCTGACCTTTGCCCGCATCTATTCGGGCAAGCTCGAGACCGCGTCCCAGGTGACCAACTCGGTCAAGGACAAGAAGGAAAAGGTCGGCCGCATGCTGCTCATGCACGCCAACGACCGGGAGGACATCCAGGTGGCTTATGCCGGCGACATCGTCGCTTTGGCGGGCCTCAAGGACACCACCACCGGCGATACTTTGTGCGCGATCAACGCCCCGATCATCCTTGAGCGGATGGAATTCCCGGACCCGGTTATCGAGGTTGCGGTGGAGCCGAAGACCAAGGCCGACCAGGAGAAGATGGGCGTCGCGCTTAATCGTCTCGCCCGCGAGGATCCGTCCTTCCGCGTGAGCTCGGACAATGAGAGCGGCCAGACCATCATCAAGGGGATGGGCGAGCTCCACCTCGAAATCCTGGTCGATCGCATGAAGCGTGAGTTCAAGGTCGAGGCCAATGTCGGCGCGCCGCAGGTTGCGTATCGCGAGTACCTCAAGAAGCCGGTCGAGCTGACCTATACCCACAAGAAGCAGTCGGGCGGCTCCGGCCAGTTCGCCGAAGTGAAGGTCAAGCTTCAGCCGGGCGAGCGCGGTTCGGGCTTTGTCTTCACCGACAACGTCAAGGGCGGCAACGTTCCGAAGGAATATATCCCTTCGGTCGAGAAGGGCATGCGCGAGACGGCCGAGACGGGTTCGCTGATCGGCTTCCCGATCATCGACTTCGAAGTGCAGCTGGTCGACGGCAAGTACCACGACGTCGACTCGTCGGCGCTGGCGTTCGAGATCTGCGCCCGCGGCGCGATGCGCGAAGCGGCCCAGAAGGCGGGTATCATCCTGCTCGAGCCGATCATGAAGGTCGAGGTCGTCACTCCCGAGGATTACTTGGGCGACGTGATCGGCGACATCAACAGCCGGCGCGGCCAGATCCAGGGCACCGACAGCCGGGGCAACGCCCAGGCGGTTGAAGCCATCGTCCCGCTTGCGAATATGTTCGGATACGTTAATGAGCTGCGCTCGTTCACCCAAGGCCGCGCGCAGTACACGATGCAGTTCTCGCATTACGACGAGGTCCCATCGAACGTGGCCGACGAGGTCAAGGCCAAGCTGGCCTAAGCGAAACACACTGATTTAGAACCGAGAAACACGAGGGTCTGGTAAAATGGCGAAAGCTAAGTTCGAGCGGAACAAGCCGCACTGCAACATCGGCACCATCGGTCACGTCGACCACGGCAAGACGTCGCTCACCGCGGCGATCACCAAGGTCCTCGCTGAAACCGGCGGCGCAACCTACACATCCTACGCCAACATCGACAAGGCGCCGGAAGAGCGCGAGCGCGGCATCACCATTTCGACGGCGCACGTCGAATATGAAACCGAAGCCCGTCACTACGCCCACGTCGATTGCCCGGGCCACGCCGATTATGTGAAGAACATGATCACCGGCGCCGCGCAGATGGACGGCGGCATTCTGGTGGTTTCGGCCGCCGACGGCCCGATGCCGCAGACCCGCGAGCACATCCTGCTCGCCCGTCAGGTCGGCGTTCCGGCGCTTGTCGTGTTCATGAACAAGGTCGACCAGGTCGACGACGAGGAGCTCCTGGAGCTGGTCGAGCTCGAAATTCGCGAGCTGCTCTCGTCCTACGACTTTCCGGGCGACGACATCCCCATCGTCAAGGGTTCGGCTCTCGCCGCTCTTGAAGATTCGGACACCAAGATCGGCCACGACGCGATCATCGAACTGATGGCCGCAGTCGACAGCTACATCCCGCAGCCGGAGCGTCCGCTGGACCGTCCGTTCCTTATGCCGATCGAAGACGTGTTCTCGATCTCGGGCCGCGGCACGGTTGTTACCGGCCGCGTCGAGACCGGCATCGTCAAGGTTGGCGAAGAAGTCGAGATCGTCGGCATCAAGGACACCCGCAAGACCGTCGTCACCGGCGTTGAAATGTTCCGCAAGCTGCTCGACCAGGGCCAGGCCGGCGACAACATCGGCGCGCTGATCCGCGGCGTCGGCCGTGAAGAAGTTGAGCGCGGCCAGGTTCTGGCCAAGCCCGGCTCGATCACCCCGCACACCGACTTCCGCGCCGAAGTCTACGTGCTCTCGAAGGATGAAGGCGGCCGTCACACGCCGTTCTTCGCCAACTACCGCCCGCAGTTCTACTTCCGCACCACGGACGTAACCGGCGAAGTGGTTCTCCCCGAGGGCACCGAAATGGTGATGCCGGGCGACAACGTGAACCTGGGCGTCAAGCTCATCGCTCCGATCGCCATGGATCAGGGCCTGCGCTTCGCAATCCGCGAAGGCGGCCGGACCGTCGGCGCAGGGGTTGTGGCCGAGATCACTAAGTAATATAGGCCAGGGCCGCGCGGCGCCTTCGGGATTCGCGCGGCCCAGCTTTTACACAGTTTCGCGTAT
>DASWNA010000024.1:0-3242 GCA_036399475.1 Allosphingosinicella sp.
CCCGATGCGGGGTAATCGAACACTTCGTGCTCGATCGTCTGGCCGTCCTCGCCGACCCACTTCATGCTGAGCTTGCCGGGACCCGGCACGAGGAAGTCGGTCGCCTTATACTGGTCGCCGAAAGCATGGCGGCCGACGACGATCGGGTCGGTCCACCCTGGGATCAGCCGGGGCACGTTCTGAATGACAATCGGCTCGCGGAAGACGACGCCGCCCAGGATGTTGCGGATCGTGCCGTTGGGCGATTTCCACATCTTCTTGAGGCCGAATTCCTCGACGCGCGCCTCGTCGGGGGTGATGGTGGCGCATTTGACGCCAACGCCGTGCTGCTTGATCGCCTGGGCCGATTCGACCGTCACGCGATCGTCGGTGGCGTCGCGATTCTCCATGCCGAGATCGAAGTAGAGAAGGTCGATGTCGAGATAGGGGAGGATCAGCCGCTCGCGGATCCACTGCCAGATGATCCGGGTCATCTCGTCGCCGTCGAGTTCGACGACCGGGTTCTTCACTTTGATCTTGGCCATGAGGCTTTCGCTTTCCTTCGCCAGCTTCGGGAGTTGGGGCGCGTGTAGGCGGAGGCGGGCCGCCGATCAACCGAGTGCGGGCGCGTTTTGCGGAGCGGTTGTCACCGCGTGCCCGCACCCGTAAAGCAGCGCCCATGACATCGCTCGAAAAGCCGGACCTCGTCACCACGAACGTCCGCTACCGCATGCCGAACGTGCACCCGGAAGGGCGCAAGTTCGTGGTGATCGCGGCCGCGATCGCGCTCCTCTTCTGGTTTGTGATCGATTGGGACTGGATCGGCTGGATCATGGCCGGGATCACCTTGTGGGTTGCCGCCTTCTTCCGCGATCCGATCCGCACCACGCCCAAGGGGGAGGGGCTGATCGTCGCCCCAGCCGATGGCATGGTGACGATGATCGCCCAGGTGCCGCCGCCGCCAGAGCTGGTCGGCGAGGACGGCCTGCCGCCCGAACCGATCACCCGCGTGTCGATTTTCATGTCCGTGTTCGACGTCCACATCAACCGCGCGCCGATCACCGGCGAGATCAAGAAGGTCGTCTACATCGCCGGCAAGTTCTTGAATGCCGATCTCGACAAAGCCAGCGAAGACAATGAACGCAATCACTTTCTCGTCCAGGCCGCGGACGGCACGCGAGTCGGCTTCACCCAGATTGCGGGCCTCGTCGCGCGGCGTATCGTGCCGTGGTCCAGGGTCGGCGATCACGTCACCGTCGGCCAGCGAGTCGGTCTGATCCGCTTCGGCAGCCGCGTTGACGTCTATCTGCCCGCCGGCACCGCGTCGGCCATCCTGCTCGGCCAGCGCACCATTGCCGGCGAGACGGTGATCGCGCGGGTCGGCGAAGCCAGGGCGCTGGAGGGCGTTGCCCAGTGAGGGCGCCCGGGGAACGGCGCGGCATTCCGCTTCGTACGCTCGTTCCCAACGCGATCACCGCGCTGGCGCTTTGCTCCGGGTTGTTCGGCATCCGCTACGGCATCGTCGGAGACTGGGACAAGGCGGCCTGGGCGATCGTCCTTGCCGCTTTCCTGGACATGATGGACGGCCGCGTCGCCCGCCTGATCCGCGGCCAGAGCAAGTTCGGCGCGGAACTCGATTCGCTGTCCGACGTGACCGCATTCGGAGTGGCGCCCGCGGTGATACTCTACCTGTGGATGCTCTCCCAGCTTGGCGCGGGCGATCCGGCGTTCGATCACTGGGTGCGCTTCGGCTGGCTGCTGGCGCTTGGCCATGCGGTCTGCGCCGCGCTGCGCCTCGCCCGATTCAACGCCGCGATCGACGCCGACGATCAGCCGCACAAATCGGCCGGCTTCCTCACCGGCATTCCCGCGCCCGCCGGGGCAGGGCTCGCGCTTCTGCCTTTGTTCCTGTGGCTGTGGACGGAGGAGCCCCTCTTTCACGAGCCTTTGCTGGTCGCCCCCTGGGCCGCAATCGTGGCGCTGCTCATGGTGTCGAACTGCGCGACCTTTTCCTGGAGCTCGATGCGTCTGAGAAGCCACGTGCGCCTCGGCGCGCTTCTGGTGATCGTCCTGATCGGCGGCGCGCTTCTGACCGCGCCCTGGCCGACGCTGAGCATCGCGGCCTTGCTCTACGCGGCGATGATCCCGGTCAGCATCCTCAGCTATGCGAAGGCTAAAAGGCTGCGTGCCGCCGGGCCGCGTAAGCCTGCGCCGGCCGCGCCGGACGCCTGACCTCGCGGCCGAGCTCGCCGCGCAGCGCAGCGAGGATCTGTGGCCAATAAGCACGGGCAGTCATGTGGATCGCCACCGCGGCGCCCAGCAGGGCCACGGTGAAGAAGAGTGCGGCAGCCAGATGAATCACAGCTTTATCCCCTTACTTATCCACAACGGCTCAAACGCCGGTTCGCGGAAATTGATCCCTTAGCAAATTGAGATAACAGCATGTTCGCGTTTTGTTCGTAGGTCAAGGCTTGATTTCAGCGCCGGACCGACCTAAATGCGCGCCATTCCACATGCGGGGCCATCATAACCGGTGGCTGGCGAACCTTGAGGTTCCCGGTCTCTCGGCCCCGCAGAGGTATAACCGGAAGGAGAAAGACCATGGCGTCCACGGACGTTTCCATGCAGCAATTGCTTGAGGCTGGCGCGCATTTCGGCCACCAGACCCACCGCTGGAATCCCAAGATGAAGCCGTACATCTTCGGCGAGCGGAACGGCGTTCACATCATCGATCTGTCGCAGACCGTGCCGCTCTTCGCGCGCGCGCTCGATTTCGTGCGCCAGTCGTCCGCATCGGGCGGCAAGGTGCTGTTCGTCGGCACCAAGCGCCAGGCGCAGGAGCCGATCGCGGAAGCGGCCCGCCGTTCGGGCCAGCATTTCGTCAACCATCGCTGGCTTGGCGGCATGCTCACCAACTGGAAGACGATCTCGGGCTCGATCCGGCGCTTCAAGAGCCTTGAGGAGCAGCTGTCGGGCGACACTGCCGGCCTCACCAAGAAGGAAGTGCTTCAGCTCACCCGCGAGCGCGACAAGTTCGAGCTTTCGCTCGGCGGCATTCGCGACATGGGCGGCCTGCCGGACGTGATCTTCATCGTCGACGCCAACAAGGAAGAGCTGGCGATCAAGGAAGCCAACGTGCTCGGCATTCCGGTCGTCGCGATCCTCGATTCGAACGCTTCGCCGAACGGCATCGCCTTCCCGGTTCCGGGCAATGACGACGCCAGCCGCGCCATTCGCCTCTATTGCGATGCGATCGCCGACGC
>DASWNA010000025.1:0-2640 GCA_036399475.1 Allosphingosinicella sp.
GATCTTGTTCCAGGCTTCGAGCATGGGCGCGCCCCCTTCCCCGCCGGCGCCGATCTCGGCCAGGACATGCTCCACGTCGCTGCGCTGCGCGTCGCTGTCCGGGTGCGAAATGTCGCGGACGTGGATGATGAGGTCGGCCGAAATCACTTCCTCAAGGGTCGCCCGGAACGCAGCCACCAGCTGGGTGGGCAGCTCAGAGATGAAGCCCACCGTGTCGGAGAGGATCGCCTTGTCGAAGCCGGGCAGCGCCACTTCGCGCATCGTGGGATCGAGCGTCGCGAACAGCAGGTTTTCGGCCATGACGTCCGCGCGAGTCACCCGGTTGAACAGGGTCGATTTGCCGGCATTGGTGTAGCCGACCAGGGCGACGACGGGCCAGGGCGCGCGCTGGCGGCGGGCGCGGTGCAGCGCGCGGGTGCGGGTGACCTGCTCCAGCTCCTTCTTGAGCTTGGCCATGCGGTCTCGGATCAGGCGGCGATCGGCCTCGATCTGGGTTTCGCCGGGGCCACCGAGGAAGCCGAAGCCGCCGCGCTGGCGTTCGAGGTGGGTCCAGCTCCGCACCAGCCTGCCGGCCTGATAATCGAGATGGGCGAGTTCGACCTGCAGCCGCCCTTCCGCGGTGGCGGCGCGTTCGCCGAAGATTTCTAGGATCAGACCGGTACGGTCGATCACCTTGGCCTTGGTGGCAGTCTCCAGATTCTTCTGCTGGATGGGCGTGATCGGCGCGTCGACGATCAGCAGGTCCGCTTCGTGCGCGCGCACCGCATCGCCGATCTGCTCGACCTGGCCTTTGCCGAACAGGGTGGCGGGCCGGGGCGCACGGATCTTGAACCGCACCCGCTCGACCACCTCGAGGCCGATCGCCGCGGCGAGCCCGGCCGCTTCGTCCAGCCGCGCGTCGGTGTCGCGGCCGCCCGCGGGGCCGCCCATATCGGGAAGCGCGATGACTGCGCGGGCGCCGCGGCTGAAATCAGCGTCGGAAGGCCTTTCGAAACCGCTCAGGCTGCCGACTCCTCGTCATATTGGTCGAACTCGTAGAGGTTCACCGGGTGCTCGGGCTGCACGGTCGAGACCGCATGCTTGTAGACCAGCTGCGACAGCCCGTCGCGCTGGAGCAGCATGCAGAACGGGTCGAATGCGATGATCTCACCCTGGAGCATGACCCCGTTAACGAGGAACATCGTCACCGGCTCCCCGGAACGCCGCACCGCGCCCAAAAAAACTTCCTGGAGCAGAGCGGGCTTCTTGCGGTCCATCTGCTCGGCAAAGGCGCGCTGGATCTCGCCCAACTCGATCGGGTGGGCCGGCATGATCGTCGAAATGGCGTGCTTGTAGATAAGCTGCGCCTGCCCGTCGCGGCGCAGCAGCACCGAGAAGTTGTCGAACCAGGTGATGATGCCCTGCAGCTTGACGCCCTTCACCAGGAACATGGTGACCGGCGTCTTCGACCGCCTGAGGCCGTTTAGGAACATGTCCTGGAGGTTGGTGACCTTGTCGGCCATTGTTTTTCTCCTTTATTGGCGGGCCTGGCCCGCGTGGCGCCTTGAATGCGGCGTCTTGCAAAAATATCCCGCACCCCGGCAGGCCCTGGGCAATAACACCAAGCCCCTGCCCGCGCCACCGGGCTATTCGCCATTTTCCCCCTTGGTATCGGCGATCCCCAATGCCTTGAGCTTCCGGTGAAGCGCCGATCGTTCCATGCCGATGAAGGTCGCGGTGCGGGAGATGTTGCCAGAGAAGCGGCGGATCTGGACCTTGAGATATTCGCGCTCGAACGTCTCGCGCGCTTCGCGCAGCGGCGTGCCCATGATCGCCTTCACCGCCTCCCCCGGGCTGAGCGTCGCCTGTTCGTTCAGGATTTCGGGCGGCAGCATGTCGATCTCGATGCACCCGACCCGCGCGCCCGGCGCGAGGATGATGGTGCGTTCAATGACGTTGCGCAGCTGGCGCACGTTGCCGGGCCAGTCATAGGCCTGCAGCGCGGCCAGAGCGTCGCTGGAGAATTCGGGAGTCGCGAGCCGCTGCTCGGCGGCGTAGCGGGCGGCGAAGTGGCCGACCAGCTCGGGAATGTCCTCCCGACGTTCCGCCAGAGCAGGAAGATGCACCGGTACGACGTTCAAACGATAGAATAAATCCTCGCGGAAGCGCGCTGCGGCAATCTCCTCCGAAAGCAGCCGCGCGGTCGAGGATACGACGCGCATGTCGACCTTGACGATACGCTGCCCGCCGACGCGCGCGAAGCTCTGATCGGTGAGAACCCGAAGGATCTTGGCCTGTGCCGGGAGCGGCATGTCGGCGATTTCGTCAAGGAACAGGGTGCCGCCATGGGCCTGTTCGAGTAGACCCGGGCGGACGAGTTCGCCCCCCTCCTCCACCCCGAACAATTCCTCTTCGACCCGCTCGGGCGTCATCCGGGCGGCGCTGACGACGACGAACGGACCCTTGGCGCGGTTGCTCCAGTCGTGGAGGAGGCGCGCGGCGACTTCCTTGCCGACGCCCGCCGGTCCGGTGATCAGCACCCGGCTGCCCGTTCCCGCAACCCGCTTCAACGTCGCGCGCACCGCGTTGATGCCGACGCTGGAGCCGGTCAGCTCGGTATCCTGGCCGATCTGGGCGCGCAGGCTGGCATTTTCGCGGCGG
>DASWNA010000026.1:0-48633 GCA_036399475.1 Allosphingosinicella sp.
CGTCGACCGCGCCTTCGCCCTGCTCGGCGAGAAGCAGCTAGTCTACACCGGCACCCTGCCGCCGCCCAAGGGCAAGCCCGCGGACGATTGGGAGCCGGTCGAACTGCTCCTGTTCCGCTCCACTGCCTTCGGCGACGACCAGGACCGGCCGATCCGCAAGTCGGACGGAAGCTGGACCTATTTCGCCGCCGACACCGCCTACCACATGCAGAAGCTCGAGAAATCGGACGAGCTGATCAACGTCTGGGGCGCCGACCATACCGGAACCGTCAAGCGCACCCAGGCCGCGGTCGAGGCGCTCGCCGGGCGGCCGGCACTCGACGTCAAGATCGTCCAAATGGTGCGGCTGCTCAGGAACGGCGAACTGGTCAAGATGTCCAAGCGCTCGGGCAGCTTCGTGACGCTTGCCGAAGTGGTCGAGGAAGTCGGCAAGGACGTCGTCCGCTTCACCATGCTGACCCGCAAGAACGACGCCCAGATGGACTTCGATTTCGCCAAGGTGGTGGAAGCGTCGAAGGACAATCCGGTCTTCTACGTCCAGTACGCCCACGCCCGCATCCGCTCGCTCCACCGCCGCGCCGCTGAAGCCGGCATCGATCTCGGCGCCACGCCCGACCTCGCCTTGCTCGACGACGAGGAGCTGGCGCTGGTCAGGCTCGCCGCGCAGTTCCCGCGCATCGTCGAGGCCGCGGCGCAGGCCCATGAGCCGCACCGCATCGCGTTCTACCTGCACGAACTCGCCGCCGCGCTCCACGCGCAATGGAACAAGGGTAATGACGATCCTTCAAGGCGTTTCCTACTGGCACATAATGGAGAAGTTACGCGGGCACGTCTGGAACTCGCCTCCGCAATAGGGCAGATTGTCCGCAACGGCCTCGCCATCATGGGCGTCCAGGCGGCCGAGGAGATGCAGTGATGACGGACATTCGTGCCGATGACAGCCCGCTTGAGGAGGATCGCCTCCCTTGGCTCGAGGCCGTCGAAGACGACAATGCGGGCGAAGGCCCCTCGCCGATGAAGATGATCATGGGCGTTCTGATCGCCCTGGTCGCGATCGGCGCGATCGTCGGCGGCCTGTTCTGGATGAACAATCGTCCGTCCGACGGCGCCGCTTCTGGCGAGCCGGAGCTGATCGCGGCCCCGGGCGGCGACTACAAGACCAAGCCCGAGAACGCCGGCGGCATGACCGTGGAAGGGGAGGGCGATACCGCCTTTGCCGCGAGCGAGGGCGCCGATCCCAAGGGCGCGATCAACACCAATGCTATGGAAGCGCCGGTGACGAAGGCTCCTGCGCAGGCCGCGCAGCCGCAGCCGCAACAGCCCGCCGCCCAGCCTAAGCAGGAGGCTCCTGCCCCCGCCGCGCCCGCTCCGGCCGCAACCGGCGGCGCAACCATCCAGCTCGGCGCCTTCTCCAGCCAGGCCGGCGCCAACGCCGCGTGGAAGGCGATGTCCGGGCGCTTCGGCTACCTCGCGCCGCTCACCCAGAGCGTCGTGCCGGTGCAGAGCGGCGGCAAGACCCTGTATCGCCTGCGCGCCAGCGGCCCCAACGCCGCCGACATTTGCGGCCGCTTGAAGGTCGCCGGCGAAAGCTGCGTCCGCATCTAGGCCGCCCGCAACGATGCAAGCCGCAATCTACGGCCTCGCGGGAGAGGCGCTCACCGCCGACGAGCGCGCCTTTTTCCGCGAGGCCGATCCGGCCGGCTACATCCTGTTCCGCCGCAACATCGCGGACCTGGCGCAGCTCAAGGCGCTGACGGATGACCTGCGGGCACTCCACGGCCGCGACGATCTGCCGATCCTGATCGACCAGGAAGGCGGCCGCGTCGCCCGAATGCGTCCGCCGGTCTGGCCCGCTTTCCCAACCGCCTGGACCTTTGCCGAGCTCTACGCACGGGCGCCGATGACGGCGATCCAGGCGGCCCGCACCAACGCCCAGGCGATCGCCGCGATGCTCAGGGAGGCAGGCGTCAACGTCGACGCCTTGCCGCTGCTCGACGTCCGACAGGAAGGCGCAAACGACATCATCGGCGACCGCGCGCTCGGCGCCGAGCCGATGCAGGTGGCGGCGCTCGGCCGCGCCGTGCTCGACGGCTTGGCCGCAGGCGGGGTGGTCGGCATCGTCAAGCACATGCCGGGCCATGGCCGCTCGATGGTGGATTCACACCTCGAACTCCCCGTGGTCCGGGCGAGCGCGGAGGAGTTGGAGCTGGACATCGCGCCGTTCCGTACCCTCGCCAACGCGCCGATGGGGATGACCAGCCACGTCGTCTACACAGCCTGGGATCCGGAGCAGCCCGCAAGCCACTCCGCCCCAGTCATCGAAAACATCGTCCGCGGCCGCATCGGCTTCACCGGCTTCCTGATGTCCGACGACCTCGGCATGCACGCCCTTTCCGGCTCCTTCCGCGACCGCGCCGCGCTTGCGCTCTCGGCTGGATGCGACGCGGCGCTGCATTGTTCGGGCAAGATGGAGGAGATGGTGGAGGTCGCGGAGGGCTCGGCGCCGCTTACCGGCGAAGGCCTTGAGCGGCTGGATCGCGCAATGGCACTTGCGAGGCAGCCTGCAAGCGCCTCTTATGCCGAGTTGATCGGCGAACGCGACCGGTTGATCGCCGCCGCTTGAGCGGAACCGCGCCTCTATCGGGGCGTAGTCATTCCACCAATGCAGGAGAGTGCCATGCGGTTCGTGTCTATTGCCTTGGCAAGTGCGCTGATCGCCGGCCTCGCCGCCTGCGATGGCCCCAAGGAGCAAGCCGGCGAGATCGCCGACAATGCCTCGGGCGCCGTCGACGGTGAAGACAGCATGCGCAGCGGCCCCGCCGAAACCATGGGCGAGCGCCAGGATCAGGCCGACGAAAGCGCCAACGAAGCGCGCGAGGCCGCCGCCGACGCACTCGACGAAAAAGCCGAAGCCGCCGAGGATGCGGCCAAGGAACGCGCGGAGCAACTTCGCCAGCAGGCCGACGCGGTCAGAAAGCAGTGATCCGATGAGCGTCGCATTTCGCCGCGAGAGCGATGAGGAGCATAAGGAGCCGCGGTTCGAACTGCCGATTCCATCGGGTCCCAACCTGGTGACCCCCCGCGGCCTAGAGCAGATCCGGGCGCGGCTGGCCGAGACTGAGCGAAAGGTCGCGGAAGCCGAGGGCGAAACGGCGCTGGCCGAAGCCAAGCGCGACCTTCGCTACTGGCAGACCCGCCACGCCACCGCCGAACTGGCCCCTGCGGCGGCTGGCGACGAAGCGGCGTTCGGCACCCGCGTGACCTTCCGGATGAACGGTGCCGAGCGGGCCGTATCCATCGTCGGCGACGATGAGGCGGACCCGGCGGCGGGCTACCTAAGCTTCTCCGCCCCGCTCGCCCGCGCGCTGATCGGTGCCTGCGAGGACGACGTTGTCGATTTCAACGGCCGCGCCGAGGCAATCGAGGTGCTGAAGGTCGAGCCGCTGACCTGAACCAGGAGGCGTGCCCGGCCGCTTGGGCACCCTTCGTCCGCCGATCAACCGTGCAGCCAGGCCCGCGCTAGCGCTATTGCGGCGCTTCTGTTCCAGGTGCGTTCGTGGAAATGGTAATCGCGCCCCAGGAACATGCTCGCTTCCTTGCCGTACATTCGGCCGGTTTTCGAATCCCAGTAGAAGGTCCAGCTTCTGTCGTAGAACAGCTTCTCGAATGCCATGCCGGCCTCCCGGTCAGCGCTTTGCCGCCTGCGGCTTCTGCGCCGGCGCATACCAGATCTTACGCGTTCTTGCCTCGCCGAGGCCAAGCGTGTGGCCGACCGCCGGCTTTGAAGCCCCTCGTTCGTCGAAGTATTCCTGCCAGAAACCCTGGTGATCCTCGCCCTGAACGGAGCTTTCGGGCCGTTCAACATAGTGGATTCGAACCTCTACACCGGTCAGGTCCGGATCGAAGCGCCTTGCGGCCGCCGGAGGAAGCTCTAGGCTGCGGCGGCCATAGTGGCTGTACGCGTCGCTGTTCTGGATCATGTCGGACAGCATCACGAGCCGCCTCTTGCTGATATCCTCGCCGAAATCGGGTCGCCGCGCGGCGGCCGCGACGGCTTCCAAAATCGGCGACCGGTCTTCGGAGGGAGCGCGCGCCATGTCGGACAGGAATTGGTCGAGCTGGGCGCCGGCGGATCTCTTGAAATCCTTTTCCACTGCCTCGGGCGTGGTGGTAAAGGGGTTCACTTCGTGCGAGCCGGGCATGCGGCACACCGCGATGTCCACCGCCTTGGCCGATTGCGCGCGGATGTTGCGAATGGTCAGCAGGCCATCGACGGGCAGCCAATAATATTCGTTAAAGATCAGCCGCCTTGCATATTCGAGCTCGTCCTGCGGCAGGGCATCCGTTTGATCGATCAGGATCAGCGTATGCGCCGGCGGCGCGGCATTGCTTTCCATGTTGCACCCAGTGATGGTGTCGCGTCTCGGCTCTGCCGTCGCGACGCCGACGGTCACCAGCACGGCAACCGTTCCGAGCGCAGCCGCGATGAGCAGTGCCCCCATGCGGTTGTCGCGGGTTCGTCCGGTATAAAGGGGCTTGCGGCGCCGCATCGTCAGGCTTGCTCCAGCCCGTCGATCTGCTCGCGTGCGGCGCGGTCAGCTTTGTGTTCGGCATCGTCGATGCGTTTGGTAAGGTCGCTCAGAACGCGGTTCACCTCGCTGCGCAGATCGGTGACGATGCCGGCGTTCGCGTCCGACACGCGCTCGCACTCCGTTCGTAGCAGAGACAGCTCCTCGCGTGCGCTCTGTGCCCCCGCCATATGCGCATCCAGCTTGTTCTCGCGCATCAGGCCGGCGCCGAAGTCGCCGCGGCGATACTCGTCGGGCGTGGGGAAGTTCCTAAAATATGCCGGCGGGGGATTGTCCCCGCGCACCTCGATGTTGATGTCGCGGTAGTTTCGAAGCAACTGGGTGCCGCCCGATACCCATTGGTCCTCGCTGTCCCGCACCTCCTGGACGCGCTGCGCGGCAAGGTTTTCAAGGTCCGAGATCATGGTAAGCGCCCGCGCAGCATTCTGTGCCTGCGCCTCGGCATCGCGCACCACCGATTCCGCTGCAGCGCGTGCTTCCGCCCGCATGTGCACGAGCGCTTTGTCGAACACGCGCTCGCTGTCCTTCGCTTTGCGGTCCACCTTCATGTAATCGGGATACCGATCGCCCATGTCGTCCCAGCCTTCGCGCGCGGCCAGGAAGTGGATCGCAAGCCCAACCGCAAGCAGCGCCAGGGCGAACAGAGAATGAACTCCGAACAGCCCTTCCGCGGCAATTCGCTGCTGCATTTGCTCGGCAAGCGCCAGGGGGTTGAAGTCGTACGTGGGGCTGGCAGAAGCCGCCTCGGCGGCCTCCCGAAAGTGCGCAACGCACAGGTTCCAGGCGATTGCCGCCACATGCAGAACCAGCGTGACAGCCCAGCCGAGCACCCGCTTCGACACGCGAACATGTCCAACATTGCTCCAGCCCACAAGCCCTGCGAAGATGCCCAAACCGACGTTGATCACGCTGATGATCGTCGCCAGGAAGACGCCGCCCAGCCAGCCGCCGCGAACGACGTCGCGGAACAGCATTCCGTTTGCCGCCGATTCCACCACCAGCATTGCCAGCACGATCCCAATGATGAGCAGGGCGGACTCGCGGTAATCGGCGCCGCGTCTCAGGCGGTTCTCATTCTTGAAAAAGCGCAGGTCGAGTCCGCGGGCGATCTGTGTGTGCCGCAATTGGCGCAGGTCGCCTCGATAATCCGAAAAGACATCGTCGGCCTCGATCTCGATCTTACGGGTAAGATCGTCCTGATCGAGCACGGCCGGGATCGCTCGCCGAGCGGCATCCAGCGCCTGGCCGAGCTGTTCGGCAAGAAACTGGTTGAGCAGCAGGATGCCTGCGAAAACGCGGTTGCAGATATCGAGCTGCGCTTCGTTAAGAACGGCGTCCGCGGTCTCCGGCTGGAGCTTGTGCGCGTCGTTGCGCGCGGTTTCCTCGACGCGAAGCTCGTCCTTCACTCTTTCGATACGGATCCGGTGCTCTTCCCCGAGCTCGGGTATCCAGATTCGGCTATCCTTGGTCCAGCGATCCCGCGTCGGATTCAGCCTGCCCACCGGTTGAAAGAAGTTCATGTTTGCCCCCGCTTAAGTTGGGGGATGATCGTCCACGCGCCTGTAATGGGCAAGCCAACGGCAACTGGCCGGGAGCACGGGCGAAAGCGCCATCGGTTGGCAAAAGGCAATTCCAGTCAAGCGGTTAGCTGCCCCAGCACACCTGCTTGGAGGCTGAACATTATTCCGTCGCAATTGGAGTGCGCGATGTTCATTGTGGATGTTTGTAGCAAGCCGGGGGCGCGGATCTCCGGAAGCGTCTTCAACCCTCTTGAGGGGAAATGCCGGCTGCAGTGTCCATAAAGTTGCGGGCGGCTTCCCGGTCCCGCTCGTCTTTGAACGCCACATCAAGACCCGGCGCTGCGCCGAGCATGTATAGTAAGACCCACAAGGCGAAGCGGCGGCTGCGGTCCGTCTCGAGCCCGAGATCGACTGAGATCCGCTCCGTCCCGGCCGCAAGCGCGTCCGGGGTTATGGCGGACAGGTCCGCGGTGCCGAAGTAGCGGCGGAGTTGGTCGTCGAGGTTCATGGCCGCCGGCGAGGCGGCAGAAGCCGCCCCATTTAAAACGTTATTGCGGCGTGGTCGCGGTGGCGTCGCGGCCGGCCCCGGTGGGGGCCGCGATGATCGTCTGGGTGACGGCGCCCTTGTCGACCACTTCGGTCTGCGGATCGCCAGCCACCGAGCGGGCGCCGAGCGCGGCGCGGTCGCGGCCGACCTGGTTCAGCACCGACGTTTCCGCCGCGCTGCGCGGGGCAGTGCCGCCAAACAGGGCGTCGAGCGCCTGGGTGCGGGCGTCTGTTCCGGTCGGGGTCGGGCTGCCGGGAGCCGGCGGCGTCAGTGCGAAATCAGGCGGGATTACCAGCGGCGCATTGCGGGTGACGGCGAATTCGTCGGGACGGTCGCGGCCCGCGATGCCGCTGGTGCCGCAGCCGGCGAGCAGCAGGCTCGCAGCCGTCGCGGCCAGGGTGATGTTCAGGTTACGCATGTTCAGATTCCTCTCGCGCGGGCGCCTTGTCGCGCGTCAGAAGCGCGCGGACCAGCAACAGCAATACCCCGATGGTAATGCCTGCGTCGCCGACATTGAAGACCAAAAAGGGGCTGATCTCCCCGAAATGCAGGTCGGCATAATCGACCACATAGCCGAAGCGCACGCGATCGAGGATGTTGCCGAGCGCGCCGCCGAGCACCAGCGAGAGGGCAAGCGCGTCGCCGCGGCTCTTCTCCCGCCACAGCCAGACGGCGACGAACAGGGCGATGGCTACGGTCATCGCAACGAGGCCCCAGCGCGCGACATGGCTGTCGGCGGTGAGGAGACCCATGGAAACGCCGCGATTCTCTACCCAGCGCAGCCGGAAAAAGGGCAGCAGCCCAATCTCCTGGCGTTGCTGAAGCTGCAGCACCTCGATGACGACGAACTTCACCGCCTGGTCTGCAAGAAAGACGAGAGCGGCAAGGCTCAAGCCGAGCTTGCGGTGGCGCAACACGTCGCCCTGATCAGCCATTCACAGCCCCTTCGCAGCGGGCGCACAGCGCGCCGTCTTCCGATACTTCCGGCAGATGCCGCCAGCAGCGGCCGCATTTTTCCTGTTCGGTACGCTCGACGCTAACCGAGAGACCTTCGAACTCCTGCAGGTACAATTCCGAGACGATACAGGCTTCGGCGAAATCGGTTCCTTCGATTTCCGCACGCAAGCCGAAGTCCGGAAGGCCGAGCGTTACCTTTGCCTCGAGGCTCGAGCCGAGCTTTTTCTCACGGCGCATCGGCTCGATGTTGCCGGTCACAAGCTCGCGCACCTCGCGCAGCCTGATCCACTTGGCGCCGAGCGCATCGTCGCGCCACGCCGCATCGATCTCCGGCCACTCGAGAAGGTGGACGGATCCGCCGTCCGGAAAGCGCGTGCCCCACACTTCCTCGGTCGTGAAACAGAGCACTGGGGCGAGCCAGCGGACGAGGGCGTGGAAGACGGTGTCGAGCACGGTGCGGTACGCCATCCGCTTGGGATCGCTCGCCGCGTCGCAATAAAGGCTGTCCTTGCGAATGTCGAAGAAGAAGGCCGACAGGTCTTCGTTCGCGAAGCCGGTGAGCAGGCGCGTGTAGCGGTTGAACTCGAAATTGGCCGAAGCGTCGCGAAGCTCGGCGTCGAGTTCGGCGAGGCGGTGGAGGACCCAGCGTTCAAGCTCGGGCATCTCGGCCGACGCGACGCGTTCGGCATCGGAGAAGCCTTCCAGCGCGCCGAGCATGTAGCGGAAGGTGTTCCTGAGCTTGCGATAGGCGTCGCCGGTGCCGGCAAGCGCTTCCTTGCCGATCCGCACGTCCTCGAAATAATCGGTCGAGGCGACCCACAGGCGCAATATGTCGGCGCCGCTTTCCTTGATGATCGCCAGCGGATCGACGGTGTTGCCGATCGATTTCGACATCTTGCGCCCGTCGCGGTCGAGCGCGAAGCCGTGGGTGAGGACGGCATCGTAGGGCGCGCGGCCGCGGGTGCCGCAGCTTTCAAGCAAGGACGACTGGAACCAGCCGCGATGCTGGTCGGAGCCTTCGACGTAGAGGTCGGCGCGGGTGCCCTGGCCGTAGCGCGCCTCGATCACATAGGCGTGGGTAGCACCGCTGTCGAACCAGACGTCGAGAATGTCGGTGACGGGTTCGTATTCGTCTAGATTGTAGCCGTTGCCGAGCAGCCCCTGGTGATCGGCCCCGAACCAGGCGTCGGCGCCGCCTTCGTGAAAGGCGCGGATGATGCGGCTGTTGACCGCGGCGTCGCGAAGATACTCGCCGCTGGCGCGGTGGACGTAGAGCGCGATCGGCACGCCCCAGGCGCGCTGGCGGCTGATCACCCAGTCGGGGCGGCCCTCAACCATGGCGCGGATGCGGTTCCTGGACTTCTCGGGCACCCAGCGAGTTTGATCGATGGCGGCGAGGGCGGTGGCTCTTAGCCCCTCTCCCTTTACGGGAGAGGGAGGGGCCCGCCCGGCGGAGCCGGGTGGGAGGGAGAGGGCCTGCTCCTTGAATGACATGCCCTCTCCCTGGCCCGCTTCGCGTGCCTGTCCCTCTCCCGCAAGGGGAGAGGGGCTTGAGGGAGCATCCATCGGAATGAACCACTGCGGGGTGCAGCGGAAGATGATCTTTGCCTTGGAGCGCCACGAATGCGGATAGCTGTGCCGGAAGTCCGCGCTCGCCGCCATAAGCCCGCCGCTGTCGCGCAGGTCCGTGCAGATCGGCCCGTCCGGCGCGTTGAACTTGGCGTTGATCACGCTGCCGCCGCCGGCGAGCCAGCCCCAATCCTCGCGGTAACGCCCGTCGTCGGTGACCGCGAACACCGGATCGATGCCGTTCGCCTTGCACAGCAGGAAATCGTCCTCGCCATGGTCGGGCGACATGTGGACGAGCCCGGTGCCGGCATCGGTGGTCACGAAATCGCCGGGGAGGAACGGGCGGGGCTTGGCAAAGAAGCCGCCGAGATGATGCATCGGGTGGCGGGCGACAGTACCGGCGAGGTCGGAGCCCTTGAAGCTCTTGAGCGGCGTCACCGTCCCGCCGTCCGTGCCGATCTTGACCACCACTGGATGGCCGATGCGGCCGCCGAAGCTTTCGATCAAATCTCGAGCGACCACCACGGTGAGGGTGCCGCCGTCATGGTCGAAGCGGGCGAGCCAATAATCAATCTCCGGCCCATAGGCGATCGCCTGGTTTACCGGGATCGTCCACGGGGTGGTCGTCCAGATTACCGCGTAGGCGCCGACCAGATCCTCGATTGCGCTTTCGGTGATCTCGAAGGCCACGTCGATCTGCGTCGAAATGATCTCTTCATATTCCACCTCGGCCTCGGCCAGCGCGGTTTTCTCGACCGGCGACCACATCACCGGCTTGGCGCCGCGGTAGAGTTGGCCGCTTTCGGCGAACTGGAGGAGCTCCTCCACGATCTTCGCCTCGGCCTCATACTTCATGGTAAGGTAGGGATTGTCCCACTCGCCCATTACGCCGAGCCGCTGGAACTGGGCGGCCTGCACCCCCACCCACCTTTCCGCATAAGCGCGGCACTCCGCGCGGAACTCGCGCGGCGGGACCTGGTCCTTGTCCTGCTTCTTCTTGCGATACTGCTCCTCGATCTTCCACTCGATGGGAAGGCCGTGGCAGTCCCAGCCGGGGACATAAGGCGCGTCCTTGCCGAGCAGGGACTGCGATCGGACGATGATGTCCTTCAGCACCTTGTTCATCGCATGGCCCATGTGGATGTCGCCGTTGGCGTAAGGCGGGCCGTCGTGAAGGATGAAGCGCTCCCGCCCGGCGCGGGCCTCGCGCAGGCGCTCGTACAGGCGCTCCTCCGCCCAGCGGGCAAGAATCGCCGGCTCCTTGGCGGCAAGGCCGGCCTTCATGGGAAAATCGGTCTTCGGCAGGAAGACCGTATCGCGCCAATCCCTTTTCGGGGTTTCGATTTTTTCGGACATCGTGCGCGGCCTTAGCGCAGGAAGCGCGCGCTTGTGAAGGCGCGCGCTTGAGTCAGCGCAGGGCTTCGACCACGTCGCGGACGAAGGGGGCGGGGTCGAACGAAGTTTGCGGGCCGTCATAGCCGCGGCGGACGATCACGAGCTGCCTTGAGGGAATGATCGCCAGATACTGGCCGCGATTGCCCTGCGCGACATACGCGTCGGCGGGGATGCCGCTGTCCTTCGGGAAGGTCCAGAAGCTCGCGCCATAGCCGTCGCCCGACGGCGGCTGTGCGAGGCCGTTGCGCGACACATAGGCGCCCCAGCCGGCGGGCAGGATGCGTGTCCCGTTCCACAGGCCGTCATTCTGGTAGAGGAGGCCGAGCCGGGCGAGGTCGCGCGCCGTCGTCCAGACCTGGCTTGAGAGGATGAAATTGCCCTGCCAGTCGGTCTCCGCGAAGGTGCGGTTCATGCCGACTTTCCAGAACAGTTCCTGGTAGGGGAAAGCCAGCGCGCGCTCGCCGCCGCCCAGTTTGGCGCGCAGGCCGCGGACGGCAAGCAGAATATCGTTGTTGGCGTAGCGGAAGCGGGTTCCGGGCGCCGTTTCCAGCGGCCAGCCGGTGGCGTTCTCGGTGACGCTGGTGCCGCCGAAGTAGGTCGCGTCGGTGCGGTTGCCGGCCGCGTCGGAATGGAGGCCGCTCGCCATGCGGAGCAGATTGTCGGTGGTGATCGCCGCGCGGGGATCGCCCGGTGCCTGCCATTCGGGGATGGGGGCGGGCGCGAGAGGATCAATAAGACCCTGGTGGGCGGCGGCGCCGATCACACTCCCGGCGATGCTCTTGGCGACCGACCAGGTGCGCTGCGGCATGTGCATGTTGAAATCGGGCCGGTAGCGCTCGGCGACGATCCGGCCGTGGTGAACGACGATCACCGCCGTTGTCTCGCTGCCTTGGCCGTAGGTGCGCCGGTCGAAGGCCGCGCCGACTGCCGCGCCGAGCTTTGCCGGATAGCCGCGCGTCGGAGCGGCGGCGCCGCGGTCGCCCTGCGGCCATTGGCGCGCGTCGTCTCGCGCTACGTCGCGGGTCTCCGTCAGGCGCGGCAGGAGCTTCACCGCATCGGCCGTCGCGCCGATCGGAAGCTGGGCGCAGCCGAGATGCGGCCGCCAGGCGGCGATGCGGGGCGGGAGCATATCGTCGAACGACACGCTCACCGTCTTGGCCGCGCGGTCGATCTGGGCCTTCATTGCCGGCATCAGCGGCTCAAGCTCAGGATAGGTGCGCTGGAGGTCGTCGGCCTCCACCTGCGCCTCCGTCTGTCCGGCGTTGAAGATGTCGCTGCACAGGAACGCGGCCTTGTAGCCGGCGGCAAGCGCGCGAAGATATTCCGGCCGGTTCTGCTGGGCGGCGGCGGGGGCGGCGAGGAGGAACACGGCGGCGAGTGCCTGCACCGTCACCCCGGACTTGATCCGGGGTCCACCTTCCTTTTTCCAATGCCCGAAGAAGAAGGTGGATGCCGGATCAAGTCCGGCATGACGGTTGGGGATGCCGCTCATGTTCTTCACTTCCTCAACTCGATCCTGCGCTCCTCCCACCAGGCGAGGCGTTCGGCAAGGCGCTTTTCGAAGCCGCGGTCAGTCGGCACGTAAAAGGCCTGCGGCTGCATCTCGTCCGGCCAATAATTGTCGCCCGAAAACCCGCCCTCGGCGTCGTGGTCGTAGCTGTATCCCTTGCCGTAGCCGATGTCCTTCATCAGCTTGGTCGGCGCGTTGAGGATGTTGGCCGGCGGCATCAGCGACCCGGTCTCCTTAGCGACACGCCACGCGGCCTTCTGCGCTGCGTAGACCGCGTTCGATTTGGGCGCGGTGGCGAGGTAGAGGCAGGCCTGGGCGATGGCGATCTCCCCCTCCGGCGAGCCGAGGAAATCGTACGTGTCCTTGGCGGCGACGCACTGCACCAGCGCCTGCGGGTCGGCGAGGCCGATATCCTCCACCGCGGCGCGGATCAGGCGGCGAAGCAGGAACAACGGCTGCTCGCCGGCCGTCAGCATCCGCGCCAGGTAGTAAAGCGCCGCTTGCGGGTCGGAGCCGCGGATCGCTTTGTGAAGCGCGGAGATGAGGTTGTAATGCCCCTCCCGGTCCTTGTCGTAAATCGGCATCCGGCGGTGGAGGAGGGCGGACAGGGCGGCCGGATCGAGCGGTTCGGGCAGGTCTACGGAGAAGAGCGTCTCGGCCTGGTTGAGCAGGAAGCGGCCGTCGCCGTCGGCGGTGGCGACCAGGGCGTCGCGCGCTTCGGGGGTGAGGGGGAGGGGGCGTCCGACCAGCTCCTCGGCGCGGTCAAGCAGGTGGCAGAGGGCTCGGGCGTCGAGGCGGTTGAGGATCAGCACCTGGGCGCGCGACAGCAACGCGGCGTTGAGCTCGAACGACGGGTTCTCCGTAGTGGCGCCGACCAGCACCACCGTGCCGTCCTCCACATACGGCAGGAATCCGTCCTGCTGGGCGCGGTTGAAGCGGTGGATCTCGTCCACGAACAGCAGCGTCTGCTTGCCGGCGCGGCCATATTCGCGCGCTTCGGCGAACACCTTTTTCAAATCGGCGACGCCCGAGAAGACGGCGGAAGTCGCGGTGAAGCGCATCCCCACCGCGTCGGCGAGAAGCCGGGCAATGGTGGTCTTTCCGGTGCCGGGCGGTCCCCACAGGATCATGGAGGAGAGCTTGCCCGCCGCCACCATCCGCCCGATCGCGCCGGCCAGGCCGGTGAGGTGATCCTGGCCAACGACCTCGTCCAACGCGCGAGGGCGGAGGCGATCGGCAAGCGGCGCGCTGTCCGGAACGGACGCGGGCGGGGGTGTGTCGTCGGCGAAGAGATCGACCATGAGCGGCATCTAGCGGATGGGGGTAGGGGAGCGCCAGCGCTGGCGAATCAAGCCACCCTCTTGCCCTGGACGCCACCAACTTCGTTCGTCCCGAGCGTAGTCGAGGGGCGCTGGCACGGAGTCCTCATGTGCGCCCCTCGACTACGCTCGGGACGAACGGATCTCTTTGATACATCTAGCTTAGGTAAGGCACCTTTCATGCGGTTCCCCACAAACGGAAAGCGCCCCGGGGAATACAACCCCCGGGGCGCCTCGACCGCGTAAAAGGGAGAAAACGCGGCCTTAGTTGACCTTGTTGGCGTCCGTGGTGTCGGCGTCGTCCATCGCCTCTTCCTTGTCCTCGCCTGCTTCGCGGATCGCGGAAGCGTTCGACTCAAGCGCGTCTTCGGCGGCTTCGTTGCTCGTGTTGTCGGCCATGTCTTCCATGTTGTCGGCAACGTTGTCGGCAGCCTGCGCAACGTTGTCGCCCGCGGCGTCATCGCCCGAACCGCCGCAGGCGGCGAGGCTGAGGAGGCCGGCACCGGCAACGGCTGTGAGAAGCTTCTTCATAAAACTGAACCCCTTGGTTTGCTCTTTTTGTCACAAAAGGACGCCCCAGCCTCTCAAAGGGAGCTGAGGCGTCCAATGGAAGCCGCGCGTGACCATTTGCGGCTCGACCACATGCGGAACCCACTAATCCAGGTTAGGTTCCGCAGAGGCGTAACGAAAGGAACTCTGCTGCGCCTCGTGCGTCAGTGGCGCGAACAGCGGGAAATGTTCATGCCCACTTATCCGGCCAAGATCATCGATGGCGAAGACGGGCTCGTGCTCGTCACCTTCCCCGACGTTCCGGAGGTGGTGGTGTGCGGCGACGGCGCCCGCGACGCGCTTCAAAAGGCGCCGGAAATTCTCGACATCGTTCTCTCGGGCTACGAGGCGGAGCATCGGCCGGTGCCCCAACCCTCCTCGATCCCCGAGGCGCCGCAGGTCGAGCGGCGGCGGATCGATCCGGCGCTCGCCCGGCCGCTCAGCACCTAACGGATCGCCGACAGTTCCACGCCCTTCGTCTCGCGGGCGAGCAGGGCGGAGATGCCGCTCACCATGCAGGTAAGGCCGACATAGATCGCCACCGGGGTGGCGCTGTCATAATCGCGGTAAAGCCACAAAGCGACGATCGGCGCCAGCGAGCCGGCGAAGATCGAGGTGAGTTGATAGGCGATCGAAACGCCGGAATAGCGGATCCGCGTCGGGAACAGTTCGGTGATGAAGGCGGCCTGCGGGCCGTACATCGCGCTGTGCAGGACGAGGCCGATCACGATTGCAGCCACGATCAGCAGCGGGTCGCCGGAGCTCAGCATCGGGAAGAAGACAAAGGTGAAGGCGGCGAGGCCAAACCCGCCGGCCGCGTAAACCGGGCGCCGGCCGATCTTGTCCGACAGCAGAGCAAGGAGCGGGATTGCGAAGAATTGCACCCCCGCGCCGATCAGCAGCGCGTTCAAGGCAAGGCTGCGGGTTTCGGTGGCGACATCGACGAGGTACGTCAGCGAGAAGACGGTGAGGATGTAGTAGCTGATGTTCTCGCCGACGCGCAGGCCGGCACCGAGTGCGATCGCGCGCGGGCGTTCGCGCAGCACTTCCATGGCGGGCAGCTTGGGCGGAGCGTCGGCTTCGGCGAGCGCATGTTCGAACAGCGGGCTCTCCGACAGGCGGTTGCGGATGTACCAGCCGACGACCACCAGCAGCGCGGAGAGCAGAAACGGCACGCGCCAGCCCCAGGACAGGAAGTCCGCCTCGCTCTGCAGCGCGGCCATCAGCGCAAGTACGCCCGCGGAAAGCAGGCTGCCCGCCGCGACCCCGGCCTGCGGCCAGCTCGCCCAGAAGCCGCGACGGGCGCTGTCGCCATGCTCGGCCGCCATCAGCACCGCGCCGCCCCATTCGCCGCCCACCGCAAAGCCCTGAACAAGGCGGAGCGCGATCAGCAAAGCGGGCGCCCAGACGCCGATCTGGTTATAGGTCGGGAGCAGGCCGATCAGTACGGTGGCGGCGCCCATCAGGATCAGGCTGAGCATGAGCAGCCGCTTGCGCCCGATCCGATCGCCATAATGGCCGAATATGATGCCGCCCAGCGGCCTGGCGATGAAGCCGACCGCATAGGTTGCGAAAGCGAGCAGCGTGCCGACGAACGGATCGAACGAAGGGAAGAACAGCTTGTTGAAGATCAACGCGGCGGCGGAGCCGTAGAGAAAGAAATCGTACCACTCGACGGTGGTGCCGATCAGGCTCGCCATCACCACCCGCCGAAGCGGGGTTTTCTCTGTAGTTTGTGGCAAGTCTCGAAGCCCCCTTGTTGTGCGAAGCTTAGCGCGACGTGCCCGAACTGCGCCAGCCCCCCAAAGCGCTAACCAAACCGCTCATCCTGAGTAGCCGGTGAGCCTGTCGAACCGGCGTATCGAAGGGACGCACTGCCTGTTCGTTGGGTCCTTAGATACGGGCCTTCGACTTCGCTCAGTCCCTACTCAGGATGAGCGGTTGGGCTGGCTGCCGAGTCCGCCCTATCCTCCCGCAAACCGATCCGTTGCGCCGATCAGCCCGTCCAGCACCGCAGGTTCGCTGAACAGGTGGCCGCCATGGACGATCTGGAGGTCCGCCTGCGGCCAGGCTTGGTGCAGGTCCCAGGCGGCGGACGGGGGTGTGCACATGTCGTAGCGGCCCTGGACGATGACGCCCGGTATGTCCGTGAGCCGCCCGGCATTGGCGAGGAGCTGGCCTTCCTCGAGCCAGCCGCGGTGGACCATGTAGTGGTTCTCGATCCGGGCAATGGCGATCGCGAAAGCGTCGGACGTATGGGCGCCGATCGTTGCCGGGCTCGGTCGCAGCGTCACCGTCTCCGCCTCCCACTTGCTCCATGCCTTGGCGGCGGCGAGGCGCACGGCGGGGTCGTCGGCGGTCAGCCGCCGTTGGTAGGCGGAGACAAGGTCGCCGCGCTCCTCTTCGGGGATCGGGCCGACGAACTCCTGCCACTTGTCGGGAAACACCTCGGAGGCGCCGTAGAGGTAAAGCCAGTCCACCTCCCGCTGCCGGAAGGTGAAGATGCCGCGCAGCACCAGTTCGCTGACCCGCTCGGCATGCGCCTGCGCATAGGCAAGCGCCAGCGTCGAGCCCCAGGAGCCGCCGAACACCAGCCACTTCTCCAATCCCGCCATCGCGCGCAGCCGCTCGATGTCGTCGACCAGGTGCCAGGTGGTGTTGGCCTCCAGCCCGGCATGGGGCGTCGAGCGGCCGCAGCCGCGCTGGTCGAACAGCAGGACGTCGTAGGCCGCCGGATCGAACAGGCGGCGGTGGGCGGGGCTGCACCCGGCGCCCGGGCCGCCGTGCAGGAACACCGCGGGCTTGGCGCCCGGCGTACCGCAGCGTTCCCAGTAGAGGCTGTGCCCGTCGCCGACGTCGAGGGTGCTGCTCTGGTAAGGTTCGATGGGCGGATAAAGGCTGCGCAGCTCGGACATGTGGGTCTCCTTACGCCGAGCAATGCGCGCGCCGATGCGCCGGAGCAAGGCCATGCTCGACAGCGCGGCGCGTCGGCGGCTAGGAACGCGGCACACCTTCGCCGGAGCCCACCCATGCGCACAACCCTCGCCGCCGCCCTTCTCCTCGCCAGCGCGGCGCCTGCCGCCGCGGAGACCGTCGTGGTCACCGCCGACCGGATGATCGACGTGCTCACCGGCCGCGTCGTCGAGGAGCCGGTGGTGGTGATCACCGACGGCCGCATCGCCTCGGTTGTCGGGCGGGGCGGCGGCCGGCCCAACATCCCGGCGGATGCAAGGCGCATCGATCTGCCCGGCAAGACGCTGCTTCCCGGCCTGATCGACATGCACGTCCACCTCGATTCCAACCCCCGCTACGGCGGCTATTCGGGGCTGCAATTCACCGACTCCTTCTGGACCGCGCAGGGCGTCCAGAATGCCCGCGACATGCTCCAGGCCGGCTTCACCACCGTGCGCAACGTCGGTTCGGAAAACTATTCGGACGTCGGCTACAAGCAGGCGATCGACGAAGGGCTGATCGAAGGGCCGCGCATCGTCCCCGCCGCGCACAGCCTTGGCGCAACCGGCGGCCATTGCGACCAGACCTATCTGCCGCCCTCCTTCAACGCCAGGGGCAAGGCGGTCGGCGACGGCCCGCAGGAGCTTCGCGCCCGGGTTCGGGAGCAGCGCAAATACGGCGCCGAAGTGATCAAGGTCTGCGCCACCGGCGGTGTCTTCTCGCGCAACACCGAACCCGGCCAGCAGCAGCTCTCCGAAGACGAGCTTCGCGCCATCGCCGACGAAGCCCACCAATGGGGCCTCAAGGTCGCCGCCCACGCCCATGGCGCAAGCGGCATCAAGGCGGCAATCCGCGCCGGCATCGACACGATCGAGCATGCCTCGCTGATCGACGCCGAAGGCATCCGCCTGGCCAGGGAACGCGGCACCTGGCTCGACATGGACATCTTCAACACCGAATACACCCAAGCGGAAGGTGCCAGGAACGGCGTGCTCGAGGACAATTTGCGCAAGGACCGCGAAGTGGCTCAGATTCAGCGCGACAATTTCCGCGCCGCGCACAAGGCCGGCGTCAAGATGCTGTTCGGCACCGACGCCGGCGTGATGCCGCACGGCACCGCCGGCGGCCAGTTCCGCTGGATGGTGCAATATGGAATGACCCCGATGGAGGCGATCCAGGCCGCCACCCGCAACGCCGCGCAGGCGCTCGGCCGCGAAAAGGACGTCGGCGCCATTGCGGTCGGGAGGTACGGCGACCTGATCGCGGTTGACGGCGATCCGCTGCGCGACGTGCGCGCGCTCGAGGATGTCGATGTGGTCATCAAGAGCGGTCAGGTCGTCAAGAACGACTGAAGCGCCAAGTCCGGAACGCAACGCGCCCTTCGCTGTTCATGGGTTCGAACCAGGATAGCGAAGGGAGCAAGCGCGCGTGAAGAAGGGCTATGTCGAGAATATCGAGCGGGAAACGCTTGCCAACGAGAATTTCCGCCGCGTCGTCTACACCGGCAAGAACCTCCAGCTCGTTTTGATGACGCTGCCGCCTGGCTGCGACATCGGCGCGGAGGTGCATGAGGACCACGATCAGTTCTTCCGGATCGAGGAGGGGACGGGCGAGGTCCACATCGACGGCGCCGTGAACAAGGTGGAGGACGATTTCGCCGTGATCGTGCCGGCCGGCGCCCGCCACAACGTGGTCAACACCGGCTCCACGCCGTTGAAGCTCTACACCCTCTACGCCCCGCCGGAGCACAAGGAGGGCACCGTCCACAGGGATAAGGAGCAGGCCGAAGCGGACCACGACAACGACCATTTCGACGGCCGCACCACGGAGTAAGTCCCCCGACCGGGTGGGCGAACAGGCGCAACGAACACGCTTGGGCTCGACGGCCCTGGCGTGGCGGCGCGCGCCCGCCGCCCTTTGCCTCACGGCGCCGGAATGCTAGGGCCCGCGAAACTCCTTACAAATCGAGCGAAATGACCGACCTTTCCCGAATCCGCAATTTCTCCATCATTGCCCATATCGACCATGGCAAGTCGACGCTCGCCGACCGGCTGATCCAGCGCACCGGCGCGCTCACCGACCGCGAGATGACCCACGGCCAGATGCTCGACAACATGGAGATCGAGCAGGAGCGCGGAATCACCATCAAGGCGCAGACCGTGCGCCTCGATTACCTCGCCAAGGACGGCCTCACCTACGTCCTGAACCTGATGGACACGCCCGGCCACGTCGACTTCGCTTATGAAGTCTCCCGCTCCCTCGCCGCCTGCGAAGGCGCTTTGCTGGTGGTCGACGCCGCCCAGGGCGTTGAAGCGCAGACCCTTGCCAACGTCTACCAGTCGATCGAGCACGACCACGAAATCGTCCCCGTCATCAACAAGATCGACCTCCCGGCCGCCGATCCCGACAAGGTCAAGGCCGAGATCGAGGACATTATCGGCCTCCCCGCCGACGACGCCGTGCTCGCCAGCGCCAAGTCCGGCATCGGCATCGACGAAGTGCTGGAAGCCATCGTCACCCGCATCCCCCCGCCCAAGGGCGACCGCGACGCGCCGCTAAAGGCGATGCTCGTCGACTCATGGTACGACCCCTATCTCGGCGTCGTGATCCTCATCCGCGTCATCGACGGCTCGGTCCGCAAGGGCCAGAGCGTCAAGTTCATGCAGGCGGGCAGCACCCACCTCATCGACCGCGTCGGCGCTTTCCGCCCCAAGATCGAGCAACTGCCCGAGCTTGGCCCCGGCGAAATCGGCTTCATCACCGCCCAGATCAAGGACATCACCGAAACCCGCGTCGGCGACACGATCACCGACACCCGCCGCCCCGCCACGGAGGCGCTGCCCGGCTTCAAGGAAGTCCAGCCCGTCGTCTTCTGCGGCCTCTTCCCGGTCGATGCCGCCGATTTCGAGAAACTGCGCGAATCGATCAGCAAGCTGCGCCTCAACGACGCCAGCTTCTCCTTCGAGATGGAGACCTCGGCGGCCCTCGGCTTCGGCTTCCGCTGCGGCTTCCTCGGCCTCCTTCACCTCGAGATCATCCAGGAGCGCCTGACCCGCGAATACGATCTCGATCTCATCACCACCGCGCCTAGCGTGGTCTACAAGATCCAGCTCAACCACAAGGACGCGCAGGGCATCCAGAGCCTGGAGCTCCACAACCCCGCCGACATGCCCGATCCCAGCCGCATCGCGGTGATCGAGGAGCCGTGGATCGAGGCCACCGTCTACGTCCCCGACGAATATCTCGGCCCGATCCTCAAGCTCTGCCAGGACCGCCGCGGCATCCAGAAGAACCTCACCTACGTCGCCGGCCGCGCCCAGCTCACCTACGAGCTGCCGTTGAACGAAGTGGTGTTCGATTTCTACGACCGCCTGAAATCGATCAGCCGCGGCTATGCGAGCTTCGACTACCACCAGGTCGGCCACCGCGAGGGCGACCTCGTCAAGATGAGCATCCTCGTCAACAACGAGCCGGTCGACGCGCTCAGCATGATCGTCCACCGCGGCACCGCCGAAGCGCGCGGCCGCGGCATGTGCGAGCGCCTCAAGGACCTCATCCCGAGGCACCTGTTCAAGATCCCCATCCAGGCGGCCATCGGCGGCAAGGTCATCGCGCGGGAGACGATCGCGGCGCTGAGGAAGGACGTCACGGCGAAATGCTACGGCGGGGATATCTCGCGCAAGAAGAAACTGCTGGAGAAGCAGAAGGCGGGCAAGGCACGGATGCGGGAGTATGGGAGCGTGAGCATCCCGCAGGAGGCGTTTATCGCGGCGCTGCGGATGGGGGAGGAATGACGATTTGGGAATTCCGAGCCAGCCAAGCAGCTTTCAATTTCACGATTCACAAAGCTGCTCAAGCGGTGTATCCTTCACTAACGGGCATGTTGGGGCAGTTGTTCAGGTGAGCCAAGGCATTCAAACTTCTAGATTTTCGTGGGCGTACGGAGGCGGCAACGTCGTGAGCCGGCATTCCTACGATGAGGTGCTTCGCGCAAACGCGAACTACGTCGTTGTTCCGTCATTGGGTGCGCTGGTTCCGGGGTGGAGCCTTGTCATCCCTCGGCGGCCGCTCCTAAACCTGAGCGGACTTCAGGCGCCGGAGCGCGAAAATCTTTTAGCTCTTGTCTCGGAATTCGCGCGTGATCTGGGTGTATTTGGAGACCCGGTATATGCGTTTGAGCATGGGAGCTCGATGAGCGGAAGCGTCGTAGGCTGCGGCGTTGAGCAGGCGCATCTGCATGTAGTGCCTCTTCCGTTCGATCTCGTAGAAGCGGTCACCACAGATTCTAGTGCCGACGTGACTTGGACCCGAACAGCCGCTATTCCGTTGAATGAGTTGCCGACCGCGACGGATTATGTTGCTGTATGGCGTTTAGACACTGGGGCTGGAGTCGTTGGTGCTCTAGCGACGCCAGTTTCACAGTGGGTTCGACGGGTCATCGCACGCGAACTCGGGGTTGAGGCAGAGTGGGATTACCGAACGAACCCGCAGATGATGAACGTCAAGAAGACGGTAGCCGAGCTACGTGCCCAGCGTCAGCCGATGATGTTGGGTGGCTGAACCAGCCTGCTAGCGAATTCTTTGATCATCGTCGGAGGGGGCAATTTGAGACGCGCTACCCCCCCGAGGCTTGGCGGCAGATCAAATGGGAGTTCGCCTACCTCGTCCTAATATTTCTGATATCCGCGTGCGCTCTGCTTTGGATCGGGTACGTCTGCGGGGCGTCGTCACCGGGAGACCGTCGCGCCTTCTGGTTCATCGGGTATCCGCGTGATCGAGCGTTTCTCCTGTTGTTGACTGTGGCATTGAGCGGAACGGTAGGGGGCACCGCTTTTTCTCTAAAGTGGCTTTACCACTCTGTGGCTAAATGGTCATGGAATAGGGATCGAGTACTTTGGCGCCTTATCGTGCCGTTTTTGTCGGGCAGCCTGGCCCTTTTCGTCTCAGCGATGATAACTGCAGAAGTGATCTCGGTATTCAACGACGACTTTTTTCGTAACTTCTACGGTGCCTTAGCCGGTGGTTTTTTCATAGGGTATTTTTCTGACAATGTTCTTGCTGCTCTACAAAACCTAGCAGTGAAATGGTTCGGAACTGTAGATAAGAAATATCACCGGAAAGCCGAAGGTGGAGAGGGGAACAATAGCGAAGGCCCCATGAAAGAGGATGGATAATGGGGAAGATTGAACTTCCTTCCGAGCAGACGGATCAACCGAAAGCATTATACCATGGTTTATTGTCTGGAGAACTAGTTCAAGAGTATCACGACTATTTTGTGACCATATTAAACTACGGAAGTAAGGTTGCGGGTCTTCTTATTTTGCCGCAGGCATGGGTGCCCCCCTTTGTGGCCTTACCAGCTTGGCTTTCGAAGGAATGGCAGGAGGCCCCAGATAACTGGGTGGCCCGATCAAGCCAACTGGGCGTCGATCTCGCCCGTGCATATGATGTCGTGAGCCGTAGCGGGAGCCTCGATGTAATCGTAAGGTCGAGTGCCGTTGGAGAAGGGTTAGATGACCGCGGGCTATACCGGTCTGTCGTGCTGGAGCGTGGCGCAAGCTTTGATGACTTCGTCGTGGCGCTTGAAACCATTTACCGTGAATTTGCCGGGGTCGGACGCCACCGGCAAATGGGAATCTGCTTACAACGGTACTTCAAGCCCGAAGTGGCAGGACACGTGTCGAATGAGGTTCACCTGAGCGCAACCAGGAACCAATGGAAATACGAGATCGAGTTTCCCTCCTACGGGCCAGAGAAGGGGCTAAACTCCAAGTTTGCCGATCCGGCACCTGAGGCGGAACCATTGCAGGTCCGAAGGCAAGGCGCTCTCGCGGGTATCCTTCGTAAAGCATGTCATTGGATCAACCTCCGCGTTGATGCTCGAGCACACGTCGAGTGGTGTGTCGCCAATGGTGATCTATGGGTCGTTCAGTTGGATCAAGAGAGCCCAATATCATCCGGAGAAAACCCACACAGGATGCCGGATACACACTTCGCTGATCCTGTGCCCCCGCCAGTGCAACGATGTTTCAAGCTGCATCGTATCCAAGATGATACGCCATGGAAGAAGCTCAACAATATTCGCGACTTTTGGGTTGGAAAGGATCCGCCTAAGCATCAGCTTTTCTACGCGACGGCCGATGAGGTGATGGCATCGCTCGAATCAGACGGGGGCCTTTTGCTCCGCGAAGAGATCGATCATCTAACGTCCCGAAGAGCAGTGATACGAACCGACTGCCGAGATCCATCGGTCAAGGTGTTCAACCTGCCGCGAACTCACACTGTTGATGGGCAGACGGCACTCCAGTGGCTCAGGGAAACCACGGAGGAAATGACCCTAAAGGGAGCTGCCGCAACAGATGTCTGTTTTATTCTCCATCGTTATATACCCGCCCGCGCCGCAGCTTGGTCCTACTATTCCCCAGGTGATGCACTCGTTCGAATTGATTGTCTCTGGGGGCTACCGGACGGGCTTCAGTTCCTAAGCCATGACAGCTTCGAGATAGACGCCCGCACGGATGAAGAGCTGGCCGCAGAGGTTCGCTTCAAGAGGAACATCCTGCAGGAGCAGAAAGATGGCTCTTGGAAGTATGTCGCCGTGGCCCGTCAATTTGGGCGCGATCGGGTGCTTTCTTCGGACGCCTTGAGACACCTAGCAGCGCAGACTGTAGCCGTAGCTCGACGGGTGAACGAGCGTGCTCAGATCATGTGGTTTTGTGATCTTCCAGAGGAGCTTGGCCTCGGGCGCCACCTCCCGTGGTACCGGTCAAGAGATTACTTGACCCACCGGCGGGTAGAGCGGCCACCTTACCGCTCTAAGCACGTTCGGACGCTTGCAGATTTGGAGGCGATCGCATCTGAGCCACCCCCGTTCATAATCGTAGCCCAGCCGGAGGCTGATCTGGTCCGCGACGATGACCGCTTTCTTGATCGTGTCATCGACATAGCTAGAAGCAAGAATGTCCCTGTAGAGCTACCCGGTTCTACCCTTGGACATGCTTACTATAGGCTGCGAGATGCGGGGATAATCGTTGTCTCGTCTCAGCCAAAATACTCACGCACGCGTGGGAAGACTGCTCACAGGAAGCTAGTACGCGACGACATTCCGTCCTCTATTGCTGCAAAGGGAGAGACCGTCAGCTTTGGCCGCCTATCCCGAGAAGACGCCGTCACAGCACTGGTCACGAAGCTCTTCGAGGAAGGCCTTGAAGTCAATTCCGCTAAAGGCGATCAGGAGCGGCTTGAGGAGCTCGCGGACGTCCTAGAGGTGCTGCGCGGGCTCGTATCGGTAGGAGGCGCCTCGTGGGAAGATGTTGTAGAAGCGGCAGACGCTAAAAGAAGGAAGCGGGGTGGGTTCGAGCAGCATTTAGTGCTCCTAGAAACCGCGAAGCCCAAACGTGCTGAGCACTCAGGAGAGCAGGGTACAGGTGAAAGCGGGCCGCTAGTAAGCTTGCGAAAGATGGACGGTCCGTCCGTTAAGGATGGAAAAATAACCATCCCGTTCACCACCCTTGTAGCGGGTGCAACATTGCCGATTGAAGTTCCTGTTTTAGGTGCGAGATTGGTTGTGACAACCTTTATAGGGTCCGACGGAGTTACACTACTTCTCAGTCCGATATTGGAGGAGGATGTTGACGTGGCTAATCAGCCAATGCTCTTTGACTTTTCTGAAGACGTTTCACACTAGCTTATCGTATTCGCCCTTGGGTGTGGGTGGGACCGGAGTAGAACATGAGCCCGCACGTTCAGGGTACCCTCAGCTCTGTCCGCAAAATCCGCCTGATCGCCTCGGGTTTGCTCGGCTTCGGGTCCGGCTGTCGCGCGATCCAAGCCTCCAGCGCCTCCTCAATATCTGGGTAGAGGCGCAGGCCGATATGCGGCCCGATGCCGGTGCGGGGGCGGCCGCCCTTGTTTTTCTCGCCGTCAGCTCTTGCGTCCGCCATAGGTTAGTGGTACCTGCAACCTCAACAACAATCCGGAGCAAGGGTGGGCCTTGCGCCGGCTCTGCACCACCGCACCGCCTGCTCGTGAACGGAGGCGAAGGATGGCTGTTGCCTGGGATAACCGAAGCAAGGGCGGAGGGCTAGGCGCGGCAAAGCCGCGCCGTGACGTCGAACGAGCTCACGCGGCTTTCGGCCGCGCGCCTCGCCGGCCGGGCGGCGCCGACTCCACGTGCAAGTCACGATTGCTGCGCAATCCCTTACCTGCGCGTGGGCGGCTTGGCCGAAGGAGGCGAAGCATGGCTTGCGTCTACGGTAACCCATGGGACGGCGGAGGGCTACGTCCTTCGAGACGCCGGTTCGTCACGCTCACCGGCTCCTCAGGATGAGCGGGGACTTCTCAAGGCGCGCGTTGTTGGGCGGGGCGCTGGGGTTGTCCTTCGAGACGGGCCTTCGTGCGCGCTCAGTCCCTCCTCAGGATGAGCGGGGTGGGCAGGCGCTGGGGCCACTCCACCGTGCCGCGCACGGTTCCCCGCCCCGTGCCGGGGAAGAATGGGATGCCGCGCTCCTCGCCCTTCGTGCCGCCGAGGAGGCGGTGGCGGGGGAGGAGGGGCGGCAGCGGGGGTGTTCGGCCGAGGAGGAGGATGAGGAGGCTTATGGGCTGCTGCTCGACCGGCTCGATTCGGCGCTGGAGGGGGTGTGGGCGGCGGCGGCGCCGGACGTGGGGGCGCTGGCGGTGAAGATCGCGCTGGCGGTGGGGTTCGAGACGGGGTCGGTGGCGGATGTGGAGGGGCCCTGGGGGGCGGTGTTGGGGGATGCGCGGCGGTTGGCGGGGGTGGGGGGTTAGGTTGGGTGGCGGGCTTGCCCTCACCCTGCCGCAGCTTTGCTGCGGCTGTCCCTCTCCCGAGATGGGAGAGGGGATTTCCGCCACTCCCGCCATCCCTTGACACGCGTGCCGCCGCCGTCACTATCCGCGCTAAGGGGCCGGGGGGTCTCGAGGGGGACATCATGACGGAAGACACTGTTGAAGCGCCGCGTGCGGCGCTTGGGGAGCGTTTCGGCTCGGCGCTGGACCGGGCGGAGCGCATTTACCTGAAGGTGCTGCGCGCCGCCTTGCTGGTGATCGCCACCGGGCTGCTGCTCTACGCCGCCTGGCTCGGCATCTGGAGCCTGTACAAGATGTCGCGCTCGCCCGATTCTGTGGTCGAGCAGCCCGCCGTCGTCGCGCCGGACGAACTCACCAGCGCGGAGATGCCGGTGCGCGAGGCCGCCGCCGATGCTGCCGCCGGGCCCAAGGTCGATCCCGCCCAGCAGAAATATTATGCCGATTTCGCCAAGCGCTATTTCACCCTCTATCGCACCCGCTTCGAGCCTTTCCGGCAGAAGGAGGACAAGCAGCTCAGCCGCGATCAGTTCGACGACGCTTTTCTCGATTCCGAACGGCGCCTCCAGGCCGCGGCCAAGGGCGAGCTGAACTTCGCCGAGGACAAGGCCGATCTCGAGGCTTTGCTCCCGGTGATGACCGAGGCCGCCGGCAAGCCGCAGACGCAGGGGCGGCTCCAGCAGTACAAGACCGCCAAAAAGGTGCGCGTCGGGCGCAAGGTTCAACGGTCGCGCACCGAATATCGCAGCGGCTGGAACAGCTACAGCACGGCATGCGAGAACTGGTTCTACTCGCCGGTGGGCTGTTCCGAGCGCCGCGCGGTGCAGGTGCCCTACACCGAAACCGTCTTCGCCATGCAGTTCCCGAAAGGTACGCAGACCCACACGCAGATCTTCCGCGCCTTTCAGGACCGCTTCTTCTCGCTGCTCACCGAACGGCGCGAGGCGAACCGGGCGGAGGCCGAGCGCAAGCGCGACGAGATCGGCATGGGCAATCTGATGGGCAAGCTCACGCTCTGGACCGCGCTGCAGATCCTCGGTGGCTTCCTGGTGCTGATGTTCTTCTTTCTGCTGATCGCGATCGAGCGGCACCAGCGCCGGCTGGCGGCAGAGGACGCGGTGCGCGCCTAGCCGGCAAGCAGCGCCCGCAGGTAGGCCGCGACGTCCTCCGGCCAGGCGCCCGTGATCTCGGCGAAGCGGGCGTCCTCGCCCCGGTACAGGGCGCGCAGGGCTTCTTCGTAGGCCGGGCGGTCGCCGCAATGATCGCTCATGAAGCGGTAGGCGGCGTCGCGGCGGGCGCGGAGTGCCCTTTCGTCCGCAGCGGGCGCCTTGGCGGCGGCCTCGACCAGCCGGCGAAGCGCCGCCGAGGCGCCGCCGGGCTGCGTCGCAAGCCAGTCCCAGTGGCGGGGGAGGAGGGTGACTTCGCGCGGCGTCACGCCCAGCTTGGGGCGCCCACGGCCGCGTTTCTCAGGGGAAGGCGGGGCCGAGGCGGGGGGGGCGGCGTCCCAGTAATCGAGGTCCACGACCCGGCCGGTGGCATCCTCATAGACCCGGATGCGGACGTGGTCGGCCGGTGCGTAGCCTTCCTCGATCGCGCGGATGACGGCGCCGCGCTCGCCGCGGGCAACAATGCGGTCTTCGAAAAAGGCGGTGACGGTGGTCATGGCGCCGCTTTAGCGGCACGCACCTGGGCGAGTCAATTTGTCCGGGTAAATTAGTGGGAGGGGCCGTCACGAAGTAAATTCGTGACGTCGAACCTGTCGCCGTTCCGGCGCAGGCCGGCCGGCTGCGGCCGTCTCTTCGCGCTGCTCCGGCGACGCTATGCGTCGGCGTCGCTGCGCTCGGCGGCCGCGAGCTTCACCCACGTCGGCGCGTGGTCGCTCGCTTTCTCCCGCCCGCGATGCTCCTTGTTCACGCCGGCATCGAGCAGCCGGTCGGCGGCCTGCGGCGACAGGAGGAGGTGGTCGATTCGGAACCCCGCATCCCGCTGCCAGGCACCCGACGTATAATCCCAGAACGTCCAGATCGGCCCGTCCGGGTGCCGGGCGCGCAGGGCATCGGTCCAACCCTGGTGCATCACCCGGCGAAACGCCGCGCGGCTTTCGGGCTGCATCAGCGCGTCGTGTGCCATTGCGCGGGGCGAGAACACGTCTTCGTCGGTGGGGATGACGTTCCAATCGCCGGCCAGCACCACCGGCCGCTCCTCGGCAAGCAGGGTCAGCGCATGTCCCCGGAGCCGCTCCATCCACCGCAGTTTGTAGTCGAATTTCTCGGTGCCCACCGGATTGCCGTTGGGCAGGTAGATGGAGCCCACGATCACCCCGCCCACCTCCGCCTCGATGTAGCGGCTGTGCAGATCCTCGTCGTCGCCCGGAAGCCCGATCCGCCGCAGCGTCGCGGGCGCGGCGGCCGGCGTCAGGACCGCGACGCCGTTGAAGCCCTTCTGGCCGTGCCAATGGCCCTCATACCCGGCGGCGCGAATGTCGTCATACGGCAGCGAATCGTCCGCGCACTTGATCTCCTGCAGGCAAAGCGCATCCGGCTTCTCCTCGTTGAGATACTCGATGAGGCGCGGCAGCCGAGCACGGATGCCGTTCAAATTGTAGGTGACGATCTTCATTCCGGGCAGGCTTAACGGCTCGCGCGGCGGTCGTCACCCCGGGTGCGCAGAGACCCGCGTCAGTTTGCCAGCGGAGCCTCGCCCGCCGCGAGCGGCACCGCCTCGACGCCGCCGCGGAAGCGGGTTGGATCGACGCCATATTCAACCCGAAACGCGTAGGAAAAATGGCTTCGGCTGGCATAGCCGACCGCGGCGGCGACGGCCTTCACCGGCAGGTCCGAGCTGCGCAGCATGCGCGCCGCGGCTTGCAGGCGGGCCGATTGGACGAATTCCATCGGCGTCTGGCCGTAAGTCACTCCGAAATGGTGCACGAAACGCGATCGGCTCATGCCCGCGGCGCCGGCCAGGCTATCGATGCTGTGCGGCTCCTGCGGCCGCTCAAGGATGGCGAGAAGCGCGCGCCCAAGCCGCGGATTCATCAGCAGCACGCCAAGCGGGGACGCGTCGCCAAGCCGCTTCCAGTGAACGCGCAGCAGCAGGATCATGATCTGCTTCATCATCGCGCCGACCATGGGTTTGGTGCCGAGACCCGGTGCGCCGAGTTCGGCCAGGATGCCGGCGAACAGCAGCGAAAGCTTGCCGTCCGGGCTGTGTTCGGCAAGCGGCGCGCGCAAGGCGTCGAACAGGCCCAGCTTTTCGCCGAGCCGTGCCTCCACCGAAGCGCAGCCAAGCACGAGATCGGCGGCGCCCGTCCGGCCGGCGCGATAATGGACCATGCCCTGCGCCAACGGGCAGGCCGCCTCGGCCGGCACGATTTTGCGCACCGGGCCGGCGCCGGAGATGTGCTTGGACAGGCGGCGCGGAACCACGACGATCATGCCCGGCTTGAGCGCGATCGTGCCGCCCTCCCAGCTTACCGCGCCTTCTCCGCTAAGGACGTAATGAACGACCACCTTGTCGCTTGGCGCACAGGCCAGGCTGCATCCGTCTTCGACCTCGCACATGGCGAAAGCATCGAGCCTGACGTCCAGGAGCTCGAAGAAGCGTTCCATGCCGGCATCGTTCATGCGGACCTCCGAAAAGAAAGGGCAACGCGGCCCGATGCCCAAGTTACGGAGGGAAGACGCGAACGGATGCGCAAGCGGACCGAAATTAAGAAGAGTTTGCAACGGCAAAGCTGATCTGGATCACGTTACCGCACGCATTCGATGCAATGTGGAACCCCAATCGAACACTGCGGTTGAGAGCACCGGCCTGGGCAGCGGCCACCCGGCACTCGGTGCGCCGCCGGGGCGGAGCGGTGCCGCGGCGGTTCAATCGCGCACTCCGCCGGAACTGACCCGTCGCCGCATTGCTTCCCCATCCATAACAAAAGGGAGGCCGGCGCATGACTGAAGGTTCCACGCTTATCGATGTGATGGAGAACCGGGCGAAACGCCGGGAAGAACGGCGGGGCTTCTTCAAAATCGCAGCCGCCGGCATTGCCGCGGCGCCGGTGGTGCTCACCATGGGCGGCAAGCCGCTCAACGCGCAAACCGCGGTGACCGACGCCGACATCCTCAACTTTGCGCTCAATCTCGAGTATCTCGAGGCGCAATTCTATTATTTCGCCTTCTTCGGAACCGGCCTGCCGCAAAGCAGCCTCACCGGCACCGGCACCCAGGGCAATGTTATCGGTGGCCGCAAGGTGAACTTCACCGACCCGGTGGTTTCCCAATATGCCGCGGAGATCGCCGCCGACGAACGGGCACATGTCGACTTCCTGCGCGGCGCCCTCGGCGCTTCGGCGGTTGCGCAGCCGACGATCGACATCAGCTCGGATCCCAACGGCTCCTTCTCCACCGCGGCCCGCGCGGCGGGGCTGATCGGCGCAGGCCAGTCCTTCGATCCGTATGCCAACGACGAAAACTTCCTGCTCGGCGCCTTTATCTTCGAGGACGTCGGCGTCACCGCCTACAAGGGCGCATCGCCGCTGATCACCAGCAAGGTGTTCCTGGAAGCCGCCGCCGGCATCCTGGCCGTTGAGGCCTACCATGCCGCACTTGTGCGGACGACCTTGTACCGCAAGGGCATCCAGACGCCGGCGTTGATCACCGCAACCGAGCGCATCTCGGACGCCCGCGACAGCCTCGACGGCACGGCCGACAAGGATCAGGGCATCGCCAATCGCGACAATGCGTCCAACATCGCGCCGCTCGATGCCAACGGCCTCGCCTACAGCCGCTCGGCGGGAGAGGTGCTCAACATCGTCTACCTGACGTCCATGGCACGCAACCAGGGCGGCTTCTTCCCCAATGGGGTGAACGGCACCATTCGGACCAGCGCCGCCAACTAAGCGCGCGTTCGATCCGTTCAAAAAACAAAGTTCAGGGAGGCTCCCGATGTCCGACACCGAAACCAACGAAAAGCTGATGCAGGTTCTTGAAGCAAGCGAGGCGCGCCGCGTGGAGCGCCGTGCCTTCCTGCGCAGCGGCAGCTCCGCCGCATTTGCCGCGGCCGGCACCGGCCTGCTCGCCGGCTGCTTCGGCGGCGACGACAACAACAACAACACGCCACCGCCGCCGCCGCCGCCGACGACCACTGTTCCGCCGCCGCCCCCGCCTGCCACCGGTGGGATCACGGACGGCGACATCCTCAACTTCGCCCTCAACCTCGAATATCTCGAAGCCCAGTTCTATGCGATCGCCGCCACCGGCAGCTATCTTCCGGAAAGCCTGCTCGGCGGAACGGGCACCAGGGGCCAGGTTTCGGGCGGCCGCCAAGTGACCTTCACCGATCCGTTGGTTGCCGCTTATGCCCGCGAAATCGCGGTCGACGAGCGTCAGCACGTCGCATTCCTCCGCGGGGCGATCGGTGCAACCGCGGTCGCACAGCCGGCGATCGACATCTCGGCCAGCGCGACCGGCGCCTTTTCGGCAGCGGCCCGCGCGGCTGGGTTGATCGGGGCCGGCCAAGCCTTCGATCCGTACGCCAACGACGAAAACTTCCTGCTCGGCGCCTATATTTTCGAGGATGTCGGCGTCACCGCCTACAAGGGCGCAGCGCCGCTCCTCACCAGCAAGGTGTTTCTGGAAGCGGCGGCCGGCATCCTTGCCGCCGAAGCCTACCATGCCGGCCTGGTCCGCACCGTGCTCTACGGCAAGGGCATTGCCGCTCCGGCACTGGTTGATGCAACCGAGAAGATTTCGGACGCCCGCGACAGCCTCGACAGCCCCAGCGACAAGGATCAGGGCGTGCGGATGCGCGGTGACCAGTCCAACATCGTCCCCGCCGACAGCTCGGGGCTCGCCTTCAGCCGCAGTGCCGGCGATGTTCTCAACATCGTCTACCTCACCGCCGCGGCCGCGCAACAGGGCGGCTTCTTCCCGAGCGGCGTCAATGGTACGATAAGGTCGAGCACCGCCGACTGACCGGGCGGTTGAGCCAGGGGAATTGAATGACGCCGCCGCCCGCGGGAAGCGCAGCGACGACGGGAATGGAAGGGCAGGCCGCGGCGGTGCCGCGGCCGAGCCTTGCTGAATCCCACCGGTCGGTGCCGGTGCCGGCCGACAGCGCCCGCTGGTGGTCGAAGCTTTTCGCTTTTACCGGGCCCGGCTACCTCGTCGCGGTCGGCTATATGGACCCGGGCAACTGGGCGACCGGGATCGCCGGCGGCTCGGCCTTCGGCTACACCCTCCTTTCCGTTATCCTGATTTCGAACATCATGGCGATGGTGCTCCAGTCGCTTTCCGCCAAGCTCGGCATCGTCACCGGCATGGACCTCGCCCAGGCTTGCAGCGCCCATTACAGCCGCCCGGTCCGTTATCTGCTTTGGCTGGTGTGCGAGCTGGCGATCATCGCCTGCGATCTCGCTGAAGTGATCGGCACCGCAATCGCGCTGCAGCTGCTGTTCGGAATTCCGCTGGTCTGGGGCGTCTGCCTGACGGCGCTCGACGTGTTCCTGATCCTTGCCCTCCAGCGCCGCGGCTTCCGCAGGCTGGAGGCCTTCGTGGTGTCGCTGCTGGTGATCATCGCCGGCTGCTTCCTTGTCGAGCTGCTCATGTCGCAGCCGAGCTTCGCCGCCATCGCCGGCGGGTTGGTGCCGAGCACCCAGATCGCGACCAACCCGGCGATGCTGTTCATAGCGATCGGAATCATCGGCGCGACGGTGATGCCCCACAATCTGTACCTCCATTCCGCCATCGTGCAGACCCGCCGCTTCGACCAGACCGAAGCCGGCAAGCGCCAGGCCGTCCGTTATGCGACCTGGGACTCGTGCATCGCCTTGAGCTTCGCCTTGTTCATCAACGGCGCGATCCTGATCCTTGCCGCCTCCACCTTCCACGGCGCCGGACGGACCGATGTTGCCGAAATCCAGGACGCCTACCACCTGCTGACACCGATGCTGGGTGCCGGCATCGCCAGTACACTGTTCGCGGTGGCGTTGCTCGCCTCGGGCCAGAATTCGACGATCACCGCAACGCTTGCCGGGCAGATCGTGATGGAGGGCTTCCTCGACATTCGCCTGCCGGCCTGGGCCCGCAGGCTGGTTACCCGATTGCTGGCCATCGTGCCGGCAGTGATCGTGGCCGTTCTTTACGGCGAAAGCGGCACTGCAAAGCTGCTGGTGCTGAGTCAGGTCATCCTCTCCCTCCAGCTCCCCTTCGCCATCGTGCCCCTGGTCCGCTTCACCAGCGACCGCGCAAAGATGGGCGTTTTCGCCAATCCGCTCTGGCTGGCGGTCGGCGCCTGGGCAATCTCCGCCCTGATCATCGCCCTCAACCTAAAGCTGCTCTGGGACTTCTTCCTGGGTTGAACGCGAAAGCGCCCGCGTCGGCGGGAGTCAGTCGGAAGCCTCCGCAACCTTTAGCCTCGCCGTGACGTCTTCCACTCCCGGAACGGACCAGACCTCGTCCTTCAGGATGAAGCGCCAACCGTTCACATGCGGAGTCTGTGTCGCCCGCGCGACAACAACCTCTCGGGGCACCAGCGCCGCACGCCAGACTGAATAATCCTCAGCGAACAGCACTGCTGCCAAGCTGTCGAAATGGGCGGCTTGAAGGTTGCGAATGACACTTAGCTGACGGGTGCCGCGGCCACTCGCGGTGAGCCGGCGCGCCTTGATCTGAAAGCGACGCTCCCCGTAGCCGGCGTCGAACCCTGCGGCCGAGTTCTCTTCCAGCTTCCACCCGAACGCCTTGGCGAAGAGCCACTCGGCATAGTCGCCGAGCGGTGCATTGCCCGTTCGAACGATCGTCCTGCACCGCAGCTCCGCGACTATGCGCCCTTGAAGCTGCAGGAGTTCGCGGACCGAGCGGCCGGCGAACTCCTGGGAAGGTGAAGGCATGACCGCCAAGCGGGTCTCCCGCTCAGCCTTCGCGGCTGCGCTGCCTCGGGTGGCCGGTGGCGACGCCGCCGGAGAGGCGGGCGACGTGGGGGTAACGCTCGGCGATCTCCGGGGTGTAGCCGAGGTTGAACACGGTTTCCGACTTCTTGGGGCGCTCCGGGCGGTCGTAGAAGGTGCCGAAAAGCTTGTCCCAGAAGAAGGTGGTGATCCCGTAATTGCCGTTTTCGTCGTGAAAATGGTGGGCCATGTGGCGCTTCTTCATTTCCTGCAGCAGCTTCTTCTTCGGCTTGTAGGCGAGGTGCTGGATGCAGTGGACGAACTCGTAGAAGCAGGTGGTGAGCAGGCCGGTCGCAAAGGCGGCCATGGCGGCGCCGAAGCCCGAGCCGGGCGCGATCGCCTCGCCGATCGCCCAGCCGAGCGGCAGGGTGGCGATGCCGATGGTCGGCAGGGTGGTGTGCAGCGCGCCGAACAGCACTTCCAGGTGGTTGGGATCCTGGTGGTGATCGTAATGGATACGCTTCCAGGTCGCGGCGAGGAGCGGCATCTTGAACATCCAGCGGCTGTGCAGCACCCAGCGGTGAAGCACGTACCAGACGAACGGGTAGATCACGGTCGCCGCGGCAATTGCGGCTACGGTCGGTGCCAAAGGCGCAGGCTGATAGGCGAACAGCACCACCGCCACGGCTGCGAGGAGCAGGTAGGCGATGATCGCCGGATATTGGAAATAAGCGATGACCAGATCGCGAAACGTCATCTTGTCGAGATGATGCTCACGCCTCCAGAAGCTCGGCCGAAGGGCAGTTGCCAGTTTCACCGTTGAAATTCCTCAACAAATTGCGTTGCCGCCCGCGTGGGCGCGGTTGACCCCAATATGGTCACTCCCCCTGCAGACTCAATAAGGCAGATTTTTGACCATCATCCGGCCTATCAACTCACGCAGCCGGGGAAGGCTGCGCGGGAAGCTACGGGCGCGCGAAGAGGGCGGATGCAGGGGTTCGCAAAAGTGTCTAACTTAGATTGTTCACGCGGTGACAATCTGCCACATTCCCCCCGTGGCTCCTCCCTCCGCTTCCCTTGAACGCGACCAGCTCTCGGCCGCCCTTGCCCGCGTCGGCGAAGGGAGCCAGCCGGCGCTTGCCGAGGTGTATCAAAAAAGTAGCGCGAAGCTGTTTGGCATCTGCCTGCGTATCTTAGGCGACAGGAGCGAGGCAGAGGACGCGTTGCAGGACATCTACATCAATGTCTGGCGAAAGGCCGGGAGCTTCGATCCGGCGCGGGCGAGCCCGATCACCTGGCTCGCGGCCCTGGCGCGCAACCGCTCCATCGACCGCGTGCGGGCGCGCGGCACCCGCGACATGGCGCCGGTCGAGGATGCCGCGGAGGTGCCCGACGGCGCGCCCGATGCGCTCGCCCGGCTGAGCGAGGCCGAAGACGCCAGCCAGATTTCCGCCTGCCTCGGCGAACTCGAAGACCGGCAGAACCGCGCTATCCGCGGCGCTTTCTACGAAGGGCTTTCCTATCCCGAGCTCGCCGCCCGCGGGGCGGTGCCGCTTGGCACGATGAAGAGCTGGATCCGGCGCGGCCTGCTGCGCCTCAAGGATTGCCTCGAACGATGAGCGAAACGTTCGAGCCCCACGAGGAACGGGACCTCCTCGCCGCCGAATATGTGCTCCGCCTGCTGGAGGGCGAGGCGCTGCTCGCCGCACGCGGCCGGCTTGTCACCGATCCGGCGTTTGCCGGTGCGGTCACGGCCTGGGAGCAGCGCCTTGCGCCGATGTTCGACGGCGTCGAGGACGTGCCCCCGCCCGCGGAGCTGTGGGGTCGGATCGAGGGTGCGATCGGCGCCGAAGGCAACGCCACGCTCGACACGGTCGTCCGTTTCCGCCGCCGCGAACGGCTCTGGAAGGGTTATGCCGGCGCAATGACCGCGCTTGCCGCCGGCCTTGCGCTGTTCCTCGGCTTGCGCGTCGCCCAGCCGGATGCTCCGGTGCCGCAGCGGCCTGCGCCCACGGCTGAAGCGCCGGCTCTTGTCGCCGCTCTGGCGACCGAAACGGGCGACGCGTCGCTTGCCGTTACCATCTCCGCCGACCGCCGGAGCATGCTGGTCACGCCGACGCGAATCGCCACGGTCGCCGACCATTCGCACGAGCTTTGGCTGATCCCCGCCTCCGGTACGCCCGTGTCCCTGGGCGTAATCGCACCCGGGGCGCCGCGCCGCCACGCCATACCGGCCGCCCTATACGCAGAGGTCCACGCCGACACCGCGCTCGCAGTGTCGGTGGAACAACGGGGCGGCTCGCGCACCGGCAAGCCCGGCGAAGTGATCGCCAGCGCGCCGTTGCGGCAAATCTAGCCCCGCCTGCATCCGCCGCGGCTCCCGCTCCGTAGCTCCTCCCGCAGCCCACTACAGAGGCTCGCCACACAGGAGGATTTCAATGCGCATCAGGAACATCGCCGCGGCCGCACTGCTTATGGCAGGCGCCAGCTGGCTGTCCGCCTGCTCGACAATGAACGACGACGACATGGGCGGCATGTCCGCGGGGACGGAAGCATCCGTGACCGTCGGCGACGCGCCGATGTATGCGTCGCGCAACATCATCGAAAATGCGGTGAATTCGAAGGATCACACCACCCTGGTTGCCGCCGTGAAGGCCGCGGGCCTCGTCGATACGCTGTCGGGCGCCGGGCCGTTCACGGTCTTCGCACCGACGAATGCGGCATTCGAACGGCTTCCCGCCGGCACCGTCCCCACCCTGCTTCGCGCCGAGAACAAGCCGATGTTGCAGAGCGTCCTCACCTACCACGTCGTCGCAGGCCGGATGACCGCAGCCGATCTGATGGCGGCGATCCAGGGCGGCGGCGGCAGCGCTCGTCTCACCACCGTTCAGGGTGGAACGCTTACGGCCCGCATGAATGGGCGCAACATCGTCCTCACCGACGCAAAGGGCGGCGTGGCAACCGTGATCCAGGGCGATGTCATGCAGTCCAACGGCGTTATCCATGTTACGAATGCGGTGTCGCTTCCGGGCTGACCCGCTGCAGGCGCCGCGCCGTTGCCTTCCCGGGCGGGCGCGGCGCCTGCACCCCTTCCCAGGAGAGTTTGAATGAACCTGTCCCGCCGTTCCTTCCTCGCCACCGCCGCCTTTGTCGGCCTGGCGCCCGCCGCCGCCGCACAGGCAGCCGAGCGGTTTCAGGTCACCCGCACGCCGGCCGAGTGGAAGAAAATGCTCGGGCCTCAGCGCTACGGCGTGCTTCGCGAGGAAGTGACCGAGCGCGCCGGGACCAGCCCGCTCAACAGGGAGCATCGCCGCGGCACTTACGCCTGCGCCGGCTGTGCGCTCCCGCTCTACAGCTCCGCGACGAAGTTCGAGAGCGGCACCGGCTGGCCAAGCTTCTACGCGCCGATCACCAATGCGGTGCGTACCCGCAAGGACGGCGCGATGTTCATGGCGCGCACCGAAGTCCATTGTCGCCGCTGCGGGGGCCATCTCGGCCACGTCTTCGACGACGGCCCGAAGCCGACCGGTAAGCGCTACTGCATGAACGGCCTGGCGATGCAGTTTCGACCAGCCGGAACCGAGCGCGCCTAGATCAGGCGCAGCTTTCGCGAGAGGCCGCCAAGCGCCTCCCGATCCCCGCGCACAAGCCCGAAGCGAAGCGCGCACCAGCTCGTGATCGCCCACAACATGGCGACCAGTGCAAAGCGCACCGGCCCGTTCAGCATCCACTCCGCGCCCGCCATCAGCATCACGCCCACCAGTGCAATGCCGAGACCCTGGAACAGCCGTCGCTCGAACGGCCACAGGTTGTCGCTGCGCCGGAGCTCGAGCACGGCGGCATAAGCGGTGGCAACAGTGGCGACCGCAACCGCAATCGCCATGCCGAGCGCGCCGAGGCGCGGCACCAGGACGATCGTCAGCACCCCCCACAGGAACACCCCGATCAGGCTGTTGAGCAGCGGCAGCACCCGGTGCCCGACCATCTCCACGATCGGAGTCGCCGGCCCGACGATGGCCTCGATGCCGCGCGCCGCGACCAGGATGTAGAGGAGCGGCAAGGCGGCCTTGGCACCATCGCGGTAGACGCTGAGGATGTCGGTTCCGGCAAAGATCAGGAACCCCGCCAGCGGCACCACGAGCGCCGTCGAGACCCGGCTGGCGAAGGAATAAAGCGGCGCGATCTGGCTTCTGTCCGCCTTGGCCTGGGCCGAGGAGAGCGGCGCCATGACATATTGAAAGGCTTGCCGGACGGCGAGCGGCACGGTGGAGATCTTGCGCGCGATCTCGAACAGGCCGGCCGAAAGCGCCCCCGCCGTGCCCGGCAGCATCAGGTTTAGAACCAGCGGCGGCGCGTCGATCAGCAGGCGGCGTGAGACGTTGGCGGGGAGGAGGGCGATCCCGGTCGGCAGCAGCAGGCGGAGGCACGCGCGCGACAGCGGCGCCCGGACAAGCAGGCCGAAATCGTAATAGCGCGCAACCAGCCGCAGGCAGAGCAAGGCGGTCAGCGCAAGCGAGCACAGGTGGGCGGCGACGAGGCCGAGATTGCCCGCGCCCGCGACAAAGAAGCCGAGCGCGAAGACGACCCGCGCGATCTGCTCCCAGAACAGCCGCAAGCGGATTTCCGGCCCAAACGCCCGCCGGGCGCGGGCGGCGGAGGTGGAGACTTCCACAAAGGTCCAGAGCGGCAGCGCCCAGGCGAACAAGGCCACCGCAGTGGCGAGCGTCGCCCGGTCCTCCGGCGCGGCGGAGAAACAGGAGGCGACCCAATCCGCCTGCCACGAGATCAGGGCGGCAGCCAGGATGGCGGGGGTGAGCGCGACCAGGAAGGCCGTCTTGACCAAGGCCAGGATTCGGGGCTCGTCGTCCTCGGCGGGAACGATGCGCTGCAGCGCGCTGGTCATCGACAGGTCGACGATGTTGGACAGCAGGTTCACCGCCCCCCACAGCGCCACATAGAGGCCGTAGGTGGCGAGGCCGAACAGCCAGGTGTAGACCGGCTGGGCCACCGCCTCGATCAGGGAGGATAAGCGGGACAAGCCGGCAAGGCCGGCGCCGCGCGCCACGTCGCGGCGGCTGACGGCCGGCTCGGCCGGTGGAATTCCGATCACTCTTCGGTCCGCACCAGCACGGTTTCGCCGATCAGCAGGAACAGGGCGAATGGCGCCCAGGCGGCGAGAAGCGGCGGGTAAGCGCCGAGATTGCCCATCGCCAGCGCGAAATTGTCCGCCACGAAATAGGCGAAGCCGAGCGCCATGCCGGCGATCGCGCGGAGGAAAAGCTGGCCCGATCGCGCGAGGCCAAAGGCGGCAACGGCGGCGAGCAGCGGCATCAGAACCGCCGACAGCGGGCCCGAGAATTTGTGCCACAGCCCCGTTTGGAGTTCGGCCGTGTCGCGGCCAGCCCGGCTCAACTGGCCGATAGCGCTGCGCAGGGCGCCGATCGTCTCCTCGTCCGGATTCACCTTGGCGAGGGTGAACTGCGTCGGATCGAGGCCTTTGCCGTAAGGGTAGAACGCAGCCCTGGAGAGCGTGCCGGTGCGCACGTCGAAGATCGTCACGTCCCGCAGTTCCCATTCGCCGCCCACGAACCGTGCGGTTTTGGCCTCGACGATGCCTTGCATCGTTTCCCAGTCGCGGTCGTGGATCGTGACTCCGCTCAGCCGCGTCGCCGCGCCAGTGCCGCGCACCTCCTTGGCAACGATCAGGTCGTCGCCGAACCGCACCCAGACGTTGGGCGTTACCCCGCTGTCCTTTGGCACCGGGCCGTATTCCACCTTCTCCCATGCCGCCAAGGTCGCGGTGGCGCGGGTCACCACCCGTTCGTTGAACAGGAAGGTCAGCGCGGCGACGCCAAGGCTGGCGACGATCAAAGGCGCGATGATCTGGTGCGCGGAAATGCCCGCCGCCTTCATGCTTACGATTTCGCTGTTCTGGTTCAGGGTGGCGAGCGAGATCAGCGTGCCGAGCAGCGCCGCAAACGGCAGAAAGCGCGACACGAGCTGAGGAATGCGCAAGCCCACATAGCGCCACAGCTCGGCATCGCCATTGCCCGGAACGCGCAGGATCTTGCCGGATTCGCCCAACAGATCCAGCGTCATCAGGATCACGACCAGAGCCGCAAGCACGGCCAGGCTGCGCGTCAGGAACAGCTTCGCCATGTACCAGGCAAGGCGCTTGGACGGAAAGAAGCTCAGGTTGATCATTCGGCCGCCGCAGCTTCCGGGGTGCGCCGACGCCCGCCGACGCGAACGATCCGGCCGACGAACTTGCCGAGTTTGGAGAATGCCCGCTCAAGGGTCCCGATCGGCTGGCCGCCCGGTCTGTAGGCCAGCGTCCAGTACATCCAGAAGATCAGGCCGGCGAACACAGCGAACGGCGCCCAGAGCGCGATGATCGGATCGATCCGCGCCTGCGCGCCCATCTGCTCGGCATATTGATTGACCTTGTGGTAGGTCACCACGATCGCGATCGAGAGGAAGATGCCGAGGCCCGACGTGCTGCGCTTGGGCGGCACGGCAAGCGCCACCGCAAGCAGCGGCACCAGCAGCATTATCACCACCTCGACCAGGCGATAATGGAAATTGGCGCGGATCGCGGCCTGGGTTTTCGGCGGCAGCCTCTCCGAGTGGCCGTAGCGGACCAGTTCGGGGATGGTCAGCTCATCCTCGTCGCCGCGCCCGCGGCCGCGGAAGTTCTCGATCGCGGGCAGGTCAATGGGGAGATCGTGCGCCTTGAAGCTCAGTACGCGCGGCGCCTTGTAACTCGGCGCGTTGTGGACCAGGCGGCCGTTGGACAAGCGCAAGATGATCGTGTCGGGATCGTCGGTGGCGAGGAAGGTGCCGTGGTCGGCGGTCACCGCCAGCGTCTTGCCGTCCTTTGTCTCCACCCGTGCGAACACGCCGTGGAGCAAGCGGCCCTTGTTCTCGCTCTTCTCGACGCGAAGGGTCATGCGGCGGCCGAGATTGGTGAACTCGCCGATCTTGATGGAAGCGCCGAGCGCGCCGGAGCGCAGGTCGAAGCGCAGCTCCTCATAGGCATAGCGCGCATAAGGCTGGACGAAGCCGACGATGGCGAGGTTCATCCCCATCAGCGCGATCGCGTACAGGAACGGCACCCGCAGCAATTGCGTGTAACCGAGTCCCACGGCACGAAGGCTGTCGAGCTCCGACGAAAGCGCGAGTTTCCGGAACGCGAGCAGGATGCCGAGCAGCAGCCCGATGGGGATGCCCAGCGCCAGATATTCGGGGATGAGGTTGGCCAGCATCTTCCACACGACGTCGACCGGCCCGCCTTCGCTGACCACGAAATCGAACAAGCGCAGCATCTTGTCGAGGATCAGCAGCATTGCCGCCAGCGTCAGCGTGGCGACCAGCGGCACGAAGATCAAGCGCGCCAGATAACGGTCGGTCAGCCTGGCGATGGTCAAAACGTCACGTCCCGATGCTGCTGCCGCCGTCCCCTTGCGGGAAGACGCCGGCGGCAGGTCCGCCGGTTACTGCCACCGCCTATAGAACGGCTTGGGCTGAGGGTCACCCGTTTGTGCCACCGCCCACGCCTCACGCGCCTTTGGTTCACTTACGACCACAATTTGGCCGCAACCGCTCGCCATAGCCAAAGGTTCAAGGGGCGCAGCGTATCGGCGCCAACGGCGCGGCGCGGCACCAGTGCAGAGTTTCGGAGTCGAGCGTCGATGTTGAGATTTGCCGTTTCCTTTACGGTGGTGCCGAATGGCTGCAGCGCCTTCCCGCCCACCCGCGTAGGCGGCTGAACATGGCCCGCGTCGCCCTTCTTTCCAATCCGCGCTCCACCGGCAACCGCGCGCTTCTGCCCCGGATTCGCACCTTTTGCGCCGAGCATAAGGACATCTTCCATTACGAAGTGGAAGCGGTGGACCAGGTCGGCGCGGCGCTGCGCACCATTGCCCGGGTCAACCCCAAGGTGCTGGTGATCAACGGCGGCGACGGAACCGTGCAGGCGACGCTGACCGAGATGGTCAACAGCGGCCATTTCGGCGACAATCCGCCGCCCGTTGCGGTGCTGCCCAACGGCAAGACCAACCTCATCGCCCACGATCTCGGCGCCGAAGGCGATCCGATCGCCGCGCTGGAGCGGGTGCTGGAACTGGCGCGCTCCGATCTCGCCCCTCACATCGTCCGGCGCGAGCTTATCGCGCTGTCGGGCGGAACCGCGGACGGCAAGCCGGTACTCGGAATGTTTCTGGGCGGTGCCGGGCTTGCCGACGTGATGCTCTATTGCCGGCACACCTTATATCCGCTTGGCCTTCCCAACGGCGTTGCGCATGCGCTGGCGCTGATCCTCGGCATAATCGCGTTGGCGATCGGGCGCAGCGTCAGCTTCCTGCCGCGGCCTCCGCAGCCGCTGCGCATCTCGGTGCTGAAGCATGGCGAGCTTAGCGGCCGTTTCGCCTTCATGATGGTGACGACGCTGCAGCGGCTGCTCTTGAAGGGGACGATGCCCGGCGCCGATGCGCGCACCGGCGCGATGCAGCTCCTGGTGATCGAACGCAGCGTGCCGGCGGTGTTTCGTGCCTTCATTGCCGCCGTTCGGGGCCGGCTTGGCGGCACCCGCCTGCGCGGCGTTCACCTTGAACAAGGCGACGAGATCCGAATCGAGGGCGATCGCTCGGACGTCATCCTCGACGGCGAGATCTTCCAGGCGGCGGCGGGCCAGGCGATCGTGCTCCGGCCGACCGCGGCGGTGCCTTTCCTGAAGCTCGCGCTTTAGCCGCGCAACCCTCGCGCCAAACCCTCGTTGTTTGGGGCGCATGAGCGGCGAGGAGTTTTGAACATGGTCGAGCGGCGTCGTCTGGGTGGAAGCGGAGCGGAGGTGTCGGCTATCGGCCTCGGCTGCATGGGGATGAGCGAATTCTACGGCAACGGCGATGATGCCGAGTCGATCGCCACCATCCACCACGCGCTGGAACGCGGCATCGACTTTCTCGACACCGCCGACATGTACGGCGTCGGCCGCAACGAGGAACTGATCGGCCGCGCCATCGCCGACCGCCGCGGCCGCGTATTCCTGGCCACCAAGTTCGGCAACGTCCGCGGTGCCGACGGCAGCTTCGGCGGTGTGTGCGGTACGCCCGATTATGTCCGCTCGGCCTGCGAGGCGAGCCTGACCCGGCTCGGCATCGACACGATCGACCTCTATTACCAGCACCGCGTCGACCCGGACGTGCCGATCGAGGAGACGGTGGGCGCGATGGCGCGGCTGGTGGAGGAGGGGAAAGTGCGCTTCCTCGGCCTTAGCGAAGCGGCCCCCGAGACGGTCCGGCGAGCGCACGCGGTGCACCCGATCGCCGCCCTCCAGACCGAATATTCGCTGTGGAGCCGCGATGCGGAGGCGGAGCTTCTGCCAACGGTGCGCGAGCTCGGTATTTCCTATGTCGCCTACAGCCCGCTGGGCCGCGGCTTCCTCACCGGTCAGTTCCAGAGCCCGGACGACTTTCCCGAAGACGACACCCGCCGCCGCCACCCGCGCTTTCAGGGTGAGAATTTCGACAAGAACATCGCCCTGGTCCACGAGATCGAAGCGATGGCGGCTGAGAAAGGCTGCACCGCCGCCCAGCTCGCTTTGGCCTGGGTGCTTGCGCAGGGCGGCGACATCATCCCGATCCCAGGCACCAAGCGCCGCCGCTGGCTCGATGACAATATCGGCGCGCTGTACCTGTCCCTCGACACCGAAGACCTCGCCCGGATCGACGCGATCCTGCCGCCCGGCGCGGCCGCGGGAGATCGCTACCACGCGGCGGGGATGCAGACGATCAACGGCTAGGGTGCCCGGTCATCCAGATCGGCCCTGCATCATCCGAGATTGGGTGTGTTCAAAAGAAAAGGGCCGCCCCGAAGGACGACCCTCTCTTTTTCTCTGCCCAACCCCAAGTACCACTTGGAGTTGATGTCTTTAGCGCTTCGAGAACTGGAAGCTGCGGCGTGCCTTGGCGCGGCCGTACTTCTTGCGCTCCACGACGCGCGGATCGCGGGTCAGGAAGCCGGCCTTCTTCACCGTGGTGCGAAGCGTCGGCTCGTAGCGGGTCAGCGCCGTCGAGATGCCGTGGCGAACCGCGCCGGCCTGGCCGGAAAGGCCGCCGCCCTTGACGGTTGCGATCACGTCATACTGATCGCGGCGCTCGGTGATGTCGAACACCTGGTTGATCACGAGGCGAAGCGTCGGACGGGCGAAATACACCGTCTGGTCGCGGCCGTTGACGATGATCTTGCCGGAACCGGGCTTCAGCCACACGCGGGCAACGGCGTCCTTGCGGCGGCCGGTTGCATAAGCGCGGCCCTGCTTGTCGAGTTGCTGCTCGCGAAGCACCGCCTGGATCTGCGGACCCTGGGTAGAGCGGCCATCGGTATCCGGCTCGGCCGGAGCCTCGTCGGCAGTCTCGGGAGCGGCATCGGCCTGAACAGGTGCGTCGGCAGGGGCGGCCGGAGCCGGGGCCTCGGGCGCGCCGGTCAGGTTGGCGAGATCGGAAAGGGACTGGCGATTGTCGGACATTACGCGCCCACCTTGTTCTTGCGGTTCATGCCCGCGACATCGAGGGTTTCGGGGTTCTGGCCGCCGTGCGGATGATCGGAGCCATTGTAGAGGTGGAGGTGACGCATCTGCTCACGGCCAAGCGGGCCGCGCGGGATCATGCGCTCAACCGCCTTTTCAAGCACGCGCTCGGGGAAGCGGCCCTCGAGCACCTTGCCCGCGGTCACGCCCTTGATGCCGCCGGCATAGCCGGTGTGGCGGTAATAGATCTTGTCGTTGAGCTTCTTGCCCGTGAACCGCACCTTGTCGGCGTTGATCACGATCACGTGATCGCCGATGTCGGCATGCGGCGTGAACAGCGCCTTGTGCTTGCCGCGGAGGATGTTCGCGATGATCGAGGCGACTCGCCCGACGACGAGACCGTCGCCGTCGATCAAAATCCATTTCTTCTCCACCTCGGCCGCACTTGCGGACTTGGTGGTCTTCATCAGCGCCTTCATGGCCCGAAAACCTTCTTCTAAATGAACGGCGCCGCCCATGGCTTTGGAAAGCCCGAGGCGGCGCTACAAGCGGGCAAATGCCGATGCTGCCCAAGAAAGTCAAGGAAAAGGCGGGTTTGACGGAAGGTAAAATGATACCTCGCGGTAGGATCGGAGGTTTGAACCGGCATCCGAACGCATCTCTGCGCCTCACCCGCTCCCTGTCCCGATCCTCACTCCACTCATCCTGGGGAGGGACTGAGCAGGGACCCCATCAAAGTTTGATGGGGTCCCGTGTCGAAGTCCCGTCTCGAAGGACCGGGCGAATATGCCCTGCGTCCTTCGAGACGCCAGCTTCGCTGGCTCCTCAGGATGAGCGGGGCTGGTGGATAACCGCCCCCCGTCCGCCCAACCGGTGCGCGGTTACCAGTACGGCGGCCAGGACCAGGGCGGCCATGCCCTGGTGGCTGGCGGCGATGTAGATGTCGACGCCCGACAAGAGCGTGAAGATGCCGAGCAGGATCTGGGTGAGCACGGCCAGGATCAGAACCGCGCCTTCGATCGGGCGGTTCTCCTTCCACGCCTTGCGCGCCAGCAGAAAGGCCGCGGCAGCGAACACGAAGGCGAGCCAGCGGTGGACGAACTGCACCACCACCGGATTGTCGACATAGTTGCGCAGGTAAGGCTCCAGCATCGGCACGCCCGACGGGAACCACTCAGCCCCCATCTTCGGCCAGCTCGAATAGGCATAGCCCGCCTCGAGCCCGGCCACGTAGGCGCCGAACAGGAATTGCAGCGCGAGCAGTGACAGCACCCAGATCGCCACCGTCGGCATCCGCGCCGGCCGGGCGCCGTCGTCACGGGCAAGCTGCCTTAAGTCCATCGCCACCCAGAGCAGCGCGCCGAAGATGGTGAAGGCGGTGAGCAGGTGCACGGCAAGACGGATGTGGCTCACCTCCGGCTGGTCGACCAGGCCGGACGCGACCATCCACCACCCGATCGCGCCCTGCGTTCCGCCCAGCGCCAGTAAGGCAACGAGCTTCCAGCCATAGCCCCGCGGGATAGCCCGCTTCACGGCAAACCACAGCAACGGCAGCGCGAAGGCGAGCCCAATGACCCGCCCGAGCAGCCGGTGGATATATTCCCAGAAATAGATGTTCTTGAACTCGGAGAGGGTCATCCCCGTGTTCACCTTTTGATATTGCGGGCTCTGCCGGTAAAGCTCGAAGGCGTCGCGCCACGCCCCTTCGCCAAGGGGCGGGATGGTGCCCCGGATTGGCTCCCACCGGGTGATCGACAGCCCCGATTCGGTGAGCCGCGTGATGCCGCCGACGACAATCATCAGCAGCACAAGCGCCGCCACCGCGAACAGCCAGCTGGACAGGCTGTTCGGACGGTCTTGTGAGGGTGGAGCGGCAGCGATGGTGGCCATGGCCGCGCATATGGGGCGCACGCATTTCGGGCGCAACTTTTCCGCAGATGTAATGTTGTATCTTTACCGCAACGGCCTTATACAGTGCGTCACCAAGGGAGTGTGTAAGTCGATGTTCGCCAATGCGGCGCGGAGCGGAGCGATTGACCGGGTGGGCATTGCCCTCTCCGGCCTTTGTCTCGTTCACTGCCTGGCCAGCGCGATCTTTGTCGCCATCATGGCTTCGGCCGGCGGACTGCTTCTCGACCCCATCGTCCACGAAGTCGGCCTGGTCCTCGCCATCCTGCTCGGCACGCTGGCGCTCGGCCGCGGCATTCTTGAGCACGGCTTCATGATGCCCTCCGCAGTCGGCGGCCTCGGCCTGGGCGTGATGGGCGGATCGATGATGCTCGAGCATGGCGGATGGAGCACGGTCTACACGGTGATCGGCGTACTCATCCTCGCCCTCGGCCACGATCTCAACCGCCGGGCGGTGATCTGATCCGTTCCGGCGCGGACGTGTTCACGCTGTGCCGGCTGACCTTGCCGCAAGGGAGCCGAAGCCTTACCTAGGCACCATGGCCGGCCCGCATCATCATCATAGTCACGAGGGCGACTCGCTGATGTCCGTTGCCCAGACGACGATGGAGCGCTCCGGCGAGCAGTGGACGCAGATGCGCGCGGCCGTTTTCGAAGCGCTTGCCAGCTTCGACAACCCCGCGTCCGCCTACGACATCGCCGACAAGGTCTCCAAGGACCAGGGCCGCCGCGTCGCCGCCAACAGCGTCTACCGGATCCTCGACCTGTTCGTCGGTTCGAACCTTGCCCGCCGCGTGGAAAGCGCCAACGCCTATGTGGCTAATGATCATCCTGATTGCCTGCACGACTGCATCTTCCTGATCTGCGACACCTGCGGCAACACCACCCACCTCGACGACGACAAGCTGTCAGGCGGCGTGCGCGACGCCGCCAAGCAGGCCGGCTTCTCCCCCCAGCGCCCGGTGATCGAGGTCCGCGGCACCTGCACCGAGTGCAACGAGGCCTGATCCTCTTTCCGTCCGCGGCCTCTGCACCGGACATGGACCTTTTCCTCATTCGACACCGCCGCCGCTTTGGGCTAGGCGGACGGCTGCGATAACAGGCCCCTGGACCCATGAACGACCGCCCCCACACGCCCTTGCTCGACACGGTGCCGACGCCCGTGGAGCTGCGCCAGCTCCGGCCGGAGCAGCTGCGCCAGCTCGCCGACGAGCTGCGCGAGGAGATGATTTCGGCCGTCTCGGTGACCGGCGGGCACCTCGGGGCGGGTCTTGGTGTGGTGGAGCTCACAACCGCCATCCACTATGTCTTCGAAACCCCGCGTGACCGGCTGATCTGGGACGTCGGGCACCAGGCCTATCCGCACAAGATCCTCACCGGTCGCCGCGACCGCATCCGCACCTTGCGCCAGGGGGGCGGCCTCAGCGGCTTCACTCGGCGCAGCGAGAGCGAATACGATCCGTTCGGCGCCGCCCACAGCTCCACGTCCATCTCCGCCGCCTTGGGCTTCGCAATCGCCAACAAGCTCGCCGCCCAGCCGGGCCGCGCGATTGCGGTGATCGGCGACGGCGCCATGTCGGCCGGAATGGCCTATGAGGCGATGAACAACGCGGAAGCCGCCGGCAACCGCCTGATCGTGATCTTGAACGACAACGACATGTCGATCGCGCCGCCGGTTGGCGGGCTTTCCGCCTATCTGGCGCGCCTGGTCTCCTCCAGCCCGTTCCTCGGCCTGCGCGATTTCGCCCGCCGCGTCGCCCGCCGCCTACCCGATCCGCTCCACCGCGCGGCGCGCAAGGCCGACGAGTTCACCCGCGGCTGGGTCACCGGCGGCACATTGTTCGAGGAGCTCGGCTTTTATTATGTCGGCCCTCTGGACGGCCACAATATCGACCAGCTCGTCCAGATTTTGGAGAATGTCCGCGACGCCGACGAGGGGCCGATGCTGGTCCATGTCGTCACCAAGAAGGGCAAGGGCTACGGCCCCGCCGAAGCCGCCGCGGACAAATATCACGGCGTCCAGAAGTTCGATGTCATCTCCGGCGAACAGGCCAAGGCGCCCGCCGGACCGCCAAGCTACACGGGCGTGTTCGCCACCGCCCTGATCGGCGAAGCGGAGCGCGACGAAAAGGTCGTTGCGATCACAGCGGCGATGCCGTCCGGCACCGGCCTCGACAAGTTCCAAGCCAAGTTCCCGGAGCGCACCTTCGATGTCGGCATCGCCGAGCAGCACGCGGTCACCTTCGCCGCCGGCCTCGCCGCGCAGGGTATCCGCCCGTTCGTCGCGATCTACTCGACCTTCCTGCAGCGCGCCTACGATCAGGTGGTGCACGACGTCGCCATCCAGAACCTCCCGGTGCGCTTCGCCATGGACCGCGCCGGCCTGGTCGGTGCCGACGGCGCGACCCACGCGGGCAGCTTCGACCTCGCTTACCTGTGCACTCTGCCCAATCTGGTGGTGATGGCCCCCTCCGACGAAGTCGAGCTGGTCCACATGGTCCACACCATGGCGCTGCACGACAGCGGCCCCTCGGCGGTGCGCTACCCGCGTGGCAATGGCCTTGGCCTGACGCTTCCGCAATACCCGC
>DASWNA010000027.1:0-244352 GCA_036399475.1 Allosphingosinicella sp.
CGGTGACGCGGGATGGAGCAGCCCGGTAGCTCGTCAGGCTCATAACCTGAAGGTCGCAGGTTCAAATCCTGCTCCCGCAACCAACACACAAAAACAAACCGCCAAGGCACATGCCAAGGCGGTTTTTTTGTGCCCGGTGAAGATGCGGTGCCGGCTCGGCTGGCCAGATCGCATCCGCCGGCGCAGGGCTGGTTGGACCCGCCTCAGGCTCACCGCCGGCCGCCGGTCAGGCAGGCCGGCACTCTCCCGACAGGAGGCCGTCTAGTGTCCAGTCGCCAATGCTCCATCGGACCAGCCGCAGAGTCGGGTGCCCAACGGCCGCGGTCATCCTGCGCACCTGCCGGTTGCGCCCCTCGCGTAACGTCAGTTTCAGCCAGCAGTCGGGCACGCTCTTGCGGAACCGAACAGGCGGGTCGCGAGACCAGAGAACCGGCTCGGCGATCCGCTTGGCCTCGGCGGGGCGAGTCATTCCGTCCTTTAGCTGCACCCCGCGGCGCAACGTCGCGAGCTCGCTTTCGGCGACCTCCCCTTCGACCTGCACGAGATAGGTCTTGGGCAGTTTGAACCGGGGGTCGGCAATCCGCGCCTGGAGCGCGCCGTCGTCGGTCAGCAGAAGCAGCCCCTCGCTGTCCAGATCGAGCCGGCCCGCCGGGTAGACGCCCGGCACGTCGATGTAATCCGCCAGGGTCGGCCGGGGCGGGCCTGTGCGTTCATTCGTGAACTGGCACAGCACGCCGAACGGCTTGTTGAACAGGATCAGCGTCATCGCGCCCGGGCGCCCCTCACGCCGACCGGCACAGGCTGGCCGCTACCGCTTCGGCGACCTTTATCCCGTCTACAGAGGCCGAAAGGATGCCGCCGGCATAGCCCGCACCCTCGCCCGCCGGGAACAGGCCGATGGTGTTCAGGCTCTGGAAGTCTTCGCCCCGGGTGAAACGCACCGGCGAGGATGTGCGTGTCTCGACGCCGGTCATCACCACGTCGGGATGGTCGTAGCCCGGGATCTGGCGCCCGAAGACTGGCAAAGCCTCCCGCATCGCCGCGACCGCGAAATCCGGCAGGCACTGGGCGAGGTCGGTGGGGTGAACGCCGGGGCGGTAGGAGGGGTTGACCGTGCCGAGCGCCGTCGAAGGCCGTCCTGCAAGAAAGTCGCCGAGCCGCTGCGCCGGCGCCTTGTAGCTGGACCCGCCGGCGACATACGCCATCGACTCCCAGTGCCGCTGCAGCCTGATGCCGGCGAGCGGATCGCCAGGATAATCGCGCTCCGGATCGATCGCGACGACCAGGCCGGAATTCGCGTTGCGCTCGTTGCGCGAATATTGGCTCATGCCGTTAGTCGCGACGCGGCCTTCTTCCGAGGTTGCCGCGACAACCGTGCCGCCCGGGCACATGCAGAAGCTGTAGACGGTGCGGCCGTTCGAGCAATGATGCGAAATATGATATTCGGCGGCGCCGAGGATCGAATTGCCCGCATCGGACCCGAAGCGTGCCTTGTCGATCCAGGATTGCGGATGCTCAATCCTGACTCCGATCGCGAACGGCTTGGCCTCGACATGAACTCCGGCGGCGTGGAGCATCTCAAAGGTATCCCGGGCGCTGTGCCCGACCGCCAGCACCGCATGGTCGGCCTCGAGATAGCCGCCGCCATGCAGGTGAAGCCCCCGAAGCCGCCGCGCACCGTCCGGTCCGGTGACGATGTCGAGCCCATCGACGCGGGTCGAGAAACGGTATTCGCCGCCGAGCCCCTCGATCGTTTCGCGAAGGCTCTCGACCATGGTGACAAGACGAAAGGTGCCGATATGCGGATGCGCTTCGGTAAGGATCTCGGGCGGCGCGCCGGCCTTGACGAACTCGGTCAGCACCTTGCGGTCGAGATGGCGGTTGTCCTTGATCCGGCTGTAGAGCTTGCCGTCCGAGAACGTGCCAGCGCCGCCTTCGCCGAACTGGACGTTGCTTTCCGGATTGAGCACGCTCTTGCGCCACAGGCCCCACGTATCCTTGGTGCGTTCGCGCACCACCTTGCCGCGATCGACGATGATCGGGCGGAAGCCCATCTGCGCCAGGACCAGACCGGCGAAGAGCCCGCACGGGCCGGCGCCGATCACCACCGGGCGGCGCGTCGTTCCGTTCTCCGGCGCCTTGGCGATGAACTGGTACCGCGTGTCGGGAGTGGGCTGGACATTCCGGTCCTTGGCGAAGCGGGCGAGCACCGCCGCCTCGTTCCGCACGTTGACGTCGACGCTGTAGACGAGCTGGATGCGCTTCTTGTCGCGAGCGTCGCTGGCCCGCCGGGCAACGACGTGGCGGACCAGCTCACGGGGCGTGATCCGCAGCCGCTTGCAGATTGCTGCAGGCAGCGCCTCGTCCGGATGGTGGAGCGGCAGGCTGAGTTCGGTGATGCGCAACATCAGCTCGCCTCTAGCGAGTGGCGAAGTCCGACGCCAAGACTCTCCTTACGGGCAGCTTTGCACACGGGCCGTTCGGATTGTATCGGCCGTCGCCATGCCGGCTTGCGCGCTCCGCCGGCCGCGGGACTTTAGCCGCCGTTCGTCATGCCGGACTTGATCCGGCATCCACCTTCTTCTTTCGGGTAGGCGAGGCGCAGAAAGAAGGTGGACCCGGGATCAGGTCCGGGGTGACGGTTTGCCGTTCTCCCAAGGAACCTTCCCCGCCGCGACACTGACACTGCGGCGGCCCCGGCCTGAACAGGCCCCACGTCGGGCTAGAGGCCGGGCCCGCTGCCCTCATAAAGTTCGCTGAGCGCCGTCTGCAGGCTGTCCGGCAGGGAGGCGATCGCTTCCTCCTTGGTGGCCTTGCGCAGCGCCAGGCGGGTGACGATCGGCCGGTGGTCCGAAATCTCCTTGAGGTAGCTGGGGTAGGTCTTGTCGGCCGCGACCGTGAAGAAGCTTTGCGCGCCCTGATGTTTGGTGAGGTAGGGCGAGACATAGACATGGTCGATCATCGATCGCTCGGGGTTCTTGAGGTAGGTGAAGCTGCCGGCCTGCTCATCCTCGGCGCTGAGCGCGACCAGCCCCTTCGCCGCCAGCACCCGGAAGTTCTTCGACGCGATCTCGCCGTCCATGTCGCCGAGCAGGATCCAGTCGCGCTCGCCGTCCCCCTTGGCCGCGGTGCGGGCGACGGCGGCGGCGAGGATCTTGCTCGCCAGCTCCCGCCGAAGCGTGCCTTCTTCCTGCGAATTGAGGTGGAGCGGAACCGTGTAGCATTCGAAATCGCTGCCGATCGCCTTGAAGTGGAACAGCCCGGGATAGCGGTCGAAAATTCGCCCGTGGACGGCGCCGGGCAGGTCCTTGCCGAAATTCTGGCTGCTGACCGCGAACCAGGGCCGAATATCCTCCTCCCAGTCGATCCTTCGGCCCTCCACCGTTGCGGTGTTCCAGATCAGGCTGGTGGTCTGCCGCTCGCCGCTAGCGTCGGCTTCCGAATGCGCTGCGGCGAATTTCAGGCTATATTCGGACTGAAGGATCGCCACCAGTGCTTCGGCCGCGGCCGCCGAGCAATCGACCAGCGCCCAGATGTCGAGGTTGAAGTCGGCAAGGAACGCGGCGACCCGCTTGATCTTGTCCGGCTCGTTGACTGCCAGCCACTCGATTTTCCAGGCGCCGATATCGAGATCCTGATCGGTGCCCTTGTAGGAGTCGACCAGCGCCTCCAGCCCCTCGCGCGCGCTGCCCCGGCCAAGCGTGCCGAAATAGCCGACCGCCGAATTGATGCCGCCAAAGCATTGCAGCACCCGCGAGGCCGGCCCGTTCGTTCCTTCCGCCTTCACCCGCGTCTCGAGGTCGCTGGAGATGGAGGCGAGCTTGATCCCTTCGTTGAGCAGGGCGGGGACCTTGCCGGTGCGCGGATCGGCAACGCCGTGCATGTTCTTGGCCGAGGCATGGTGGAGGCCGATCAGCCGCCACTTATTGTCCAGGATCGGGCTGCCCGAACTGCCGCCCTCCGTGTCGGTCAGGTAATGGACGAACAGGCCGGTGTCCGCGGCAATCGAGTTGTCGTGGATTACGATTTCCTGGAAGCGCCCGCTCGGGTGCTGGATGATGTTGGCGACGCGGCGCTTGGCGACCGGGTCGAAGACATACGCGCGCCGCTCCACGGGGATGAAGCCGTAGCGCTCCGCCGCTTCCAGGCCGATGGCGACAAAGCTGTAGTCGAGGCCGCCATCGACCGGGCTGGTGACGAACAGGTCGAGCGGGCGCAGCTTGAATTCGTCGGACTTGTCGGCGGCGCCGTCCAGCCGATTTCGGTAATTGAGCTGAAAGGTCGCGTTCTGGCACGAGTCCACCGAGTTCAGCACATGGTGGTTGGTGAGCAACAGATCCTTGCCGACCAGGAAGCCGGTGCCTTTCCAGCCTTCGGGCTGGTCGTTGCCGCGGTGATCGCGGCCCGATTGGACCACAATCCGGCCCACCGCCCGCGCCGCCGCCGCACCGCGCTCCAGGAAAATGGAAGGCAGGAAATCGGGATCGCCGACCATCGCTTCCAGCATCGACTGGTCGGTGCCCCGGCTTTCCCGAAAGCTCCGCGCCGCCTTGCCGGGATCGGGCGCGCGGCCGCCGACCAGCTTGGTGAATTCGGCCGTGCCCCCTTTTTTCGTGGCCTTGCTGAAGAAGTCGAGGCCGAAATCCATCGGCCTTGGCTCGTCCGCACCGCTCTCTGCCGGCGGTGGCTTCTCAGTGCCCGCCATGACCGCCGCTCCCGGCGTTGACCGCGGCCGGCCCGTTACCGGGCAGCACGATCGCCACGTTCTGCATCATGCCCTGATCCTCATGGTCGAGGATGTGGCAGTGAAGCACGAACTCGCCGATGTAGCGCTCGTAGCGGGTGCGGACCTTGATCGTATAAACGGCGGGCACCTGCGGGTTGGTGCCGCTGATCGGCGGCGGATAGCTGTTGATCAGGCTCTTCACCATCAGCGTGTCCTTCCAGACGCCCATCAGGCCGCGATATTGCGGGTCGAGCTTGCCGCCGTAATCGTCCTTTGAATCGGCGAGGCTCACCTCCTTGCCGCTCGGATCCTTGATCGAGATGATCTGGAACGGGTTCACATGGATGTGAAAGGGGTGGCTGACGAACTCCGAACGCAGGGTCCATTCGTCGACACCGCCAAGGGTGAACTGGCGATCGACGCGGCCGGGTGCGTAGGGGCGCGGCGCGTAATCCTGGCTGCCGACATTGAAGGTCGCGTTGGGGCCGCTGACATCGATCAGGAAGGTCATTTCCTGCGTTCCGGTGACCTCGCTCGCTTCCACCGCCGGGTGCGGCGCGAAGCGGCCAAGGTTGAGGCCGCGCACGTCCGCAACGATCGCGGCCCGCACCGACGCGGGCATGTTCTTTTCGGCGAGCGTCCCCAATATGTTGCCCAGTCCGGCGGCCGGCGGGGCAGATCCCGCGGCGACTTTGACAAGGCCAAGCAGCCGCGTTCCCGAACCGTTGCCGCCGACGGAGCCCGCGCCCGGCGCATCGGCGTCGATCACGCAATAGGTGCCGGCCTCGGGAAACACGACCAACGCATCGAAGCGGTAGCCGGGCTGGAGCACCGCAACGTCGGTCGGCAGCGCCTTGTACATGGTGATGCCGTCGGCGGCGGCGAGATGGTAGTTGAGCGGCGTGTCGTCGCAGCCCCCGTCGACCAGCGCGTCCATCTGCGCCGGACTGAGCTTCGTCTCGGGCTTGAGGGCGCGCCCCTCATATTTCTTGAACTGAAGGCTGATCGTGTCGCGCACCCCGGCATGGATCAGCCGCCAGCGCTCCAATTGCCCCTGCTGCGCATCGAAGGTCGGCACGATCAGGCCGTTGATGCTCGTGTAGCGGCCGGACTTCGGCCATTGCCCCGGCGAGAACAGATCGTAGGATTCGATCGCGCCGACATCCTTGGGATCGCATTTGTAGACGCCGGTTTTGGCATCGACTTTGATCTTATTCTTATCGTCGCGGCAGGCATATTGGATCTGCTGGAGAACGAGGACCCGGTCCTGCGTTCCCTTGAGCAGGAGATCGAGGTCGCCCGGTTTGTCGCCCGGCGCCCGGTCTCCCCGGATGATCAGCGCGCCGGCCATGCCGCTCGACACCTGAAGCGCCGTCGATCCGTGGCGGTGGGTGTGATACCAGAAGGTGCCCGCCGGATGGCCGTCCGGGATGTTGTATTCATATTCGAAATCGACGCCGGGATTGATCGACAGCAGCACGTTGTCGCCATTGCCCGACGGGTTCACCCACAGGCCGTGGGTGTGCAGGTTGGTGCTGTTGAAGCAATGCGGCTGGTTCACGCTGGCACCGTCGGAATGACAGGTCATGTCGCTTGGCAGCTTGTTGCGCAGCATCACCCGCACCGTATCCCCCGGCGCCGCCTGGATCAGCGGCGAGATGTAGGGCCCCTTCGGGTCGACGCCGGTCCCTTCGTAACTGCGCAGGTTGACGTTGTCGAAGCTCGCCGTTCCCGGATTGTAGATCTGCCCGGCGCGATAAACGATCGACAGATCGAACGTCTTGGTCCGCGACTCCTGCGCATTCGCCGTCGATTCGAAGCCCGCCTCGTCCTGCTGTTCCTGCGGCACCAGCGCGGGCGGGTTTTCGAACTTCGAACCAAGCTGCGCCTGGGCCGCGCCCGCCGGTAACACGCCTGCGCCCAATGCAGCCGCAGAAATAAGCAAATAAGAACAGCGGTTACGTGGTTTTTGAACGAACATAGCCCCCCCCTATCGCTCGTGTTTTCGGTAACCCCTTCCCGAAATACTCACGTGCGCCGAATGGAAAGCTACGCCTGCTCCGGTCGTCTTGCAATGGCTGCGGCCGAACAGGCCAGAATCCGCTCCACCAACTGCAGATCGGCAGGCTTGTCGACATCGATGGCTGCTTCCGCGAACGGCAGGCGCACGGCTTTCGCCTTGAGGCCAAGGTCCCGCCCCGCTTTCGCCGCCGCGTTTTCCAGGCTGATGGTGCGGGTCAGTGCGCGCAGGAAGATGGTCGGGCCGAAGAACAGCAGCAGGCGCAGCACCTTTTTGCGGTCGCGCTCGGCCTTTGCCCAAAAGGAGAGCGCCTTGTGCGCCGCCGGCGTGCGCAGGGCGAACAGGTTGGCGCCCGAATAATGGCCGTCGCTGAATTTGATCCAGGTCCGCTTGGTGCCGGGGTGGACCTGCTCCACAACCTTGCGCTCGACCATCGCAAAGCTCGCGTCGGCGTGCGCGCTGCCGGCGATAAAGGCTTCCACCATCTCCGGCCGCAGCAGGGCGTGGTCGGCTGTGGTGACCAGCACCGGCCAGGGCGCCGCAGCGCCGCCCGCGATGGAAGCAATGCTCTGGGAAATGCCTTCGCCCGCCTTTGCGGTGCCGACCCGCGGCTCCAGCGCCGCCCAGCCGAGCGCGCCGCCGAGCAGCATTTCGGGTTCTTGGGCGAGCACCACGATGCGCGCGATCGAGGGCGAGGCGAGCAGCGCCTTCAAGACGCGGCCCAGCATCGGCTCGCCGCCCACGGGGATCAGCGCCTTGGCCGGCACCCCGTGGCTTTCGGCGAAGCCGTTTTCCCCCGGCCGGTTTCCGGCCAGCACGATTGCGGTCCATTCCCCCATGCTTCCCCTGAAATCAGGTTCGCCCGCCCACGGCCACAAAAAAGTCACGCATGATGTGCACTTCTTGCCTGAGTTGCAGGGGGGCAACGCCTTCGAGGAGCGCCGAAACGGCACTTTCATGACCATCCGCAAAGCCATAATCCTGAGCGCCGGCAAGGGCTCGCGCCTCCTGCCGCTCACCGCGCAACGGCCGAAGTGCCTTATTCGGCTGGCCGGCAGGAGCTTGCTCGATTGGCAACTGGATGTGCTCGGGGGCGCGGGGATCGAGGACATCGTGGTGGTGACCGGCTTTGCCGACCATCTCGTCGACGCGGTCACGGCCAAGCGGCCCGGCGTGCGCACCTTCTTCAATCCATTCTACCATGTCGCCGACAATCTCGGCTCGGTGTGGATGGCGCGCGAGGAGTTCGACCAGGACACCTTGCTCCTCAACGGCGATACGCTGGTGTCGGACCGGCTGCTGCAGCGCGTGCTTGCGGCCGACACGGGGCCGATCGCGGTCACCGTGGACGAGAAGGACGATTACGACTCGGACGACATGAAGGTGCTGCGCGACGGCGATTCCCTGCTGCGGATCGGCAAGGCGCTCGAACCGGGCCAGTATAATGCGGAATCGATCGGCCTGCTTGCCTTCCGGGGCGAGGGGCCGCGGCTGTTCATCGACCAGGTCGATGCCATGCTGCGCGCGCCGGATGGCACAAGGCGCTGGTATCTGCGCGCCATTGACGAGCTTGCCCGCACCGGGGTCGACGTTCGCACGGTATCGATCCGGGGCGAGGAATGGCAGGAAGTGGATTATCCGGCCGACGTCGAGAAAGCAGAGGCGCTTACCGCGTGCTGGGCCAATCGCTTCGAAGCCAGCCGGCCAGCGCGCCGATCTGCTCGGCGCTGAGCGCCACGGCTTCGCCAAGCGCCGGCGCCTTGGGCCAGCCCGAATCGCGCACCGTCACCCCGGCCGCGCTGCGCTCTCCATCGTAGCGCGGGATGACGTGGAAGTGGACGTGGCGGTCCACCATCATCAGCATCAGATAGTTGATCTTGAGATAGCCGACCGCGTCGCAGACCCGGCCCTCGATGTCGGCGACGACGCGGTCGAGTTCCGCGAAAGCTTCCGGCGTGAGTTCGGAAAAAGCAGTTGCGGGCCCCTTGGCGGCGAGCACCAGGCTGCCGAGCGTCGGCTGCTCGGGCCTTAGCAGCACCACCCATTGCGCATAGTCGGCGATCAGCGTGTCCGGATAGCCGAAGCGGGTGATGGTCTCGTTCACGAAGCGTCTCCCTGGGCCAGCCACGATCGCACTTCGCCGCCCTTTGCCCGCACCGCCAGCGCCTGAAGGAGCTGGACGAGGTGGACGAGGAGCGAGGCCATCGTCCAGGCGGCGACGGCAATCAGTCCCCAGTCCGGCCGCCCCGAGGCGAGGAAGGCCACGAGGATGACCATGTTCGGATTGCGCCGGGCGGTGATCAGCCGGAACCAGCTATCGAACGGGCGCCAGACGTGGATGTGGATGGTGAAGCGCGCGATAAAGGCGCCCTCGATCAGCCGCTGGACGACATAGCCGCCGACGATCGCCGCCAGCGTCCACCAGAAGGTCTCCGGCTCGAGCGGGCGTCCGTAAGCGACGAGCCCCGCGCCCCACGCCCACCACCAGAAGGGCGGGTGGACGAGGTCGATGCCGTGATCGAAGACGTTGCCGATCGCCGAGGAGGTGAGGGTGCAGCGGGCGAGCTTCCCGTCCACCGTGTCGAGCACCATGAAGACCAGCCCGGCGGCAAGGCCGGTCCAGTACCAGCCGTACGCGAACAGGAAGGTGGCGGAGACGCAGAGCAGCGCCCCGAGCGTGGTGACCTGGTTGGGCGAGATGCCGAAGCGTGCGGCCCAGCGGGTCAGGACCAACGCCCATTCCGGCCAGAGATATTTGGTGAGCACGTCGGTGACGCCCTTATAGGCACCGAAATAGCTTTCCCGCTCCAGCGCCCGCACCGTCGCGGGCGTGAGGCGCCCCATGAACGGGCGCTCGCGCTTGCGCAGCTCCTCATTCTCGATGCCGCCGCTTTCCTCGAAGGCGACGACGGTGAGGCCGGGCACCTCGGCGGCGCTGCCCTCACGCATCGCCAGCGTGATGGCGAGGCGCGTGTCGAGATCGCTGGCGTTGGCGAGCACCGGGACGCCGCCTTGAGTCACAAGGTGGTTCGGCCGGTCGGCGATCAGCCGCACCCAGGCCGGGTCGAACACGAAGTCGAGATTGGCGACCAGCGGCCCGCCGCCAGGGCCGGAGGCGAATTCCAGGTCCTGCTTGGCCGCGATCCGGGCGAGGCGCTCGCGCGGGGTTAGGCCAAACAAGCGCGTGTGGTTGGAGCCGGCGGGGAGGATGGCTGTCATTGCCCCAGCTCCCGCGAGATCCGGTCCGCGCTGCGCAAGGCAAGCGCGGCGATGGTCAGCGTCGGGTTGGCCCAGCTCCCAGTCGGGAACAGCGACGAGCCGGCCACCCAGAGATTGCCCACCCCGTGCACGCGCCCGTCCGCATCGGTGACGCTGGTCTTCGGGTCGTCGCCCATGCGGGTGGTGCCCATGTGGTGGTAGCCGCCGATCGGGTGGGAGGAGATCAGCGGGTCAGTCTGCCACCGGCCCGAGGAGAGCCATTCCGCCGGCTCGACCTTGCCGAGGCCGAGGCGCTGCAGCTCCCGGCCCAGCGTCTCCACCAGCACCGAAACGCTGCGCACATCGATCTCGCTCAGCCGCCAATCCAGCGCCACACGCGGAACGCCGGTGGCGTCGCGCTCCGCCTTTAGAGTGACTCGGCTGTCCGGGTTCGGCGCCTGCTCGGCCCGGACCAGGAGGGCGACATCGACGCTGCCCAGCTTGTGGAGCAGCCACGGCCGGGCCGGATCGACATGGCGCTGCGCCCAGCCCGCGGCCTTCTTGGTCATCATCCACAGCGCCCGGCCCTTCCTGGTCGGCGCCATCGAGTGCTTGAGGCCCGAATAGGCCTTCATGCCGACGAACTGGCGCCGCCCCTGCGGCTGGCGGGCGACAACGGTCAGCGAGGTGTTCAAGATGCCCTCGCGGCGCTGCAACGCCTTGCCCGGTGCGATCAGCGCGGCAAGGTCCTGCCCGCCGATGCGGTGGCGGCGGCCGAACGCCTTGAGCAGCGGCCAGGCGGCGCCCTTCACGATCCGCCCGCCCCGTGCATGGGGGTGCTCCATGAAATAGCGGCCGACCTGGTCGTGGCCGTTGCCGATCCCGGAGGCGAGCAGCAGGCGCGGATTCTCGATTCCCCCAGCGGCGAGGACAAAGGCCTTGGCGTTGACGGTCAGCCGCCCCGCCCCGAGCGCCCGCGCCTCGACGCGCTCGATCCCGCCGTCCATTTGGACGATGCGCGTCACCGTCGCATGGCTGACGATCTGGAACTTCGGGTCGGCCTCAAGGTCGGCGCAGCTTTCCCAGGCAAAGCGGTTGAAGCGGCGATCGAAGGTCCACAGCGGCGTTTCGAGCTCCTCGAACTTCGGAAGCGGCACGCCTGCTTTTCGAAAAGTCTCGGGCGAGGGCCGCTCCTCCGGCAGGCCGAACAGCGGACGCGCTTCGCGGTACCAGCTCTCCAGCTCGGCATAAGCGATCGGCCAGCCGGAATGGGGCACGTACTCTCGCTTCTCCAGATCGATCGGGTCGAACTCGGCGCAGCGCCCGCCCCAGATCGCCGTGGTGCCGCCGAAGAAGCGCAGCCGCGCATCCTCCAGGTCGTAATAGTCCTCGCCGACATTCTCGCCGGCGTTGAGCCCGGCCACCGGCGCCTCGTAATCGAAGCCGCCGCTTTCCAGCAGCACCACCGTCCGCCCGGCGGCGAGCAGGCGGCGGGTCAGCGTGATGCCCGCCGCGCCCGCGCCGATCACGCACACCTCGCCCTCAAGCTCGAGCGCGCCGTCCGCCTGGTTGAGGTCGATCAGAAGAGTGCGCCTTCCACCTGCTTCGACAAGGTCCCCGCCATCACCGCCGCCTTGGCCCATTCCAGATCGTCGGCGAGATACCGGTCGGACGCATAATGCGCGACATTGCGGCGGATTTCGGACCGCGCCGCCTCGACGGCCGGCGAAGAGGTCAGCGGCGCGTGAAAATCCAAGCCCTGGGCGGCGCAGAGCAGCTCGATGCCGACCACCCCCGCGGCATTGGCCGCAACCCGCCGCGCCTTGGTGGCGGCGTGGGTCGCCATGGAGACATGGTCCTCCTGCCCCGCGGAGGTCGGGATGGTGTCGACGCTCGCCGGCCAGGCCAGGCTCTTATTCTCCGACACCAAGGCGGCGGCGGTAACCTGGGCGATCATGAAGCCGGAATTGACGCCGCTGTCCTGCACCAGAAAGGGCGGCAGGCCGCTCATCTTGGGGTCGATCAAGACGGCGGCCCGGCGTTCGGAGATCGACCCGATTTCGCACAGCGCCATGGTCAGCATGTCGGCGGCAAAGGCGACCGGCTGGGCATGGAAATTGCCGCCGGACAGCGACTCGTCCGCGTCGGGAAACACCACCGGATTGTCGGTCACCGCATTGGCCTCGATCTCCAGCGTGCGTGCGACATGGCGCATCAGGTCGAGCGCCGCGCCCATCACCTGCGGCTGACAGCGGAAGCTGTACGGGTCCTGCACCCGCGGACAGTCCTCATGGCTGTGCCGGATCTCGCTGCCGTCGAGGAGCTGTTTGAGGAGGGCGGCGACGGCGATCTGCCCCGGCTGGCCGCGCGCCTGATGTATTCGAGGGTCGAAAGCGGCATCGGTGCCCTTCAGTGCATCCAGCGACATCGCGCCGGCGATGAGCCCCGAGGCGAACACCCGCTCGGCGGTGAACAGGGTGTCGAGCGCGATGGCCGTGGAAATCTGCGTGCCGTTGATCAGCGCCAGCCCTTCCTTGGGGCCGAGCACGAGCGGTTCGAGACCCAGCCGGGCCAGAGCTTCGGCGGCGGGCACCACCTCGCCGCCGAGCACAATCTTCCCCTCACCGATCAGCGGCGCGGCAAGGTGGGCGAGGGGGGCGAGGTCACCCGAAGCGCCCACCGAGCCCTGCGAGGGAATGAGCGGCAGTGCGTCGGCCTCAACCAGCGCCAGCAAGCGCTCCACCACCACGGGCCGAACGCCCGAATGGCCGCGCCCCAGCCCGATCGCCTTGAGCGCAATGGCGAGCCGGACGATGCGCCGATCCAGCGCCTCGCCCAGTCCGCAGCTATGCGACAGGATGAGATTGCGCTGCAGCTCCTCGAGCCGGTCGTCGGCAATCCGCGTCTGGGCAAGCAGCCCGAAGCCGGTGTTGACGCCATAGACGGTGGCGCCGGAAGCGACGATGCGCGCAACGGACAAAGCGGCCGCGTCAAGCGCGCTCCAGCCTTGCTGAGACAAAGTGACGCCGGCCCCATTCCACACGGCCCTGAGCTCGCCAAGAGAGACGGAGCCGGGAGTAAGGGAAATTCCGCCCATCATCCCGTCACCCCAGCGAAGGCTGGGGTCCATGCAGAGCCTCCGCCAGCACAGACTTGAGTGGCGCAGCATGGATGCCAGCCTTCGCTGGCATGACGGGAAAGGATCACAGCCCCACCATCGGCAGGTCCAGCCCCTGCTCGCGCGCGCAGTCGATTGCGAGCTCGTACCCCGCATCCGCATGGCGCATCACCCCCGTCCCGGGGTCGTTCCACAGCACCCGCTCCAGCCGCCGCGCCGCGTCCGCCGTCCCGTCTGCGACGATCACCATTCCGCTATGCTGCGAATAGCCCATGCCCACTCCGCCGCCATGGTGGAGCGACACCCAGGTCGCGCCCGACGCGGTGTTGAGCAGCGCGTTGAGCAAGGGCCAGTCGGACACCGCGTCCGATCCGTCCTTCATCGCCTCGGTTTCCCGGTTCGGGCTTGCCACCGAGCCGCTGTCGAGGTGGTCGCGGCCGATGACGATCGGCGCCTTGAGCTCGCCCGAAGCCACCATTTCGTTGAACGCCATGCCAAGCCGGTGCCGCTGTCCCAAGCCAACCCAGCAGATCCGCGCCGGCAGCCCTTGAAACGCAATCCGCTCCCGCGCCATGTCGAGCCAGCGGTGGAGATGCGGATCGTCTGGGATCAGCTCCTTCACCTTGGCGTCGGTGCGGTAGATGTCCTCGGGATCGCCCGACAAAGCCACCCACCGAAACGGGCCGACGCCGCGGCAGAACAGCGGCCGCACGTAAGCCGGCACGAAGCCGGGGAAGTCGAAAGCATGGACGATGCCCGCGTCCTTCGCCACCTGACGAATGTTGTTGCCGTAATCGAAGGTGGGGATGCCCATCTCCCGAAAGGCAAGCATCGCCTCGACATGGATCGCCATCGAGCGCCGCGCCGCTTCCTCCACCACCTCCGGCGCCCGTTCGCGCATCTCCATCCACTTCTCCACCGTCCAGCCGAGCGGCAGGTAGCCGTTGCGCGGGTCGTGGGCGGAGGTCTGGTCGGTAACCGCATCCGGCCTGATGCCGCGTTCGGCCATTTCGGTGAAGACCTGCGCCGCATTGCCGAGCAGCCCCACGGAGGTCGGTACGCTCGCGGTGCGGATGATCTCCAGCGCCTCGTCGATCGTGTCGGCGCGTCGGTCCAGATAGCGCGTCTCGAGCCGCTTCTCGATCCGGCTTTCCTGGCATTCCACCGCGATGCAGTGCGCCCCGGCCATCACCGCCGCGAGCGGCTGCGCCCCGCCCATTCCGCCAAGGCCGGCGGTCAGGATCCAGCGGCCGGAAAGGTCGCCGCCATAATGCTGCCGGCCCATCTCGGCGAAGGTCTCGAAGGTGCCCTGCACGATGCCCTGGGTGCCGATGTAGATCCACGATCCGGCCGTCATCTGGCCGTACATCATCAGCCCCTTGCGATCGAGCTCATGGAAATGCTCCCACGTCGCCCATTTCGGCACCAGGTTCGAATTGGCGAGCAAGACGCGCGGCGCATCGGCGTGGGTGCGGAACACGCCTACCGGCTTGCCCGACTGGACGAGCAACGTCTCGTCCTCCTCCAGCCGCTCAAGCGTTTCGATGATCTTGTCGAAGCTCTCCCAATCCCGCGCCGCCCGGCCGATCCCGCCATAAACGACGAGCTCCTCGGGCGCCTCCGCAACGCCCGGATCGAGATTGTTCTGCAGCATCCGCACCGCCGCTTCGGTGGTCCAATGCTTGGCGATCTTCTCCGGCCCGGTGCGGGCACGGATGGAGCGGGAGTTATCGCGTCTGTTCAGCATTCCGCACCTTCGTCATGCCGGATTTGATCCGGCATCCATCTTCTTGTTGCCCGTGCTGAGTGAAGAAAGGTGGACCCCGGATCAAGTCCGGGGTGACGGAGCGAAATCAAGCGTCCACTCCCGCCACGATCCGCTTCTCCGGCCCCGGATGCCCAATCCAGTAGCAAAGCTCGGCCGGACGGCTCACCCGCCACACGCACAGGTCCGCCGCCTTGCCGGGCGTGACGGTGCCGATCTCCTTCTCCAGCCCCAGGGCCTTGGCCGCGTGCACCGTCATCCCGGCCAGCGCCTCCTCCGGCGTCAGGCGGAACAGGGTGCAGGCCATGCTCAGCATCAGCGTCGGCGACAGGATCGGCGAGGTGCCGGGGTTGCAATCGGTCGCCACCGCCATCGGCACGCCGTAGCGGCGCAGCAGCTCCACCGGCGGCTTCTTCTCCTCGCGCAAGGCATAGAAGGCGCCGGGAAGCAGCACCGCCACCATCCCCGCAGCGGCCATCGCCGCAATCCCCGCCTCGTCCGCATGTTCGAGATGGTCGGCCGACAGCGCGCCATATTCGGCGGCAAGCGCGGCGCCTTCCAGATTGCTGAGCTGCTCGGCATGCAACTTGACCCGCAACCCGTGCTCGGCGGCGGCCTGGAACAGCGCGCGCACCTCTGCGGGCGTGAAGCCGATCCCCTCGCAAAACGCATCCACGGCAGTGGCGAGCCCCGCTTCGGCGGCGGCGGGAAGCATGTCCTCGATGGCGAGCTCCACGAACGCCTCGCGCCGGTCCTTATACTCCGGCGGCAGGGCGTGGAGGGCGAGCAGGGTAGGGGAGACCCGCACCTTCTCGCTTTCGTCGAGCGCCCTGGCCGCCTCCAGCATCTTCAGTTCGGTCTGGGTGTCGAGCCCATAGCCCGACTTGATCTCCACCGTCGTCGCCCCGCCCCGCATCAGCGCCTGCAGCCGGGGCCGCGACTGTTCGATCAGCTCCTCCAGCGAAGCCAATCGGGTAGCCTTCACCGACGAGACGATGCCGCCCCCTGCTCGCGCGATCTCTTCATAGGTCGCGCCGTTCAGCCTTTGCTCGAACTCGCCCGCCCGGTTGCCGCCGAACACCAGGTGCGTGTGGCAATCCACCAAGCCGGGGGTCACCCAGGCGCCGCCCAGCGGCTCGACGCTCCTGGCCCGATAGCCGAGCAGGTCCTTCCTCGGCCCCACCCGGACGATTCGCCCATCCTGAATTCCGATCGCCCCGTCCTCAATCGCGCCGAACGCGCCCGGCACGGCCGGATCCATGGTGGCGATGTTGCAGTTGGTCAGGAGGCGGTCCCACATGATTGTGCACCTTAGGCCGCGGACGGTGTAGAGGCCAAGCCATGAGCTGGAAATCGATTGCCGACCTCCTCGGCCCGGAAGGAGAGGTGGCGCTGCTCGGCGCGCCGATAGAGGCGGGCTCCGTCACCCCCGGCCGCTGCGACCTCGCGCCGGAAACCGTGCGCCGCGCGCTGAAGCGCTTCAGCACCTACAATCTGGAGACGGGGGAGGAGCTTGCGATGCGGGTGCGCGACGCCGGCGACGTGCCGGTGCAGGGCCTGAGCCCCGCCGCAGGGTTCGAGCCGGTCCGGGACGCCGCAGCCGCCTGCACCGCCGCCCACGGCCTGACCCTGCTCATCGGCGGCAACAACGCCGTCACCCGTCCCGCCGCCCACGCGCTCGGCGTACCGCTGGAGCGGGTCGGCCTGATCACCCTCGACGCCCATTTCGACATGCGCGACACCGCGGACGGGCCGATGAACGGCAATCCGGTTCGCTGCCTGCTCGAAGACGGCCTGCCCGGCGCCAACATCTGCCAGATCGGCCTCGCCCCCTGGGCGAACACCAAGGCGATGCACGAGGATGCGGTGGCGGCCGGGGTCGGCGTTTACCCGATCGGGGCGGTGCGCCGGCACGGGCTGCTGGAAGTGCTCGACGACGCCCTGTCCCGCCTCGTCCACTGCGAAGTGCTGATGGTCGATTTCGACATCGACGTGGTGGAGCGCGGCCACATGCCCGGCGCGCCCGGCGCCCGCCCCGGCGGCATGCACCCCGACATGTTCTTCCGCGCCGCCCGCCAACTCGCCGCCCAGCCCAGGGTGCGGTTGGTCGACCTCACCGAATTCGATCCGAGCCTGGACGTAAGCGACATCTCGGCGCTGACCGCGGGCCGGTGGGTGTGCGAGGTGCTTGCGGGCTTCGCGGCGCGAGAGAAAGTCTGACGCTCACCCCCACTCCGTTCGTCCCGAGCGAAGTCGAGGGGCGCTGGCACTGAGTCCTCATGTGCGCCCCTCGACTACGCTCGGGACGAACGGATATTGATCGTTACACGAGCTCTTTGAGCGGTACCGAGACGTCCGCCAACTTCTCCGGATCGGCAACCGTCTTCTCCACAATTAGCCTCCGCCCCTGGACATAATCCCGAGTCGCGTTGACGCAGTCCAAGGCGAGCACCCGACCTCCCAGCAGGTAAAGCACGGAGAAGCTGCGCCCGGCCGGATCGCCGCGCACCAGCGTGGAATCGTGGCCAACCGAAAGCCCAACCGTCTGCAGCTTCAGGTCATATTGGTTGGACCAGAACCAGGGCATCGCCCCGTAGGGCTCCGGCGTCCCGACGATCGCCCGGGCCGCCGTCGCCGCCATATCGTGCGCGTTCTGCACCGACTCGAGCCGGATACGCAGCCCGCCAGCGAACATATTCTCATGCGCCGCGCAGTCGCCGATCGCGTAAATGCCAGGCAGGCTGGTGCGGCAAAACGCATCCACATCCACCCCGTTCGCCCCCTCCGCGTCGGCGGCAAGCAGCGGCTCCACCGCCGCGTCGATGCCGATGCCGACGATCACCATGTCCGCCGCGATCCGCTCGCCCGAGGCCAGGCGCAGCGCGGCGGCACGGCCGTCTTTGCCTTCAATGCTTTCCACCATGGCAAGCAGGCGCACGTCCACCCCTCGGGCGCGATGCTCCCCCTCGTAGAAGTGCGCGATTTCAGGCCCGGCGACCCGGGCGAGCAGGCGGCCGAGCGCTTCGAGCAGCACCACCTCCTTGCCGAGGCCGCGTAACACCGCTGCGGTTTCCAGCCCGACATAGCCGCCGCCAACCACTGCCACCCGCCGGGTAGCGGGGAGCTCGGCCAGGATCGTGTCCACCTCGCCGCGGCAGCGGACGACGTGAACGCCCTTCAGGTCGCCGCCTTCACAGCGGAGCCGGCGCGGCGTTCCTCCGGCCGCCCAGAGCAGGGTGCCATAGGAAAAGGCGCGTCCGTCCTCCGACAGGACCGCCTTGGCGGCCGGATCGACGCTCGCGATCCGTGTGGAGGTCAGGACTCCGATCTGCCGCTCCGCCCAGAATTCGGCCGGCCGGATCAGCATCCGCTCGAACGCCTTGTCGCCGGCCAGATAGTCCTTGCTCAACGGCGGCCGCTCATAGGGCAGCTCCGGCTCCGCGCCGGCAATCCCGATCGAGCCGGCAAAGCCAAGCTGACGAAGCTGGATCGCCGCCTGCGCCCCGGCATGGCCGGCACCGACGATGAGGATGTCGAAATGCGTCACCCAGGCGTCTTAGCCCCGGCACCGCCCCGCTCCAAGTTCCTCCCCATCGGCGATGGGGAGGAACTGCCCTTCCCCCGTTGCCAGCGCGTCCCCGAATGTCCATGGGGCGGGGACGATGGGCGAGCAGGACCTCAGCGACGGTTTCAAGGCGGCTATGCGGCGCGTCGCTTCGACGGTGAACGTGATCAGCATCTGCGTCGACGGTCTGCCGATGGGCATCACCGCCACCGCGATGTCGTCGCTGTCGATGGACCCGCCCAGCCTGCTCATCTGCATCAACCAGGCGGCGACCATGCACCGCTCGATGGAAGACGTGTCGCATTTCTGCGTCAACGTGCTTCACCGCGACCAGGAGGACATCGCCCAGATGTTCGCCGACCGCCGCCAGCACGCGCTGCGCTTCGCCAGCGGCTGGAACACCGATTGCACCCGCCCGCCGCGGCTACTGAAAGCGCAGGCCGCACTGACCTGCCGTCGGACGGATCACCACCGCTTCGGGACCCACTCGATCTTCATCGGCGTGGTCGAGGACGTGCAGGTCCGCGAGGATGTGCACCCGCTGGTGTATCTCAATGGAAATTACGGGGCGGCGGGGGCGTAAAGCCTCCCCTCCCTGCAAGGGAGGGGCCGGGGGTGGGTAAGCGCCGAGGCGGCTCGATGCCGCCGAAGGGCTCCTTCGCCCCCATCGAGGGGGCTCAGTCGCTACCCACCCCTGCCCCTCCCTAGAAGGGAGGGGTTTCAGGCCATCACCCCTTGATGAAGGTCTCGAGCTGGTCGTGTGCCTGGTCGTCCGGCATCTGGATCGGCGGGTGCTTGCAGAAATAAGCGGAGGCCGGGTGGATCGGGCCGGAAAGGCCGCGGTCCTTGGCGATCTTGGCGCAGCGGATCATGTCGATCGCCACCCCCGCCGAGTTCGGGCTGTCCTCCACCGACAGGCGCATCTCGAGGTTCATCGGCACGCCGCCGAACATCGAGCCTTCCATGCGCAGGAAGCAGACCTTGTTGTCGTTCTGCCAGGCCACGTAGTCGGACGGGCCGACGTGGATGTTCTCGTCGTCGATGCGATGCTCTGCGACCGACTGCACGGCTTCGGTCTTGGAGATCTTCTTCGACGCGAGGCGGCCCTTGTTCGACATGTTGAGGAAGTCGGTATTGCCGCCGGTGTTGAGCTGGTAGGTGCGCTCCAGCTTCACGCCGCGCTTGTGGAACAGGTCGGTCAGCACGCGGTGGACGATGGTCGCGCCGAGCTGCGCCTTGATGTCGTCGCCGATAATCGGCACGCCGGCATCGACGAAGCGCTGTGCCCAAGCCTCGTTGGAGGCAATGAACACCGGGATGTTGTTGACGAACGCGACGCCCGCTTCCAGCGCGCATTCGGCGTAGAATTCGGTGGCTTCCTGGCTGCCCACCGGGAGGTAGTTGAGGAGCACGTCGGTGCCGGTTTCCTTGAGCCGCGCAACCACCGCCGCCTTGTCGGGCTCGGCCGCGTCGGACGGCAGAAAGGTGCGGTCGTCGACCGAGTCCGCCATGTGCGGCGAGAAGCCGTCCAGGGTCCGGCCCATTTCCACCGTCACGCCCGCTTCCGGCACATGGTCGCAGAAGATCGCCGTGCAATTCGGCTTCTCGAAGATCGCCGCGCCGACATCCTTGCCGACCTTTCGGCGGTCGATGTCCCAAGCGGCGACGACCTTGATGTCCTTGGGGCGATAACCGCCAAGGTCCCAGTGCATCAGGCCGATCTGCTCGTTGGCGCCGCCGTTCGCATAATAAGCCAGGCCCTGGACGAGCGAGCTCGCGCAGTTGCCGACGCCGATAATGGCGATGCGAATCTCGCCCTGCGGATCGTGGAGGCTCATCACGCGGCCGCCTGTGCGGTCTGGGCGGGGGCATAGCGCTCGATCATGCGGGCGCAGAAGTCGGCGAAATACATGGGATCTCTCGGCGGGCTGGTGTGGTGGGGTTGAATCCCCTCATGCTCGGGCGTGAAGCAGAAGGTTACAGTTGTGTCAAAGGGTTCAAGCGCTTCCATCTGCTTGTCGAACCACGCTTCCCAGCCGGGACGGTAGCTGTCCGCCCAGGAAAGCCCGGTGCGCAGGTGGGTGACGCCGAGGCGTTTCATCCACTCCACCGCCGAATCGAGCCGCGGATCCTCGAAGTGGAACCACTGCATGATGCCCATCGCCGGGGTGTGCCGCGCGAAATGCTCCAGGGCAAGCTTCGGCGTGCCGTCCTCGCGGATCAAGCCCATGTAGAAATGGCGGTAATAGCTCGAACCCTCGGCCTCCTTGTGGCGCGTGGTGGCGCCCCAGGCGTGGGGAAGATCGAACAGGGAATACCAGAAGACGCGCGGCACCCGGCCGATCAGCAGCTCGGCGGTGCGGTTGACGCCGAACACCTGGACTTCCTCGGCGCCGAAGCTGCCGACGCCCACTTCGGTGGCCCAGATTTCATGGTTCGGCGCCACCGCCCCGATCTCGGCGATCTTGAGCGGCCAATCGTTGATCGGCCACAAATTCCAGTCGAGCGGAAAGCCGTGCACGGCGATCACGTCGAGCTGGTCGAGCACGCCATAACGGTCGAGCCGCTGCACGAAATGCGGATCAATGGGCGAAATGCCGCCCAGCACGCGCTTGATGCGGGGATTGACGGCATGGATCGCCTTGCCGGCGGCGATCACCGTGTCGCCGAACAGCGTCCATTCGGGGTCGATCTCGGGATCCCAGTGCGATTTGTTGTTCGGCTCATTCCAGATCATCGCCGCTTCGACAGGCAAAACTCACCCCCTGGTTGGATAGACCGCTCCGGTTCCCCTAGCCGCATACGGCATCTCTGTCCTGCGGCAAATATAGACCTCATCCTCCGCGCGATTTTCGATTTGGAAGCCGGACGCGCGCAGCATGCCTTCCACGCAGGCGCGGTTGGGCACCCACCAATTGGTCCAGTCATGGGCATATTCGCGCTCGATGAAATGGAGCTTGGGATAGGCATGGTCGTCGAAGATGTCGGTCACCTCGAAGGGGTAATCCTCCTGGAGGTCCGCGGCCTCCATCGATCCGCGCTGCATCGATTGAAAGAGCAGCATGTCGCCGGCGACATGCTCGTGGATGAGGTCGAGCGCCAGCAGCGGGTGCCGTAGGTGGTAAAGGACGCCCATGAAGATCACGAGGTCGAACTTCTCGCCCAGCGAGGCGACGTCGTAGACCGAGAGGTTGCGGAACTCGATATTGTCGTAGCCCAAGATCTCGGCCGCGAGCCGCGCCTGGGCGAGGTAGCGGTCGTCGCTGTCGATCCCGACGACGCGGCTTGCACCCCGGCGCTTCATTTCCATCGAATAGAAGCCGGCGTTGCAGCCGATGTCGAGCACGCTCTTGCCGGAAAGGTCGGCGGGCAGGTGCGGCGCGAAATGCTGGAACTTGACGTTGGGATAGTCGCCCAGGAAGTGCTCGGGCGCGGTCCGCACCCCGCCCAGGTCCATGTTGTGGAACCAGGGGGCGAGCGCCTCGATCCGGGCGCGAAGGTCGTTGGGCTCCTGGCTCCTTGCGGCCCCGTTCATTGATACAGCCTTTCGTTGAGGGTCATGACCCGAGCGCCCCAATCGCCGAGCGCGATCCGCGACACCGAGGCGGGGTCCACGTCGAAGCGCAGGAGATGGTCGAGCGGCAGGCCGAGGTAGAAGGCGATTGCGCCGCGGATGATGTCGCAGTGGCTGACGCAGGCGATGGTGCGCCCCGGATTGTCGTGGGCAAGAACGGCAAGCGCGGCGGTGGTTCGGCGCACCGCTTCCTCCATGCTTTCGCCGCCGGGCGGGCGGGCGGTGGCGCGCGCCTCGTTCCATTCCATCCAGCCGGGATCGCCCTCCAGCGCGCTGAACGCCATGCCCGTCCAGTCGCCGAAATCGAGTTCGTCGAGATCGTCGACCACTTCGACGGTGATCTCATGCGGCTCGGCAATCGCGCGGGCGGTATAGTAAGCGCGCTCGCGCGGGCTGGAATACACCGCGGTGATCGGCTCGACGCCGAGCAGGTCGCCGACGATCTCGGCCTGCTCGAGTCCGTCCTTGCTCAACGCCACATCGCGCCGGCGGCCGGACAAGGTGCGGCCAAGCTCGACATGGGCGGCGTGGCGGATAAGGAGAATGTTTGCGGTCACGCGTACTTCGGAACCCTGGTGAAACGAACGTTCATCTGCCGCGCAACCGCCCGGCGAGCAAGGCGGTTCCATTCGCCAAGGTCCGCGAAGGCGCACGCAAGGTCCGCCCAAGACCGCGAAGCGCAACATGCGCGGTTCTTTGCGGCGGCGGAACAAAGCTTATGAACGGGTGTTCATCGGCCGGAAGAAGAAGAAGCAGCTAAGCTGTTGCAGTGATTAGTTTAACATAGATCAACCTGGGGGTAGATTTGCCGGAACGGATACTCATCACCGGCGGCGCCGGCTTCATCGGCCGTGCCGTTACCAAGGAACTGCAGGCCCGCGGCCACGAAGTCCGAATCCTCGACAGCCTGATCGAGCAGGTCCACGGGATGCGCGAACGGCCCGAGGATATTTCCCCCGACGTCGAACTGATCCGCGCCGACGTGCGCAACGGCGATGCGGTCGCGGGGGCGCTCAAGGGCATCGACAGCGTCGTCCACCTCGCGGCCGAAGTCGGCGTCGGCCAGTCCATGTATGCCGTGGAGCGCTACACCTCGGTCAACGACGTCGGCACCGCCGTGTTGTTCGAGAAATTGATCGACCAGCCGGTCCGCCGGGTCGTCACCGCCTCCTCGATGAGCATCTACGGCGAAGGCCTCTATCGCGACGCCGACGGCGCCGACGTGCAGGACGCCAAGCGCCAGCCGCGCACGTCCGACAGCCAAAGCTGGGACCCGGTCGATGCGCAGGGCCGGCCGCTTACGCCGCTGGCGACGCCCGAATGGAAGCGCCCCGACCTCGCCTCCATCTACGCGCTCAACAAATATGTGCAGGAGCGCACCACCCACATCATGACCGAGGCCTACGGCATGGAGGGCGTGTGCCTGCGCCTCTTCAACGTCTACGGCCCCGGCCAGGCGCTCTCCAATCCCTACACTGGCGTGCTGGCGATCTTCGCCTCCCGGCTCCTCAACGGCCAGCAGCCGATGATCTTCGAGGATGGCGAGCAGCGCCGCGACTTCGTCTATGTCGGCGACGTCGCCCGCGCCTTTGCCGACTCGCTGGAGCTTCCCCAGGCGGTCGGCCAGACCTTCAACATCGGCTCGGGGCACGACCGCTCGGTGACCGAGGTGGCCCGTGAGCTCGCTCAGGCGATGGGCAAGAACGACATCCGCCCCGGCATCGTCGGCAAGACCCGCGTCGGCGACATCCGCCACTGCTTCTGCGACGGCTCCAAGAGCGCCGAAGTGCTCGGCTTCACCGCGCGCAAGGACTTCGGGGAGGGCCTTTCCGAGTTGGCTGAGTGGGTGGCGCTGCAGACCGCCGATGATCGGGTGGACGAAGCGCGGGCGGAACTCGAAGCAAGGGGCTTGGTAGCGTGAGGGGCACCGCGACAACTTCCCCTCTCCCCTTGCGGGAGAGGGTAGGGAGAGGGGTTCGCACGGGCGGGCTCGACGCCCGCACGTGCGAGGCGCGGCTCCGCCGCGCGCGGCGCTTACGCGCCGCATCACCCTCTCCAACTTCGCCTAAGCTCAGCTTCGCTTCGCCAAGGCTTCGTATCCTCTCCCGTCAAGGGAGAGGGAGGTTGTCCGCATGACCCGCCCCGATCTCCCCTCCGACTCCCGCCCCGTCCTCGTCACCGGCGGCGCCGGCTTCATCGGCTGCAACATCGCCAACGCCCTCGCCGCCCGAGGCCACCAGGTCCTCGTCTACGACGCCCTCTCCCGCCCTGGCGTCGAGCGCAACCTCGCCTGGCTCAAGGACAGCCACGGCGACCGCATCCAGTCCGTCACCGCCGACGTCCGCGACGAAGACAGCCTCGCTTGTGCCGCGCGGGACGCCAAGGCCGTGTTCCACATGGCGGCGCAAGTGGCGGTGACCACCTCGATGGTCGATCCCCGCGAGGATTTCGACATCAACATGCGCGGCACGCTCCACCTTCTGGACGCGGTGCGCGACAAGAACGATGGCACGCCGGTGATCTTCGCCTCCACGAACAAGGTCTATGGCGATCTCGCCGACCTCGAATTCCGCCTCGAGGGCAACAAATATGTTCCGGTCGACGCCCACGTCGCCGCCAACGGCATCGGCGAAGCGCGCCCGCTCGATTTCCACACGCCCTACGGCTGCTCCAAGGGCGCCGCCGACCAGTACGTCCTCGATTACGCCCGCAGCTTCGGCCTCCGCACCGCCGTGGTACGAATGAGCTGCATTTACGGCCACCGCCAGATGGGCACGGAAGACCAGGGCTGGGTCGCCCACTTCCTGATCCGCGCGCTCGAAGGCAAGCCGATCACCCTTTACGGCGACGGCTACCAGGTCCGCGACATCCTCGACGTGTCCAACGCGGTCGAAGCCTATCTCAAGGCTTGGGAGCGGATCGACTCGATTTCCGGTCAGGCCTTCAACCTCGGCGGCGGGCCAGGGAACGCGGTGTCGCTGCGCGAACTCCTCGCCCACATTTCCGGCCTGATCGGCCGCGAGGTGGAGGTCGAATATTCCGACTGGCGGGCAGGGGACCAGCGCTACTTCGTCGCCGACACGAGCGCGATCCGCGCCACCCTCGGCCTTACCCCCGCGGTGCCGTGGAAGGCGGGCGTTTCGGCTCTCGCCGAGTGGCTGCGCGAGTCGAGAGGCCTGACGGCGCCAGCGCAGGAGCAGCGCACCGCGTTAAGGGCTGCCTCGTGACGGAAGTGCCGATGAAGGTGCTGATCACCGCGGACGCGGTCGGCGGCGTGTGGCAGTACAGCACCGAACTCGCTGCCGGCCTCTCCCGCCTCGGCATCGAATCGGTGCTTGCCCTGATGGGCCCCACCGCGAGCGACGAGCAGAAGCAGGCCGCCGCAATCCCGGGCGTCGAGCTGATCGACACCGGCCTAGCCCTCGACTGGCTTGCCGAGGACGGTGCCGCCTTGTGCGACGCCGGCGCGGCGATCCGGGCCTTGGCTTCGGACACCGGCTGCTCCCTGGTCCAGCTCAACACCCCCTCGCTTGCCGCCGGCACCCGCTTCGACATTCCGGTGGTCGCCGTCCAGCATAGCTGCGTCGCGACCTGGTGGGAGGCGGTGCAGGGCACGGAACTCGCCGAGGATTTCGCCTGGCGCACCGAGCTGAACCGCGCCGGCCTCCACGCCGCCGATGCGGTGGTGACGCCCACCGCCGCCTTCGGTGAAATGGTCCGCCGCCGCTACGGCCTCTCGGCTGCGCCGCGCACCGTTCACAACGGCCGCACGGCCCCCAAGCTCGCGGACAGCGCACCCCACGATTTCGTCTTCACCGCCGGCCGCCTGTGGGACGAGGGCAAGAACCTCAGCACCCTCGACGCCGCGGCGCGGAGCATCTCCGTGCCGATCCGCGCGGCAGGACCGCTCACCGGCCCCAACGGCGCCACGGTGATGTTCGAGCATCTCCATTGCCTCGGCAACCTCGGTGAGGCGGAGCTTGCCCGCTGGCTCTCCGCCCGGCCGGTGTTCGTCTCCGCCGCGCTCTACGAACCGTTCGGCCTCTCAGTCCTCGAAGCCGCTTCCGCCGGCTGCCCGCTGATCCTGTCCGACATCCCCACCTTCCGCGAGCTTTGGGACGATGTCGCGATCTTCGTCCCCGCCCGCGACCAGGAGGGCTTCACCCGCGCCATCGCCAACCTCGTCGGCGACGATTTCGAGCGCGCCGTGATGGGCCGCGCCGCGCGCGAGCGGGCGCTGCGCTTCACCCCCGACGCCATGGCCGCGCAGATGGCCAGTCTCTACCGCGGCCTGCTTCCCGCCGTGAAGCGCCCGGTGCTTGCCGCCGCCCGCCCGCCGGTGGAGGCGGCCGCGTGAGGATCGTTTATTTCACCCACAGCCTCGCCTCCTGCTGGAACCACGGCAACGCCCACTTCCTGCGCGGCGTCCTTCGCGAGCTGATCGCCAAGGGGCACGAAGTCGTAGCCTACGAGCCGGAAGGCGCGTGGAGCCTCGACAACCTCCTCAACGATCACGGCGAGGAGGGGCTGGCGCCCTACCGCAAGGCCTATCCCGAACTCTCCTCCAATACCTTCGCAGCCGATGCCGACTTGGAGGTGCTGGTCGACGGCGCGGATGTCGTCATCATGCACGAGTGGAACGAGCCCGCTTTGGTCGCCGCGGTCGGAGACCTGCGCAAGCAAGGCGCCCGCTTCCAGCTCCTCTTCCACGACACCCACCACCGCGCCGTGTCCGACCCGGACGCGATCCGCGCCTTCGATCTCTCCGGCTACGACGCGGTGCTCGCCTTCGGCGAGACGCTGGCGCAGGTCTACCGCCGCTGGGGCTGGGAAGGACGGGTCTTCGTCTGGCACGAAGCCGCCGACCTGCGCCACTTCCACCCGCCCGCCGAAGAGGGCGAGCGCGAAGGCCTGGTCTGGATCGGCAACTGGGGCGACGGCGAGCGCACGGAAGAGCTCGAAAGCTTCCTCTTCCGCCCCGCTTTAGCCGCCGGCCTCGGCCTCGACGTCTACGGCGTCCGCTACACCGGCGAAGCCAAGGCGACCCTCGCCCGTTACGGCGCCCGTTATCACGGCTGGATCGCCAACGCCGAAGCGCCGCGCACCTTTGCCCGCCACATGGCCACCGTCCACGTGCCCCGCCGCTTCTACACCCAAATGCTGCCCGGCATCCCCACCATTCGCGTCTTCGAAGCCCTCGCCTGCGGCATTCCCCTGGTCAGCGCGCCCTGGGACGACAGCGAAAACCTCTTCCGCCCCGGTGAGGACTATCTCGTCGCCAAGGACGGTGAGGAGATGACCCGCCACCTCACCACCCTCCAGAACGATCCAGCCCTCCGCGACGCCCTGGTGAAAAGCGGCCTCGAAACCGTCCGCGCCCGCCACACCTGCGCCCACCGCGCCGACGAATTGCTCGGCATCGTCGCATCCCTTAGCCCCTCTCCCCTTCCGGGAGAGGGAGGGACCCGCGCGCAAAGCGCGTGGGAGGGAGAGGGCAAGCAGCCTCACCCCATCGACGTGCCCTCACCCTCCCAGCCTGCGGCTGGGCCCCTTCCTCTCCCTGAAGGGGAGAGGGGATTAAGCGAGACGACCGCATGAAGATCGCCTTTTACGGCTCCAGCCTGCTCAGCTCCTACTGGAACGGCGCCGCGACTTATTATCGCGGCCTGCTGCGCGACCTCGCCTCGCGCGGCTGGCAGATCACCTTCTACGAGCCCGACGCCTTCGAGCGCCAGCAGCACCGCGACATCGATCCCCCCGAATGGGCGCGCTCCGTCGTCTACGACGCCACCCCCGAGGCCCTCCACCGCGTCCTCCAGGAGGCGCGGAACGCCGACATCGTCGTCAAGGCCAACGGCGTCGGCGTGTTCGACACCGAGCTCCTCGAAGGCATCGTCGAGCACAGCCGCGACGACGCGCTGCGCATCTTCTGGGACGTCGACGCCGCCGCCACCCTCGAAGAAATGCGCGCCGACGAAAGCCACGTCGTTCGCCGCACCCTCCAAAGCCTGGACATGGTGCTCACCTACGGCGGCGGCCCGCCTGTGGTGAACGCCTACGAAGGCTTCGGCGCCCGCCGCTGCATCCCCGTCTACAACGCGCTCGACCCGGCCACCCACCACCCGGTGCCCGCCGATCCCGCTTTCGCCTCCGATCTCGCCTTCCTCGGCAACCGCCTTCCCGACCGCGAAGCGCGCGTCGAGGAATTCTTCCTCCGCGCCGCCGCCGCCTGCCCCGATCGCAGCTTCCTGATCGGCGGCAACGGCTGGGAAACGAAGGGCATGCCGCAGAACGTGCGCCACATGGGCCACGTCTACACCCACCAGCACAACGCCTTTAACTGCACGCCGCTCGCCGTGCTCAACGTCGCGCGCGATTCGATGGCCAATATCGGCTTCTCCCCCGCCACCCGCGTGTTCGAGGCCGCCGGCGCCGCCGCCTGCCTGATCACCGACGCCTGGGAAGGCATCGAGCAGTTCCTTGAACCGGACGAGGAAGTGCTGGTCGCCCGCGACGGCCAGGACGTCGCCGACCACCTCGCCGCCCTCACCCCTGAGCGCGCCCGCGCCATCGGCCAGGCCGCGCTGAAGCGCACCCTTGCCGAAAACACCTACGCCCACCGCGGCGAGCAGGTCGACGCCATCTTCCGGGAGGCGCTTCAGCCCGAAAGGAGCGCCGCCTGATGCGCCTCGTCGTTCTCGGCCTGTCCTTGTCCTCGAGTTGGGGCAACGGCCACGCCACCACCTTCCGCGCCCTCCTCAAGGCCTATGCCGCCCGCGGTCACGACATCCTGTTCCTGGAGCGCGACGTGCCCTGGTACGCCTCCGCCAGAGACCACACCGACCCCGATTATTGCCGCCTCGAATATTACGCCGACCTCCCCGGCCTCGAGCGCTGGCGCGGCGAGATCGAGCGCGCCGACGCGGTGATCGTCGGCTCCTACGTGCCCGACGGCGTCGAGGTCGGCCGCTTCGTCCAAAGCCACGCCCGCGGCGTCACCGCCTTCTACGACATCGACACCCCCGTCACCCTTGCCAAGCTGGAGCGCGGCGACTTCGAATATCTCTCGCCCGAAATCATCCCCGGTTACGATGTCTATCTGAGCTTCACCGGCGGCCCGACGCTTCGCCACCTCGAGGCGCATTACCGCTCCCCCGCGGCCCGCGCGCTTTATTGCTCGGTCGACCCAGCCGCCTACCCGCCGCTCGACGTGCCGAAGAAGTGGGATCTCTCCTACCTCGGCACCTACAGCCCGGACCGCCAGCCGACGCTCGAGCGGCTGCTGGTCGAACCGGCCCGCCACCTCCCCGACCGCCGCTTCGTGGTCGCCGGCCCGCAATATCCCGCCGACATCGACTGGCCCCCCAATGTCGAGCGGATCGAGCACCTCCCGCCCGCCGATCACCCGGCTTTCTACTCCGCCTCGCGCTATACGCTCAACGTCACCCGCGCCGACATGATCGCCGCCGGCTGGTCGCCGTCCGTGCGCCTGTTCGAGGCCGCCGCCTGCGCCGTGCCGGTGATTTCGGACCGCTGGGAAGGGCTCGACTGCCTGTTCACCCCCGGCCGCGAGATCGTCCTTGCCGACGCAACGGACGACGTCGTGCGCCTGCTTGGGGAAAGCGACTCCGCCGCCGCCACCGCAATGGGCCGCGCCGCCCGCATGCGGGTTCTGAACGGCCACACCGCATCCGACCGCGCCCGCGAACTCGAAGCGGCGCTGCGCGAAGCGGCGGCGGTCGCCCAGCCGGAGCTTGAGCCGGCCCAATGATGAACCGAGACACGGCGCCGGAACGGTAAGTGGTTGTTGCGCCGCGAAATGAAAAATATAGGACGCCGAATGAGGGAGCAGACTGTGAAGATCGCAAGCAAGAAGACCGCTTTGGTAACCGGCGGCGCGGGGTTTATCGGCTCCCACCTGATGGATGCGCTGCTCGCCGAGGGCGCCACCGTGGTCTGCCTCGACAGCCTGCTCACCGGCCGCGCGCAGAACCTCGTGCATCTGGAGCGTGAAAGCCGCTTCGATTTCGTCGAGGCCGACGTGATCGACGATCTGCCGTCCTCGGTGACGCGCACCGCCTTCACCCACATCTACAACCTGGCCTGCGCCGCCTCCCCGCCGCACTACCAGGCCGATCCAGAGCACACGATGCTGACCAACGTGCTCGGCACCCGCAACCTGCTGCGCCTCGCCGAAGACAAAGGCGCCCGCTTCCTGCTGACCTCGACCAGCGAAGTCTATGGCGATCCCGAAGTGCATCCGCAGCCGGAAAGCTACCGCGGCTGGGTCAACTGCACCGGCCCGCGCGCCTGCTACGACGAAGGCAAGCGCGCCGCCGAGACCCTGACCTTCGACTACCAGCGCATGAACCGCGCCGACGTCCGCGTCGCCCGCATCTTCAACACCTACGGCCCGCGCATGCGCCCGGACGACGGCCGCGTGGTCTCCAACGTCATCTGTCAGGCGCTCGCCGGCGAGGACATCACCGTCTACGGCGACGGCTCGCAGACCCGCAGCTTCTGCTACGTTTCGGACCTCGTCGACGGCCTGATGCGCCTGATGGACTCGGACGTCACCGACGGGCCGGTCAACCTCGGCAACCCGATCGAGCTCACCGTCTCCGACCTCGTCGAGCGCGTGCTGAAGATGACCGGCTCCAGGTCCCGCATCGTCAACATGCCCCTTCCGGAGGACGACCCCCGCCGCCGCAAACCCAACATCGACCGCGCCAAGGAACGCCTCGGCTGGGAACCCAAGGTCGCGCTCGCCCAGGGCCTCGAAGCCACCACCCCCTGGTTCGCGGAGGAGCAGGCGCGCATGCGCAGCAAGGACGAAGCGGCAAGCAACTACCTGGTCGAAGTCGCTGCGGAGTAAGGCCCAGGCGCTGCCTCTTCCATACGGGAGGGGCAAGCTCCCTCGACACGGCGTCTCGGCTTCGCTCGACGCCTGCTCGGCATGAGCGGATTCGGGGGATAGCCGTACACCCCCCACCCGCTCATCTCGAGCCAGGACCGAGCGAAGCCGAGACGCGCCGTCGAGAGGCGCCTGCCTTGCGAACGGTCTCTCCGGGCTGGCCGCAGCCTCGATGTTCAGCGCGTTGCCCAACGGATCAAGGAAGAATATCGTCGCCGCTCGCCCGTCTCGCAACGTCTTCTCGCTAATGTGGGGTGTGTCTTGCTTCCTCTAATTTCGCTGTTGGTTCAGGCTGCTCCAGCGCTGCCAGGCGAGATCATCGTTAACGGCCAGCGGCCGGAGGCGCTTGCAACGTGCGCGGAGCGGCCCTGCTCGACTCAGGAAGATGTTCGCCGTTCCATCGGCCACGCGGAAGCGCTGTTTGCCCGGGGGAAGTATTCGGAAGCGCGGGCGGTCTTGAGCGACGCCTTGTCGCGGCAGCGTCACAATGCGCGCGCGTTCCCGCGACTGGTCGCGGCGCTTTATGAGGCGAGCGCCACCGTGAACCTGCACCTGGGTGACATGGGCCGTTATCGCACCGCGATTATCGCTCAAGGCCGAACCTTGCGCGAGAACCTGCCTGAGGACGATCCGCAGGTGCTTCTCACCAAGGTGGAACTCGGAGAATTTTGGCTCAAACAGCGGCAGTCTTCGGAAGCCAGACGGCAATTCGAGAGTGCGGCCCAAAGCTATGCGCGGCGCGGCGAGGCGCGCCTGAGCGCGCTTTGCCACCTGCGGGTAGTTGCGCTCGATATCGGGCTCGGAAGCTTTTCAGCTGCTGAGAAGCGACTGGAGATTATCGCCCGCTCGCCCGCGGCGGCCGACCCCAGTGTTCGGCTGGTGAGCGCGGTCATGGTTGCGCGGCTTGCAGCCGGTCGCGGGAGAGACGTGGACGTGGACGCCCTGGTCGCGACGCTTCGCGCGGAGCCGAGCGCAACACCCGTGCTGGTCCGTTCGGGGAAATTGCCGTTCGAGGCTGAGGAGCCAGCTCCGATAGTCCTAGGGGAGCAGATGCCGGACACCGGGCGGACCTCACCTCAATGGGCCGATGTTGGCTTCATGATAGGTCACGACGGCCGGGTAAGTGATGTGGAAGTGCTCCGGGGCAGTCGCCACGCATCGTGGGTTGAACCTTACATCGCGGAAATAGCCGATCGCCGCTATGTTTCCCCTAACCTGCCGGCGGGACAACCCGGCATCTACCGCATCGAACGTTATTCGCTCCGCGCTGCTCGTTCGGTCCCCAAAGGCTCGCTTATAAAGCAGCCTGTTGGCCGCGCGTATGTTGTAGTGACCGATCTGACCGCCCATTATGCCGCGTCGCAGAAGAAGTAGTTGCGACCAAGGCCCTCGGTATCATCGGCATGGCTCACACAGGAAGCCGAGACGCGCCGTCCCTCGACCGTGCTCGACACCTGCTCGGGATGGGCAGGCTCGGAAGATAGCCGCACACCCCCCACCCGCTCATCTCGAGCCAGCGTCGAGCGCAGCCGAGACGCGCCGTCGGGAGACGCCTACTTCGCGAACAGATTCTCCGGGTTCGCCATCGCCTTGATCTCCAGCGCGTTGCCGGAAGGGTCCAGAAAGAACATCGTCGCCTGCTCGCCGGGCTCGCCGCGGAAGCGCACCGTTGGTTCGATCACGAACTCCACCCCGGCCATCTTCAACTTCCCGGCCAGCACTTCCCACGAGGCCATGCCGAGCACCGCGCCGAAATGCGGCACCGGCACGTCGTGGCCGTCCACCGGATTGGTGTGCGCCTGCGGTCGCGCGTCCGGGCTGTAATGGGCGACGATCTGATGGCCGAAGAAATCGAAGTCGATCCATTCGGGCGCGCTTCGCCCTTCCGGGCAGCCGAGCAGGGCGCCGTAGAAGTGGCGCGCCGCGTCGATGTCGTGAACGGGAAAGGCGAGGTGAAAGGGCGGAAGCTGGGTCATGTCCTGCCCCTAGCCGATTGCCGGCGCGGCGTCATGCATCCGCGCTTGGAAAATAGGGTTTCGTCCGCCACATGGGGCGGATGGGCATCGATGGTCAGCGCCGTATCTCGAACTTTTCTTCGCCGGGGGGCGGCTGCCGCTGGGGAAGGCCCCCCCCGCGAAACCATGTGACTCTTGCGACATTCGTCCCCTTTGCGCCGGTTGTGACTTTCGCGCCCTTTGCCTGCCATGCGGCGTAATTTCCTCGCCTTGGCCGCCGGCCTGGCGAGCGCCACCGGTTTCGCGCCGCTTGGCTTGTGGCCGGTCACGCTCGCCGCCTTTGCCCTTTTGCTGTGGTTGGTCCGAGAAGCGCCGCGGCTGCGCTCGGCGCTTGCGCGCGGCTGGTGGTTCGGAGTCGGCCATTTCACAATCGGCCTGAACTGGATCGCCACCGCCTTCACCTATCAGGAGGCGATGCCGGCCTGGCTCGGCTGGATCGCGGTGGTTCTCCTCTCGCTCTACCTCGCGGTCTACCCGGCGGCGGCGGCGGGCCTTGCCTGGCGCTGGGGCCGCACTCAGCCGCTGCGCTTGGCCCTCACGTTCGCCGCCGCGTGGATCGTCACCGAATGGCTGCGCGCCACAATGTTCACCGGCTTCGCCTGGAACCCGCTCGGAGTCGCGCTGCTGCCGACGCCGGTGTCGCGGCTCTCCGCGTGGCTCGGGACGTACGGACTGTCCGGCATCACCGCGCTGGTAGCGGGCGCTGTGCTCTTGCTCGCCCTGAAACGGTGGCGCGAAGCTTCGGCCCTGCTCGGCAGCGTCGCGGTGGCAACGGGCGTCGCCCTTCTCGCCGCGCCCGCCGCGCCGCCGCCCACCGCCACCGCGCTGCGCATCATTCAGCCCAATATCGGCCAGCAGGACAAATGGCGCGAAGACTTCATCGAGGACAATGAAGCGCGGCTGGCGGGCATGTCGAAGGCAGGGAAGGGCGCGCCGCGCCTGCTGCTCTGGCCCGAAGCGGCGGTGACCCGCCCGCTGCAGAACGGCCTCGCCTACCGGCGCATGCAGCAGGAAGGCGCAATGCTGCGCCGCCGGGTCGGGCGGATGATGGGCCCGGCCGATCTGCTGCTCACCGGCGGAGTCACCTGGCAGTCCCGCGACGGCCTCGACGTCACCAGCGCCACCAACAGCGTCTTCGCCATGGATCGCGCCGGCACCATCCACGCCCGCTACGACAAGGCGCATCTCGTACCATACGGCGAATATCTGCCCATGCGCCCGATCCTCTCCGCGATCGGTCTCTCCCGCCTTGCACCGGGCGATATCGACTTCGATCCCGGCCCCGGCCCGCAAACCCTGAACCTTCCCGTCGTCGGCAAGGTCGGCTTCCAGCTTTGCTACGAGATCATCTTCTCGGGCCAGGTGGTGGACCGGGCCAATCGCCCCAACTTCCTGTTCAATCCGTCCAACGATGCCTGGTTCGGCCGTTGGGGTCCGCCGCAGCACCTCGCCCAGGCGCGGCTCCGCGCGCTGGAGGAGGGCATTCCCATCCTCCGCTCCACGCCGACCGGCATTTCGGCAGTGATCGATGCGGAGGGCGCGCTGCTCCACAGCCTGCCGTGGCGCCGCCCGGGCGTGATCGACGCGATGCTCCCCGCGCCGCTGCCGCCGACCCTGTTCGCCCGGCTCGGCAACCTGCTTCCGCTCGGCTTTGCCTTGCTCCTCGCGCTTGCCGCGCTGCTCGTGGCGCGCCGGGCGGGGGCCATTGCGAAGCCCGGCGAAGCGCGCTAGGGAGCCGCGCATATAAGGATATCTTTATATCCGCTTTCTCAATCGAACCGCTCTCACGGAAGGCCAGCATTCTCCCATGCGCAGCAACTATCTCTTCACCTCCGAGTCGGTTTCCGAAGGCCATCCGGACAAGGTTTCCGATCAGATCTCCGACGCGATCGTTGATCTGTTCCTGTCCAAGGACCCGGAAGCGCGAGTCGCCTGCGAAACGCTGACCACCACCCAGCTCGTCGTCCTCGCCGGGGAAATCCGCGGCAAGGGCATCATGGACGAAGCCGGCAATTGGGCGCCGGGCGTTCCCGAGGAGATCGAGCAGACGGTTCGGGCAACTGTCCGGGCGATCGGCTACGAGCAGGACGGCTTCCACTGGGAAAAGCTCACCTTCCAGAACAACCTCCACCCGCAGAGCGCGCACATCGCGCAGGGCGTCGATGCGTCCGGCAACAAGGATGAAGGCGCGGGCGATCAAGGCATCATGTTCGGCTACGCCACCGACGAAACGCCCGATCTGATGCCCGCGACGCTGTATTACAGCCACAAGATCCTCGAGCGCATGGCCGCCGATCGCCACTCCGGCGCGGCGCCGTTCCTTGAGCCCGACGCCAAGAGCCAGGTCACGCTTCGCTTCGAGGACGGCAAGCCTGCCGCCGCGACCGCGATCGTGGTCTCCACCCAGCACGGCAAGGGCTATGACGAAGGCGAAGGCGAGGCCGAGCTCAAGGCCTATGTGAGGCAGGTCGTCGCCGACGTGCTTCCGGCCAACCTGCTTGGCGACGAGACCGTCTACCACATAAACCCGACCGGCAGCTTCGAGATCGGCGGCCCCGACGGCGACGCGGGTCTTACCGGCCGCAAGATCATCGTCGACACCTACGGCGGCGCGGCCCCGCATGGCGGCGGCGCTTTCTCGGGCAAGGATCCGACCAAGGTCGATCGCTCGGCCGCCTACATCTCGCGCTACCTCGCCAAGAACATCGTCGCCGCCGGCCTCGCCAAGCGCTGCACGATCCAGCTTGCGTATGCGATCGGCGTCTCGGCGCCCTTGTCGCTTTACGTCGACACGCACGGCACCGGCACCGTCGGCGATGCCGAGATCGAAGCGGCGATCATGAAGATCGACGCGCTTGGCGGCCTCACCCCGCGCGGCATCCGCACCCATCTCGGCCTCAACAAGCCGATCTACGCCCGCACCGCCGCCTACGGCCATTTCGGCCGCACCGCCGAGGGCGACTATTTCCCCTGGGAAAAAACCGACCTCGCCGACGCACTCAAGGCGGCGCTTTAAGACTCTTCGCAGCGCACCCGGTACGTCCGCCCGCCGCGCACCAAGGTCCCGATCGCAGGGCGGCCTCTCAGCTTCGGCTGAAAGGTCGCCCGCAATCTGGCTTCGACCCGCACCGAATTCGAATCGACCAGGTCGAGCCAAAGGGTGCGCCAGTCGATCCAGCTCTGCCCCACGGCAAGCTTGGCCGCGCTGTCGCTAAGCCTGGCAGAAATCACCGAAGCCACAGCCGTGTGGCCGACGGTGAGGGTCAGAACCGGCCCCGCGCCCGACACCGGCTTGCAGGTGAAGCCGCCCGTCGCAAAGGCAGGACTGGCGGCAAGGAGCGCGATCGAAGCGGCGGCAAGAACAAGGCGCATGAGAACGGTCTCCTCTACGGCAGCCCACCATAGCACCCCCGCTTGAACCGCACCTAAACCGCCTTGGCGGCCGGGCAGGCGGCTGATACTCCTCTGACTTCGGGCGAATGGGGCTAAGACATGCGGTTTGCGTACAAAGTCGCGATGGGCGTCCTCCTTGCCGCAGCACTCCCTGCCACGGCTGCGGCGCCGGATCGGATGAGTGACGCGGAGGCCGCGGCGGTGCAGCTTGCCTTGAACCGCGGCGTCCTCATCTACGCCTATGACCAGGCCGCCTGGCACGGCACCGACGACATGGTGACGAAGATTCCGAACGCCCCGGATACGGTTGGCGGCTGGATCGTCGATGGCCCGTCCGACGCACCCGAAATCGTCTTCTACGACCGTAACGCAACCGATCCGCACGCCGTCTACACGGCCCGATTCAAAGACGGAAAGCTGGAAAGCTCCCGGGTCCTGACAGCCGCTGACGACCGTACGCTCAGCCCCGTGCGCAAAGCGCTGATCGCAGCAAAAGGGGCGGCAGCCGAGGCCCTTGAAGCGGCGAAGACACTCCAGTGCAAGGAGCAGCCGTTCAACACGGTTGTGCTTCCCGGCATCGGCGCCGAGCCGGTCCTGGTGTATTTCCTCTCCCCCCAGACCAGCAAGACGGCCATCCCGATGGGCGGCCACTATCGCGTCGAAGTCGCGGCCAATGGAAAAGCCAAGCTCCGCCCATTCACCAAGAGCTGTCTCGAACTGGAATTCGGCGAGCCCGGCAAGAAGCCGGAAGCGTTGGCGGTCAGCCACTTCCTCGACCCGACACCAACCGAGGTCCACGTTTTCTCATCGCTTGCTGCCCATCTGCCGATCTACGTCGGCACCAGGGAAGGTGGCCGGATCTGGGCCGTGGAGGGACCCCGCATTCGCCTCCTCGACAAGAGCAAGGCCGCGAAGCCGCGGTCCCGCTAGCAGCCGCTCCAGCCGCTCTTGGCTGTTCGGCGCGGCTCGACTAGGCACGGCGGCGTGAACGATCCCACCACCATTCGCCGCCTCTACGGCCGCCGCACGGGCCACAAATTGCGCCAGGGCCAGGCCGCCTTGCTGGAGGAGCTGCTGCCCGCAATCTCCGTTTCGGAGCAAGGTCCGGTGGACAGCCGCACCCTGTTCGGCGTCGACCGCACGCTTCATTTTGAGATCGGCTTCGGCTCGGGCGAGCACCTCGCCTACCGTGCCGACCTCCTCCCCGATCACGGCTTCATCGGCGCCGAGCCTTTCCTGAACGGAGTCGTCGGCGCGCTCGCCCACGTCCGCGACGGGAGCCTGACCAACGTCCGCCTCCACATGGGCGACGCTCTGGAGGTACTGGAACGCGTACCGGACGGCGCCCTGAGCTTCGTCTACCTGCTCCACCCCGACCCTTGGCCAAAGGCGCGCCACGCCAAGCGCCGCATGGTCAATCACGGCCCGCTCGACCTCATCGCCGCCAAGCTCAAGCCCGGCGGCGAGTTCCGGCTCGGCACCGACGACCCGACCTATTGCCGCTGGTCAATGATGATCATGAACGCCCGCCAGGACTTCGACTGGCTGGCGGAGAGCGCCACCGACTTCCTCACCCGCCCCGGCGGCTGCCCGGAAACCCGCTACGAAGCCAAGGCGCGCCGCAAGGGCCACGAAGTCTGGTACTTCCGCTACAGGAGGGTCTGATGCGCACGCTGTTGATCGGTTTGGCTTTGGCGCTTGCGGCGGAAACCGCGGCGCTTGCCTGTTCCTGCATCCCGCCCACGGCGCCGGCGGAGTCGCGTGGCTTCGCCCAGGAAGCCGTGCGCGGCGCGGCGGCCATCGTGGAAGCGCAGGCGCTGACCGCGTACCGGCCCGGCGGCCCGGGTGAGCGGGTGCGGGTGCACAGGCGGCTTTCGGGCAAGGCCCCCACCGAGTTCCGGATTGAACGCGGCGAGTTTGCAAGCAGCGCCTCTTGCGACATCCTGCTTGTCCGCGGACAGCGTAAGGTGCTGATCCTCTACCCCGCCACCGATCGCCGCCAACGGGGCCGCCAGTTCCGGATCCAGGGCCTGTGTTCGGACTTCCTGGTAAGCGACCGGGCGCACCTGGCCGTCACCTTGCAGGAAGCCCGCCGCCGCTAACGCGCTGCGGGCGCAAGCCGCAGAAGGCGGCCGGCGGACCCACGGCCGCCATCCTCCAGCACCCAGATCGCGCCGTCTGGGCCTTGCTCGACCTCGCGGATTCGGGCGCCCATCTCGAAGCGCTCCGCCTCGCGGGCGGTGTCGCCGCTGATCGTGACGCGGATCAGCGCTTGGCTCGAAAGGCCGCCGATAAAGGCGCTGCCACCCCACTGGGGGAACAGCTTCCCGGAATAGAACATCAGGCTCGACGGCGAGATTACGGGAGTCCAGCTCACTTTCGGCGCGTTGAACTCGGGGCGCGTCCGGTGGTCGGGAATGTCCTTGCCGTCATAATGATCGCCATCGGACACGATCGGGTAACCGTAATTGCTGCCCCGCTCGATCCGGTTGAACTCGTCGCCGCCCTTCGGGCCCATCTCGTTTTCCCAAAGCCGCCCGTCGGGCGCGAAGGCGATGCCGAGCAGGTTGCGGTGGCCAAGGCTCCAGATCTGGGCAGTGACGCCGCCCCGGTTGGCGAAGGGATTGTCCTTGGGCACGGTGCCGTCGTCGTTGAGGCGAAGCACTTTGCCGAGGTTCATCGACATGTCCTGTGCCGGATCGAACTTCTGGCGCTCGCCGCTGGTCAGGAACATCTTGCCGTCGGGCGCAAAGGCGATGCGGTGGCTGTAATGTCCCTGGCCTTCCACCTTGGGGTTTTGCCGCCAGATGATCTGCAGCCCCTCAAGCCGCGGCGGCTGGCCGTCGGCGGAAAGGCGCGCGCGGCCAACCACGGCGCCGTGGGTGTTGCTCGGGCCTGCCTCGACCCAGGACAGGTAGACCATCCGGTTGCGCGCGAAATCGGGGTGAAGAACGACATCGCCCATCCCGCCCTGGCCGCCATAATCCACCGCCGGCACTCCAGCGACATCGGTCGCGGCAACCGCTTCGCCGCTATGGCTCCACAGCACCAGCCGTCCCTTGCGTTCGGTGATCAGCGCGTTGCCGTTGGGGAGGAAGGCCATCGCCCACGGCTCCTCGAAGTCGCCCATCGGCTGGATGGCAAAGGGCTTGCCCGCAGCGTTCTGCGCTGGAGCGGGCATGCCCGCGCCGCTGCCATTGGCCGCTTCGACGCCTTCGCCGCCAGCATTGCAAGCGGATGCAAGAGTGAAAGCGAGAACGGGGAGGAGGGTAAGGGCGCGCATCGGCATCTCTCCTTTGGGGCGCCTGGGTAGCGCAGAGTCTGCTGCCCCTCTAGACCAGGGACATGAGACACGTCACCCTCGCCTTTGTGCTCGTTTCAACGGGCTGCGCAACCACCCCCGCAACCTCGCCGCAGGAGGCCTTCTTTCAGCGGCTTTCAAGCCTGTGCGGCAAGGCCTTCGAAGGCCGGGTAGCCAGCCCGGCGATGGCGGCGGATGCAGATTTCGCCGGCAAGCGGCTGGTGATGCACGTGCGCGAGTGCAGCGCCGGCACGATCCGCATTCCCTTCCATGTCGGTGACGACCGCTCGCGCACCTGGGTAGTAACCCGCAACGGAGCGGGTCTGCGGCTCAAGCACGACCACCGGCACCCGGACGGGAGCGAGGACGCGCTCACCCAATATGGCGGCGACTCGGCGGGCGACGGCACGGCCACGCGGCAATTATTTCCAGCCGATCGGTTCTCCAAGGACATGTTCATCCGTCAGGGCCGCGCCGTCTCGATTTCCAACATCTGGGCGATGGAAGTGCATCCGGGCCGGGCGTTCGCCTACGAACTGCGCCGCCCCGGCCGCTTCTTCCGGGTGGAGTTCCACCTGACGAAGCCGGTACCCGCGCCGCCGCCGCCCTGGGGCGGCGGCTGAGCGGTAGCGACGCGCAAGGAAGTCACGGACTTTTCCACGCTTGCCCGCTTCGCCGCTCGCGCCTATATGCGGCTCACCTCCTCGACATCGTTAGAAGTTGAGGCTGGCTCCGGGGTCCGGAGCCGGCGGCGGAGGGTTATGGTTTTCGCGCTGCGGCGCGTGGTGAGCACAATATGACCGATCTTGAAGCACTGCAGAAGATGTTCGGACCCGCGGCCGAGGCTGAGGGGCTTGCCCTGGTGCGCGTCAAGATGATTGGAGGCACCTCAGATCCGACGCTTCAGGTGATGGCCGAGGATCCCAAGACCCGGCAGTTGACGCTGGATGGTTGCGCGCGGCTCTCGCGGCGCTTGTCCGAGCTGCTCGACGCGGCAGAAGCGGAAGGGCGGGATCCCATTCCGCACGCTTACCGGCTGGAAGTAAGCTCGCCGGGAATCGACCGGCCGCTGACCCGGCTCAAGGATTATGACGACTGGAAGGGCTTCGAGGCGCGCATCTTGCTCCTTGAGAAGCTCGACGGCCGCAAGGTGTTCAGCGGGCCGCTGCTCGGCGTCGAAGGCGAGACCGTGATGGTCGAGCTTCCCGGGCAGGATGCGGTCGGCTTGCCGTTCGCGTCCATACAGTCGGCCAAGCTGGTGATGACCGACAAGCTCATCGCCGCCACCGCGCCGCTGCTTGCCGCCGAAGCGGACGCGGCGGACGAAATCGTAACATTCGAAGGCGAACCGGAAGACGGCGCCGAGACCACAAAAACAGAGGAAGACTGATATGGCTACCACTGCAGCATCGGCCGCATCGGGCAATTCCGGCGGCGTCACCGCCAACCGCGCCGAGCTGATCGCCATCGCCGACGCGGTTGCGCGCGAGAAGTTGATTGACAAGGGAATCGTGATCGAGGCGATGGAAGACGCCATCCAGCGCGCCGCCCGCGCCCGCTACGGCGCCGAGAACGACATCCGCGCCAAGCTCGATCCGGTCACCGGCGACTTGCGCTTGTGGCGCGTCGTCGAGGTGGTCGAAGAGGTGGACGACTATTTCAAGCAGGTCAGCCTGAAGGAGTCCGAGAAGCTTCAGCCCGGCGCCGTCGTCGGCGACTATATCGTCGATCCGCTTCCCCCGATCGAGTTCGGCCGCATCGCCGCCCAGGCCGCCAAGCAGGTCATCTTCCAGAAGGTCCGCGACGCCGAGCGCGAGCGCCAGTTCGAGGAGTTCAAGGACCGCACCGGCGAAGTCATCACCGGCGTCGTCAAGCGCGTCGAGTTCGGCCACGTGGTCGTCGATCTCGGCCGGGCCGAGGGCGTCATTCGCCGCGACCAGCAGATCCCGCGCGAAGTTGTCCGCGTAGGCGACCGCGTCCGCTCGCTGATCGCATCGGTGCGCCGCGAGAACCGCGGGCCGCAGATTTTCCTTTCCCGCGCGCATCCAGATTTCATGAAGAAGCTGTTCGCGCAGGAAGTGCCCGAGATTTACGACGGCATCATCGAGATCAAGGCCGCCGCCCGCGATCCGGGCAGCCGGGCCAAGATCGGCGTGATCAGCCACGACAGCTCGATCGATCCGGTCGGCGCCTGCGTCGGCATGAAGGGCTCGCGGGTCCAGGCCGTGGTGCAGGAGCTCCAGGGCGAGAAGATCGACATCATTCCCTGGTCCGAAGACCTCGCCACCTTCGTGGTCAACGGCCTGCAGCCGGCGACGGTCAGCCGCGTCGTCATCGACGAGGAGGAAAGCCGGATCGAAGTGGTGGTGCCGGACGACCAGCTCAGCCTCGCCATCGGCCGCCGCGGCCAGAACGTGCGCCTCGCCTCGCAGCTCACCGGTTCGGCGATCGACATCATGACCGAGGCCGACGCGTCCGAGAAGCGCCAGAAGGAGTTCGTCGAGCGCTCCTCCATGTTCCAGGAGGAACTGGATGTGGACGAAACGCTTGCCCAGTTGCTCGTCGCCGAAGGCTTCGGCGCGCTTGAGGAAGTGGCCTATGTCGGGATCGACGAGATCGCCTCCATCGAAGGCTTCGATGACGATCTCGCCACCGAGCTCCAGAGCCGCGCCACCGAGGCGCTCGAGCGCCGCGAGGAAGCGTCCCGCGAAGAGCGCCGTGCGCTCGGCGTCGAGGATGCGCTGGCCGAGATGCCTTACCTCAACGAGGCGATGCTGGTGACGCTCGGCAAGGCGGGCATCAAGACGCTCGACGATCTCGCCGATCTCGCCACCGACGAGCTGGTGCAGAAGAAGCGCCCCGAACAGCGCCGCCAGAAGGAAAGCAACCGCACCGAGGACAAGGGCGGACTTCTCGCCGAATATGGCCTTACCGACGAGCAGGGCAACGAAATCATCATGGCCGCCCGCGCCCACTGGTTCGAGGACGAAGACGCCTCAGCAGGGGAGGACGCTGTTGCGGAAACCCCACAATGATCGCCTAGACGCTAAGTCCGAGCACGTTGTCGAGCGCACCTGCATCCTCACCCGGGAGGCAGGGGCTCGCGACACTCTGGTCCGGCTGGCGCTCGGGCCGGACGACATGGTCATGCCCGATGTCCGCGCCAAGGCGCCGGGGCGCGGCGCATGGATTGCGGTGGACCGGGCGGCGCTTGAGAAGGCGCAGGGCAACGGCAAGCTCAAGGGCGCGCTTGCCCGTGCCTTCAAGCAGCCGGTCTCCTCCCCCGACGATCTGGGCGAGCGGATCGAGACCGCGCTTCGCCAGGCCGTGCTCGACCGGCTTGGCCTGGAGGCGCGCGCCGGCACGCTGCTGACCGGCGCCGAGAAGATCGATGTCGCGCTGCGCCGCGGCGAGGCACATTTGCTGATCCACGCGTCCGATGCCGGCGAGGACGGCAACCGCAAGCTCGATCAGGCCTGGCGGGTGGGCGGCAACGAGGGCCAAGGTCTGGTTTTTCCAGCGGATAGGACCATATTGTCGTTGGCGCTGGGACGCCAGAATGTGGTACATGCCGCGCTGATTGATCGCGCTGCCGCTCAGCGCGTGCGCCATGCGCTTGAGCGGTGGCGCGCTTTTACAGGTAAGACAAACGGGCTTGAGACCGCAATTGCGGACACGCCGCATGCGTCGGCTGATGATGTGAACGAAGGATAATATGAGCGATACGAGTGATAAGCCGAAGCTTGGAGCGCGCGCTCCCCTGGGCCTGAAGCGCACCGTTGAGACCGGCCAGGTGAAGCAGAGCTTCAGCCACGGCCGCTCCAACACGGTGGTGGTCGAGGTCAAGAAGCGCCGCATCCTGGGCCCAGGCGGCGGCGCCCCCGCCCCCGCGCCGGAAGCGCCCAAGGTCGAGGACGCGCCCGCGCCCGCCGTTGCAGCGCCGGTTGCGGCGGCTCCGGCTGCGCAGGCGCCTCGCCCGGCCGCCCCGCCCGCGCGCCCTGCCGCGCCTGCACGGCCGATGGACGCCGCGTCCCGCCGCGAGCTCCAGGACAAGCTGCTCCGCGAAGCCGAGGAAGCGCGACTTTCCTCGCTGGAGGAAGCGCGCCGCCGCGAGGACCGCCAGGCGGTTGCCGCAACCGAGGAAGAGCGCCGCCGCGCCGAAGACAATCGCCGCGCCGAGGAAGATGCGCGCATTCAGGCCGAAAGGGACGCCGCCGACGCCGAGCGGCGGGCCGCCGAGGAAGCCGCAGCGCCGCCGCAGCCCGCCGCTACGGCTGCAGCCGGCGCCGGTGCTCCGGCCGCGAGCGAAGAAGAAGAACGCCGTGCCCGTCCCAAGGGCGTACCCGTGGTCAAGCGGCCCGATCCGGCCCGCCCCGTGCGCGGCCGCGACGACCGCCGCCACGCCGGTAAGCTTACCGTCACCCGCGCGCTTTCGGGCGACGAGGATTCGAACCGCGCCCGCTCCCTCGCTGCGCTTCGCCGCGCGCGTGAAAAGGAAAAGCGCTCACATTCGCAGGCCGGCCCGTCGGCCAAGCAGGTCCGCGACGTGGTGGTGCCCGACACCATCACGGTCGGCGAACTCGCCAACCGCATGGCCGAGCGCGGCGCCGACCTCGTGAAGTCGCTGTTCAAGATGGGCATGGTGGTCACCGTCAACCAGGCGATCGACCAGGACACCGCCGAATTGCTGGTCGCCGAGTTCGGCCACAACATGCAGCGCGTCAGCGAAAGCGATGTCGAGATCGGCATCGGCGGCGACGACGATGGCGCCGAGACCCGGCTTCCGCGTCCGCCGGTGGTCACCATCATGGGCCATGTTGACCATGGCAAGACGTCGCTGCTCGACGCGATCCGCGGCGCCAACGTCGTTTCCGGCGAGGCCGGCGGCATCACCCAGCACATCGGCGCCTACCAGGTCGCGCTGCCCGACGGGAACAAGATCACCTTCCTCGACACGCCGGGCCACGAAGCGTTCAGCGAAATGCGCGCCCGCGGCGCCAACGTGACGGACATCGTCGTGCTGGTGGTCGCGGCCGACGATGGCTTGAAGCCCCAGACGGTGGAAGCGATCAACCACACCAAAGCGGCCGGTGTGCCGATGATCGTTGCGATCAACAAGATCGACAAGCCCGGCGCCAATCCGCAGAAGATCCGCGAGGAGCTTCTCCAGCACGAAATCGTGGTCGAGGATCTCGGCGGCGACGTGCAGGACGTGCAGGTCTCCGCGCTCAAGAAGACCAACCTCGACGGCCTTCTCGAAGCGCTGGCGCTTCAGGCCGAAATCCTCGAGCTGCGCGCCAATCCCGATCGGGCCGCCGAAGGCGCGGTGGTGGAAGCCAAGCTCGACAAGGGCCGCGGTCCGCTCGCCACCGTGCTGGTGCAGCGCGGCACCCTTCGCGTCGGCGACGTGTTCGTGGTGGGCGCGGTGCCCGGCAAGGTCCGCGCCATGATCGACGATCAGGGCCGCCAGGTGAAGGAAGCCGGGCCCTCGGTTCCGGTGGAAGTGCTCGGCCTGTCCGGCGTTCCCTCGGCCGGCGACGTGCTGACGGTGGTGGAGAATGAGGCGCGCGCCCGCGAGGTCGCCGCCTATCGCCAAGGCCTGCTCGACCTCAAGCGTACCACTTCGGTGCCGGTCAGCCTGGAGAACATGTTCACCTCGCGCGCCAACATGGCCAAGGAATTCCCGCTGGTCATCAAGGCCGACGTGCAGGGCTCCGCCGAAGCGATCGCAAGCGCGGTGAACCGCATCTCGACCGCCGACATCAAGGCCCGCATCCTCGCCTCGGGCGTCGGCGCGATCACCGAAAGCGACGTGGTGCTTGCCGCCGCGTCGGGCGCGCCGATCATCGGCTTCAACGTCCGTCCCAACGCCAAGGCGCGCGAAGTGGCGGCCCGCACCAAGGTCGAGTTCCGCTACTACGACGTCATCTACCACCTCACCGATTGGGTGAAGCAGGCGATGGCGGGCGAGCTTGGGCCCGAGATCATCGAAACCGTCGTCGGCCGGGCCCGAGTCCAGGAAGTGTTCCCGGCGGGCAAGAAGGACAAGGCGGCCGGTCTGCTGGTTCTCGAAGGCGTCATCCGCAAGGGGCTCCACGCGCGCCTCACCCGCGAGGACGTTATCGTTTCCAAGACCACCATTTCGTCGCTGCGCCGCTTCAAGGACGACGTCGCCGAAGTGCGCGCCGGCCTGGAATGCGGCGTGCTGCTCGCCGACACGAACGACATCAAGGCGGGCGACCACCTCGAAGTCTTCGAAGTCGAAGAGCGCGCACGGACTTTGTGATCTAAAAACCCCTCTCCCCTTGCGGGAGAGGGAGGGACCCATTGCGTCAGCAATGGGAGGGTGAGGGATTGACTGGCCTGCATGCCCTCACCCTCCCCCCGCTTCGCGGCGGGCCCCTCCCTCTCCCGAGATGGGAGAGGGGTAGAAGGCGTAAGCTATGAAAACCACCAACTCCACCGAAGGCCGCTCCGTCCGCCTGCTCCGCGTCGGCGAGCAGGTGCGCCATGCCTTGTCCGAAATCCTGATGCGCGGCGACGTGCACGACGCTGTGCTGACCAGCCACCCGGTCTCCGTCACCGAAGTGCGGATGTCGCCCGATCTGCGCCACGCCACCGCGTTCGTGAAGCCGCTGCTCGGCCAGGACGAGGAGATCGTCCTCAAGGCGTTGCGCACCAACACCGCCTACCTGCAGCGCTCCGTCGCCATGCGCGTGAACCTGAAGTTCGCCGCCAAGCTCAAGTTCCTTCCCGACCAAAGCTTTGACCAGGGCAGCTACATCGACGCCCTCCTCCGCTCCCCCAAGGTCGCCCCCGACCTTGCGGCGGACGGAGACAACGAGGGGTAGACGATTGAGACGGGCCCCCGCGATTCAAGCCTGGTTTTGGCGGAGAATGGCGAAACTTCCCGGTTCGGCGGGGCTAGGCCGCTCGCTAGGGTAAGCGGCACCATCGGAGCCGTCCCAATGAACCGTGCCAAGCACCTGACAGCCTTCTTCCTGCTCCTCGCGGCGCCGTTAGCTGCGGCGGCGCAGGGGGGCGAACTGCCGCCGGTCGATTTCCCATCGCTACCGGATATTGCCGCCAACGCGAGTGCCTTCGCCCCTCGCGGCTGGGCCGTGGAGACGCAGGTCCGAGGCAATCTGAACGGGGACTCACTGCCCGATTTGGCCTTGGTCCTCACCAGAGGCGACACCGCCCCGCGACAGGGGCAGCGCGAAGCCAATCCCAACCCACGTATGTTGGTGGTTGCTTGGGGCCGTGCCACCGGGGGCTATGCCCTGGCGATCCGCAATACCGCCTTTCTTCCGCGAAAGCGGCCTCCCAACGGGCTCAGTAGCGATTGGGTAACGTTCGAGGACGGGAGCTTGGAAGTGGACCACGGTCGGCTGCGAGTGACGATAGAATATCTACGTGGCCACCGTAGCTTCAGCTTCGGGTGGCGTCAGGGTGCTCTTCGGCTGATCGGCTTTGACACCGTCGGCGTTTCTGGTGCCGGGTGTATGGACGAACTCAGCATCAACTTCCTCACCCGCAGGGCCAAGATGAGCGCGGGCTGGATCGATCGGGACGAACCCCGACCCGTCTGGCGCGCCCTTCGCCCGCGCCCGCTGCTTGCCCTCAAGGACTTGGGTGATGGTGAGGAACTCGATCCCTACGACCTTACCATGCACTTCCCGTTGCGCTGTCCGTAGCGGCGATGATCCTTGGAAAAACGATGCGGGCAGGCGGCCTGCGCCTGGAGCCGATGGCGGAGGCGCATCGCGAGGCGCTGAAGGCGGCCTGCGCTCAGGACCTGGCGATCTGGCCGATCTATTTCGCATCCTACGATCCGGAGCACTTCGACGCCAGCTTCGCCCTGCTGATGTCGCGCCCCAATTGGTGCCGGTTCGTCATCTTCTCGGACGAGCGGCTGGTGGGGATGAGCTGTTTTATCGCCGTCGATACCGAGCGGGGGGTGCTGGAGATCGGCAACACGTACTACATACCCTCCATGCGCGGGACGGGCTTCAATCGCAGGGTCAAGGATCTGATGCTGAACCGCGCCTTCGGCAGCGGCTTCCGGCGGGTCGAGTTCCGGGTCGATGCGCGCAACGGCCGCAGTCAGGCGGCGATGGCGAAGCTCGGCGCGGTGCGCGAAGGCGTGCTGCGTGGCGACCGGATCACCTGGACGGGCCATGTGCGGGACACTGTGTTGTTCTCCATCCTCGCCGGGGAATGGCCGGAGGGCGCCCGTGCCGGATAATCTGCTGCTCGACCTGGCGACGTGGCTGATCCCGCTGATCGTCGCCATCGTGCTTCATGAGATTTCGCACGGCTGGGTCGCCAATGCCTTCGGCGATCATACCGCCCGCGATCTCGGCCGCCTCAGCCCCAATCCCATCCGCCATGTCGATCCGATCGGGACATTGGTGCTGCCGCTGGTGCTTGCCGTGGCCGGGGCGCCGGTGTTCGGCTGGGCGAAGCCGGTGCCGGTCGTCGCCAAAAACATGCGCAACCCCCGGCTGCACATGATGCTGGTCGCGCTGGCCGGGCCGGCGATGAACCTGCTGCTCGGTCTGATCGCCGTGTTCGCTTTGGCGGCGGCGGTATCGGCCCTGGTGCCGGGCTCGTTTGGCGGCGCCTTTCTTCTCGTTACGCTCGAGAAGTTTTTGATCATCAACATCTTTCTGGCGGTGTTCAACATGCTGCCATTGCCGCCCTTCGACGGCGGGCATGTGGTGGAAGGCCTGCTGCCCCGGCCGCTTGCCGCCCGCTATGCCAAACTGGGCAAATACGGCTTCCTGCTGCTGATCCTGCTGCTGGTGGTCGTGCCATCCATTTGGCCCCGGCTCAGTTTGGTGAAATGGATCGTTGTGCCGCCGGTGGAGGCGATCCGCGGCGCGTTCCTAAGCCTCGCCGGTCTCGCCTGAGCGCGCCGGCGCCGCTAGGGTGCGCCGATGGCCAAGCTTTATTTTTATTATGCGTCGATGAATGCGGGCAAATCGACGATCCTGCTGCAGACCGCCTTCAACTATCGCGAGCGCGGCATGCGGGCGATGCTCTACACCGCCGGCATCCACGACCGCTCAGGCTTCGGCGTGATCGATAGCCGGATCGGCATCAAGGAACAGGCCAACACATTCGACGCCAACACCAACCTGCGCGCCGATGTGGAGGCCGAGATCGTCGGGCCGGGCGCGGACTGCGTGCTGATCGACGAAGCGCAGTTCCTCACCGGCGAGCAGGTACTCCAGCTCGCCTCGGTGTGCGACGAGCTGCGGGTGCCGGTGCTCGCTTATGGCCTGCGCACCGATTTCCAGGGCAATCTCTTCCCCGGCAGCGCCGGCCTGCTGGCGCTTGCCGACAAGCTGGTTGAGCTGAAAGCGATCTGCGAATGCGGGCGCAAGGCGACCATGAACCTGCGCGTCGACGGCGACGGCAAGGCGGTGCGCGCCGGCCAACAGACCGAGATCGGCGGCAACGACCGCTACCTTGCGGTCTGCCGCCGCCACTTCATGGAGCAGATGCACGCCGACGACGCGCCGCAGCTTCGCCTGATGCTGCCCGGCACACTCGAGGGGCGGCGCTAGGACAATGCACGGTTGGCTGGTGATCGACAAGCCGGTGGGGCCGGGCTCCACCGGCATCGTGTCCAAAGTGAAGCGCGCGCTGCGCGACGGCGGCTATCCCAAGGTCAAAGTGGGGCATGGCGGAACGCTGGACCCGCTGGCCAGCGGCGTGCTTCCGATTGCGCTGGGCGAAGCGACCAAGCTCGCCGGCCGGATGCTGGACGCGGACAAGGTGTACGATTTCACGATCGGGTTCGGCGCCGAGACCGACACGCTCGACGGCGAAGGAGCGGTTGTGGCCACGTCCGAAGTGCGGCCTACGCTTGCGCAGGTGGAGGCGGTGCTCGGCCGCTTCACCGGCCCGGTCGAGCAGGTGCCGCCAATCTACTCCGCCCTGAAAGTAGGCGGCAAACGCGCCTACGACCTCGCCCGTGCCGGCGCCGAGGTGGAGATGAAGGCGCGTGCCGTGACGGTGTACGCCCTTTCCGCTCATGTCGAGCGAAGTCGAGACACCCCTTCGAGCGAAGCCGAGAACGACGGCCCGGAAGGCCTCGGCGATGCTCGGCCGGGTCCCTCGACTTCGCTCGGGACGAACGGTTCTTCTTCCCTGATCCTTGATCAGGTCACCCTCCGCGCCCGCGTCTCCAAGGGCACCTACATCCGCTCCCTCGCGCGCGACATCGCTTACGCTCTCGACACCGTCGGCCACGTCACCATGCTGCGTCGCCTCAAGGCCGGTCCCTTCACCCTCGATGGGGCGATTTCGCTGGACAATCTGGCCGAACTCGCTAACGCGCGAACCCTTGAACAGACACTCTTGCCGTTGACGGCGGGGCTGGACGACATCCCGGCTCTCCTCGTTACCCCCGATCAGGCAAGGGCGCTCCGCCAGGGGCGTGAAGTGATTGGGACCGCCGCAAAGCCAGGGCTTCATTTAGCAACCGACGGGTCTGTTCCGGTTGCGCTTGTGGAGCTTCACGGAGACAGGCTCCGGGTGGTGCGCGGCTTCAACATTTGAATGAAGGAGTAAACGATGTCGGTAACCGCCGAGCGCAAGCAGGAAATCATCAACGACAACGCCCGTGGATCCACGGACACCGGCTCCCCGGAAGTCCAGGTCGCGATCCTCACGGAGCGGATCGTCAATCTCACCGAGCACTTCAAGACCCACGCGAAGGACAACCATTCGCGCCGCGGCCTTTTGATGCTGGTCAACAAGCGCCGCTCGCTTCTGGATTATCTCCGGAAGACCGAAGGCGAGCGCTACCTTGCCCTTATCGCGAAGCTTGGCCTTCGCAAGTAACACCGGAGCGGCCCCTAGCGGGCCGCTTCGCACATCGGGCGTCCGCAGTTCGGCGGGCGTTACGATTCGGGTCATGATCGACCCAATCACCGGCCATCGGGCCGGTCTACAGGCCCCCACGGCATCTGGCCGTGGGCGTTGAAGGAAATCAAATGTTCGACATGAAGAAAGTTGAAATCGAGTGGGGCGGCAAGACCCTCATGCTCGAAACGGGCCGCGTTGCCCGCCAGGCTGACGGCGCGGTTCTCGCGACCCTCGGCGAAACCGTTGTTCTCTGCGCCGTCACGGCCGCGAAGAACGTCAAACCGGGGCAGGATTTCTTCCCGCTCACCGTCCACTACCAGGAAAAATTCTCGGCCGCCGGGCGCATCCCTGGCGGCTTCTTCAAGCGTGAGCGCGGCGCCACCGAAAAGGAAACGCTGACCAGCCGCCTTATCGATCGCCCGATACGGCCGTTGTTTCCTGAGGGGTTTTATAATGAGGTTTTGTGCATCGCACATGTGATGTCGTATGACGGCGAGAACGAGCCGGATGTGGTGGCGATGATCGCTGCTTCGGCCGCCCTCACGCTGTCCGGCATTCCGTTCATGGGGCCGATCGGCGCGGCGCGCGTCGGCTACATCGATGGCGAGTACATCCTCAACCCCTCGCAGGAGCAGCTCAAGGACGGCGAGCTCGACCTCGTCGTCGCCGGCACCCACAATGCCGTTATGATGGTGGAATCGGAAGCCAAGGAGCTTTCGGAAGACATCATGCTCAAGGGCGTGATGTTCGCCCACCGCGCGCTTCAGCCGGTGATCGACGGCATCATCCGCCTCGCCGAGCAGGCCGCCAACGAGCCCTGGGAACTGGCCGAACCCGCCGACACCAGCGCAATCAAGCAAACCTTGCGCGACCTCATCGGCGCCGATCTTGCCGCGGCCTACAAGCTCACCGACAAGCAGCAACGCCAGACCGCGATCAACGAAGCCCGCGCCAAGGCGCGCACCGGCCTCTCCGATCTCGAAGCCTCTGACCCCAGCGGCTATCTGGGCGCGCTGAAGCTCGTCAAGAAGCTCGAAGCCGAAATCGTGCGCGGCGCAATCCTCAAGGACGGCACCCGCATCGACGGCCGCGACACCAAGACGGTGCGTGCCATCGACGCCATGGTCGGCTTCCTGCCGCGCACCCACGGCTCGGCGCTGTTCACCCGCGGCGAAACCCAGGCGATCTGCACCACCACGCTCGGCACCAAGGACGCGGAGCAGATGATCGACGGGCTGGAAGGCCTCTCCTACCAGCGCTTCATGCTCCACTATAACTTCCCGCCGTACAGCGTCGGCGAAGTCGGCCGCTTCGGTGCGCCGGGCCGCCGCGAAGTCGGCCACGGCAAGCTCGCCTGGCGCGCGCTCCACCCGGTGCTCCCCAGCCACGACGAATTCCCGTACACGATCCGCGTCCTGTCCGACATTACGGAGAGCAACGGCTCCTCGTCGATGGCCACGGTCTGCGGCGGCACCCTTGCACTGCTCGACGCCGGCGTGCCGCTGAAGCGCCCGGTGTCCGGCATCGCCATGGGCCTCATCAAGGAAGGGGACGACTTCGCGGTCCTGTCCGACATCCTTGGCGATGAGGATCACCTCGGCGACATGGACTTCAAGGTCGCGGGGACCGAAAACGGCATCACCTCGCTCCAGATGGACATCAAGATCGCCGGCATCACCGAAGAGATCATGCGCATCGCGCTCGATCAGGCCAATGCCGGCCGCGCCCACATCCTGGGCGAGATGGCCAAGGCCCTGGGCGACGTCCGCGGTGAGCTCAGCGCCCACGCGCCGCGCATCGAGACCATGCAGATCCCCAAGGAGAAGATCCGCGACATCATCGGCACCGGCGGCAAGATCATTCGCGAGATCGTCGCCACCACCGGCGCCAAGGTCGACATCGACGACGAGGGCGTGATCAAGATCAGCTCCTCCGACGTCAACCAGATCGAGGCCGCCCGCCAGTGGATCCACGGCATCGTCGCCGAGGCGGAAGTGGGCAAGATCTACACCGGCAAGGTGGCGAGCATCGTCGATTTCGGCGCCTTCGTGACCTTCATGCCGGGCAAGGACGGCCTCGTCCACGTCTCGGAAATCAAGGCCGAGCGCGTTGAAAAGGTGGCGGACGTGCTGACCGAAGGCCAGGACGTCAAGGTCAAGGTCCTCGAAATCGATCCGCGCGGCAAGGTTCGCCTCTCCATGCGCGTCGTCGACCAGGAAACCGGCGCCGAGCTGGAGGACACCCGTCCGCCCCGCGAAGAGCGTCCGCGCGGCGAAGGCCGTGGCGACCGTGACGGCGGCGGACGCGGCCGTGACGGTGGCCGAGGCCCCCGCCGCGACGGCGAAGGCCGTGGCGGCGAGCGCGGACCTCGCCGTGAAGGCGGCGGCGACCGTGACCGCGGCCCGCGCGGCGGCGGCGAAGGCCGCGGCCCGCGTGAAGGCGGCGGCGACCGTGGACCTCGCAGCGAAGGCGGCGACCGTCCCCAGCGCGAGAACCGCCCGGAAGGCAACGACGACGGCCCCGCGCCCGACTTCGCCCCTGCGTTCCTGACGCGGAATGACGACTAAATAGATCGTCTCCATCGGGGATGGAGCCGGTTCAAGAAGAGGCCTCGCGGGAAACCGCGGGGCCTTTTTGTCAGTGGACGCTCTCACGCAATGGTGGCAAATCCGGTGGAATGGCACATCCCAAGGTTTCTCGGCTGTCTGAAAAGGCTAACACGCGCCTCATCACGGCTATAGACGCGGCGCTGGCCGAAGCTGATATAGCTTCTGAGATCGTGCGCCTCCGCGCGTCGGTGGACCCATCGACATTAGGGTTGCTGGACACAGTGTTTACCCGTCCAATCTCGTATCGAGACGGAGTTTTGATCCAGCTTGCTTGGGGGCTGGAACTGCCCGGGTTCGATCATAGCATGACGGGAGAAGGGGCAAGGAGCACCGCCAAGCACATTGGCCGTGAGCTCGCTGCACGCCACATCCCTGCAGTGAAGGATGCCTATCAGAATATCGGCAAGAATAGTCCTCTCCTCGCGCGCGGCAACGAGGCAGAGTTTGATGAACTCTTAGGATGGATGAACCGCGCAACCGAGGACGAGCGCAAACTTTTGCTGGACCTGTGCGTAGCACTGACGGCGCAAACGTCCCGCCCTGTTCTCCCGATGCCTCAGCTTGCGCGCGCCGAGTTGTCATTCGCGAAGGTCGTGAGCTTCCTCGACGCGCTGCTAGCGACTCCTTCTCAGGGTGCGCACGAGCAATTCGCTGTAGCCGCATTCCTCGAGGCGCTTATCAACGAGTTTGGGCTGAGCGGCGTCGGCGCTCTTGGCGTCAGAACGAAGAACATCAACGCCACAGATGCCAGCGCCGGTACCGCTGCCGATGTTCAGATCGTTCGCGGCAACCGCATTGAAGAAGCCTTTGAGGTGTCCGCAAGCGGCTGGAAGGGAAAGGTGGATCAGGCGCTTGCTTCTGCTCAAGCCGCAGACTTGTCCAGAATCCACATTCTGGCCCATGTGGCACAAACGGACATTCTCTCCGAGGTGACTACTGGAAACGCCAGCACCGACGTGACCGTTATTGACGTTCGATCCTTTTTGAGGACGCTCGTCGCGGTGCTGAGGAAACCAGCACGCGAAGAAGCGCTGCAATTGTTGTACACCCACCTCGATCGGAAGCAGCCGGTGGTCGAGCGCGTCAACGCTTTCGTCGGTCTGCTAAGCAGCCATGCGCTTACGGCCTAAGCTTAGCTGATCTAGGAGCGCCTCGGAAATAGCCTGAGCTAATCTCGGAGGCACGGCATTTCCGATCTGCGTATATTGAGAACTTTTAGAACCGGAAAACCGAACCCGCTCGGGGAACGATTGCAGTGCTGCACTTTCAGCGACAGTAATACGACGAGCTCCCATGAGCTCCCCCATGTAAGGCTCACCTCCAAGCTGAAGGTGCCGGTGGTAAGCCGGTACTCGCCCTTCTAGGTCCAAGAAGTGGGTTTTGTTGCCTCCCGCAGCGGCGAGAATAGTTGGAGAGGGCTTATCCATCTCTATGGCCCTTCCTCCTCCATTGAAGAGGTGCCCATGGTATGGGTTTGGCCGCAGGTCGGGCCGCTTGGCGAAGATGACCTTAGACGAGTTCGGCTCACCGCGGGGGTTGCTTGTGAGGATGTCGCCAGCTGGGACGTGTTGCCTAGGATCGCCGCGCGGCATCCGGAAGTTGATCCCGTCACGCATGCCAACGATTAGCAAACGTTTGCGAAACTGAGGAACGCCATAGTCTGCTGCGTTGACCACCTTCGGCTGCGACAACGTGTACATACAACGAAGCGGTGCGAGAACCGCCTCAAGGTAGGTTTCGAACGATGCAAGCCCCGGCACGTTCTCCATGATGAATGCCCGAGGTCTGACTTCGAGTACCGCGCGGACGAACTCTGGAAGAAAGTCGCGCCGATCCTGGCTTCCCCGCCGTAGGCCGCCCACGGAAAAGGGCTGACACGGCGGCCCCCCTGCCACGATGTCCACTCCCCGCCACTTTGTGAAGTCTACGGTGCGAATGTCGCCGCAGCAGACTTGCGCTTCGGGGAAGTTTTCCCGGTACGTGGAAACCGCGTCACGGCTAATCTCTACGGCGAATTTGCTCCGGATTCCCGAGGCTTCCATCCCGAGGCTCAGGCCACCTGCGCCGGCGAACAAGTCAATTGCAGTGGTGGTCATAGATCACCTCATGCTCGAACGAGAGGCTTGGGCGTTCTTCATATGTGCCACGAACGTTCCACAAACGCAAGCTTGAGGTTGGTGTTCCGGTCCCTGGAAGCGGCCGCTGTAGGCAGACGCGATTGTATGCTCTTCAACAGCTGCTAGCCCCCCTGCTTTGAACCACTCACTACCTGATTAGGGAAGCTGCACGCGCCCGCCTCGCGCGTTCCCGGGACCGTTAGTACCTCCCCGCTTTGTCGCGTCAACGCCTGAACCGCAACATGCGTCGAGATGCTGTTGCCACAGCCTCAATCTCGCTCGCTGGCAACGCCCTTCAAGTGGCGTCGGGGAGATCGCAAAGAAGTTGCCTCAGGTCGTGCTGCAGAATTCCAAGGCATTCTCTATCTTCAAAGTTGGCCTCGGTAAGCTGGTGTGCACGCACGATGCTGATCTTGATGTTCAAAGCGTTTCGGCCAACTGCCGGTGTCAGCACCTGCGCCACTGCCGCCACCTCCAGCGGCTCGACGCACCGGCGCCAATAGAGGTCTTCGGCTCGGTCGAGGCGGGCGAAGGCGGCTTGGTGGTCGGCGGCGGGGTCGGCGGCTTCTCGATAGTAGCGGTCGTTGGCGGCTCGGAACCAGCCAGTTTCGGCGGCTGCCCGCGCGCGGGCGGCGAGGTGGTTGTAGCGAGCGAGGCGGGCGTTCCATTCCGCTTCGGCTTGGGTCGGCGGGCCGGGAGTGGCTTCGGGCGCTTGGGCGCCGGCGGGGCGGAGGGGTAGGAACGGGAATGCTGCCGCTGCGCCTAGGACGGCACGGCGGCTGGTGCTAAAGGCACGGTCAGCCATGATCACCTCTTATGCAGGTGGTTGCGGTCAGGGCCGGGGGGAAGTTGCCGCTTCCTCTCGGTCCGTTTTTGCGGATAGCATGTCGCTATGGCGAAAGCTACTTCCGAATTCAGAAGCGCGAAGAACATGCGGCCGGGGCAGAGTGGGGAGATGGTCTCGACGCGAGTTCAGCCAGACATGCTCGAGATGATCGACACTTGGCGCCGATCGCAGCCGGACCTACCCTCTCGCCCTGAAGCGCTACGGCGCCTCGCGATGAAGGGACTCGTCGGCCAATAAGAGCGGAAGCAGTATGTTCGATTTCGTTTGCACCACTACCGAGTGCTGGGATGCCACCGGGTCCATGATGCAAGGTTGGGCAGCCATAGCGGGTGTGGGCGCTGTTTTGTTCGCCGCTAGAAAAGCTGCTGATACGTTTGCTGGATATAGGCGTCAGAAGCAGGAGGACCGTCGTATAGACGCCGCCGAGCGCATTTTGACGCTCGCGTACACGCTCAAGCGGAATTTAACCGCTGTGCGCAGCCCGATGTCGATGGGAGACGAGATTTGGGAGGCTGAGCAGCAATTGCAGGAAGCCGACTGGTACAACGATATGCCCGTGAATCGGCAGAGCAAAGCTCGAACGGGTCAGGTAATCCTGCGGCGCCTTGCGAAGAACAAACCAGAATGGGACCTGATCTTTTCCACTATGCCGGTGGCGCGAGCTCTATTCGGGGAACACGTGGAAGCGCACCTCCAAGCGATTTGGGAGCAAGTCGTAGCAGTTAAAGTCAGTGCTGAAATGTACCGAGACGATGAAGGCCACGATCCGGAATTCACGGCACGAATGGAGCGAGATTTCTGGGGAATCGGCGGTCCCAATGACCCAATCAACCCGAATTTAGATGCTGCAGTCGAAGGCCTAGAAGCCGAGTTGCTGCCGATAATTAGAGCGGAGCACGCTGAGGGGCGTTCTTAGTTGCACAACCGGCGCAACATAGACCCGTCTTGATGCCCCTCAATCCTCTCGCACCAGCTCCACATGGCTGACGCCTAGGGCGGTGGCCAGTTCGTAGAGGGTGACGATCGTCGGGTTGCGCTTTCCGCGTTCGAGGCCGCTGATGTATTGTTGGCTGAGGCCGCTGCGCTCGGCGAGTTGTTCCTGCGTCAGGCCGGCTTCGCCCCGAAGGCGTGCGGCGTTTCGGCCGACCAGCTTGCGCATATCCATGCACAAACAGATGGCGCTCCGCAGCCTCCGAGTTTATCAACTATAATGTGTAATCAGCGGGGTGGGCTCGCCGGTTTGCAGTGGTTGGGGTGTGCGATGGGTGAGGACGCGGCGGCGGTCGGGGATGAAGCGACGCGGCTTGGCGCCGCGGCGGCGGCGCTCGCGGGGGAGATGGAAGCGGCCGGGTTCGAGGTTGCGGCGGCTTTTGTGCGGCTGGCGGGGGAGGCGCTTGAGGATCGGCTGCCGTCGGATTGGGGGCGCAGTTCCGGGCCTCCGGGGGAGGAGGCGGAGTTCGAGCTGGATGAGCATGGGCGCGTGTGGGTGGTGCGGGACGGGTTTTGCGAGGTGATCGGGCGGCGGGACGCGGTGGTGGCGGAGATGCGGCGGTTTTTGGATGGGATCGCGCCAAAGTAGGACTTTGGCGCGGAGAGGGAGTTGGGCTCCGCTTCTTCGTCATGCCGGACATGGGCCCCAGCAAAGTAGTACTTTGACGGGAACCCTGATCCGGCATCCACCTGCTTCTTCCTTCGCGGCTGGAGGAGAAAGAAAGGTGGACCCCGGATCAAATCCGGGGTGACGGCTTGAGATTCCGTTTTCCTACATCGGTGTGCGCGGCATATCTGAGTCGCCTCTTAGTGGGAGGCGGATCATGTGGACGAAGATCACGGCGGCGCGGCGGGAGGCTTTTTTGCGGGTGCTGGGGGAGTGCGGGAACCAGACTTTGGCCGCTGAACGCGCGCGGGTGTCGCGGTCTTGGGTGTGCAAGTGGCGGGGGCTCGATCCCGATTTCGACGCGGCGGTGAAGGGGGCGTGCGCGAAGGCGCGGGCGCGGCTTCGGGAGGAGAGGCGGGAGGGGACGGTGCCGCCGCGCGGCTGGGGGCATCTCGACGGGGTGGAGCTTGCGGTGCGGGGCTCGAACGGGCGGCGGGTGCAGATCGCGCGGGCGCGGCTTCGCGACTGGTCTCCGGCGGTGGAGCGGCGGTTCCTGGATGCGCTGGGGGCGACGTGCAACGTCAAGGCGGCGCTTGCCGAGGTGGGGAAATCCAAGGGGTCGGCCTACACGCACCGCAAGCGGTGGCCGGATTTTGCCAAGCGGTGGGACGCGGTGATCGTCCAGGCTTATGGGGCGCTGGAGATGGCGCTGCTCGAGAATGGGGCGAATTTGTTTTCGACGCCCGATTACGTGCCGGACACGGTGATCCGCGGCATGCGGGTGGAGGATGCGATGCAGCTCCTCCACATGCACAAGCACAAGGTGCACGGGATCGGCGGGGCGCCGGGGGGGCGGTGGCAGCGGCCGCCCAAGTTCGAGGAGGTGGCGCCGGGGATCATGCGCAAGGTGCAGGCGATCATCGCGGCGCGTGACGTGACGCCGGAGGAGCGGGCGCGGCGGGAGGCGGAGTGGGCGGCCCGGCGGGGCGGGGGGTGAGGGAGGTGCGGGCGCTCCCGCGTGTGCCGTGCTTGCCCGATGTCGTCCTTTTGGGAGCCAAGCGGGACTTGGGCCGTTGAGGCGGCTTGGCGGCGGTGCGTCGCGCAAACAGAGGAATGATTTTATGCGTATGATGATCCTGGCCGGTGCGGTTCTGGCCCTGTCCGCGTGCGGCGGCGGCGAAAGCGAAACCAACACCGCCAACACGATGGGCGCCGACAACATGATGGTCGACCCGATGATGGACCCCAACATGACCACCGACATGAACGGCGCGATGGGCGCCAACATGAGCGGCGGCGACATGACCGGCGCCAACGGGGCGATGGACGCCAATACGGCGAACACCATGATGGCGGTGGACGCCAACACCAACAGCCCCGACGCCAACCTCGCCAACGGCCTGTAAGCCGAACACGCGAAACGCTGCGCTGCTCAACCAGCGCGGCAGAAGAGCGTCCGCCCCGAACAGGGCGGGCGCTTTTTCGTGTTTTCAGCCCGCCCAAGTACCAGGGCGCGGACGCTGGTTGATCCAGGATAAACACCGGAGCGGACCGATGTTGCAGTGCAGCAACAGTTCGGGTCTATTCCCCGAAACTTACCCGGCCAGCCCGTTGAACCAAGCATTTGCCCACCTAATTAGGCGGCTCCTGCCGGGCGGTGTTCGCGCGGCGTTTGTTTTTCTCCGAGGATTTCCAATGAAGAAGATTGCTCTCGTCGCGGTTGCCGCGGCGTCGTTCGCCATTGCCACCCCGGCCTTTGCCGCCGGCTTCACCGGCCCGCGCGTCGGCGCCACCGTCGGCATCGCCGGCGACGATTTCTTCGACACCGGCGCGACCACCTTCGGCATCGAAGCGGGCTATGACGCGGAAGTCGGCACCAACATGGTCGTCGGCGGCCAGGTCGAGTATCAGAACGACTTCGACAACGATTTCGGCCACGAACTCGCCGCCACCGCACGCCTTGGCGTCAAGGCCGGCCCGAACGCCCTGGTCTACGCCACCGGCGGCTACACCAACTTCGACCTCGGCTCGGTGCACCTCGACGGCTACCGCGTCGGCGCGGGCGCGGAGTTCAACCTCGGCACCAGCGGCGCGAACCTCAAGGTCGAGCAGCGTTATGCCAATTACGAGCTCGGCGGCGAGCTCTTCCAGACCGTCGTCGGCGTCGGCTTCCGCTTCTAAGCGCGTAGCAGCCAGACGCCTCTCCGCCACGCGCGGAGACGGTTCCAGGGAAGGCCTGGCGGGCAAACCGCCGGGCCTTTCTTTTTGTCACATTTCCTTGCGCAGCGTGCCGGTCAGATCGCCGTTGGTTGCGGCGACGTGGATCTTGAAGGCACCGGGATCGGCCTTGATGGCGTCGAGCTGGGCATCCGGGATGCTGTCGCAATCGGCACTGTCGTTGCTCGTGTCGTTCTTGCCGGGCGCTTCGATGGTGGCCACCAGCATGTCGCCGGGGCCGACCAGATGGGCGACGGTCGCCTGCACGCCGGCGGAGAGCTCAAGGTCGGTGCACAATGTGTTGGTGGCGTCGTTGAGGCTCACCTCCGCCTTGCCGGTGCCGCTCGGGCCCATGGCCGGTGGTGCGATGCGGTTCCGAAATCGGCCTGCGGAGCCACGGCGGTAATTGCCCGGAACGGCGGCGGAATGCTTGTCAACCGCACCGAAATGAATATGGCCTAAAGACTAGGGTGGGGACCCGGCGGCAGAAATGCCGCGATGGAGACGTGGATGGCCGACCCGCAAGACCTCACCCGCGACGGCGAGGCGCGCAAATTCCAGATGCTGGTCAGCGCAGTCACTGACTATGCGATCTACATGCTCGACACCGAGGGGCGGGTGGCGACGTGGAACGCCGGGGCGGAACGCTTCAAGGGCTACAAAGCAGACGAGATCATCGGCGAGCATTTCTCGCGCTTCTTTACCGAAGAGGATCAGGCAGCGGACCTCCCAGGGCGCGCGATGCGGATCGCGGCGCGCGAGGGGCGGTTCGAGGCGGAGGGCGTTCGAGTCCGCAAGGACGGCACGCGCTTCTGGGCCCACGCGGTGCTGGATCCGATCCGCGACGACACTGGCAAGCTGGTCGGTTTCGCCAAGATCACCCGCGACGTCACCGAGCGCAAGGATGCGGAGCGGGCGCTGAAGGACAGCGAACGGCGCTTCCAGATGCTGGTCGGCTCGGTGGTGGATTATGCCATCTACATGCTCGACCCGCACGGTCATGTTGCGACCTGGAACGCCGGCGCTCGGCGCTTCAAAGGCTATGAAGCAGACGAGATCATCGGCGATCATTTCTCCCGCTTCTTCACGCCGGAGGACCGGCGCGAAGGCAAGCCCGCGGCGATCCTGCGCACGGCGGAAACCGAAGGCCGGTTCGAAGCGGAAGGTATCCGCGTGCGCAAGGACGGCACGACATTCCTCGCCCACGTCGTGCTCGATCCGATCCGCGACGAAGACGGCCGGCTGGTCGGCTTCGCCAAGATCACCCGCGACATCACCGACCGGAAGGAAAGCGAAAAAGCCCTGTTCGCAAGCGAGCAGCGATTTCGGATGCTGGTACAGGGCGTTCGGGATTATGCCATCTACATGCTCGACCGCGACGGCATGGTCACCAACTGGAATGCCGGCGCGCAGGCGATCAAGGGCTATGCCGCCGACGAGATCATCGGCCAGCATTTCTCGCGTTTCTATACGGAAGAAGATCGCGCGCGCGGCGAGCCGGCGCAGGCGCTGGCCACCGCGATCAAGGACGGCAAATATGAGCGGGAAGCCCAGCGCGTGCGCAAGGACGGCACCCTGTTCTGGGCAAGCGTGCTGATCGACCCGATCTACGACGAGAATGGCGAGCATATCGGTTTCGCCAAGATCACCCGCGACGTTACCGAAAGCAAGCGGGCGCGCGACGAACTGGAAGAAGCGCGCACCGCCGCCAACCAGGCCAAGAAGCTGCAGGCTTTGGGCGAGCTGACCGGCGGCATCGCCCACGATTTCAACAATCTGCTGACGGTGATCGCCGGTTCGGCCGACATCCTGTTGAAGCGCCCCGATCTGCCGGACGAGCGGCGGCGCCGCTACCTGGAAGCGATCGCCGAAACGACTAAGCGGGCGACGACGCTGACCAGCCACCTCCTGGCCTTTGGACGGCGCCAGCCGATCCGGGCGGAGGTGGTCGATCTCCACGTCCGGCTCGATGCGTTGGCGGAAGTGATCGGCCGCACCATCGGCAGCCAGATCACGGTGGCGCTCGGCCTCGAGGCGAGCAGGGCGCGGGTGGAGGTGGATCCGGCCGAGTTCGAAACGGCGATATTGAACGCCGCCTTCAACGCCCGCGACGCCATGCCGAACGGCGGCACGCTGACCCTCGCCACTGCCGACGTGGCCGAGAGCGAGAACGGCTCGGTCGCCATCTCGGTCCGCGACACCGGCACCGGCATGCCCAAGGAGGTGCTGGAGCGCGCGTTTGAACCGTTCTTCACCACCAAGCCGGTCGGCAAGGGTACGGGCCTTGGCCTGTCGCAGATCCACGGCTTCGCCGCGCAGGCGGGGGGGCATGCGGAAGTGGACTCACGCGACGGCGAGGGCACAAACGTGCGCATCATCCTGCCGCGTTCCTCCAAGCGGCTCGCCGCGGCGGCGGACGAGCGCGATGCGGCCGCGCTCCCGTCCGGGCTCAACGTGCTGCTCGTCGAAGATAACGACCAGGTCCGCGCCTTTGCCGCCGACATGCTGGGCGAACTGCACTGCCGGGTGGTCACCGCCCGCGACGGGCAGGAAGCCTTGACGGTGCTGGAAAGCGAGGCGGTGGACGTGGTGTTCAGCGACGTGGTGATGCCCGGAATCAGCGGCCTGGAGCTCGCCCGGCGGCTCCGCGTTTCGCACCCCCACATCCCGGTGGTCCTCGCCACCGGCTATAGCGAGGAAACCGTCGCCAGCTCCGCCTCCGGCTTCGAGATCGTCCGCAAGCCCTACGACGCCCATGCGGTCAGCGCGGCGCTGGCAACGGTGCTGGCGCGGGCGCAGGGACGGGCGGCTTAGCGTTTTACCGGGTGCTTTGTCGCAGGTCCGTCAGGCTGAGGGATTCTGTCGCGCAGCGCGGGCGCGCTCCACGACAATTTCCAGCACATTGAGGAGCGCGGTTGATCTTATCACCTGGCCCAAGTGCATCATTCCATCCACGGCCACCGCTGGCGCCCGGCCCAGGATGACCTCCCCCCGCTGTGTGAATACAGGGCCCGAGTAGAGGATGCCAACCAGGTGCCTGCGCTCCTGCCTGACCTTTCCCGAGGCATCAAACGACGCGGGTTCGTACAAGAAGACTGCGGAACCGGAGGAGCCAGGGAAGCAGGCAATGTCGATCAAGAACTCGTCCTTGCCCTGATAGCGGTTACGGAGAGGCGTCGCGGTGATGCCACGCCGTGCGATCGGCACTCCGTTGACCTCGTCGAACAGCCCGCTCGGACATCCGACCATGGTCACTTCCTCGATAGCATCGAACTCCGCCCATTCCTCTGGAGAGGGTATCAACTCAGGAAGCAATCCAACCATGAAGAGACCTGTGCCGTCCCGCCCAGCCTGAGCGACGACGCCGCTGAAGAGGATGGCACACAGGTCCACCTCGGGGGAGGGATGGTTGATTACAATTTCATCCCAGATCTCGAGCACAACCCGCACCATCGTACCCGAGGGGCCGGCGTTTTCTCCCACCCCCGCCGTCTCGTGGCAAAGAACCGAAACCGCCTCTGCTCCTGCCAACACGTGCTTGTTCGTGATTAGGAGGATAATCTCGCCGCCGCCTTCTTCCAGCGTGACGAAAAAGGCAGTGCCGCTCCCGATGGGTTGACCTTGGGCAACAGCGTCGATTCGCACTGTCGAGTAGATCATCATGTCGGCGGGGGTAAGCTGCATCGCACTCTCCTGTTGCAACCGCTCTTGTCAGGTCCGGCCGTCCGCCTCCAGGCCGATGCGCTCGGCGGAGCGCAGCCAGACCAGGCCCAGTACAAGGATCGCGGTCGAGACCGTCACTTCGGCCCACCAGAACAAAGCGGGGCGTCCGATCAGGCAGGCGGCGAAGATCATCAGCACGCGCATGTTGTTGGTCAGCAGCGCCATCAGCCTGAGTGGCGGGATGGCGCGCCGGAGGTACGCCGCCTTGATGCCGGCTCCGTCGGCCGGGTTGTGCATCCGGTCTTCGAGCGCTTGCCCCGCCTTGTCGAAACTTCCCGCAACGGCGTCGTACACTCGCACAAACGGGTTGGCCGGTGCGGGCGACGGCGCAGCGGCTGTGCGGGACCCTTTGAGCCTGCGGTGGAAGCGGGTGCGCTCGCCTTCGTACAGAGTGGCTTGCAGCGCGTGGGCGGCGCCCGCCGCGAACGCCAGGGTCCAGGCGGAGGCGGTTTCCAGCGATGCCGCCAGCGCGCAATACAGCAGAACGAAGACGAGGTGGTCGCACACGCCGTCGAGGAAGCGGCCAAAGGCGCTGGTGGTGCGGGACGCGCGGGCGATCATCCCATCGAGCCCATCGGCGATCATCCAGCATGTGCACAGAAGCAGGCCGAGGCAGGCAAGGCGCCAGTCCCTCCACCCGTAGAAGGCGGCCGCGCCGCCGGCGCCGAGCGCCAGACCGGACAGCGACACGAGATTGGCCGGAATGTGCAGCCGAAGCGCGAGCGGCAACAGGGCGCGGCCCGAAAGGTGGACGATATACAGGTTGGTCGGATCTTCGATCCTGGGATCTCGCGAGCCGTCAGGCGCGGGGAGCCATTTGACCGCGCTCATGCAGCCGCCGCACCGCCCGCGGAAAAGGGCCTGGACGAAGACTGCGCCTCTCCGGCGTCCGCCCATTCGGTGCGGCGGCCGATCCACGGGTTGAGGAACAGGAAGGGGAGCTTGAACAGGATCAGTTCGGAATGAATGAACCGGTCGACGGTGCGGTCCCACCAGCCCGGCTCGCGCCGGCCGTGCTTGCGAAGCCAGCCTTCATACGGCGCCCAGTGGCTGGGTTCGTCCTTGCGGATGATGGTGAAAATCCGGACCAGCACCGGATCGCTGCGCACGAAGGGATTCTTGAGCAGGCCGGCGAGGATGCGGTGACCGCGCTGTTCGGTCAGGGAGACGACGCGGCAGAGGCGCTCGAAGAGGGCATCGTCGTTGATCACGGCGTCGGTGTCCAAGGCGTCGATCGAGGTGCCGAACATGATTTCGACGAACCTGTCGATGTGACCGAAGGTGCGATCCAGCGCGAGCGGCATCACGCCGCGGCGCTCGAACCAGCGGCGGAACATGACGTAATGTTTGCGCTCGTCGAGGCGGTGCTGCTCCACCGCGGCGATGAATTCGAGGTCGTCCGGGCTGCGGCCGCGAACCGCCTCGAGCACCCGGTCGATCGCCGTATAGCCGCGATGTTCGTTGTAAATGTAGATCGACCCCAGAACATCGAGGTAGCGGCGGCCGAACCAGGACAGCATGTTGGGTATCTCCGCGCGGTGCCGGCCGTCCGGGGAGGGCGGCTGCAGGCTGATCGCTCGCCGATGCACCCTACCATGCGGGCGTTTGCGCAGGCAAATGAAGGGTGAGGCGGTGGCGGATCGCCCCTGTCCGGCGGCGGTTTTCGCGGTTAGTGAGCGCGCATGCTCAACCTGTCCTGCCTGTGCGGCAAGATCGCCATCGAAGTCGCGAAGCGGCCCGATTTCATCCACGAGTGCAACTGCGCCTTGTGCGGCAAGACGGGGGCGCGCTGGGGCTATTTCCACCCTTCCGAAGTGTCGGTGACGGGCGAGGCTTCGGGCTATCGGCGGGACGACAAGGACGATCCCAATGCCGAGGTGCGCTTCTGTTCGAACTGCGGTTCTACCAGCCACTTCGTGCTGACCGAGAACGCGGTGGCGAAGTTCGGGAACAGCCTGGTGGGCGTTAACATGTGGCTGGCGGACGCCCGCGACCTGGCGGGGATCGAGCTGCGCTTTCCGGACGGGCAGGGCTGGGCAGGCGAGGGCGATTTCACTTACCTGCGCGAGCCGCGCATCCTCGGCTGAACCGGAGGTCCCCATGACATTTTCCGCCGCGCTTCGCCGCGACTGGCTTTCCAACCCGCGTGCCGACGTGCTCGCCGGCCTGGTGGTCGCGCTTGCCCTGATCCCCGAAGCGATCGGCTTCTCGATCATCGCCGGGGTCGATCCGCGGGTCGGCCTCTACGCTTCGGTTGCGATTGCCATCGTGATTTCCTTCACCGGAGGCCGCCCCGGCATGATCTCGGCCGCGACTGCAGCGGTCGCCGTGCTGGTCGTCCCGCTGGTGCGCGAGCACGGCGTCCAATATCTCTTCGCCGCGACGATTTTGATGGGGCTTATCCAGATCGCGGCCGGGCTGGCGCGGCTCGATCTCCTTATGCAGTTCGTGTCGCGATCGGTGATTACCGGCTTCGTCAACGCGCTCGCCATCCTGATCTTCATGGCGCAACTGCCGCAGCTCCTCGGCGTGACGTGGCAGGCGTACGCGATGATCGCTGGCGGCCTCCTGATCATCTACGGCCTGCCGCGGCTGACGAAGGCGGTGCCGTCGCCGCTGATCGCGATCCTGGTGCTGAGCGCGGTGTCGATCTTTACGGGCGCGCCGGTCAACAACGTGGGAGACATGGGCGCGCTGCCCGAGGGGCTGCCGTTCCTGGCGTTGCCGGAGGTCCCGTTGAACTGGGAGACGCTGCGGATCATCGCGCCATACGCGCTTGCCATGGCGGCCGTCGGCCTGCTGGAATCGCTGCTCACCGCGCAGATCGTCGACGACATGACGCACAGCGAAAGCGACAAGCGCCGCGAGTGCGGCGGGCAGGGCAGCGCCAACATCGTCGCGGCCTTGTTCGGCGGAATGGGCGGCTGCGCGATGATTGGCCAGTCGGTGATCAACGTCACCTCGGGCGGACGCGGAAGGCTATCGACCTTTACGGCGGGGGCGGTGCTGCTGTTCCTGCTGGCTGTCTTGGGGCCGTGGGTCGGGCGCATCCCCATGCCGGCGCTGGTCGCGGTGATGATCATGGTTTCGATCGGCACGTTTAGCTGGAACTCGATACCCAACCTTCGCCGCCACCCCTGGCCCTCGTCCGTGGTGATGGTGACGACGGTGATTGTGGTGGTGACGACGCGCGACTTGTCGATGGGCGTGCTGGCGGGCGTGCTCCTGTCCGGCATCTTCTTCGCCGGCAAGGTGCAGCGGATGTTCGCGGTCGACCGCGCCGTCTCGGCCGACGGGCTAACCGCCACCTACACCGTCTCCGGCCAGATCTTCTTTGCGTCGGTGGACCGCTTCACCCGCGCCTTTGGGGCCGAGGAGGGCGCGCCAAGGGTGGTGATCGACATGACCGCGGCGCACTTCTGGGACATTTCGGCGGTCGGCGCGCTCGACAAGGTGGTTGCCCGGCTCCGGCGCGAAGGGCGCGAGGTGGAGATGATCGGCTATAACCGGGCAAGCGCCGACATCGTCGACCGCTTCGCGCTACACGACAAGACGGGCGTGGAGACGGGCTTCGCGCCGCATTGACGTGGGGAGGCGGGGATCGGCGGCGCTTCAGGCGGGGAGGTGCGGGGTGACGCGGGCTTCCAGGAGGGCGATCAGGGCCTCGTCCATGAAGGCGTAATCGTCGGGGATGTCGAGGCAGATCACGCGGGCGCGCAGGTGCTTGCGAAAGCGCCTTTGAAGCTTGGTTCGATGTACATTCTCCATCACGAAGATCAGGTCGGCCCAGGCGACCAGTTCCGCGGTGGCGGGTTCGTCCGCATCGTTGCCGAGGCCCGCGGAGGCGACTTCGATCGAGCCGTGAGCGGCGAAGACCTGCTCCGCGGTGGGGCTGCGCAGGCGGTTCTTGCTGCACAGGAACAGGACGTTCTTCATCCGGTCGGCGGGTGCCGTCAGCCGCCGTTGCCGGCTATGGCGTTGGCATCGCCGGCGGCGGAGTTGGGGGCGGCGGCGTTGGCGGCGGCGGCGTTGAGCAGCGCCTCGGCTTCGTTGTCGAGCGGCGCGGTGGCGGCGGAGACGTTGCCGGCGGCTTCCGCGTCAATACGGTTGGCGCTCTCCTCGAGCTCGCGCGACAAATTCTCGGATTTGGTCTGGATATTTTCCGGCTCTTCCCCGCAGCCGGCGAGGAGGAGAAGCGGAAGGGCTGCAAGCAAGGCGCGCATGGGTGTCTCCGGCGTGAGGCCGGACTGTGCAGCAGCGCCGCGCGAAAGGAAAGTGAGTGGGGAGCTTCTGTTGCTCGGTGCTCCCCAAACCGCCGTAACCGCTTCTGTTGCCCGGTGCGGCCCAACCGCGCTTTAGCTTTGTAACGTCACCCGTGAGGGATCAGTTACGCTGCAATCGCGAGTGCTTCGTTATCGTTGGCACTTGTGTAATGGGCCGTTGCGGTGGTCCCATTCCGAGCGAAAACAGCGCCTTTCAACACACGTCGATCCTAGTTCGGCCCCTCTAGCTGAGCCGCATGGGACCCCAGCAAAGTACTACTTTGCTGGGAACCCCGGTCGGCACGCTTCATGCGTGCCGGCCATGCGGGTCAGATGGTGGAGCCGCCGGGTACCGCCCCCGGGTCCGCTGCGTCTAGTATACACTGCAATTTATCGCCGTATCCGGCCGAAGCCGGCAACACCCATATAGGCGAAGCACGCGGCGATTAAAAGCCCCGCGCCCGTTGCGGAGGCGTTGCGAACACCTTACCTCCAAGCGATCAAAGAGGGGACCCGTTTGATGAACCGCACGCTCATGTCCATGTTCCTGGTGCCCGTCGCCGGGCTGTCGCTGTCGGGATGCGGGGTGAACTCGATCCCCACCGCCGAGGAGAATGCCAAGGCGCGCTGGGCGGACGTGCAGGCGGCCTATCAGCGCCGCGCCAACCTCATTCCCAACCTCGTGTCCACCGTGCGCGGCGCGGCGGCGTCCGAAGAGCGGATCCTGACCGGCGTTATCCAGGCCCGCGCGGCGGCGACTCAAATCACAGTTTCGCCGGAGCAGCTGTCCGATCCGGCGGCGATGCAGCGCTTCTCCGAAGCGCAGGGCCGGCTGCAGGCGGCGATCATTCCGCTGCAGCGGCTGCAGGAGGCCTATCCGCAGCTCCAGAGCCAGGCCAATTTCGCGACGCTGATGCAGCAGCTCGAAGGCACGGAAAACCGCATCAACATCACGGTGCGCGACTACAATACGGCGGTGCAGAGCTATAACACCACCATCCGCACCTTCCCGGCGGTAATCGGCGCATCGGTGATCTACGGATCGAAGCCGATGCAGACCTTCCAGGCGACGACGCCCAACGCCGACGTGGCGCCGAGCGTGGACTTCAACGAAAACACCACCCGCTAAGGGCAAGGTGCTGCGCGCCCTCCTCCTGCCGCTGGCCCTCGCCGCCGCCGCCTTTTTGGCTGGCTGCGGCTCGGGCGCGGCGGCGGCCAACGACAACGGCGCGCTGCCGGCGCTGAGGGGGCGAGTCGTGGACAATGCGCAGATGCTGCCCGCCGACGAGGAGGCGCGGCTGACTGCGCGGCTCGCGGCGCTTGAGAAGAGCACCAGCGACCAGCTTGTGGTGGTGACGGTGCCGAGCCTGCGCGGCGAGACGATCGAAAGCTACGCGCTTCGGCTCGGCAACGGTTGGGGGATCGGACAAAAGGCGCTGGACAATGGCGTGCTGTTGATCGTCGCCCCTGCCGAGAAACGGGCGCGGATCGAAGTCGGTCGGGGGTTGGAAGGGCTGCTCACCGATGCCCGCGCCGCCGCGATTTTGAAGAATGCGGAGAAGCGCGTTTGTGCCGGCAACGCAGCAGCCATCAACGGCGTTGTCGGGCAGATCGTGCGAACGCTCGACCAGGACCGGCGCCGGCCGCAGCCCTGGTTAGTGAAGAAGGCGGCCTGATCATGCGCAAGCTCTTGCTCCTCCTCCTGCTGGCAATCGCGGCGCCGGCGGCCGCGCAGGATTTCCCCAAGCTCACCGGGCGGGTGGTCGATTCGGCGAACCTGCTCAGCCCCGCCGACGAAGCCGAGCTCACCCAGAAAGCGGAGGCGCTCGAGAAAGCAAGCAGCCGCCAGCTGGTGGTCGCCACCGTACCCGATCTGCAGGGCCATCCGATCGAGGATTTCGGCTATCAGCTCGGGCGGCACTGGAAGCTGGGGCAGGCGGGCGCCAATAATGGTGTGATTTTGCTGGTCGCGCCAAACGAGAAGCGGGTGCGGATCGAGGTCGGCTATGGGCTCGAGCCGATCATCACCGACGCGCTTTCCTGGCAGATCATCAACGGCACGATGCTGCCGCGCTTCAAGGCCAATGATTTTCCGGGCGGCATCAAGGCGGGTGCGGACGCGCTGATCGGCCAGCTCGGCGCAGCGCCGGAAGTGGCCGAACGCCAGGCGCTGGAAGCGGCCCAGCAGCGCCAGCAAGCCGGGGCGCGCAGCCAAGCGAGCGGCGGCGGCGGACCGCCGATCACCTTGATCTTCTGGGGGATCGTGCTGCTGTTCGTGATCCTGCCGATGCTGCGCGGCGGTGGGCGGCGGCGCGGACGGCGCTACGGCCGGCGCGGCGGCGTGTTCATCTGGGGTCCCGGCTTCGGCGGCGGCGGCGGCGGCTGGGGCGGCGGCGGCGGTGGCTTCGGCGGCTTTGGCGGCGGCGGCGGAGGCGGCTTCTCGGGCGGCGGCGGGTCGTTCGGCGGCGGCGGGGCTTCGGGGGGATGGTGACCATGCGGTTCAGCGACGCGGACCATGACCGGGTGGGCGCTGCGGTGACGCGCGCGGAGACGGAAAGCGACGGCGAGATCGTGACGGTCGTCGCCCCGAAATCCGACAGCTACCACGATGTCGGGCTCCATTATGCGCTGCTGGCGATGCTGCTGGTGCTGCCGCTCCTTGCCGTGCTTCCGCAAGGCTGGATCGACTGGGCAACGGGGCTGGTTCTCGGCTGGGACGGCGAACTGACCCGCGGCCTGTTGATGACCTTGCTGTTCGTCAAGCTGGCCGTCGTGTTTCTTATCGTGCGCTTCGCGCTTGCCTACCTGCCGCTGCGCATGGCCCTCACTCCGGGCACCACAAAGAACCGGCGGGTTCGGCGCCGTGCCCTTGAGCTGTTCCGGGTCGCGGCCGAGAACAAGACAAAGGGGCGCACCGGCGTGCTGCTCTACCTTTCGCTGGCCGAACACCGCGCGGAGATCGTTGCCGACCATGCCATTCATTCCAAGGTCGAGGCGGATGTCTGGGGCGAAGCGATGGCTGCGTTGGTCGAGAAGGTGAAGGCGGGGCAGCCCGGCGAGGGCATGGCGCTTGCGGTTGAGAAGATCGGCGAGGTGCTTGCTTCCCATCTGCCGCCTACCCACGACAATCCCAACGAATTGCCGGACAGGCTGATCGAGCTGTGAGCGCCATGCGCGACGAGGATGCCGACGCGCCGGTGGAGGTGGTTTGGAAGGGCCGCTTCATCCAGGCCAAGAAGCGCGGCAAGTGGGAATATGTCTCGCGCGTCGGCGAGGTCAGCGCCGCGGTGATCCTGGCGATCGACGCGGAGGATCATGTTATCCTGGTCGAGCAATATCGGGTGCCGGTGGGGGCGAATTGCATCGAGCTGCCGGCAGGGCTGGTCGGGGACGAGCAGGCCGGCGAGGACATCGCCGATGCTGCGACCCGCGAACTCGAGGAAGAGACCGGCTACCGGGCGGAGCGGATGGTTGCCCTTGGGCGCTTCTACGCTTCGGCGGGCATGTCGTCGGAATATTTCACCCTGCTGCGCGCCGAAGGCTTGAGCCGGGTGGGTGAGGGCGGCGGCGTGGCGGGGGAAAATATCCTTGTCCATCGCGTGCACCGCGCCGAGGTGCCGGCCTTTGTGGAGGCGAAGCGCGCGGAGGGTGCCGAGGTGGACGTGAAGCTGCTGCTTCTGCTGGCGGGGTTGTTTGTGCCCGGGGCGCTGACGGGCTGATTCGCGAGCGCGCGGCTAGTGACGACTTCTTCGTCATGCCGGACTTGATCCGGCATCCACCTTTTGCTGCAGCCGCCTAAGGAAGAAGGTGGACCCCGGATCAAGTCCGGGGTGACGTTTTCGGAAGGCCGTCGGGGGTGACGGCCGCCGGACGCGTCCCGCCGCTTTGCGGCGGGCCCCTCCCTCTCCCTGAACGGGAGAGGGGTTAGAGTGGTTTGCTCGTGAAATTGTCGGAATAGGCCTGAATTCTGAGCTTGCGCTCCGCGGTGGGGACGAGGTGGTAGGCGATGGCGTATTTCTCCGCATAGGCCTTGGCCGCGTCCAGCGTCGGGAAGCCGAGCGTGATCTGGCTTTGCGTGTCGCCGCCACCGGACCAGCCGGTCAGGGGATCGGGGGTGTGGGCGCGGTGCGATTCGAACTGCAGGATCCATTCGCCCTCGCGGGCCTTGCCGGATTGCATCGCGTTCTTTGACCGCTGGAAAATACGCGCCGCCATGTTCGTCTTTCGCTCCTGTCTGCGCGCTCGTGCCTGCCCAAGCTTTGCCGCGGAATCAACTGCCCTGACGGCGGGCGGTTGCCTTCTTGGTGCGCAAGGTCGGGTCGGCGGCGGCGGGATCGTCGGGCCAGGGGTGCTTGGGATAGCGGCCGCGCATCTCCTTCGCGACCGCCGCCCAGCTTCCCGCCCAGAAGCCCGGCAGATCGCGGGTGGTCTGGATCGGGCGGCCGGCGGGCGAGGTGAGGGAAAGGACGAGCGGGACTTGGCCGCCGCCCACCGCCGGGTGATCGGAGAGGCCGAAGAACACCTGCGGCCGGGCAGTGACGGTGGGGCCGGCTTCGGCTTCGTAGTCGATGGCGTGGCTGGAGCCGGCGGGGGTTTCGAAGCCGTGGGGGGCGAGGCGGTCGACGGTCTTGCGCCCTTCCCAGCCGAGTTGGGCGTCGAGTGTGCCGGAGAGCGCGGCAGGATCGATGTCGCGCAGGCTGCGCTTGCCCGCGACGAGGATGGGGAGCCAGTCGCCCAGGGTGGCGAGCAGCGCTTCGTCGCTGAAGTCCGGCAGGCTCTCGTCGAAACGGCGGGCAAAGGCGGCGCGGCGGCGCAGCGACTCGGCGCCTTCGCTCCAGGGGAGGAGGTGGAGCCCGTGGGTGCGGACGCCTTCAACCAGCGCGGCGGCAAGCTCTTCGGGCGAGGCCTTGGTGTCCTGGCCCTGGCTGAGGGTGATTGCGCCCAGGCGGCGGCCGCGGCTGGCGCGGACGGTGGTGGTGGCGGGATCGAAGCGGAGCTGGGTGCCGGTCTCGATCCGGTCGGCGAAGAGGGTGAGGACGACATCTTCGGGGAGGGCAGCGGCAGAGAGAATGCGGGCGCCCGCGGCGGTGCCGGAAACGTCGGCGACGGCGAGCCATGTTTCGCGGGCGAGGGGGGAGTGCGGATCGAGGCGGAAACCCCGGCCGCCCGCGGAGATCCAGTTTTCGCCTGAGGAGTCGCGTTTTTTGGCCAAGCGGTCCGGAAAGGCCAAGGCAATGCACCCTGCAACCACTCCGTTCGTGTCGAGCGAAGTCGAGACACCTTGTCGAGCGGAGCCGAGATATTGCTCGGACTCGGGTCCTCGGCTTCGCTCGGAAGGGTCTCTCGACTTCGCTCGAGACGAACGGGAAAGTTGGACCCACCGTCTCGATAGGCCGCGCGCCCCCTCCGCGCGTTGGCCGCGTTCGCCGCGCCAGCGTCTCAGGCGGAGTTCCAGATCGACGTCTTGCCCGCCCAGGCCGCGCTCGGAGAGGAGCACGGCTACGTCCGCAGCCGTCCGCCCCCAGCCGCGGTCCTCCGCTTCGATCAGCATGTGGGCGAGGCGTGGCGGCAGGGGCAGAGCCGCAACCGCCTTGCCGTGCGCGGTCGGGCGGTCGTCCTCACCCAACGCCCCGAGGGAACGCAGCCGCCGCCGCGCCTCGTCTACCGCGGCGGCGGGCGGCGGGTCGAGCCAGCGCAGATCGCGGGGATCGGTAACGCCCCACAAGGCGCAGTCGAGGAGCAAGGCGGAGAGGTCCGCTTCGAGGATTTCGGGCGGGTCGAAGCGGGGGAGCGCGGCGGTCGCGGCCTCTTCCCACAAGCGGTAGACGGTGCCGGGCCCTTGCCGTGCGGCGCGGCCGGCGCGCTGGGTAACGGACGCCTGGCTGGCGCGCTCGGTGACCAGGCGGGTGATGCCGGCGGCGCGGTCGTAGCGGGGACGGCGGGCAAGACCGCTGTCTACGACGATCCGCACCCCGTCCAGCGTCAGGCTGGTTTCGGCCATGGAGGTGGCGAGGACGACTTTGCGGCGGCCCGTGGGCGCGGCGGCGATGGCGGAGCGCTGGGCGCCGGGCTCAAGGCTGCCGTGCAGGCGGTGGAGGTCGGTGCCGGGCGGGAGCGCGGCCTCGATGCGCTCGGCTGTGCGTTCGATTTCGGCGACCCCCGGGAGAAAGGCGAGCAGGCTGCCCTCAGCCTCGCCCAACGCGCGGCGGATGGCGGCGGCCATGTCGTCCTCGATCCGGCGCTCGGCGGAGCGGCCCAGGTGGATGTGTTCGATCGGGTGGCTTCGGCCCTCGCTTTCGATCACCGGCGCGCCGCCCAGCAGGGTGGAGAAGCGCTCGCCCTCCAGCGTCGCGGACATGGCGAGGAGGCGCAGATAGGGGCGCAGCGCCGCCTGGGCGTCGAGCGCGAGGGCGAGGCCGAAGTCGCTGTCCAGGCTTCGCTCGTGCACTTCGTCGAACAGCACGGCGGCGACTCCGGCGAGCTCCGGATCGGCCTGGATCCGGCTTCGGAAAATGCCCTCGGTGAGGACCAGGATGCGGGTGCGGGGGGAGCGTTTGGTGTCGAGCCGGGTGGCGTAGCCGATGGTCTCGCCGACCCGCTCGCCGGCAAGTTCGGCCATCCGTTCGGCGGCGGCACGCGCGGCGAGGCGGCGCGGGGACAGAAGGAGGATTTCGCCGCCTTGCACCCAGGGCTCGGCGAGGAGGGCCGGGGCCACGGCGGTGGTCTTGCCGGCTCCGGGCGGGGCGACCAACACGGCGTTGGAGCCCGCCCGCAGGGCGGTGATCAGGTCCGGGAGGACGGCGTGGATTGGGAGGTCCCCTAAGCCGCTCATCCTGAGGAGCCGCTGAGCGAAGTCGAAGCGGCGTCTCGAAGGACGCACGGTCTTGGAAAGGTCCTTCGAGACGGGCCTTCGACACGGGACCCCATCAAAGTAGTACTTTGATGGGGTCCCTGCTCAGTCCCTCCTCAGGATGAGCGGGTCTGTGTTCGGTCATTCGCCCTCAATACGCCCGGGCGATGGCGAACTCTACCGCTTCGGTCATGGCTGCCTTGGCCTTGCCCGCGGGGAAGGGGCCGAGGGCGTCGATGGCGCGCTGGCCGTAGGTTCGGGCGCGGGCCAGGGTGTCGTCGAGCGCGTTGTGGCGGCGGAGCAGGCCGGTGGCGTAGGCCAGGTCCTCGTCGGAAATGCGGCTGCCTTCCATCGCCTGGCGCCAGAAGAGGCGCTCCTCGGCGCTGCCGCGGGCGAAGGCGAGGATCACGGGAAGCGTGACCTTGCCGTCGCGGAAATCGTCGCCGACGCCCTTGCCCATCGTCTCGGCGTCCGACGCGTAATCGATCGCGTCGTCGACGAGCTGAAAGGCGATGCCGAGATTGCGGCCATAGCTGTCGAGCGCGGCTTCCACTCCTTCGTCGCGCTCGGCCACAACCGCGGCGATGCGGCAGGCGGCGGCGAACAGCGCGGCGGTCTTGGCGCTGATGATGCCGAGATAATGATCCTCGGTGGTTTCCACCCGGCGCTGGGCGGTGAGCTGATCCACCTCGCCTTCGGCGATGATCGCGGAGGCGCGGGAGAGGATCTTGAGGACCTTGAGGCTGCCGTCCTCGACCATCAGTTCGAAGCTGCGGGAGAACAGGAAGTCGCCGACCAGCACGCTGGCGGGATTGCCCCAGATGATGTTGGCGGTGCGGCGGCCGCGGCGCAGGCCCGAGCCGTCCACCACATCGTCGTGGAGCAGGGTTGCGGTGTGGATGAACTCCACCGCGGCGGCGAGCTTGTGGTGGCGGGCGCCGGCATAATCGAGGAGGCGCGCGGAGGCGAGGGTGAGCATCGGCCGCATCCGCTTGCCGCCGCCGGCGATGAGGTGGCCGGCAAGCTCGGGAATGAGTGCGACTTCGCTCTGCATCCGGTCGAGGATGACGGCGTTGACGTGGTTCAGGTCCGCCGCGACGAGCTGGATCATCGGATCGAGCGACGGGGCGCGGGCCGGGCCGATCGGATGGAGGGTGGCGCTCACGCGGGCGATGTGGCGGGTGGCGGGGGAAAAGGCAAGGGCGGGTCCTTCTCCGGATCGTCACCCCGGACTTGATCCGGGGTCCACCTGCCTTGCTCCAGTTTTGAAGAAGAAGGTGGATGCCGGATCAGGGTTCCCATCAAAGTACTACTTTGATGGGGTCCCTCCGTCCGGCATGACGAAGAAGGCTAGCCGCACAACGGCAGCTTCAGCCGCGCCAGGAGCCCCCCAAGATCCTCGCTCTCCTCGAGCACGATCGAACCGCCGTAGATTTCCGCCACGTCGCGCACGATGGCGAGGCCGAGGCCCGTGCCGGGCTTGCCGGTGTCGAGGCGGGCGCCGCGGTCGAAGATCGTGACCCGCTCCTCCTTGGGGATGCCGGCGCCGTCGTCCTCGATCTCCAGTTCCACGCATTGGGGCGTGGTTTTCACCGTCACGAAGACCCGGCTACCGCCATATTTCGCGGCGTTCTCGATGAGGTTGCCGAGCATTTCGTCAAGGTCTTGGCGTTCGACGCGCACGGAGGCCTTCTTGTCGCCGGCGAGGTCCACCGTGACGTTCTCGTAGAGGCGGCTGACGGCGCGTTCGACCGATTCCAGCGACGGCCAGATGTCCGAGCGCGCTTGGGCCGAGGAGCGGCGGCCGATGGCGCGGGCGCGGGCGAGGTGGTGATCGACCTGGCGCCGCATGGTGGTCGCCTCCCGGCAGACCAGGTCGGCGAGGTCGGGGTCCTCCGCGGTGGCGGCGTTGGTGATGACGGTGAGAGGCGTCTTGAGCGCGTGGGCGAGGTTGCCGGCGTGGCGGCGTGCTTCCTCGGCCTGGTTCTCATTGTGGGCGAGGAGGGCGTTCAATTCCTCCTTGAGCGGCTCGATCTCGCGCGGGAAGCTTTCGTCGATGCGCGAGCGCTCGCCCGAGCGGATCGAGGCGATCGCCTTCTGCACCCGGCGCAGCGGCCACAGGCCGTAGATCGCCTGAAGCACGGCGAGGATGAACAGGCCGACGCCGAGGATCGCAAAGGAGCGGGTCAGCGTCTTGCGCAGGACCGAAATCTGCTCGTCGAGGATGCTGCGTTCCTGCGCGACCTGGAAGCGCCAGCGCCACGGAGAGCCGGGGATTTGCACATCGCGCTCGACGACGCGCAGGGTTTCGCCGGGGAATTCCGTGCTGTCGTAGACGTGGAGCGCGGAATCGCGGTGATTCTGGCGAAGCTGCAGCCGGCGGGTCCACAGCGAACGGGACGACATGTCGAGATCGGCGGGATCGACGCCGGGCTGCGGCTTGCGGTCGACCGCGGTGATCTGGAAATAAACGCCCGAATTCACTTCCAGGAAGCGCTGGTCGGCCGGCGGGCGGTTGAGGTAGACTTCGCCGTCGGGGCCAACCTCGGCGGAGGCGAACAAGGCGTTCAGTACATATTCCAGGCCGCTGTCGAAATTGCCGGTGACGGCATTGGCCAGCACGCGATCGAGCGCATAGCCGCCACCGCCGAGCAGCAGCGCGATCCACACCGCCGACACGACGATCATGCGCCGGGTCAGCGAGCCGGTGCTTCGCGCGGAACGGACGAAAAGGCGGGCAAGCCTCATCGGCGGCGGGGCCCTTCAGCCATATGGCCGCCGCAGGCCGCTCAAGCCCTCGGCTCTTCCAGCGAATAGCCAAGGCCGCGGATGGTGGTGATCACGTCGGGGCCGAGCTTCTTGCGGATGCGCGTGACGAACACTTCGATGGTGTTCGAATCCCTGTCGAAATCCTGGTCGTAGATATGTTCGATCAGTTCGGTGCGGGAGACGACCTTGCCCTTGTGGTGCATGAGGTAGGAGAGGAGCTTATATTCCTGCGCGGTGAGCTTCACCGGTTCGCCGTCGAGCGTGACCTTGCCCGAGCGGGTATCGAGACGGACATCGCCGGCGGTAAGCTCCGACGAGGAATTGCCGGAGGCGCGGCGGATAAGAGCGCGCAGGCGGGCGATCAGTTCCTCGGTCTGGAACGGCTTGGCGAGGTAATCGTCGGCGCCCGCGTCGAGCCCGGCGACCTTATCCGACCAGCTGTCGCGGGCGGTGAGGACGAGCACGGGAACGGCCATGCCGTCCTTGCGCCAGCGGTCGAGAACGGTGAGGCCGTCCACTTCCGGCAGGCCGAGATCGAGGATGATCGCGTCGTAGCTTTCGGTGGAGCCGAGATAATGGCCGTCCTCGCCGTCGGTGGCGAGATCCACTGCATAGCCGGCACCTTCCAGGGTGGCGCGGAGCTGCCTGCCCAGATTGGGCTCGTCCTCGACGATCAGAACCCGCATAATCTCATCCCCTTTTGCGTGCAGCGGCACAGTCTATCGCCCCAAACCGGCACCGCTGCCAATTGGTTTCATCCCCGAAAGCATGGAAAAGACCGCTGTCCGGCCCCCACACGACTTCAGAAGCCGGAGCGGCCGATCACCTGGCCGCTGCGCGCGTCGATGTCGATCCACACCATCTGCGCGCCCCGCACGAACTTGAGGCGGTAGCGGCCCGCGCCGTAATCGAGCTCGGGGCCGAGGTAGGTGAAGCCGCGCATCTGGGGCACGATTCGCGCTTCGATCGCGCGCAACGGCAGGAAGCGGCCGTCGCGCGTCGCCTTGAACGCCTCGTCCTGCTCACGGCTGCGCGGGCGCGCATCGGCGGGCGCCGCGGCGGCGAGGCTGGTGCCGGCAAGGGCAAGAGCGAGGAGGGCTTTGGTGATCATGCTACTCGACTTTTCACGCTGTACCCGAGTGGCATAGGCGCGAGGCATTGAACAGGCCGTGAATAAGGCCCTCATGTGGCAGCGCGCGCGGCGTCGCCGCAAAAGCACAGACAGTCGGCTTTTCGCTTGGCCGAAAGCGTGCCTTCGTGCTTGGGCGTGTTCCGTACGAATTGGCGGAGAGCTGACGGCATGAGAACGACCCGGGCGATGGCGATGCTTGGCTTGATGGTGGGCGCCGCCTCCTGCGCGCCAAAGGCCGCGCCGGTGGCGGAGCGGCCTCCCGTCTACGCCCCGCCGCCCCGCCAGACCCCGCCACCGTCGCCACCGCCAGTTGTCGGCTGGGAAGACAAGGCGCTGACTCCGGGCGAGTGGACCTATCGCGAGGAGGGCCCGAGCGCCTCCTACGCGGCGTTCACGATGCGGTGCGAACGTGCCGGGCGGCGCGTGGTGCTTACTCGGCAGGGCGCGGCGGGGGCGCTGGTGATCCGCACCTCCTTCGGCGCGCGCACGCTTCCCGCTGGTGCAAATGGCGAAGTGCTGTCTGCCTCGGACCCGTTGCTCGACCAGATCGTGTTCAGCCGCGGGCGCGTCTCGGTCGAGGCGGAAGGGCTTCCGGCACTGACCATTCCGACCTGGCCGGAGCCGGCGCGGGTGATCGACGAGTGCCGCGGCTGAATTCAATCGGCGGCGGAAATCGCCTGGAGCCGGTCGATCAGCGCAAGGCTCGCGGTTCGGCCAAGCAGGCTGGTGCCCTGGGCCATGCCACCGCAGATTCCACCCAGCTTCTGCTCCTGCTCGACCTCGATGAGGATGGGCTCCGTTCGCGGTGGCGAGCCGGGCTTCACGAGCGTCGCGGATCCAGCCAGGGAAGCGCGTAACAGGCAGCGCGCCTTCAACTCCTTGACCTGGACGCAGCGCATGTTCGACGAAGCGGAGTCGAGACGCACAGTGATCAGCGTCCGAGGCTCGGCCGGGGCAGACAGCGTCCCATCGCGGTCCCAGGCGCTCATCGCCCGCTTGATCATCTGCGAAATCGGATTGTCGACGTTCCAGGCGGTGCAGGAAATTCCGAGCACCCGGGTTCGGTGATCGATCGCCGGAGCTTCGATGACCACGTCGATCTCGCTTTTTGCCGGCGCCGGCCGGAAGCCCTCGACACCCAGCTTCCCCGCCAGCGCCTCGAACTGAGCCTCGGTGAGCGAGTAATCGGCGACGCGCGCTGCCGAGGCGGGGGCTGCCATCGCCAGAGCGGCCGCCGCGGCAGCGAGGGCTGAACGCCTCACCTTACTTCTTCTTCGAAGAAAGCTGCTTGGCGATGTGGCCGGCGAACTCGTTGGCCAGCTTCTCGCGCACGCCGCCGCCGCGCATGGCGAGGCCGAGCAGGCCGCTGTGGGCGTTGATCACGTCGACATAAAACTCGCCGAGTTTCTCGCCGGACACTGCGTCGAGGACCTGCACCGTGCCGGCAAGCTGATCGCTGCTCCCCACCAGGATGGTCATGCCAGCATTGGCCGTCTTCAGGGTGTCGATTTCGACCGCGATCCGGAGCGGCCGGCCCGACGTCAACCCACGGTCGCGGGTGACGTCCTTCACCATCAGCTCCATCATCTGGGCGAAGGGCAGAGTCGACCACTCGTCCCGCGGCGTCCCGTTGGCTGGCTCCGCCGTCGGATCAACCGGCGCGAGGCCTTCGGCAACGCGCTTCTCACGCGCTTTCGCCTCGAAGTTTTCCATTCGATCGGCCGCCAGGGAGCTTAGCCGGACTTCGACCTGGTCAACCACCGCGGCATTGCGGATCGAAGCCGAGAGCGGCTGGATGACGTCGACGGGCTTGGGCCCGCAAGCGGCAAGCGCCAAGGTCGCGGCCAGTGCGGCGGCACGAAAGAATTTCATTTTGCTCATTCCCCCAAAGTGGCTCCGCGTGGGAGCGCGCCGCGCTCCCACGGCCGGCTGCAAGGGATTGATAACAGCTATATTTCGGGAGCGGAAGAGCTGAAAGTCCAGCGGCGCGGAACTGCGCGCGAAGCCGAAAACACTAACGGCGAAAAAGATCAAAACAAGTCTTGCGCCGCGAATCGAGATGATTCATCTTCCCCTTGCCATCAACAAGCGAAAGGAGGTGATCCGATGTCTCATGGTTCAGCAGTGAGGTCGGTTCCGCTCGTTCGGGAGAAGAAAGCCTAAGAACTTTCAGGGTCTTCCGGGCTGGAGCATCCGGCCGCTGACCATGTCTGGAGGGCCGTCCGGTGAAAGCCGGGCGGCCCTTCAGCGCGTTTGGGGCGCGCCCTCAGCACGAAACAACTTTGCGATCCGTGCCTGCCACAGGACGACGGCTGGGACGGTGCCGAGCTCCATCGCCAGGCCGAAGATGTGGCCGGTGCCGGGCAGCCCAATGGCCACCGCCGAGTAGAGGCGGGCGAGGCCGCCGATCACGACAAGCAGGCCGAGCACGCGGAACACGGCGGAGCGCCGCTCGATCGCCGGAACGCAGGACAGGAAGCCGATGCCGAGGCCGAGCAGCAGCCCGGAAAGGTAGCGGAAGTGGCTGTCGAAGTCGGGGCCCGCGTCTCCGCGGCCGATCCCGGCGAGCATCGCTGGCCCCTCGATGACCCCCGCACCGCCGGTGAGCAACGGCACCACGCAGGCAAGGGTGACCACGCCTTGAAGCAGGCGGCGCTCGGTGTCGCGGTGCATGACGGCCTCGTTTCCGGTTACGGGAAGATGGATTGCACCCTTAGGGCCGGCGGGAGGAGGTAGCGAGAGGGACCATGTGCCGGATCATCGAGCGGACCGGCTGCCGCGCTGCTAGGTTTGTCGCCTGTTACCCCAGCTTCCGGCAGGCCGCCGCGTGCGATCCCGCCATTGCCGCGGATGCTGGTGGCTCTGACGCGAAAAGGGCGCACCCGCAGGCGCGCCCTTTCCCCCAGACCGAAGTCGCCGCCTTACAGGGTGGCGGTGCTGTCGTTGGCGCGTTCGAAGCGCTCATGGCCGGCGCGGACCGACGTGTAGAGCTTCTGAACGAGCTGGCGGCTGTCCTGCGAAAGCTCGCCGTCCGACAACGCGGCTTCCCACTTGCCGTTGAGATAGCTCTCGCCGCGATCGACTTCGGCGATGATTGCGTCGTCGTCGGTGCCGGTCACCTTGTCACGCAGCGTCAGGAACGCACGGTGGGCGGCGGCGAGCAGGCTGCCGTCGTCTTCGGTCTCGCCGCCAAGCTGGGTCACCTGCTGGCGAAGCTGGGAAACGACCTCCTCACGCTCGGACGCGCGCTGCAGGAATTCCTGGCTGAAGCGGCTGTTGGTCGCTTCCTGCGCCGAGCGGCGATAGCCGTCGACGGAGTCGATGGTGGTCTCGATCAGGCTGTTGAGGACGGTCACGTCATGGGTCTGGTTCAGCATTTCTAGCTCCTGGCTGTGGTGGTTTCGGGGGGAGAACGCTCTCGGGGCGATAAAGGGTGCGCGGCGCCGCGACGAAATGCGCGGGGCGGGAGCCGGGCGGAACGGCGGTGCGGGCCGGAGAGTTCATTCCGGCGAAGGAGCATCGAGCGACCCATGAAGGACGATGAGAAACAGAGCGGCGGCGGAAGCCCGCAGCGGCAGGCCGGCAAGGGCCCCGATCCGGTGGAGCATGGCAAGCGCGCCACTTTTGATCCCAAAAGCGGCGAAGTGCACGGCAGCGGATCCGGCGCGGGCGGCGGCGGCAATCCGCGCGAAGATTATGACGGCGATCCGATGGCCGGCGCCGGCCGCGCTCCCCAGGGCGACGCGCGCCGGATCGAGGAAGCAGTGCAGCGGCCGATCGATCCGGACGAGGGAGCCTAAGCGATGAGCAAAGGCAGCGGCCACCCCACCCCGGGCAGCGACGAAGCCCGGCACAACGAGATTCCCGAAAGCCTGGAGGAGGAGAAAGGCCGCGGCGACGATCCGCAGCCGCTTGTCCAGCCCGGCCGTGACGCGGTCAACCCGGACGGCGAGCGCTACCGATACGACGATCTCGGCCGGGCCGAGAATGTGAAAGGAGACGAATAATGGCAGACGAGAATGAAGGCCTTAGCGGCCGCGACCTGCAGGAAAGCCAATCGGGCGGCGAGAGCGGCGAATTCGGCGGCAACCAGAACCAGCAGCAGGCCGATCCGGCCGGCGGCGGCGCGACGGCAAGCGACCGGAGCAATGCCGGCGGATCGAGCGGAACGGGCGGTTATGGCAGCTCGCAGAATGTGGTGAACCAAAGGGATCAGCAGCCGAACCAGGGTGCTCAGGCGGGCCTCGCCGGCGGTGACCTGCGTGCAGGCGGCGGCAGCTCGGACGGGCAGTCCGACGAGGGGCAGCGCATGTCCGGCCAGTCGCGCGGCGAGCGCTTCGACGAGGAGCAGGGCGGCGGCCGCGGCGTGCTGTTCGACGGCTCGGGCGGTGTCAGCGACAGCGCCGACGATCAGACCGCCGGTCAGGATTCGGGTCAATCGGACGCAGCGGACTTCGAAAAGGAGGGCTGAGGAGGCAGGCAGGCCAGGCGGCGCGCGGGAACTGTTCCGCGCGCCGCGAGTCTGTTACGCATCAGTTACAACTTTGGAGGCTGAACCATGGCGGACGGTAAAACATCGGGCGGCGGTGGCGGCTCGAACAAGCAAGGCGGCGGCGCGGCCGGCGCCTTCCCCGACGCGCTCAAGGAAGCCGGCCAGAAAGCAGCCGAGCTCGCCCAGAACCCGGTTGCCCGCTCGATGATGGCAGCGGGCCTGGTTGCGGCCGCGGCGGCGCTGACCGCCAACTCGCGGGTGCGTAAAACGGTGCGGGACGCGGGCAGCGACACGGTCGATGCGGCAAGTGCTGCGGCCGACAGCGCAAGCAAGATCGGCGCGGCGATCGTCTCGGCGGCCACCGACGCGGTGCGCCGCATGCTTGGTGGCGGGGGCGGCGACGAGAGCGGCGGCGGCTCGTCCAGCTCCAGTTCCGGCGGCGAGGCTTCGGGCGGTGGCCGCAGGAAGGCATCCGCTGGCGGCGGCGCAGCTCGGACGGCGTCCAAAGCGAAAAGCGCCGGCACCGGAACGCGCGCCAAGGCGGCAGGGACCAAGGCTGCCTCCGCAGCGAAGTCGGCGGCTACCAAGGCGGCCGGCACCAAGTCGGCCGCCACGGAGGTAGCCTCCGCGACGACGGGCGCGGCGAAGACCGCAGGAACTCGCGCGAAAGCAAGCGGCTCGGGCGGCTCCACCACCAAGACCTCGGCAAGCGGCACCAGCTCCGGCGGCAGGGGCCGCTCGGGCGCAAGCGGCTCGACGGGCAGCTCGGGCAAGAGTGCCGGTTCGGGCAGTGCCCGCGGCGGCGGGCGAAAGAAGTCGTCCGGCGACGGCGCGGGAGCTTCGGCCTCGTCCGGCAGCAGCGGTGGCGACGCAGGCTCGGGCGGCAGCGGAAGCTAAGGCTCCCGCCGTCTACAAGGAATATGCCCTGCGCCTGTTCCGCGTGGCGCCATCGTGCGGCGCTCGGGAAATGAACCCGCGCCGGCGATCTGCGCGAGTTACATGCGGCCGAAGGTATACGTGAGCGCCAACCCGCCTGACACCTGATCTCTGGAACCGAAGCCTCTCACGATGGGCGAAGCTGCCGGGTCGCCGATGAGCCGATCATACTTGGCGTAGCTATAGATGCCCCACCGGGGCGTGAGTTGCTTGATGAAGCCCGCAGTTACGCCAGCCGCTGCAACGCCTCCATCGGCTGAGAAGGCCGGGAGGCCGGAAGCCGCCGCATCTTCCGGTTGCACTGAGAAATACGCCCGATTGTAGCGCTTGTCCGCAATCGTGAGCCGAGGTCCCAGCGAGAACAGCCAGCTATTGCCATCTCTGACGACGTAGTCCGCGCCGATGGTTCCAATCAGCCCCTTGTGCCCTCCAATGCCTTGCCGCGCCTCCGCCCGGACGCGGAAACTCTTCGAAAAAGTGTATTGAACGAACCCGCCTGCCTCAAAGGTGAAGCCCACCTTCGGCACATCAGCGCCTACATCGGCCGTCGAACGGCTTCCTTCGAACCCCAGTGCGGGCCCAATGGCCAGCCCGCCGCTGCGGACGACCGGAAATCCGAAACTCTCATCGGGAGCCTCGAACTCATAGTCTCGATTCCCGCGGGTGCGCGCCACGTCGATCAGGGGTCGGGGGCTGAGCGTGTCGGACCCAGGGTAGCTCGGTACGAGCTGCACGCCCAGGCCGACCCGGGTGCGTCTGGGTTCTTTCCCATTTTCGGCAGCCGCCGGAGCGGCGAAACCAGCGCACGCGAGGCATAGGGCAACTTTATGGATTTGTTTCATCAAACTGCCGCCTCTTTCCGAACAGATTCCGACCTCAAGCAGGCTTCGCTGGTTCAAGGTAGATCCGTCCGACACATAGCCGAGCAGGGCACCATTGGAACACTCACGCGGCGGGTGCTTGTGCCATGCTACAGCAGCCGCCCCGCAGCCGCAGCTTCGAACTCCACAACGTCGTGGGCGCACAGGATGCGGACTTCGCCGGCTTTCTCTACGGAGAGCCGGCGGAGGCGTTCCTGGTTGGAGAGGCGCTGGGCGCGGTCGACTTCCATCATGGTCTGGTAGGCGCGCAGGCCCGGCGTGCACTTGCGTTTCTCGCCGCGCATTTCGCCGCGGTAAAAATAGGCGTCTCCGGCGTGGAGCAGCCAGCCCTCGCCGGTGTCCACCGCAACGCCGGCATGGCCCCAAGTGTGGCCGGGCAGCGGCACCAGCAGGATTTCGGGCGGCAGGCCTTGAAGCGCGCGGACAGCGGGGAAGCCGAACCAGCTTTCGCCCTGCCCCGAGTAGCGGCGCCAGTTCGCGACTTCGTTGAATTGCCCCGGGCGGTAGCGGTTGCGCGGCACGAAGCCGTTGCGCGGGCCGGTGGCGGCGCTGAACTCGGCATCCATCAGGTGGATGGTGGCGTTGGGAAAATCCTCGAGCCCGCCGGCATGGTCGAAATCGAGGTGGGTGAGGACGATGTGGCGCACGTCGGCGGGTGAGAAGCCGAGCCGCTCGATCTGGCGGATCGCGGTTTCTTCCTCGCGCAGCTTGATGTTGAGCATGCCCCGCATCGTCTTGGTGATGCGCGGGTGGGGCGGGCGATGGGGGTGGGCGACGTCGCGCAGCCCGTAGCCGGTGTCGACGAGGACAAGGCCCGCATCGGTTTCGATCAGCAGGCAATGGCAAACGAGGTGGCCGGTCAGCCCCTTGCTTCGCCCGTCGAACAGGGCGCCGCCGAACGGGCAATCGGTGCCGCAGTTGAGGTGGTGAATCCGCATGCGTGTCGCCTCCGTCTTCCCGCGCCAACGCAGGCTAAGCAGGGGAGGCTCCGCGAAGCGCGCAAAAAAGAAGCGGGGCGCCCCAAAGGACGCCCCGTGTCAGTAACTAACTGATCTGGATCAGTTTAACGGCAGCGGCGAACGCTGCGATTGCGGGCAACTTCACGGCCGGCCAGCGCGCCGGCTGCGGCGCCGATCACCGTGCCGACGGTGCGGTTGCGGCCGCCATCGACCGCGCGGCCGATGAGGGCGCCGCCGGCGCCGCCGACGATGATGCCGACCGTGCCGTTCGACTTTCGGCAGCGCACGCGGCCTTGGTTATCGCGCCAGGTCTTGCCGTGATACGTACCATTGTGGTTCGCAAAGGCGGGGGCGGCGGGGATCACCGGCATCGCCATCGTGGCGGCCAGGACGGCGAGGGTGACTTTACGCATAAAACAATCCTCTTACGTGGAACTCGAAAACCTCAACGCACCCGTTCTGAACCCGGTTGCATGAACCTAAAACAACAAGCTGTTCAGGTGAGGGCGGGCGAGCTGCACCTGCTGCAAGCCCCTCTCCCATTTCGGGATAGGGAGGGGCCCACGTGGCGCAGCCGCGTGGGAGGGTGAGGGAGTGACCTCTGCCTCGGCAGGCCCTCACCCGTCCGAGCTTCGCTCGGCCACCCTCTCCCGAAATGGGAGAGGGGTTTTTAGTCCGGCCGGGTCCATATCCAGGAACCAGCGACCCCCCCCACCAGCGCCGGCAGCAGCGCCCAGGGCATCGCCAGGAACGCCAACCCCAGCACGGCGCTTCCCGTGAACCCCAGCACTGCCGCATATTTGCCGCGGCGACTGATCGCGCCCCGTTCGCGCCAAGCGCCGATGTGAGGCCCAAACGTGCGATGCTCCAGCAGCCAGGTCTCGAAGGGCGGATGGCCGTGGGCGAAGCAGAAGGCGGCAAGGAGCATGAACGGAACGGTCGGCATCAGCGGGAGAACGGCGCCCACGACGCCGAGCGCGACCGAGAGGCCGCCGAGAAGGAGCCAGACCAGCCGCATCACCGGCCGGTGCGGGCTCACCGCTCGCTCAGGTAATAACGGTCGGTGGCGGTCAGGTCGTCGGCGAGTTCGTAGACGATCGGCTGGCCGGTCGGGATCTCCAGGCCGGTAATCTCGTCGTCCGCAATGGCCGAGAGGTGCTTGACCAGCGCGCGCAGCGAATTGCCGTGGGCGGAGATCAGCACCCGCTTGCCGGCCTTGAGCTCGGGCGCGATCCGGCCCTCCCAATACGGCAAGACGCGCGCGATGGTATCCTTGAGGCTTTCCGCCTTGGGCACCTCGATGCCGGCATAACGCCGGTCGGCGGAAAGGTCATACGCGCTGCCAGGCTCGATCGGCGGCGGGGGGGTGTCGAAGGAGCGGCGCCAGATCCTGACCTGCTCCTCGCCGTGGCGCGCCGCGGTTTCCGCCTTGTTGAGGCCGGTGAGCCCGCCATAATGGCGCTCATTGAGATGCCAGTCCTTCTCCACCGGCAGCCAGAGCCGCCCCATCTCCTCGAGCGCCAGGTTCAGGGTCTTGATCGCGCGGCTCTGCAAGCTGGTGAAGCACAGATCGAAGTCGAGCCCCTTGCCTTTCATCAGCCGCCCCGCCGAGCGCGCTTCCTCCACACCTTTCTCCGTGACCTCCACGTCCCACCAGCCGGTGAAGCGATTTTCGAGGTTCCAGGTGGACTGGCCGTGGCGGATCAGGACAAGGGTGGGCATAGCGGAACTTTCAAATGGTCACACAAGGAAACCGCTCATCCTGAGGAGCCGCTGAGGAGGCGAAGCCGTCTCGAAGCGGCGTCTCGAAGGACGCACAGTGCCGGTCCCTCGAGACGGGCCTTCGACAAGCTCAGTCCCTCCTCAGCATGAGCGGGTTTTTGCATTCGATAGTCCCACTCAGCGCTTCCCCACCGGCAGCTCGTCCACAATCGCGTGGAGCGCGTTCAGGCACGCACGGGCGAGGTGGCGGCTTCGGTCGGCGGACCAGCCGTAAAGCGGGTCGGGCAAGTCGTCATTGTCCTTGAACGGCATTTCCAGGGTCATGGTCACCGCGCCGAAGCGCTCGGCGAGCTGGGCGGTGGACATGGACAGGTTGGCCTGGCCCGGGCCGGCGATCTCGTAGCCGAGCCGCGTCTGGAAATCGGGCGTCACCCGCACGAGCTCGTCGCTGAAGCGGTTGAACAGGTCCTGCTGCTTTTCGGTGAAGCTTGGAATCCCTTCGAAGCCGGCGAGGAAGTTGGCCGGGATCGCCTCGTCGCCGTGGATGTCCATTGCGAAATCGACGCCGGTCTCGTCCATCGCGCCCCGGACGCAGAGCACTTCCGGGCTGCGCTCGGCCGATGGCTCGTGCCATTCGCGGTTGAGGTTGGTGCCGACCGCGTTGGTGCGAAGGTGGCCGCGGCGCGATCCGTCGGGGTTCATGTTGGGGACGATGTGAAAGGTGGCGCGCTCGCGCAGGCGGCGGGCGACCGGATCGGCATCGTCGAGCAGTTTCTCGAGTGCGCCTTCCATCCAATATTCGGCCATGGTCTCGCCGGGATGCTGGCGGGCGTAGAGCCAGACCTGCAAGGGACCTTCGCCGATGCCGAGATAGTCCATCTCCTGCCCGTCCAGCGTCTGACCGAGCGAGCGGTGGGTGACCTCCGGATGCGCCGCCGCGGTGGCGACGAGATCGTGGTGCATCTCCATCGTGAACGGCGCGAAATAGGCGAACCAGACGCTGTTCGCGCCCGGCGTGATCCGGATGGTGAGGATGCCGTCCGCGTAAGACGTGTCCTCCACCCGCTGCCACTCGTCGCGGTCGGCGGACATGCAGGCCTTGTAGCCCTCCCAGCCGAGCGGATAGGCCGCATCGGCGCCGTTCAGGATGCGCAGCTCCACCGAGCGCCCGGCGGCGCCGGTCAGGCGGAAGGAGAACCATTGGTAGAAATCGGAGGCGTTGTCCGCGACGATTTCGAGGTCCACGCGGTCGCCCTCGATGGCGACCAGGCGAATGTTGCCGCCGTCAAAGGCGCTGGAGATGGAGAGGGTCATTTCAGCCTGATAGTGCGGCCGGACTCGCCGGGGAAGTCCCGAAACAGGGCGGATGCGAGCCGTTCCACGGCGGCGGTGGAGCGGGCCTCGCCGCTGCCGGTGCGCGCTTCGGACACGGCGCGGCCTTCCCAGAACACGGTTGCGTCGGAGCGGCGGCGGATGCCGACCTCGAGCAGCGTGGCGGTGACGTTGGGATCGTTGCCGCCAGCCGTCGCGGCGGCGACCCCGCGGCCTACTCGGGCGGCGGTGAGCGCGCCGATCGCCTCGCGGCTGCCTTGCTCGACATCGATCAGCGCGACCTGCTCGGTGCGGGTGGCGGCGGGCACCACCGTCCAGCCAAGCCGGGTCAGTTCACGGGCGACAGCGGCGGCGTAGACCGGGAATTCGGAACGGTTGGCATCGGCGCGGTCGAACGGCTCGATCGCGATCTGAGCGCGGGCGATGGTCTGCTCGCCCAGGTGGAAGCGCGCGACGTCCATGCTGCCCGCCGTGCTCGCGCTTCCGCCGCCGCCCGTGGCGCAGCCGGCCAGGGCAATTGCCAGGCCAAGCGCCCCGCACTTCAGAAAAGCTGATTTCATTCCGAAACCTCCTGGTCTAGCGGCGGGTTCATACGGGCGCTGTAACGATTCAGACAGCGCTTTTGCCGGAATGATGTTCCCTGGGAGAATGCGAGTGAGCGGAGCGGGTGAGAAGGTGCCGGTGCTGGTGACCGGCGGTGCGGGCTACATCGGCAGCCATGCAGTTCTGGCGCTGATCGACGCGGGCTGGCCGGTGGTGGTGATCGACAACCTCACCACCGGTTTCCGCTGGGCGGTGCCGAAGGAAGCGCTGTTCGTGCAGGGCGACATCGCCGACCAGGCGCTGCTCGCGCGGATCATCGGGGAGCAGGGGATCAAGGCAATCATCCACTTCGCCGGATCGATCGTGGTGCCGGAAAGCGTGGAGAACCCGCTCAAATATTATGAAAACAACACGGTAAAGAGCCGTTCGCTGATCGAAAGCGCGGTCAATGGCGGGGTGAAGCACTTCATCTTCTCCTCCACAGCCGCGACCTACGGCATTCCGGACCAGGTGCCGGTCCGCGAGGACCAGCGCACCCAGCCGATCAACCCGTATGGCTGGTCGAAGCTGATGACCGAGCGGATGCTGGCCGACACCGCCTTTGCCCACCCGCTCAACTTCTGCGCGCTTCGCTACTTCAACGTCGCCGGCGCCGATCCGCGCGGCCGCTCCGGCCAGTCTACGGCGGGCGCGACCCACCTCATCAAGGTGGCGGTGGAGGCGGCGATCGGCCGGCGAAGCCACGTCTCCGTCTACGGCACCGATTACGACACGCCCGACGGAACCGGGGTGCGCGACTACATCCACGTCAGCGACCTCGCCGCCGCCCATGTCGATGCGCTGGAGAAGCTGATCGCCGATCCGGAGGCGAGCCACATCATGAACTGCGGCTACAGCCGGGGTTTCTCCGTTCTGGAAGTGCTCGACGCCGTGGACCGGGTGACCAACGTCACCGTCGAGCGCCGGCTGGAGCCGCGCCGCGCCGGCGATCCGGGCGCGCTGGTGGCGGACAACGGCAAGATCCTGGAGACGCTGCCGTGGCGGCCGAAGCTCAACGATCTCGAGACCATCGTCACTCACGCACTGGCCTGGGAACGGCACCTGGCGGAAAACCGCCCCGCCGACTGAGGGGCGCGTGCTACTCCGCCTGCGCGGTGCGCGGGCGGCTGGAGCGTAGCGCGATGATGAGGCCGATCAGCGCCAGGATGCCGCCGGCGACTGCGAGGGTAGACCAGCGATAATTTTCGAAAATGGTCGACAGCGTCATTGCGATCACGGGCACGAGCAGGCTCGAATAAGCGCTCCGGCCCGGGCCGAGCAGCCGGATCAGGCGGAAATAGATGGTGAAGGCCAAGGCCGAGGCGAACAGGCCGAGGTAGACCAGCCCGATCCAGTAGCCGGCGCGCGTCTCGATGGTCGGCGGGCCGTTCATCACCCAGGCGACACCCGCGTCGACGATCAGGCCGTAGAGCATACCCCAGGCAAGCATCGCCGCGACCGGGCGATGGCGGAGCCGCTCGGAGGCCTGCATGACGTTGGACACCGAGGCGGAGAGAACGGCAATCAGGGTCAGCCCGATGCCGAGCAGCACACGGCCCGACGGCACCTCCGAATGGCGCAGCTCCTGGACGAAGAGCAAGGCGACGCCGGCCATGGCGATCGCCGAGCCGAGCAGGAAGCGGCCGGTGAGCTTGTGCTTCAGGAACAGCCAGCCGAGCGCCGAATTCGGCACCAGCAGCAGCGCGAACACCACCGCTACGAGGCCGGAGGTGACATAATGTTCGGCAGCGTAGACGAAGTTGAAGTTCAGGCAGAATTGCGGAATCCCGAAGCCAAGCGCGAGGAGATGTCCTTCGCGTCCGATGCGCAGCGATTCGCCCCGGTACTTGGCGAGCGCAAACATCGCGGCGGCGGCGATGATGAAGCGGTAGGTGACCGACCAGCCGGCCGGAACGGTGCCGAGCTGATCGCGGATCACCAGCCAGGTCGAGCCCCAGATCAGCGTGATCAGCAGAAAGGGGAAAAGAACGCGGGGCTCGAAGAAGCTCGCGTGGCGGTGCGGCATTTCGCCTACAGCGCCGCGATGGCGGCGGCGAGCGCGTCCACCGCCTTGGGATCGCTGTCCCAGCTTGTCACCAGCCGTGCTTCACCGGGCGCCCAATCGTAGAAGTCGAAGCCCCCGTCGCGCAGCGTCTGCGCTTCGGCGGGCGTCACCCGGATGAACAGCTCGTTTGCTTCCACCGGCAGGACCAGCCGCTCCGGCGCGGCGGCGGCCAGCCGGGCGGCGGCCTGGTTGGCGGCGCGGCCGTTGCGCAGCCAGACGTCGCCTTCCAGCATGGCCAGCACCTGTGCGGCCATGAAACGCCCTTTGGAGAGGAGATGGCCGGCACGCTTGCGGCGGTAGAGGGTCGCCTGACGGTGTTCCTCGCCGAAGAAGATCAGCACCTCCGCCGACATGCCGCCATTCTTGGCGAAGCCGAAGCTCAAGGCATCCACGCCCGCCCGCCAGGTCAGGTCGGCGACGGAGGCGCCGGTGCTGACCACCGCATTGGCGAAACGGGCGCCGTCCATGTGGAAGCCGAGGCCCTTGTCGCGGCACAAGGCACCCAGCGCCGCCACTTCGTCCGGCGTGTAGACGAGACCGTATTCGGTGGCGTTGGTGATCGAAAGCGCGCGCGGCTGGACCTGGTGGACATCGTTGCGGATTGTGCCGAGCAAGGCCGTCACTGTCTCCGGCGTCAGCTTGGCGCCTTCCCCGTCGCCGAGCAGCAGCTTGGCGCCGTGGGTGTAGAATTCGGGCGCGCCGCATTCGTCATTCTGGATGTGGGCGTCTCGGTGGCAGACGATGCTGCCCTCCGGCGGGCACAAAGCCGCAAGCGCCAGGCAGTTGGCGGCGGTGCCGGTGGCGACCCACAAGGCGGTGACCTCAGTCTCGAACAGGCCGGAGAACACCTCGTCCAGCCGCTTGCTCCAGCGGTCGCCATCGTACGCGGTGTCGAGGCTGTTCGCCTCGTGGAGCGCCGCCATCACTTCGGGGCAGGCGGCGGCGGCATTGTCGGAAAAGAAGCGCATGGCGGCGGGCAATAGACCCGCTCTGCCGCAGGTCAACCGCGCTCAGCTATTGCCGGGATCGCTTTCCTGGAACACGGGCGCCGGGTCCTCCTCATCCTTGTGAGGGACGCGCCAAATCACGCGCGTAACGTAGCCGCGGCAGGCCGCCGCCTTGCCGCCGAACAGCGGCCTGGACAGGCGGAAGGCGGGCGTTTTTTCCTTCACGACCTCGTCGAAAAGCAGCGACGGCGCCGCGATCAGAATGCGATGGCGCGCTACCGTGCCGTCGGCGGCCAGGTCGAACTCGATCTGGCTTGCGCCTTCAATGCCATAGGCAAGTGCATCGACAGGGTAGTCTTCGTCCGTCATCGGCTGCGTCTCGACTCGAAGCGCTTCGTCGGTTGTTTCGCATAAGCCCTGGCCCAGCGCCGCCTTGCGGTGCCACCGGCGCATTTCCGGGAGGTCGCCCCGTTCCCGCGCGAGATCGGCGAGCTGGATATAGATCGGACGTACACGCGCCGACGCCGGATCCTTGGCAAAACGCTCGGCAAAAGCCGTGGCAACCTCGGTTTTGTCTGCATTGCTGAGGATGGGAATCAGCCGCCATTGCCGATAGAAGAAGTCCGCCACAACCGGGGAGCCCTCGCGGATCCGGCCAAGCGTCGCTTGTTTGACCAGCGGCAGGCCCTCTTCCGGGGATGATGTGGCGGCAATCCTTCTCTGAATCGCCTCGTCCGCTTCGCTGGGCACGAGATCGCCGGCCCCTGCGCGGCGCATCGCGGCGTTGACCTGCTGCCGAAGCCGGGTGATCTGCCACTCCTCGATAGCGCCGCCGCTTGCCGCCCGTTCTTCCATATTGCGGGCGAGCGCCCACCGCAGCGGGATCAGGCGCGGGTGATCGGTGCCGAGCGTCGCCGCAAGCACGTCGATGCGGTCGGCGAGCCTGTTGATGGACTCGTCCGTAGCGTCCGTCGTGGTGGACTGGTGAAGCCCCCTGGCGGCAAGCCAGGCGTGCGCCGGATCACGCGAAAGCGGCGGGCCGACATAGGTGGCACTCGGCGCGGCACGGCAGCGCAAGGTTAGCACCGTCCCCGCCGGCGCCGGGCCGCCGATGTTGAGCAGGGCTCGGCCGGCAAAGGCATCGAGAAACGGCGCCACCGCCGCAGGGCGGCTGGCGCTCACCGGGATTCGCTGCTCGGCGGCAATGGTGTCCTGCGTCACCGTGACCGTCAGGTAATCGTCAGGCTCCAGCCCGGCCTCTCCGCAGAGCGGCAACACGTTTCCAGCCAGCGGATCGATCTTGAGCGCATCGGGATTGGCGAGCCCCAGCAGGGCGATGGCGCGGTCCCGATCCCCATCCGCGGCCGCCAATGCGCCGCTCACCAGGGCCAGCCTCATGCCGGCAAGGCCGTGCGGTGAGACCTCCGGTACGAGCGGCCATGCCTGTTGCGCCATCCCTGCCGCCGCTTTGCGGTCGCCGAGGAGCGCCTGGGCGTGGATGGAAACCAGCAGCGCATCGAGGCGCCGGGTCGGGTCGGCCGACCCGAGAACCGGCTGAATTTGGCTAAGCGCACGGCGCGGATCGGAGGCGAGAAGGAGTTGGCCAAGCTCCACCAGCGCCACTTCCCGCTGCTCGGCGGAGGGCTGCGCGGCGAGCAGCTCGTTCAAAGTCGCTTCCGCCCCCTTGCGATCGCCCACTGCCCCCCTTGCGCGGGCATAGGCCAGAAGCGTGGGCACGCGCTGCGCCGGCGGCAACGCCTCAACGGCGGCAAGCTCCAGATAAGGCAACGCAACCTCCGGAGCGCCGCCGGCGAGGTGGTATCGGCCCGCTGCCGCGCTTTGCATCGGGTTGGGACGCAGCGCTCCGTCCTTGGGCTCGCTCGCCTCGCTGATCCGGTCCAGGAGGCGGGAAGCCGCATTCAGGTCGTGCCTCGCCAAAGCGCGCTCGAAAGCCTATTCGGTTTCCGCCGCAGCGTCCTTTTCAGGCGCCGCAATTGCGGGCGCCGCCAGCAGCATCGTACCGGCCAGCAACCAAATTCGAGTCATTCTGGGATCCCTCGTCGTTCGGGCCAGACTTGCAGGGCGCCTCCGGCAAAGCCAGCGCAAAACCAGGTTTTTCGCGAATTCGGGACGGCAGAAAAAAGGCCGCGGCGTTTACCACAATTTAGGCGGAGGGCGCTTAGGCTGCGGCTCAAGACAAAGGAGTTAGTGGAAGATGGGCGCGCATCCGTTCGTTGATGGACCTGTAGCGGGAAAAAGGAGCGCCAAGCGCGCCCGCGTCCTGCTTGCGGCAAAGCTGCGCACCGGCTCCGGCGGCGAGATCGACGTCCGCCTCCGCGACCTGTCGCAAAAGGGCGCGCTGGTGGAGGGCAAGTCGCTTCCGCCGCCCGGCTCCGAAGTGGTCTTCCACCGCGGCTCGATCACCGTTCCGGGGCGCGTCGCCTGGACCGGCGAAGGCAAGGCCGGGCTCGAATTCGCCTACGGAATCGATGAAACCGAAGTGCTGGTGCAGTTGAAGCGCACCACCGTGGACAGCGCCCAGCCGCGCTTCCGCCGCCCGCGCCTGTATGGCGAAGACATGAGCGCTCAGGAGAAGAAGCTCGCGCAGCTCTGGGGTGTCTCCGTGGGCATCGCCGTTCCGGGGGAGTGAGCGATGGGGCTGACTGGTCAGCTTTCGGTCGAACCGGGCTCCGACGGCCGCAAGGCGTCGCGCGCCGAAGTGACGCTCGGCGCCGGCCTGCGCCAACGCGGCGCGAGCGGAGTCACCATTCAGATCATGGATCTTTCCACCCACGGCTTCCGGGCGGCAACGCACCTGGAGCTGGAGCGGGGAACGGACGTGTGGCTGAAGCTGCCCGGGCTTGAGAGCCTGCACGCTCAGGTGATGTGGATGCGCGGGCACCTGCTCGGCTGCCAGTTCATCCGGCCGCTTCATCCCGCCGTGCTCGACATGATGGTCCGCAACGCCAAGCGCTGAGCCTGGCGGCGAATGGTTGTCGAAGCTGGGAAAGCTTCCGACGGGCGATGGTGCTGCCGGTGAGGATTGAACTCACGACCTCAGCCTTACCAATACCCGATCTGTTCCTAATCATAGCTAATCATAGCTAATCGTAGCCCATCGTAGCTAATCGTTCGGGGTTTAAGTGCCTGGTGCGCCTGGTTTATTCCTAATCGTAGCTAATCATACGGGTATGCATATAGCTTCGCGGTGATAGCCCAGTGGTGACCCATTTCGGGGAGCCCAATTCGAAAAGGGCGCACGATGTCAGGAGATAATAAGCGGCTCGGGACGAGGTCCACCAGCCGCATCACGAAGTCAATGTTGGATGCGGTGCCGCTGCCGGGAAAGGGTGAGCGGACGATGGTGTGGGACTCGGAGATCAAGGGCTTCGGTGCGCGTGTCACGTCGACGGGTTCTCGGACATACATACTGCGCTACCGAATGGGCGGCCGCGACACCCCGGTTCGCACAATAACGATTGGGCAGCATGGGTCTCCTTGGACACCTGAGCAGGCCCGCCGGCACGCGGCAGAGCTGCTCACGATGGTCCGCTCGGGTCGCGACGTCGTGGCCGAGCGGGAGGCGAAGCGCACCAAGGATGGGCAGGATGCTGATGTGAGCCAACAGCGCCTCTTCGAGGTAGTGGTCGAAGACTGGTTCGAAAAGCACGTGAAACGCGGGGGGCTACGCACTCACCGGGACATCCGGGGTGTTGTGGATCGAGATCTCAAGCCGTCGTTCAACGGCCGGGCCATCAATAAGATCAACCGCAAGGAGGTGACCAAGGCGCTTGAAACGATCGGCTTGCGAAGCTCATCCGCCTCCAACAAGGCGCACAAGTGGCTCCGGCAGCTCTTCAACTGGCTTACCGAGCGGGGCGATTTGGAGCACTCGCCCCTCAGCGGGGTGAAAACACCGTTCTCGGAGGATAGCCGGACACGCGTCCTGCCGCTGGGCGAGCTCGTTGTCCTTTGGGTCGCTCTCGACCAGGTGGAAGAGCCGTTCCGGTCATTCTACCGCTTCCTCATCCTTGTAGGGCAGCGATTGCGCGAGGCTTCCAATGCACCTTGGAGCGAATTCGATCTTGAAGCAGGTGACTGGTTCTTGCCGAAAGCTCGGACCAAAGCGAAGCGAGACCACCTCGTGCCCATGTCGGAACAGGCGATCGAGCTCATTGAGGATCTGCACCCTGATGTGGCGGCACGCAAAGGCCCCGTATTCACGACAAACGGTCTGGTTGGGATCGCCGGTTTCAGCAAGCTGAAGAAGGAGATTGATGCCGCAGTCGCCGACTTGCTCATGCGGGATCCCAACGCGCGCGCCTTGGCTGGAGAGCACTTGGCCCCCTGGGTAGTGCATGACCTCAGACGCTCCCTCACCACCGGCTGCCAAGCGATGGGAATAGACCTCATGCACACAGAAGCGGTCCTCAATCATGCTATCGGGAAAAAGGCATCCGGAACGGCAAGAGTGTATCACCTCTATGAGTATTATGATGAAAAGGCCGTGGCTCTCGAACGGTGGGGTGATCTCGTCGAAAAAGCCGTAGCGCTGTTTCGAGCAGGGGATGTTGAGGGTGTCAAAGCTTTGGATCCGGCTAGGCGCACGCCACGCCGGCGCCGCCGCCCCCGGTCGCCCATCTGAAGGATGCAGCGTCCGTTGCTAAGCGCGTGTTTGAGTGAGACCAGCAGTTGACTTCCCTCGCCCACTCTGCTGAATTTGCAAAGTACCCTTCAGGGTACTATAAGGAGGAGATGGTTGATGTTTCCCTCTCGCCGCCGTCGGATGCCACACCTTGCTACCGCGAGTTTACTACCGCGGAGGCAGCCGATTTTCTGCGCTGCAGTGAGGGTTACCTAATCAAGTTAAGACAGATCGGCGGCGGCCCTCCTTACCAGCGTCGCTTCAAACGTAGGGGGATTTTTTATAAACTTGACGATCTCATGGAATGGCGCACCGGCCGGCGATACCTCTCCACGTCCGAGTACTAAGCGTGTGGCGCAGCGGCCATGGAGGAAGGGGCAAACAGCTTTGACGAAGAGAGACGATCGACCACTCGGTGAGCCGTTCGGCATGCAGTACGGCGAGCTTGAGGATCTGCTTGTTTCGGTCGTCGGAGGGCATCGGGAGAAGGTAATCTCGAGGTTCCGCAAGCTCCGTCCGAAGTTTGCGGCAGATATGCTCCTCTCTCGGCCCGGCACCCGGGTCACTTACGACCTGTCGCGGATCCTATCGATATGTGCTGTCTACCTAGTGAACTCGATCACCATTCCCCAGGGGCAAGCTGTAGATGTGGTGATCGCGAATTTCCCCGAGATCGCGCGTGGTAGCCTTCGGGCGTGGGAGGGCATCCAGTCCGGCGATGGGGGGAATCGAATCCAGGCAGTCGTACACATCTGCGTAGATGCATTCGACAGTGCGTGGGAACGCGAGCCGTCCGGCGCCACATGGGCAACGTTGGGGCCGCTGACCCTGGATGGCGGAGCGAAAATCGCGCTCGACTGCTTCCACATCGTGTCTCACTTGGTGGAGCATCAGGAGAAGCATGACGGCTGTGAGAGGCTGACTGACGGCTTTACCGAGCTAGCCCGCTCCTATGGATGGTCTGATGGGCTTGAGGGTGAGGCCGAGGTGATCCCTACGAGACGCGGCAGCACGTTCTTCAGCACAGGTCCCTATTTTGGGAGAGCCCGCGCGATTTTGGCGCAGTCACCGCAGCAGAAACTCAGCAGCCAGCGGCGCGCCATGCTTCAGTCCCACCTCAACTACGTCGAGAGGCCTCCCCCGATCGACGCGTGGAAGAAACATCTTGGCACCGAGGAACGCTCTCCTCGCCTGTGTCATCTCGTCGCCGTCTGGGGAGCGGAACTGAGCCTCCAATCCTCGATCGCCGGCCCAGAAGTGTTGAAGGCAGCATCGTACCCAAGCAACATCCGAGCCCTTGCTCTGATCGAGTTCGGGGAGCGGAAGCTAGCGGAGCTGATCGAGGTACCAGCAAGATGAGTCCGGGTTGCTACATTCCGGCAATGAAAAAAATAATATTTCTCATGAGTGAGAGTGCAGAGCCTATCAGCTTCGACGAACTTTCAGCCAAATCGTCAAGACAGCAAATGCTTTCGAATGTCGGCCGCGCTGATCTTAGCGTCAGCAGAAATGATTTCCATCTGTTCGAGAGCACTCGACCGGACGCGAGCAGCGACCTCTTCTTCAAGTTCCGGGTGACCAATGACCTGCCCCTGGAGATCGCTCCAGTGTTCGGGCTGCAAACTGACGACACGATAAACGGGTTCGGCAGTGATCTGGCCAAAGCGATCATGAACCTAAATCCGGGTCGGGAAACCGTGACGCGCTACCACCAGGCAGTCGGCGCCGCGGCCATCGAAGCAGTCGAAGAGCAACGGGGATCTGGTGACGACATCAAGCTGGCCGGTGTCGGGCTGAAGTACACCTGCGCGTTCTACCTGGCGCATTCGAACTGGCGCGAGGCCGTCAATTTTGTTTTGGCGACTATCGATCTCGATATTACCGGACCAAACGGCAAGCCGGACAGGACGCAGATTGTCGTGCAAGAACCGGAAGAGGTTGCCGAGGAAATCGAAGCCCGCCTTCCGCGCTGATGCTCCATCGAGTCGATCCTGACGATGCTTGGCGAGGAGCGCTTTGGGTGCTTGAGGTGCTCTCGCCAGCGCGGCGCTCCGAGGCTGATGCTAAAGCTCCGCTGCGCAGGAAGAAGCTGCGACGCGTGTTAAGATCGCTTGTGCTGTCATCGCGGGGGTCCGCCGATCCGCTAATGGAAACGATGAGTCCGGGAGCGCCATTCCTCTTCGCGCTTCTTTGGTGGGCAGGGCGCCGCGGGGTGGAAAACGTGGTGCTCGGTCACTGCCTAACTTTGCAAGAGGCGGCGGGGGGCACTCTAGAGCGCATCGCGGGTTCGCCTGCCGCTGCGTACGCGATGCTCGCGGCTTTTGCCCGGGCACGTGCTCGGGAGCCGGACACGGCTTTTGGCGAAGAGCAGATTAGAGAGCAGCTCGTGTGGAAACTTCTGTCGGTTGAGCAAGGTCGGCAGGCATAGATCTTATCCCCCAGAACTCAGCCGGGGTGGCGATGCGTCGCCAAGAATCGAGCTCCCACGCTGAAACCCCGGTCCGCGCTACTTTCCCAGCGTCGACGCTCGGCTACGAGCCAAGTCTGACCACGCCTCCTCCGGCGCGCCATTGAAGGCCTCGCTCCCGAAGTCGGCAAAGGCTGCATCTAGATCTTCTGCTTCCATCGCCGTCAATTCAGGCACCAAAGCCCTAAGCGCCGCCGCTAAGCGCATCGGATCAATCACGAGCCGTCTTGGGCCATTTGATGCGCGAACCTGCTCCGCAGCGTTCGGGATCTCCTGATCTGCCGCAGTCATCCAGCTGACAAGCTGGTTCAGGTCCATTGAGCGAAGAGGTTCGGCGACCTTCGCCTGTGGATCCTCCTCCTGACCTAATTCGCGGAATGCACCAGGCATGGCGCACAGCATTAGACGTTGAGAGCGGACTTCTTCGTGGCGTGCCGCGAACCAGCCAAGGGCCAGTGCCTGCCGCAGATCGATCCAGCCAGTGCGGATCATCCGGATCACTCTCGTGGGAGTAGCGCCCGTCTCCAGCAGCTCGAACGCAAGCAGGACCTTCAGCGTCTCCTCTATTCCGTAGACGGAGCGCACGCCGCGGCCCGAGTTCACACCTTCCGGGAAGCCGAGCCTCTGCATGTACTTGAAACGGGCGATGAGCGCGGCGTTGTCCGGTGACACGCCGTGCATGACGCGCACGATTGCATCCAGCTCGCCAAAACCAATCCCGAACACTCTCCAGACACTCCCTGATCAGTCCCAGCTGAGACCCCAGAATCGGCTCTCCAGCTCTCGGCGTCCACCCCAAAACCGCCTCGCTAGGAGCGTAACTCCCCCACCAAGGAACTTCTCATGATGAAACCTGAACCAGCCTCAACCGCCAGGCATCTGCTTGTGCTCGATCTGGAAACCCGCCCCGATCCTCAGGCGGTCGCGATCGCTCCACGCGGCCGAGAGATGTCCCGTGCTACCCTGCACCACATCATTGCCTATTCGAGTCTCTCCGCGGTGGAGAATCCAGACGGTGAGTGGACGGGGTTTATGCTCCGATCAGCGGTGGAGCTCGGCGAGTTCGACCTTCTCATGGAGATAGATGCGTCGCTGGACACTTTGGCGGAGGCGGCTGGAACGTTGGTGACGTACAATGGCGTGTCGCACGACTTAGCCGTCTTACGCCGCCGCGCGGCCGCACATTGGATGTTCGGTCTTCCCGGGCTCTCCCGGCTCCACACGATCGCCCACGAGGATTTATTTAGAGCCCACATGCGCGGCCGGCGCGATGGCATGCCCTCCCTGCGCGACGCCTGCGCGGGCTACGGCATACCCACAGATCACACCCTTGTTTCGCGATGTGGAGGCGCCGCCGCTGCGGTGCGGAAATCGCAAGTTGATTGCGTCGCGACTTTCCTTTTGACGCTCTATGAGCTGGCGATTCAGCGAGGGGATGATGCGCCGCTGGTCGCAGGTTGGTCAGCGCTAGTCGAGTATCTTGCCCATCCGACGGTTGAAGCTCCGCACCTGGATCAATTCAGATGGCACCCGCAACTCGCCGCAGCCTTGGGCTCATAGGTCTCTCAGATTGGTTTCAGCGGCTGAACCGCAACGCTGCAGCTTCGGGCTCGTAATTTCACGCGTCGCTGATGGTTCGGGCTCCGAGCTGACCTAATCAGCTGATCGGTCGGCGGGTGCAGGCGCGCTCCCAACTGACAGGCCCCCAAGCCAATCATCAGGGTTGTGAAAGCACAGCCACGCTGTAATTCTGATCGGCATGGCCTCCTCACCTCCCGACGTCACGATCGACCCTTTCTTAAGCTGGTTCTCAGGATCACAGGTGTGTGACGCTCAAGGGACGCCGCTCATCTGCCATCACGCCAGCGGCAAGCAGATCGAGACGTTCCAACCCTTTACCCATTTCGGTACGCTCAAGGCCGCAAAACGAAGAGCTGCGGACAAGGCGATCAGCCAGCCGCTCATCCACGAAGTCTATCTAGCGCTTACCAAGCCGCTGGATGTGCGCGACGACGAAGTCGACAACAACCCAACCCAGCTCCTCAATTTGGCGGTCGATCGAAGCGTAATCAGCGTTGAGCGCCGTGATGAACTGCTCGAAGGCGTCAGCGAAGCGATGGGCCAGGCCACCATGGGCCCTTTCGCACCGGCTGAGCACACATCGCGCAAGTGGAATGCGGGTATGGGCGTGCTCGCACCTCGCCTTGCAGTGCTCGGCTACGACGGTCTGCGCTACAATAACACGCGAGAAGGCGACGTTTCGTTCGTGAACTTTCGAAGTGATCAGATTTGGCAGCTTGGGAAGGTTCACCACGATTAGCGGCCCGGCGGCGTCATCAGCAGTCGAGGGGCGCTCCAACTTTCGTGGATCCGAGATGATCGTGCGCGGGCGTCGTGCGATCCTGTGAAGTCACAACGTGTTTGCGCCCGCGTTGGACCGCAAATAGGACGGCGATCAGCCCCACCGCTGAGGTGGCCGCACCTGCGAGCGCGACCGCAGGGTAGCCAAGCCCGCTCGCGATCACGCCGCCTCCCAGCGCAGCTCCGAAGGCATTTCCAAGGTTGAACGCCCCGATGTTGACGGAGGAAGCAAGATTAGGCGCAGCGGCCGCGGCGGTCATGACTCGGACCTGGAGAGGCGGCACAAGCGCGAAGCTTGCCACACCCCAGAGGAACACCGAGATGGCAGTCGGAACTGTGAAGGGCATCGCCACTGCGAAAGCGATAAGGATCAGGCAAAGGGAGGCCAAACTGGCGATGATCGTCTGATCCACGGACCGGTCGGCGAACTTGCCACCCACCCAGTTTCCCGCCGTGAGGCCAAGGCCATAGGTTGCGAGCATGGCCGTTACATAGCCGAGAGAAGCAAGGGTCTCCTCTCGCAGGATCGGGGCGATGTAGGTGAAAACCGTGAACATCGCACTCGATCCGACCACGGTTAGCGCGAGCGCGCCAAGTACCTCTGGCCGCTTGAGCACGCGCAACTCAGTCATCACGTTGCTGTTTTTCGGCGCCGGCAGATCGGGCAAGGTGAGTCGCAGCGACACCATGGTTGCTATGCCGAGCGCGGCGATCCCCCAAAAGGAAGCACGCCAGCCCAGATGCTCCCCTGCCCAAGTGGCAAGCGGAACGCCAACTACGTTGGCGATTGTCAGCCCCATGAACATCGCGGCGACGGCGCTTGCCTGTCGGTCGGGTGGCACCAAGCTTGCCGCGACGATGGATCCCACCCCGAAGAACGCGCCGTGATTGAGGGACGTGAGGAGGCGCGCAGCCAGCAAGAGGCCGTAGCTGTGCGACACAGCTGCCAGCAGGTTCCCGGCGGTGAAAATGCCGGCAAGTCCGATCAGCAGCGTCCGCCGGGGAACTCGGCCGGTGGTCAACGTCATCAGCGGAGCGCCAATTAAAACGCCCACTGCATAGGCGCTGATCAGGAGGCCAGCGGCGGGGATCGAGACTCCGAGGACGCTGGCGATTACGGGTAAGAGCCCCATCGGCGCGAACTCGGTCACGCCGATGCCGAACGCGCCCACGGAAAGGGCGATAAGGCCGAGATTGAGCTTCATTGCGGCCTCCTTAAACCAGCGTGGGGTTGAGGCGGGCAAAGCCCTCCTGTTGCCGGTAGGGAGTGTGGGGATAAGGAGGGAGTACATCGCTTGCCGCATCTAGGGTGGCGATCTGCTCAGGCGTTAGCGTCCATCCAACCGCGCCGAGGTTCTGTCGGAGTTGTTCCTCGTTTCTGGCTCCAACGATAACGGAGGAGACCGTTGGACGCCGAAGGAGCCAGTTCAAGGCTATCTGCGGCACAGTTTTGCCGGTCTCGGTTGCGACCGCTTCCAAGGCATCGATGACCCGGTAAAGATGCTCAGGCTCCACCGGCGGAGCGAACTGCTCGGTTTCGTGCAGGCGGCTCCCCTCCGGGTAGGGACGGTCCCGTCCGATCTTTCCGGTCAACCGGCCCCAGCCGAGCGGGCTCCAAACAAGCGCGCCAATCCCTTGATCAGCAGCCAATGGCATCAGATCGGCCTCGTATGCCCGGCCGATCAGAGAGTAATGAACCTGATGCGCCACAAGGCGCGGCCAGCCGTAGCGATCGGCCAGGCTTTGCGCCTTCATGAGCTGCCAGCCAGGATAGTTGGAAACGCCGGCGTAGCGGACCTTGCCAGCTGCGATCAGCAGGTCGAGCGAGCCCATCAATTCATCCGTTGGAGTTGAGGCATCAAAGGCATGAAGCTGGAGCAGATCGATGTAATCGGTGCCCAGCCGCCGCAACGAAGCCTCGACTGCAGTGATCAGCCGGCCACGCGATGAGCCCCAGTCCTGCGGCCCCTCTCCCATGGGAAGGCCGGTCTTGGTTGACACCAGCACGGCGTCGCGCCGCCCCTCGATCGCTTGTCCGAGAACCTCTTCCGAGGCGCCGCCCGAATACACATCTGCAGTATCGAACAAGGTGACGCCTGCTTCCAGGCAGATGTCGATCAACCGCCGTGCCTCCGCCGCATCGCTTTGCCCCCATGCGCTGAACAGAGGGCCCCTGCCGCCGAACGTGCCGGTACCGAAGCTCAGCGCGGGCACACGCAGTCCCGAGTTTCCGAGTTGCCGATATTCCATAATTCCCCTTCCTTTCCTATGAGCGCACAAATGAGCACTGCCGCCCGACCGGAGTAGCGCCCATAGATGCAGAGGATCTTTGCTTTGGACGCAAAGCTTGTTGGGAGCGCCGATCGGGCGCGTGAAATGGCTACCTTCGTGGCGGTGATCGAGCACGGGAGCTTCTCGGCCGCCGGGAGAGTGCTGGACCTAAGCCCTTCCGCGATCAGTCGAATCGTCGACCGGCTCGAGGCAAGGCTGGGAGTTCGTATGCTGCTTCGCTCAACACGAGCCCTGTCGCTAACGGCGGAGGGCCAAACGTATCTCCAGGCAGCAAAGCGCATCCTCGGCGATCTGGACGACGCCGAGCAACAAATCGCTGACCAGGGTGCACCGAGAGGGCGGCTGCGGGTCAGTGCTGCTCTGTCGCACGGGCGCCTATGCGTCGTGCCGCTCCTAGGCCGTTTTGTCGCGCTCTACCCAAACATCCTGGTCGACTTTGCACTTACGGACACGTTGGTGGATGTTGCCGCAGGACAGGCAGACGTAGCGGTCCGGTTCGGACCGCTCCCTGACAGCACCCTTACAGCCCGTAAGCTCGGTGAAACGGGCCGCATCATCGTGGCGTCACCGGAGTATCTGAATCGGCATGGCACGCCCCGAGAGCCGGAGGACCTGCACGCCCACAACTGTCTCAACTTCAGCTTCCGCCGTGCCGAACCGGTGTGGCCGTTCCGTCGCAACGATCAAAACTTCGACCTTTCCGTCCGGGGTAACATCGAGGCAAACAATGGCGAGACGCTCGGGCAGCTGGCGGCAATCGGGATTGGCGTGGCACGGGTTGGCGCCTTCAGCGTCGCCGACGAGCTCGCCGACGGCCGGCTCGTCCCAATCCTAGAGGATTTTAACCCCGGCGACGTCGAGCAAATCCATGCCGTTTTCGTGGGTGGCCCCACCATTCCGGCGCGCATCCGAGCCTTCGTTGACTTCCTGGTGCAGAACCTGAGCTGAGGTTCCGTCTGATTTGCACCGAAAGAAATCAGAAGCTCTAACCTTCGGGGATGCGTCCGCCGATGAGCAGCTGCGACGCCCGAGGCTGGGGACTTTCGGTCTCCGGCAACGTTGCTCAGCCGTACCGGGGTTGCTAGTTACGTTCGTCCGACGCGCGTCGTGGCTCTTCCGCGTTTCGAGGAGATGCGGCCAATGGATTTTGATGATTTTCGCTCGCTAAAGCGACAGGTCGACGAACTTGGGCGCCCTTCGCGGCTGCTGCGCGAGCATCTGCGCCTGTCCGAATCCACAATCGCGAGGGAGTTTCGCGAGGCGAGGGAGCGCGCCACCCTGGCAAGCCAGTTCCTAACCGGTATTGGTGGAGCGGAACGCATACGCGAACTCAGCGCCGGCGCGGAAGAGTGGCGCCGGCAGGAGAAGCTGCGAGAGCTGATCGGAAGCTCAACCTCATCGCTCGCCAGAGCGGCCCAAGGGTATCTCGCCAGCCCGACGATGCATGCCGCTACAGGCTATATGGACAGCCTGTCCCTCACCAGAACGCACGACTTTCTCGACAGCGACACCATGCAGTCGGCGCGCGGCCTGATCGATAGTCCAGCTATGACGATTTCCCGCGAAATCGCTGAGCGTGCAAACGCGTTGGCTATGCCTGCAGCGCTGGAGCAATATCGGGCAACCGCCAGCTCGCTCGCAGAGCGCATAAGCTTGTTCGAGCCCACTCGCATGATGCGAGACACTGTGATGCTCGAAGCGTTCACTCGAAGCGCCGCGATGTCGGATGCGCTGGCGCTTGCAAGCCGTGTAGACCGCGGGCTCATCGATGCGGCGGCCGCCTTCTCCGACACCACCATGCCCGACCTCGGCTCGCTAGCGGCACATCGAGCTTTCCTCGACTCATCTGGTCTTTGGTTGCTGAGGTTTCCACGCGTCCGCTTGCTCACGGCGGCCGACAAGCGGCGGCGCTTTCGGGCGCGCCTCCAACGCAATGCGGAGCCTCCGCACGTGAAGCGGGCGAAGTCGCTCGTCCATCAGTATGAGCGCGTGCTTCGTGACATTATCGATGCGGCCATGGCGGCGCACTACGGTGAGGAGTGGTGTGAGGAGCGCCTGCCGATGTGCGGCTGCAAAACGCTGCTCGGGCGGGCCGCCGCCCGCGGCGGCGACCCGCTCGACCATGCAGATTATGCCCACTATCGGATGATCATGAGCGATCCGCAGCATTATGCGGAGGTGTTCTCGGTTGCCTTCGACGATCCCGAAACACTCGCCCAGCTCATCGACAAGGCGGGAAGCTTACGCGCGCGCTCGCATCACGCAGGCGAGTTCACTTCGGAGGACTTACGCGACCTGCGGTTGGCCTGGCGGACGATCGAGGCTGGCCTACTCGCGCTCATGGAGGACTTCGACGTGGATTGGATTAGATAGCCAAGGTCTCCGCTGTGCCGTGCCACTGATCTACGGCGAGCCCGTGCCGCCTTCCCGTGCCGCCGGTATGATACCGTCGCGAAGCAGTGCCACTAGGGCAGGAACAGGCTTTCCGCGCGAGCGTGAGGAGACGGATCTGAGATCATCACTACCGTGAGCTCGAGGTCAGGAACGATAAACAGCATCTGCCCACCATAGCCCCAAGCGAAGTGGACATCGTGCTCGCCGGCTTGCTGCGAGAACCAGCCGTATCCGTAGGGATTGCCGCTCCAGGGCGAAGTGGTGCGTGGGCGCCAGCTTTGGGCAACCCAGCCTTCGGGTAGAATCCGACGTCCCTCCAGCACGCCGTCACCACGGTAAAGCTCGCCAAAGCGCAAAAGCGCCCGAGGCGACATCAGCATGTCATTGCCGCCGAAATAGATGCCTTGCGGGTCGCGCTGCCAAGGCGGCAGTTCGATGCCGAGCGGTTTGGCAAGCCATTTGCGTGCAAGATCATGAGTCGATCGTCCTGACGCGCGTGTAAGGACGGCTGAGGTCAATGAGACGATCCGGTGGAATAGAGCATCTCGCCGCCAGGTTCCGCCTCGAACGGACGGGAAAGAGCGTAACGGACCCAATTCGGGCTCGCCACCCAGGCGCCGTAGTTCGGACCGGACGTTCGCCCGAGCCCCGCTTGCATCGACAGGAGGTGGCCAACCTCAATCTGTTCAATCCGGGGGTCGGCGCGGGGTGGGATATCTGCACGAAGAATAGGTGCGATCTTCTGATCAGGTCCTTCGAGGACGCCCCGCCCGATCGCAATGCCGACCAGCGCCGACAAGACGGACTTCGAGGCAGACTTGATGTTGACTGGTCGATCGAGCGCAGAGCCTCGAAGCCGGTACTCGGCTTCCATCTTCCCGTGTCGGGCAACGAGCACAGCGTGGAGTCGTGGAAGCGCTTCGGCTTGCGCCCGAACCTGCGCCATCCGTGAAGGTTCGAGGCCGCGTGTCGCGGGGCGTGATCCTTCCTGAGATGACTGCTCCGCAGCTGAGCCTGCCTGACCTGCATCGGAGCAGGCGATCAGGGATACGGTCGACAGGATGAAGAGGGATCGCAAGCCCAGCCGCATCACCGCTGCCGCCGCAAGGTAATGCGCGTCATCTCAGGAGGCCGGCCCAACCGAAGCGCAAAGCCCGGCCACAAGCCGGTACCGTTACTCACGTAAAGCGTCGTCTCACCAACCTGGTATTGGCCGGCGCAGATTTCAGCAGAAGTCAACCGACCGCCATGCTTGCATCGAGGCGCTCTCGCGTCGGGCACCAACAACATCGGCCTCGTCGCCGGGTCTTACTCTAGCTAGGATGCCTAATGGCTTCTCTCCTAGTTCCAGCACTCCTCGAAGCAAGCTTCGGCGTCGTCCTCGAAAAAACTGCCGGACTCGCTCTCACAAGGCTTCGCGATCGCATTCGAAAGAGGGACGAGAGGCGCGAACTCGTAGCCGTAACTGCTCGAGCGATCGAAGCGGCAGGGGCTGCGGTTCCGGACCTTGCGGATGACCTTCGCAGCCCTCGCTTCTGTCAGTCCGTTTTGGCACCTGCAGTCCTCGATGTAGCCGCGAATCCCCTCGAACTGCCCGACCCAGTGCGTTTGGCGGCCACCTTTGTTGACATGATTTCAGAAGGTCCGATCGATCATGATCAGGACGAAGCGCTAAATCGCATTCTTGCCGCCGAGCCGGTCACCATGCGACGGGCCATGGTCGCCTTCTTCGCGGCGTTGCGCGATGGCTTTGCGGCCTCCGAACATTGGCGCGACCTGGCGCAGCTTCAGGTTGGCGCCGAGATCTTGGCTGGCATGAACACCTTGCTGAGCCGTCGGCCGACGTTTGATCAGGATGTGAACCCGGAGGCAGCGCTAGAAGATGCGCGCCGTGGCTCCGAAGAGCTTCGCGCTTGGCCGCGCGATATCTGGGGCTCCCAGCTTACACGCCCCGAATTTGCGAGTGTGGTGGAAGCACTGCGCGAGGATCCCCGGTGTGCCATACTGCTCGTGGGCGAGGCGGGCTCCGGAAAATCCGCCTTCATGGCGGAACTCGTAGACGCCCTTGCCGCGGACGGGGTGGCAGTGCTCGCAATCAAGGCCGATCGTCTGCCTGCCGACGTCCGCAATTTCGACGACGTCGCATCGGCCCTTAACATGGCTGGACCCCTGGTCGGCGAACTGCACTCGCTTGCGGCGGCTCAGCCGGTAGCGTTGCTGATCGACCAGCTCGATGCGGTCAGCGACGTGATGGATCGCCGATCCGCCCGTATGCAGCTGCTCCTTCGCTTAATCTCTGAAGCTCGAGGCTCAATCGAGAACGGCCCGCCCATCAGCGTGATCGTATCGTCAAGGCCGTTCGAAGCCGACCACGACGCTCGCTTCCAGCAACTCGGCGCAAGGCAAGTCATCCTCAATCTCCCTTCGGACGAGCAGGTAGCGGCGTTGCTCGCCGAAATTGGCATCGACCCCACCACTGTGCCTGCGGGATTGGCATCCACCCTTCGCAGGCCTTTTGCCCTCAAGCTGTTTGTCGATCTGGTGAAGAGGGGAGTTGCCGTCGACGAGTTGCTTCCTAGCCAGCTGCTGCAACGTTGGCTCGATACCGTGCCTTTTGACGCTGAGATGCGCCGCAGCGTCGCGTCCTTGATGACTGATCTTGCTGCCGAAATGGTGCTCACGGAAACGTTGTGGCGTCCCGCAGACCGGTTCAGCCTCGATAGAGGTCCCGAGCTTCAAGCCGCAGAAGCCTGTGGCCTCGTTGTCCGGGATGGGACGAGCATCGGGTTCAGCCATCAAAGTTGGCTCGACGACTTTCAAGCGCGCAATTTCGTGACCGGCATCGATTTGGCCGAGTTCGCCTGGAGAGGTCAGGACAGCCTGTTCCCACGAGCTGCCGTTCTGCGAGGCATGCAGCGCCTGCGCCAGGTTGAACTTGCGGCCTACTTGGACACGATCGATCGGCTCTTGGGAAAACCCCAGACGCGGCGGCATCTGCAGCATCTAGTGGTGGATATGTTAGCCCTCTCGCCCGAGCCTCTGCCCCGTGAGATCGCTTGGGTACAGCGGCTGATTGGCTCCGATCTCGCACTCGCCAAGCGGGCGCTCTCCCGCATCGTGCGAGTCTGGGCCGGGTGGCGTGAGGCAGTGATGCCCTGGCTTCCGCAGCTCGCCGGCGAACAGGAGTTCGAGTGGCACGTGGCTTCGATGCTCGTCGAGGAGGGGAGGCACGCGCCCGAGACTGTCGCGGCGTTCCTAGAGAAAGATTGGGCAGAAACACGGTACGACAAGTCGGTCGCGTTCATTGCGGAGAGGCTAGAGGTTTGGCTGCCAACATTGGCCGCGCGGCTCAACCTGGCGGTCCGCAGGCAAACCCTCGATCCATTCGCGGTGTCCCATCTGCTCGACGTTCTCAGGCAGGATGGCCGAGTAGCCGAGGCACTCGAGGTGGTAGAGACATACATCAGAACTGCGGAGGCCGCTCATGGGCGGCTGGATATCTACGGTCTTGAGAAGCTCGGGGAAGCTGACTCGCTACAATTTTGCGAGCGATTGTTTCCGTGGTTTGTGGAAATCGCCACCTCCGACATTTCACCCGACGGGTCACTGAAAGACGGGTTTTCGACGAGCAACGTGCTCGAATGGGATTGGAAATATGAGGATGAAAGCGGCAGGGTCATCAAAGTGCTCCGCGAGGCGCTTCGAGCGTTAGCCGAGCGCGACCCGCAAGCGCTTCTCGAGCTGCTAAGCCCCTATCTCGCGGTCCAGGTCGAAGAAGTACAAACCGTCATCGCCGATGCGCTCGCCGCAGCCGGCCCGCCGTTAGCGAACCGATCCTTAGCCTTCCTTCTGGAGGATACCCGTCGCCTGTACTTGGGAGACGCCCACGGCACGGGAACGGACGGAATAGGCAGGACAATCAGCGGGTGGTCGGCTCAGCAATTAGTGCGCGCGATCGTCCCCGGCCTCGAGGTCGCTCAATTGGAGATGCTGAAGAACGCCATACTTGCCTGGAAGCCCTACTCCGAGGAGACATGGTCCTCGTTCTCTGCTGCGGAGAAGAAGCTGCGGCTGCCCTGGAACGAAGCGCATCGTTTTGCTCTTCTCGAGCCCCTTCCTGTTGAGGTCCTGGGCACCCGCTTGCGCCGACGCATATCAGAATGGCGACGCACACAGCCTGTCTTCAAAAGCCGCATGAATACGATCGGCATGGTGAGAGCCGTCGGCTCTCCTATGGCGACGTCTGCAATGGAGAAGGCTAGCAACGATCAGATCTTGCGCATGCTCAACGAGGTCGATGACGGAGTAGACGATCCTTGGCCCGAACGCTCCCGGCGTCGCCCATACAGCGGAGGAATAAGTCAGCTGGCGCACGCATTTGGAGCGTTCGCAAAAAACTGCCCTGAACGCGCCCTCATAATCCTCGAAAAGCTGCAACCCGCGAAGCACGAGCACGCGGCCGGCGCCGCTCTGCGCGAACTCGCAACCGTCGCCGAGCCTGGCCAGGTCGCTGAGCTCATCCACCGTTTTGCCGCAATGGGCTTCTCGTCGTCCAATTGGCGCAACGATTGCGGCTGGGCTTTTCAAGCGCTGAGCGGCCGTGCGGGTGGCCTAGCGGACGGCGACATTGCTCTCCTTGAGAGCTGGATCGTGCGCGACAAAACGCAGATCGACGATGAAGTAGTCAGGCGACGTTTGCTTGACGAGCGTAACCGGGAGCAAAACTCCCGAAGGACGCGGGAAAAGCCGGAGCCGATCTTGTTCGGGCGCGGCGGAGGGTCGGTTATAGTCCCTCAGAAGAATTACACGTTCCTTGAAGCCATAGCCCTTGGTTGGCTTCAGCGGGATCCGCCGAACCACCAAGCTTGGTCCGACGCGCTGGAACGGCACCTAGAGGAGCCTGAGGACCCAGCCATCTGGGCTCATCTGATTCGGCAATGGGGTCAAAGCTTGTGGTGGATCGAAAAGGCTCAGGCGGAACGCATCTGGCGCCGTTTTCTGGAGCGGCAGCCAGAAGCATTCGATGATCCCTCGTCCGTTGGAGCGCTGTGGCAGCTCCATGCGACCGTGCCAACGGAGGTGCGAGACGCAATTCTGGAGCGGTGGCTTCAAGGTGAGGCACCTCTGCCCCAAATGGCGGGAGAGCTCGCTGCCGGCGTGTTTGCTGTCGAACCGGACGATTCATCGATTGCAGAATTCGTCATCAAAATACGGGAGGAACCTGGGCCTGCCAGGACCGGGTTCTTGTTCAGCCTCGCCGCCGCTTGGCGCGAAGACTCTCAGGCAATCCGCTCCCGGGTCCACGAGCCGCTTCTGGCTCATGCCGCAGAGGCTACCGGCGACGAAGCCACGGCCGTGGCGAAGGCCCTTGATAGACGTGAGACGGTTCCCGCTGATGCGCGGACCATCGAATTGCTAGCCGTCGTTTGCCACAACGCTGCGGTACTGGACGAGGCGAGCGGTCGGCGCTTAGCGGAGACACTTCAGCAGCTCCTTCTTCACCCAGGCTTTGATGAGCCGGTGATGGACCTGCTTGAAGCCGTAATCAGCCGCTTTGCCCGCAGCGAACAAAAGCGTTTTGGTCTCGACACCGATTACGTGCAACTCGCAGTTGCACTCCAGCGAAATGAGGGGGCACTGCGGCGCCGGGCAATGGACGTTTATGAACATCTGCTCGACGCAGGTGCTTATGGCGCGGAGGAGGCCGCTGAAGCTGCAATGCGACGCTGAGGGTCGGATGCGACGCCCCAGCAATGGCTTTCGGACGAAGCGACGGGCGTCTCACGGTGACCTTCAAAAACCGCTTCGGGATCAACCTAGCCGGCGATCTTTATCTGCCGAAGCAGCGGGGCGGGGCGCGTTTGCCCGCATTGGCGATCAGCGGCCCGTTCGGGGCAGTTAAGGAGCAATCGTCCGGGCTGTACGCGCAAACGATGGCGGAGCGCGGGTTCGCCACTCTGGACTTCGATCCGTCCTACACGCGAGAAAGCGGCGGCGAACCGCGCGACGTGGCCTCGCCGGACATCAACACCGAAGACTTTAGCGCAGCGGTGGACTTTCTTGGCCTGCAGCCGTCGGTGGACCGCGAACGTATCGGCGCCATCGGCATCTGTGGGCTAAGCGGCATGGCGCTCACCGCCGCAACCAGCGACTCTCGCATCAAGGCGGTGGCGACGGCGTCCATGTATGACATGTCGCGTAGCATCAGCCGGAGCCATCGAGACAGCTACACGCTTGAACAGCGTCGCAAGGTCATCGACCTCCTCAGCCAGCAGCGCTGGGCAGACGCCGAAAAAGGCAGCCCATCGCGAGGCAATCACGAGATCCCGTTTGACGACGTAGGCAACCCCGTCAGGACCGATCGTGTGCTCCCGGCAACTTTGCCCGCGAACCCTGATCCGGTTCTTGCTGCCTTCTTCGACTACTACAGGACACCGCGCGGCTTTCACCCGAGATCCATCAACTCGACGACCGCCTGGACCGCGACCACGCCAATGTCGTTCTTCGGCTTTCCGTTGTACGCAAACATTGAGATGATCGCACCTCGACCGATCCTTCTGATAGCAGGCGAGAACGCCCACTCGCGCTACTACTCGGAGGACGTCATCAAGGTCGCGTCTGAGCCCAAGGAGCTGCTCATCAATCCAGGGGCCGACCATATCGACCTTTACGATCGAGCCGAGGTGATCCCATTCGACAGGCTCACCTCGTTCTTCCAGCAGCACCTTGCATGAGCCGGTTAAGCGGTCGGCAGCAGGCAAGCGGCGCGGCCGCCGTCTAGGTTAAAGAACCTCGCTTCCGTTATCGGGCGCGACACGTTTGCAAATTTGCCGGTTCGGGGGTTGTTTCTGATCGGGCCCGATGGCCACAGCCGCGTCTGAGAACATACGCGCACTTGCCGGCCAATCTTGTCGAGCCCTGCGCTCGCGAATGCGCAAATTTGAGCGATAAGACGCAAGCAACGTTGGAAAATTGGCCGGCGCTGCTTCAAAGTCCCGCTCATGACGGATCGGATCGATGGCGGTCGCAGAGTGGCGCCTGCGGAAGGTGAGCGAAGGGCGCTTCGCAATCTGAGTGCTCAGTACCGCGTTGCGGCGCTGCTGGTTCGGGATGCATTGCTCGCCGGCGAACTAGAGTGGGTTCGTCTTGTGGATCCGGAAGCGGGGCGGCTGGACGATGTCGTCATTGGCCGCCCCGGTCGGATCGACGCCTACCAAATCAAATGGTCGGACTATCGCGGCGCGATCACCTTCAGGTATTTGGTAACGGAGACGAAGGTCTCGGGGCAACCGTATCCGGCTCCTTTCAAGCTTCTGGCTGACGGCTGGCAAAGGCTGGGTCAGGCAAATCTTGGCCGCGTCGTCCGGGCCCACTTCCTCACGTACGACGCGCCGTCCTCCCACGACGTGACGAAAAGCGTCGGAGAGGGCGAGCCGAGCCACTTGCAGGGCTTTTTGCGGAATGCGTGGCCTAAGAGAGCAAGCTGGCATGCCGATGGATCGGAAGACCTCAGGAGTGCTTGGCGAGCGAAGATCGACGCGATCGCGAACTCCACCTCACTCGCGGGGGCAGAACTCGATCATTTCCTGTCCCATTGCGAACTCGACTTAAGCTTCGACCTAGAGCGGCCTGGCTCGGACGCGGGGCTAATTGACGAAGAAGTTCGGAAAATCGCAGGTTTTCTCATGGACCAAGTGGCCAGCGGTTCCGGCGCTGTCCATATCGCGCTTCCGGAGCTTCTGCGCGGGCTCGGCTGGACCGACCGCTTCGAACTGGGCTTCAAGCATGACTTTCCCGTGGACGAGCGTCTGTATCGCCCCGTGGAGGAGACCGTGGGCGCGATCTCGGACGCGATCGCGCGACTTGACCGAGGCTACGTCGCCCTGGTGGGCCCGCCCGGCTCGGGCAAATCGACAACGCTCACGCACACGCTCCGATATGCCAACGGCATCCGCCTCCTTCGCTACTATGCATTTGTGCGCGACGATCGGCGCCTTGGGCGCGGAGAGGCGGCTGCATTTCTTCACGACCTTTGTCTCTCGCTGGAGTCTCTCGTGCCAGGCAATTCCCGCCGAAGCGTTGAGAACGACGATCTCGCAGCACTCCAGCTGAGAATCGCGACGCTCTTTGCGGCGCTGTCCGCGGACTGGAAGAAGTCAGGAGTAAAGAGCGTCATTCTGATTGACGGGCTTGACCACATTGAGCGGGAACAGAGTCCCGTTCGCTCGTTGGTTCACGAGCTTCCTCATCCCAGCGCAATTCCCGAAGGTCTCGTGATAGTGCTGGGGACGCAGCGTGTCGGCCTTGAGAGCGACATAACGGCACTCAGACCGATCAGGGCGGAACTCGACCGGGATGGGCGCACGATCGAAATGGGCCGCCTGTCCCGGGCCGCAATTCGGAGTATCGTCGAGGCTGCGGTTGGTCACAACCTTGAGGCGGACGAACACGAGCGTGTCGAGGAGCTCAGCGCAGGGCACCCTCTTGCACTCACCTACCTGGTCAGGCGCTTGGCCGCGGCTCCAGCCCCGTCCAACTTGGCGGACATCCTCAACGCCGCCAATCCCTACTCGGGGGATATCGAGGCGGAGTATGGCACCTACTGGGAAACCTTGCGGGAGGAGCCCGAGGTGCGAGATCTCCTCGGCCTTATCGCGCGTTTGCGGGGTCCGGTCGATCTTGTCACTGTCGAGGCGCTCGCCTCCGGGAGGCCCTTAGAACGGTTCGCGAAAACCGCTCAGCACTACTTCCACCAAGACACGGCTGTTTCCTGGCGCTTCTTCCACAATAGCTTTCGTCAGTACGTGCTCAGCATGACCGGCCGGAATGCGCTCGGCCGCCCGGATCAGACTGCCTCAGTGGCCTTCCACCGCAGACTGGCGGAGGCCGGCGCCGCGGCGGATTCCAATGGGCCTCTGGCGTGGGAGCGCATCTATCATTTGGAGAGAGCGGGCGAGCACGCAACGCTCGTCGCGCTCGATCACCAGCCGCTTTTCCGAGCCCAGTTCCTGGCGGGTCGCCCGGAGTGGGAGGTCGAAGAGGATATTTTTCGCTGCATGCGCCTCGCCGCCACTGTGGGGGACGCGATGACGGTCCTAGGCTTGCTCCTGGCGCACAAGGAGCTGGGCGACCGTACTAGTTCTCTGGAGTCGGTCGACCTTACGGCAATGGAGCTCCAGCTCCGCCTTCCGAACGACAGGACTACGGCGCTCGTCTCTGGCGGGAACCTACTGGTGTCAGACCGCGTAGCCCTCAAGTGGGCGGCGCGTTTGCTGAAAGAGGGCGAGGCGGTGCTCGCCCACCGCGTGTTCGACCTTGCAGAGCCGCTTGATCTGCTTTCCGGCACCCGCCGTGTTCCCGGTGCCGGCAAGGATGAGGACTTGGACGCTTGGGCGATCTCGGCCTGGCGCTTTCGGCCACTTGCCTCGATTGTCGCCGCCGTTCGGCAGGTGCGGGTCGACGTGAAGGCACCCGATATCGCGCCGCCGTACGAGAAGCAGTCGCAAGCCGATCACGTCGCGCGGAGGCGCATTCTGGAGAAGCTTGCCCTTGCGCTTCTCTCCGCACGCGAGGAGGGGCTACTCCGAGAGTTGGAGGGAATTCTCGCCGGGTCTCGGGAGGCGGAGGGTCTCGCCTTCCGCGTCGACGCAGCGCGCGTGCGCAGGGGCGTCGAGGAGCCGGAGTTCAGGGGCGAGGGTGCGGACGCGCTCGCAAGGCTCCTGAAGCTTGCCGATGCGGATGGCGTCGGTCCCGAGGAGGCCGCCCGCATCGCCGACCTCATTTGCAGATTGGGCGTCGAACCTGAACGAGCGGACGCGTATCTCGCCAAGGTCGAACACTCCTTGTTGAGCGACAGTCTCAACGACCGTGACCACGAAGCCCTAGCCGGCCTCGAGACGCTGTTCCGGCAGGCGCGGGCGCGGGCGGCCCGGGGACGGCCGTTCGACCTTGTCGAAGCTGTTCCGGCGCCTACCCGGGAACACGAGATGGGACGAATACTGTTCCAGCGTGTGGTGATCAGGATCGGGAATGTTTGGGGTGAGGCGATCTGCGGCGACGCGCTCCCAGCCACCGAAGTACTCCATCGGTTGCGACCGGTTATTCGATTCTACCGCAGGCGGTTCGGGGACACTAACCGTTGGCTCGACTGGCATTACGCCCAGCGCGCCTCTGGGCGCCTCTTCGAGCTGATGCTCCAAGCGGCGCGGGCTCACGGCACCGAAGCATTTGACGCGGTCCTACAAGCCACGTTGGAGGATTGGACAAGCCACAAGCACAATGTCACCGGCTGGACGCTCGAGGCGAGACGCGGCATCGCTTTGACGGCGTACCGCATAGACGGGGACAAGAAGCGGACCGCCCGGATTCTTGCGAATCTCGATACCGAGGTCGAGATCGATCACGAGATTTATGATCGCGTCGAGTTGTGGCGTGCTTCGGCCGACGCATGGCTGGCTATTGGCAATCCGACGCCCGCCCGACGGGCGCGCGATGCGATGCTTGCCACGTCCTTTGGCCTCTACAGCGACCGGGACGCCCAAATCGATGACTGGGCGAAGATCGCCGCCGAGGCGATCCGGGGCGGTCTCGAGCCGGGCCGGCGCGAGGAGACAGCGCGGCTCATCCTGACCATCCTGCCAGTTCTTCACCGCAACCACCGCGGCGGAGGACGGGAGGAGGCAGTAAGAGCCATACTCTTCGCTCTTTCGGGACTGGAACCGAGCGCGGCGCTCGCCTCGGCTGACTGGCTCATCGAGCAGAACGGGGCTTTTCGCGCCGACGTCCTCTCCGGACTGGTTCTCGGACAGCTCGAGGGGGGTGACCCGGACGTTTTGGCCGATGCACTCGCTCTCGTCGCCCGGCTAATCCTGCCTTTTGACCATAATCCCTCCGCTGAACTCGGCGCCGCCGTGCTTGCGGTTGCCGAGGGTTCCTACGCGGGGCATGCGCGCGTCGCTGCAGCACTGGAGGTGCTCCGGCGAACCGTGATGACACGTCTTCAGCGCCCAAACTTCCTCGAACGTCTCGTTTGCATTGAGGCGAAGGAGGAAAGGGAGCCGCGCTATTCTACGGAAAACATCAAGAAGGGCACGCTCACCCTCGCCGACGGCTCAGTGCTGACGCAGGAGCAGCTGGAAAATTTGAGCGTACGGCCTTCTGCCCTCCTTGCGGCGCTCTCCGGTTCGACCGCTTCCAACATCGCGTGGGAGCCAGTTCTCGCCGCATTGCCTTCGACGATCGACAGGGCTTCGTTAAGCGCTGTTGGTCGTCATTTTCTGGCTGTCGAAGCTGGTCCGGGAGTGATGCGCGAGCTGGTCCAGCGGGCGAGCGGACTTGGCGATACTAAGCTCGTTGAGGACGCTACTGCCGCGGCAATCGCCACATCCCGACCCTACGGTTGGCTCCGGCAATACGACGGCGGCAGCCGCATTATGGCTGCCGAATGCCTCGTCATTGGCGATGCCGTTCACGGGCGCACGCGGGCGCTCCAGCTGCTGGTCGAGGACCACGCCGATCGGGCGCTGCCGATCCGCGACCTGCTTTCCGGGATTGAACGAATCCTGCCCCTCTTTTCCGGTTCATTCGACCCTAGGGACGTCTGGGCACAGGTCGAGCAGCACGTGGCGGCAGTGGCGGAAGCGACGGAAAATACCGTGCGCGCACCTGACTTCACGGAGGCGCCAGCGATAGGAGACGGGGAGCTTTGTGCGTTGCTAGCGCTGCGGGACATCGACCACCCAGCGAACGCGGTATCCGTCGAGGCTCGCAAGGCAGTCCTGGCCCGATTGCAGTCCGACGACCCCGGAGGCATCGCCCTGACTGGCCTCGAGCACGCGCTAGCCGCAGACCTCAGTCGCCGAACGGCGGCGCTTGCAACGCTTACGTGCCTTGCCTGGTCACATCCCCAGCTCGTGGGGCGCCTTGGCGACCGAGTCCGCGCCATGGCTTGGGACAGTCACGGCATTGTGAGGCGCCTCGCTCAGCAAATCCTTCTCGATCTCGGCGAAGATCTGCCCGACCCGCCGACGCGCCGGGATCTCCCACCGATATACCGGTTACACCTGCCTGAGGCGCCTATGCGAAAGCGCAGCCTCCGCGGTTCAGGGGTGGAGGCCGGCGAACCGCTTCCGGACACCGACGACAGCATCGATCTGTCCAGGCTATTTCACGGATCCTTGGAGAGCATCGAACAGACCTGCGTGCGCCCGTTCACGCTGCTCGCCCGTCGCTTCGCGCAGATCATGCACACGCTCGCACCGGCCGAGACTTGGTCGGCGGCCGCCGAGAGGAAATTGACCGGCCATCTCGAGGCCGTGGGATTGAAGGTCACTGTGCGGCGCCCCCGCTCGCACATCGCGCACCAGGCCTTCGGCGTGCTGCTCGCCGAGCTCTGCGACGCTGAAGAGCTTAGTTGGCCGCCGCTGGAGTTTGACGCCCAGCTGCTCATCACTGATCCATGTATCGACACGCGGGATCCCGACCCGAAGCCTGACTGGATCCCCGTCCCCACGGGCGAGGCGCTCGGAGCCTACCCACGCGATAAGTGGCTGGAGGGAGTCGCGGAGGCGCTGCCGACGCTCCGATCCGCCCCAGACGGCCGCGTCGTCCTTGCCGAATTCACTACGGCGGTAAGCCTCGACGGCGATCGTGAGGAGGAAAGCCGCGTCGCGATGCTCGCTCACCATCAGATGACCTTGCGCAAGCGAATGCCCGGTTTCGATAGCTTGTTGCAGGACAGCGACTTCGTAGGCCGAGAGTATCCGATGCTGTACGGAGGCTCCCCTCTACCCGTGGCCGCTATCGCTGGTGGGCCGATGTTTACGGACGCAGATTTCCTCGCGTTAAATCCTACCCTCGGCTTTCACCTAGGATGGAGCGTCTCTGACGATGGTCTTTTCAGATGGGTCGATGAGAGCGGCGCTATCATGGTGGAAAGCCTCTGGTGGCAGGACGGCAACTTGGTCGTGAACGACCGCGCCGGCATCAACCAGGCTGCGTACTCGGGCTGGCTGGTTCTCGCCACGCCGGCCGCTTGGAAGCGGATGCGTCCCAGCATTGCTAACTTCCTGGTGCAGCGCGCAGCAGGCCGGAGCGCTCCGGAACGCGGTCTGGAGGAAGGGCTGAACTCGGTACTCGTCGATGCGGTCGACTTGCCACTGTGACGCGGGTGAGTGCCTGACGTTGCCAGTCTCGAGCCTTAAGCGGTAGACTGAGCCGCATGGCTTTGAACAACTTCCGAGTGGGTCGACCGGCGTCCGTGCCGGAAAATGGCCATCTGAGCTTCAAAAAGAAGAAGAAGCACTGGACCCTGACCTACAGTCCGAAAGCGGGCCTCGTCGCTCGGGTCCAGGCGGAAGAGCATGACTACTCGCCACCTCCGGCAGGCATCCTGCTTGTGGAGGCCGACGTGAAGCTGGGACAGCTTGATATCTGGCCGCTCAATACGACTGCATTCGCCCACTTCCCATTTCGGCCAAAGTACGCCCGGCCGCGATTGATAAGGCTGGAGGGCATGACCGGACTCGAGGCCCGGAGCGCCAGCGATGTGATAGAAATTTTGAACAAGCTCCCATCGGGCTTCGTGCGTTCTCCACATGCGGGTCTCGGTTTCGATTACGAGCTACGCGCCATCCCCGAAATTTTGACCGAGCACGATGTCGACATGTTGATCGTGCGCTCCGGGCGACGGGACGGACTTCCTTCGTTTGATGAAAACCGTAGTCTGACGGTCGCGAAGGTGCAGTTCGACGAACTTCGCCGGGCAATCCGTCGGGTTCATGAGAAGGCCCTCGATATCGCCGGCGATGAGAAGGATCGCATAGCTTTCAACCAGCTGTTGAGCGTTGCGGACCCTTCCGCATTTCCGGAGAAGCCGCCGATCTATCGCAAGAACGGGGTCGTCGCCTCGATAGGCGTGCGGTCGGGTGACCAGCTGTCCAATCGCGATCAGACTGCGATCCTTTCCGCGGCTCGCGGCGCCGTCCGGTCTCTGTCGGGTCGCAAGCCCCAGTCCATTCTTCAGCTCAGTCGTGACATCGAGGTCGTCACACTGGAGCGCTTAATCGAGGAGATGAAGAGACGCCTAGACCGTGACAAAACCGAACGGCCTTGGCAGAAATTTTTCGAACAAAACCCGTTCATCCTTCGGCTCGCATTCGGCTATCCCGTGCTCAAAATGGGGGAACAGATTTCGGTTGGCGGCTCCAACTTCGATGGCAAGGGCGAGAAGATCCCCGACTTTGTCTTGAAAGCTGCCGCAACCGGGAACCTGGCGCTGGTCGAGATCAAGGCGCCCGAGGCAGCCTTGTTCGGCGCGAAACCCTACCGCGGCGGGGTGTACGCTCCTGAGAAGGAGCTGGCCGGCGGGGTCAATCAGTTGCTGGATCAGCGTCATAAGTTGCAGGCCAGTCTGCCTCTCAAGAAGCAGGAATCCGGTGTCTTCGACGTTGAGGCCTATGCCGTTGATGGCATCCTGGTGATCGGCCGGACACCTGCTGACCGTGAGCGCCAGAAGTCCCTGGAGCTGTTCCGTCACGATCTTAAATCCGTGCTCGTCCTGACCTATGATGAGCTTCTGACGAAGCTGGAAAATCTTCTCGAGTTCCTGCAGGTGACCTCGGCGCCCGCTGAAAGCATAGGAGGCACTGAGCAAACGTCAGGCGCTCTGCACCCGGCTCAAGCGTCCCCGACACCGGAATAAGTCCGACCTGAATCACTTCGATCCTGCGATCTGCAAGTCGAGTTGCGCGATTTGGTCGCGAAGCGCCTGGGTCCAGCCCTCCTGGGCCGAACGGAGGAGGCGGTAAGCGGCCTGTGTCTCGCCAACCCGCGCAGCGGCTTCGATCTTCGCCTCGGCACAACGGGTGAGAATTTGGGCCCACTGCTCGTCTGGTATGTCGTGGTCCTCGTCCTGCTGCTCGTTGTGGTCGGCCCAGTGAGCGTCGCCAAGCGTTTCCGTCAGTCGCTCGAGGGATGCCTTGAGCGCCTTTTTCTCAGCCTCGATCTCGGCGGTCTCCGTGTCGGCCAAGACAACGAGGTACCAGTCCAAGAAACCGCTAAACGTCTGCTCAAGATAGTGCGCGTCGTGCGGATCGAGCCCGATTGGGTCGCCACCATAGTCGCTCGTAAGGCGCGACGCGGTCGCAAGCGGCTCGCTGATTGACTTATCTACGCGTTCGTATCGGCGGAGCGCGTCCCGTAAGAGCTCACTCAGAGTTCCTCGATGGGAGATGCGCGTCTGGAGATTTGTGTCGCTGAGTTGTCGCCAAACCGGAACCCCGGCGAAGATCGCCGCTACGATCGCGAGCGCCCCGGTGAGCAGCGTTTGAAAGTCGTATATGCCGCACAAGAAGCCGTACTGGCCGGCCTGACCACAGATCGTCTCCATGTGTCTCAGCTACCTCCCAAGGTGTTGATCACCCTGCTCAGTAAAGCGCCCGTGATCAAGTTTCGCGCGTCTGACCATACAGATGTGTTCGTCGCAGCGCGCGGAAGGGCTCCCGAGCAGCTGCTCGAAATGGGGCCCTAGCCCGAAATGTTTCTCCGCAGGCGGTGATCATCAATAAGGCGAGAGCGTTGGGGCCCGCCCGTCGTAGATGGGTGCCATGGCGTTCCAGTCGCCGTGATGCTGCAGTCGTTCGATGTTCGACCCATTCTTCTTTGCCCAACCGGCGAGCATATCGGCAATGACGCCCAGCTCCGATCGTCGTTCGAGTGATTTGAACAAGTGCAGGTGGGGATAGCCGGTTCGTCCGTTTGGCAGCGCGATGCGGTGGCTCTCCACAATGGCCCAAACGTTAGTGACATGCTCGTAGCTGCCTTCAGGGGCTTCGAACGCCGTCTTCAAGGCGTAGCCGATCGCCCCTGCGTCGATCTTCGGTTCGGCATCGTTCATGAGGATGAGCAGGCCGCCCACGTCAGAAAGCGAGAGTCGCTCCTTGATCGCGCCAATCTGCGCGTTCGCCTTATGGAGATGGCGCCGCACGGCCCGCCCCGCCAAGTCAGTCATCATCTTGTCGAGGGCTACGCGGTCCGAGAGACCCTCTATGACTTTGTTCACACCAACGGTGCCGAATACGATCGGCGCATCGGACCTCTGCAGGCGGGTCTTCAGCCGTTGCTCGATCCTGCCCGTGGGATCTCCGTTAACCGTCTTGAGCTCCGCGATGAGGCGCCGACCAGAGAGCAGGTAGTCGGCTTTCTGTTCTGCTCCGTTGATTTTCGAGAACGCCACGTCGCCCAGCGACTCCGTGTCCGGCATCGTCTCGAGGAACTCCGTTAAGCGGCTCTCCAGCCGGCCGGAGGGCGGCTCCCCGACCTCATGAGCCAGCAGATCGATGTAGAGCCGGCCGCAAGTCATTCCGTTTCAAACTGGCTTGTGTGCCGGAAGCTCCCCCTCATACTTTGCGTTCGCTGGTCACCGCGCACCGCATCTCGGCACCAGTCACCGTTCGACGCCCGAGGCAGTGGGCGGTTGCTGCGGCGGTTCGGGTTGGAATGGCACAGGGGTCCTTACGGAACGCCTTAGCCGACGAGAAAAGCGACATGCGTGTCATCGGCGAACATGCTTGCATGGCCGTAAGCAATCCTCCCCCTTCCATTCGCACCCCAACCGGCCCCGTAGCTGTTTTGCACCTCCCAGCAATTAGCGACATCATCGTAGCCGATGAGGAGTATGGCGTGATGATACACCTTTGGACTTGGCCCATCTCGATAAATCGAAAAGTCGGAGACTTGTTCGAAGCGCGCTTCCGATGTGATCAGCGCAACTAGCGGCCAATGCGCTCGCAGCGCCGCTTTCGCGTCACTCGCGGTGTCAACCTGCCTCACCCTTGCTGTCGCCGTGAGATTGGGAAGGACGTTGGGGCAAGGATTTCCGCATCGATAAATGCCGGTCGCTTGAGGTGCTCCAGGCGCTTGGAGGAGTCCCGCGATGTTCGCTGGATCGCGCTCGCCCGTCTCGCATGACAGGCCCAGCACGCAGGAGTGGAACATGTCGGCGTCGAGTCGCACCGCCGGTTGTTTGGCCACTGCCCGCTTGGTCTCGAGTGCTCGGCACATGGCGTGCGCGAAGCAGGTCTGGTGGGGCGGATTCTGATTGGAGACGGCGGATAGCTCAGGCCGGTTGATCCAGGAGAAGCGCGGTTCGGCAGCCGACCAAAGCCCTTTCGTGGCGGGGAGTTTGAAACGCTCGAGGCCGCGCGGCTTGAGCCAGTAAGGGGACGGGAGCTTCTCTGAGCCCTGGTTCACGATCCGCCTGCCTCGGCCAGCTTCTTGCGCGCTTCAGCGACGGCAATCCGCGCGTTGAAGTTCGCAAGTTCTGCCGCCTTGATCGCGGTCTCCGAAGTCAGGCTTGCTACATAGGCCGCATCGGGATCAGGGGTGGCTTCGACCAGCGCAGCTTCCGCCGCTTCTAGCTTCTTTTTCGCTTCAGCGATCTTTGTTGCCTCTTCGAGCTTCTGAAGATCGGTCAGATCATCCTTCTTCGCTGCGTCGTAGAGGCTGGTAGCCTGGTCAGCTAGCGTCCCGCCGAGGGCAGCGAGTGCCTCGCCGGGAGCCCTCTTCTGCTCATACCCGGCACTGGTCATCACGCCGCTTTCAGCGAAGGTTGCACTCAGCGTGCCGTTGGTGAACGCCCTTGATCGGAAGGGCAGATAGAAAGTCGTGCCCTGCTGGAGAATCTTGATCGGCATCGCCTTCACGAACTCTATCCGCGGCTTCACCGGCGCCAAGCCGTTTGCCACCTCTTCCTCGTATTTATCGAGGATCCCGCATGCGCCGCCCTTACAAAACCGAAGGTTGCCGGGAACGGAGACGCGGTAGCGGATGCCGTCTTCCAGGCCGCCCTCGTCCATGCCGGGCGCGTTCGATCCGTTCGTTGCCCCGGGCATGTTGAAGGCTCTGGCAGTCTTCAGGTCCAACCAGACGGAACTGCTCCGTGCGACGGAACCCGACTGGGACTCCTGCTCCTTGAACATCCATTTTCGGAGTGTCTCCTCCGGAACCATCAAGCCCTTGTCGGTTGCAACCTGACCGCTGTTCTCCGGGAACACCACGGTCTTCACATAGGTGGCCCCTTTCCTGACTTCCTCCAACTCAGCTTTCTGGATCTCGAGTTCCATCTGCAGCGCGACGACGTTCCCGATGAGCTTGCTATGCTGGGACCGCATTGCGTCCGTCACTGACGTTCCTTCACGCGTCATGCGGGCACTGTAGGCATTGAGTGTGTCGGTCGCGAGCTTGAGCTCCCCGGTTTTTGTTTCCACACGATCTTTGGCGTCCTTGACCACCTTGAGCGCTTCTATCAGCTCGGTGGAGCAGGTTATCGTGGTGCCGGCGCCGATGAAGGCAATCTTGGCCAGCTTCGCGGCGGCCGTGATCACGCTCGAGGCAATCTCTCCTGTCTTGTCGTCGGCCGAGGCATTGATCGACTTGATGGCTCCGGAGTCGTAGAAATCCACCTTAACGCTGCTCGTCTTCGTGAAGGCGGACAGAGAGTCATAATCGATTACGTAAAGGCCATCAGGATCAGGCCCCGTCTTCGGCGTGGACTCGACCGAGGGAGAAATTTTGAGTTCCGTAGTCTCCTTCTCACAAGTCGGTGACCATGTCACCTTGGTCTCAAATTGCGTGAACGGAAGATAGTAGGCAATGCCTCGTCGAGATTCCGCGTTCGGCCCCGCTTTCGTCACCCGCAAAGACGTGCAACCTTGCAGCGACAAAGCAAGCAAGGCCGGCAAGCAGAGTCCATTCTTCCAGCTCATATTGGCACCCCCCAATTAGGCTAATAATCTGCTCTTTGATCAGCATGTCAATTGGGGAAGGGCGCTTCGCACGACAAATTCGCGCCCACTATGGTTCAGTGGGCATGCGAATTCTCTAAACTCCGGCTCGGGGTCGCGCCCCTCACGCCCTATGAGTACGATCTGCATCAAGCCAATAGGGGTTCCAAAGCGAGGTGCGAAACTGCTGCATCAATCGCTCGGCCTCAGCGTCGTCGATGTGCAAGCGGATACAATGCGAGGATGATACGTCCACCTCGGCTTTGGTGTCCCGCAGACCTGCGAGCACCCGGCCAGAGGCTGTGGCAAAGGTGTTCGCTTTGCCAAACAATTGGTGCTGCTCGATGTGGCGAAGGTATTCCTGGATGTCGTCCTCCAGGCCATGGCCGTAGAGCGCGGGTAGCTGCATCAAACCCTCTAATGCGAGCTCGTCCGCAAAATCCGACCCGAGCTGCTCAAGATCCTCAAGCACCTCGTCCGCATCGAATGCCATCCGAGTTGCCTTAAACAGGATATGGCGGAGCATCGAGATCGCCATAGTAACCTCCACATTCGAGCCGTCCTGGCGCTGTTGCACCTCATGATAATAAAGCCCCGCCCCGACAAAACCGTCGGACATGCCGGGCTCGTTGCGCGCGAGATCCATCAATTTCGGTACCACGACGCTCCAGACGCCGCTGACCGCGGGTCCCTGATCCTCGGTAAAAAGGGAAGGCACCCTGATGAGCGTCGCCCGACCCGTAGCAGCTAGTGCGTGGATCTTAGCCGCATAAGGCCGCCTCATCGCCGCCCCGTTTTCATCAAGCAGCAAAATATAATGAATTTCGTCGAGACCCTCTGCGTCAAACGCCTCAACAATTTCCGATACTGCCTGGCCCGACACCACGGTGTCGATGAACAGAAAGCGCTCGCTCTCCATACGCCATTCGAGACTGTCGTGATGGCCGACCTGGCACACCTCATCTCTGATGAAGCGGAAGAAACGATAGTGAGGACTATCGCCCTGACGACGGACGATCGCTGCCACTACGCGCGCCCAAAACCGGCGAATATGGGCGGGCGTTAAACCAGGTATGTCGAGCCGGCCGGCGTCGGCCGTGAAAGGTACATTCAGCGAAACCGTCAGCGGCCCGAAACCAGTCCGTCCGCGCATTCGCCAGCGCTCCTCGCGTGGCATGCAGGGCACTACGATGCTGCGGTAGTAGGACGTCGCAACCCTCAAGAATGGCACCGCACCCCGGCTTGGCACGATCATGCTTCCATAGCCGTCCTCGCGCAGACGATGTGCCGCGCGCGCGATCTCAATGCCGGCCTTCGCAAAGGCCAAGACGTTATCCCTCGTGACGTGATCCCTGAGTGCCATGAACAGGGATATAGGATTCTCGTGTTTCATCGGGAGGGTGCAATTCGCGCGAGCCGCACGCCTGCTCCTGCCGCTTCACTTCGACACGAAAATCGAGAGAACCGAACCGGTGCATAGCTCGATGAGCCCGGGCCCAGTGAGCGGTTGAAGCTTGAGCAGTCGCGCTCGTTCGGTGGCGAGTGGCAGCAGTACGGCATCAGGCAAACCGCGGTCGCCAACGAATATGTGCTGACAGCCTCTTTCACCGGGGGTTTGGCGAAGTGAGCGCGTAGGAGCTATACGGAACGAAAGGATGCTCGACAAAGGCGGTCGTCGCGCACCGGACTGCCTTGGAGACTCCTCGCATCGCCGAACTGATCTAGAAAAAGACTCCGATTGTTCCGAAAGCTAGTTTTGATTGGGAACTCAAGGTCACCTTTCCTTGAGTTAAATGATGGGTCAAGCAAGGCGCATACCGCAGGAGAAGAAGTGTCCGATTTCAAGTTCATTCACGCAGCGGACCTGCACCTCGACAGCCCACTGCTCGGACTCGCGAGCAAGTCGGCTGACTTCGCAGCAAGGATTGAAGCGGCCTCCCGCGAGGCGTTCGACAATCTTGTCGAGCTCGCAATCGCCGAGGCATGCCGCTTCGTGCTGCTAGCGGGAGATATCTTTGACGGGGACCTGCGCAATTTCCAGACCGGCCTCTACTTCGTCGACGGCATGCGGCGCCTTGGCGAAGCCGGCATCGACGTCTTCATGATTCTCGGCAACCACGATTGCCAAAACCGGTTCGCCGACAAGCTGTCGATGACGCAGAACGTGCACGTCTTCCCGAAGACCGCCGCCACCTCGCGGTCGCTAGACGATGTCGGCGTCACGATACACGGGCGCAGCTATCCCCGCTGGGACCTTTCCGAGGACATCGCCCGCGACTACCCCCCGGCCACGGCGGGGACGCTGAATATCGGCGTGCTACACACCGCCTGCGCCGGATCGGAGGGGGAGCACGCGCGCTACGCGCCGTGCACGCCCGAGCAACTGGCCAACCATGGCTACGACTACTGGGCGCTCGGCCACGTCCACGAACGGGCTATTCTGTCCGAGCATCCCCACATCGTCTATCCCGGCAACCTCCAGGGCAGGCACGCGCGCGAGGCGGGGGCGAAGGGGGCGATGCTGGTCACGGTAGAGGGCGGCCGCATCGCGGCGGTCGAGCACCGCGCACTCGACGTCGTGCGCTGGCACGCGGCCTCGTTCGACGCGTCCACGCATGAAGACCAGACTGCGATGCTCACGGCGCTCCGCGATGACCTCGCGCAGGTCGGCTTGGCCGCCGAGGGCCGTCCAGTCGCCCTTAGGCTAACGCTCCGCGGGGCGACGCCTCTCCATTCATACCTGACGCTGAACCGGGTGGCACTGCGCGAGGACATCGAGACCCTGCTCGCCACCCTCTCGGGGGACCACTGGCTGGAGAAGCTCGTGCTAGCGACGACTCCTCCCGCGGTCACGGACACGGTCGATCCTAGTATCGGGGGCCGCCTGGCGGTCGAGATCGACAGGCTGGCGAGCGAAGGCGTCGAGGTTACCCTCGAGGCACGGCTCGCGGAGATCCGCGCGAAGCTGCCGGCGGGCGCGCACGCGGACGCCTTCATCGAACAGATGCGCATCGACATCCCAGCCCGCGCCGCCGCGCTGGCCCGGTCACTGGTCGGCGAGGTGGGCCATGCGGCTGACTGAGCTCAGAATCGAGAAATACGGCGGCTACGCCACCCGCAGCCTCGCCATTCCAGAGAGCGCGGGACTGGCGGTGATCTACGGGCCCAACGAGGCCGGCAAGAGCACCTGCCTGGAGGCGATCAGCGACTTCCTCTTTTCGATTCCTGCCAACACCGTCCGCGGGAGCATCTACGGCTACGATGGCATGCGGATCAGCGCGTCAATGCGCATGGCGGACGACCGGCTGATCTCGCTCAGACGGCGCAAAGGCAAGGGAAAGACGCTCGCGGACGCCGATGGGACCGCCTTCGACGAGACAGCGCTCGCGCCTGTAGTGGGCGCGATCACGCGGGACCGGTTTGGCACCCTTTTCGGCCTGAATCACGACAGTCTACGGGCCGGCGGCGAGCGGCTCCTGCAGGCCGACGGCGACATCGGACGGCTAATCGTAGAGGCGGGCGGCGGCCTGCGGACGCTTCTCGCGAAGCTCGACGTGATCGATGAGGAGGCGGGCCGCCTCTTCGACGGGCGCCGCTCGTCGACACGGGCTTTCTACCAGCACCTCGATGCGTTCGATGAGGCAGACCGAGCGGTGCGCGCCGGTCAGTTTACGCGCGAGACCCACGAGCAGGCCCGTAAACTCTACCAGGCTGCCACAGCGAGGCTGAACGGCCTGCGCGACGAGAGGCTGACGCTAGCGGCGCGCGTCGCGAGGACCGAGCGGACTATTCGTGTGGCACCGCGCCTGCGCGAACTCGACGACCTGATGATCGCCCTCGATGCATTCGCTGACGTAGCCGACCTGCCGCCGGAGTTCGCGGCGCAGGTGCGGGCCGCAGCCAACGCTCTGGTCGACGCGGAAGGCGAGTTCCGGTCGGCGACCGAGCGGCGCGACCGCCTGCAGGTGCGGATCGACGGGCTCGCGGTGTCGTCGCAGCTGGCCGCGGCGGAGTCCCGAATCCGCGACGCCGCCGAGCTCTCGATCCACGTCTCCAAGGCTCGGGGAGACCGCGCGAACAGGCAGACTGAGATCGACCAGGGTGAGGCGCAGCTCGTCGGCCTGCGCAGGATGCTCGGCATCTCGCCCGATGCAGACCTCGCCGCCATCCTTCCCCCGCGGGACGCGACAGAGCGGGTCCGGGCGCTACTCATGGCCGCGAACGAGCGTCGGCCGGCGCACGCGGCCGCCCGCGAGCGGGCGGCAGAGATCGCAGGTGAGATCGAGACGATCCAACGCCTGCTTGCGGAACTCGAGGGCGGCGGCTTCCACGCTCCGCTTGAAACCACGTCCTCGCAGTTTAGCGGGATCGCGGCGCAGATGGCGGGCCTCAACGCACGCCGCCGGAGCCTCGATGACGACCTTCGCCGCGTCGCAGAAGGGGGAGCCGCCCTCGGCTTCGTCACGATCGAGGAGTTGCAGGCATTGGCCTGTCCCACGCCGGACGTCGTCCGCGCCGAACAGGCCGCCCGCGAAACGCTCGATGCCCAGCGGGCCGAACAAGAAAGGATGAAGCGGCAGGCCTCGCGGGAAATCACGACAGGCAGGGCGGACATCAACACCCTGGAAGCTTCCGGGGCCGTCGCGAACGACGACGCCGTGCGCGAGGCTCGGGCGTCGCGTAGCCGTCAGTGGTCGCCCATTCGCGCTGCGTTCGTCGCGGGGACGGCGTCGGGAACCGAGCCGGACAGGATACACTCGGCGGACGCCTTTGAGACAACCCTCGCCGGAGCCGATGGCTTGGCCGACCGGCGTGCCGACGAGGCGGAGCGTGCCGCCTCCCTCGTTCAGGCGCAGCGACGGGTAGTGGACGCAACTCGCGCGCTGGGCTCGGCCGAGGAGGAGCTGGCCACCATCTCGCGCGAACTCGCGAACAGGGTCGCTGCGTTGCGGGAGGCTTTCCCCGATGCGACCGCTCTCCATCCTATGCTGGCATCGCTGCTCACATTCTCCGAGCGACGGATGCAGCTGATCGAGCAGGCGGCGGCCGCCCGATCGCAGGAGGCTGCCCTCGCAGTCGATGCTGCACTGCTGGAACCGACAATCGAGCTGGCCAGCGCGGCGGAACGCCGCCTCGGCATCGTGCCGGCGGCGGAGTTCGCGGCGAGGATGCAGGCGCTCGTCGCTGCACATGGTCGCCACGAGTTGCGCCATGCCGACTATAAGCGCCTATCGGCAGAATTGGAGGCGCTGAGACCGCAGGCCACCGCGATCCAAGCCTCGCTCGACCGGATGGACGCCGAGGAGGCCGGGTTCGGGACCGAATGGGCTCCGGCGCTCGCCCGCCTCGGCACGACCGAAACTTTGGACCTCGTCGAGGCCGACGAACTGCTCAGCGAATGGGCTAGCGCCCGCGGCGTCCTATCGGCGATGGCGCAGACGCGGCAGCGTGTCAGCCGCATGGAGGAGGACGAGGCCAGCCTCGCCGCTCGAGTGGAGGCGCTGTTCAGCGAGCTTGGCATCGAGGGGAGTGCAGATTGCGTCGCCGGCGCGCAGCTGCTGAAGGCAAGGTGGGAGGCCAACGCGACACTCAGGACGCAGCGAGACAGTCTCCTGCCGGACATCGAAGAGGCGAAGCTCGACGTGCAGCAGGCAGAGCTCGCGGTCGAACGCGCCGTCGCCGCGCGCGCCACCCTGGCCCGACTAGCCGGGTGCCCGGAAACCGGAGAGGGTTTGCTCGAGAAGGCCACCCAACACGATCAGCGCCAAGGTTTCATGGCGGACCTGTCCCAGGCGCAACGGAGCCTTGCCGACCTTGGGGGCGGATTGAGCGTAGAGGCGCTCCGCACGGAGCGGGGCGCTGCCGACCTGGACCACCTGCAAGCGGCTCTGACGGAGGACCGTTCTCGCGCCGCCGCGCTTGAAACCGAGGTCGAGGAGGCGGTGCTCGCTGAAAAGGCTGCTCGCGACACTCTGGCCGGCTTCGTCGCGGAGAGCGGCGTTGCCGCCGCGGTAGTGAGACGAGAAAGCGCCGCCACCCAGATGCACCAATCGCTCGAACGCTACCTGGAGCTGAAGACTGCGCGCGACCTGGTAACGGCCGCAATGGCCACGATCCGCGCCGAGCAGCAGGATCCGCTTATCCGCCGCGCCAGCGAGCTCTTCGCCGCTTCGACGCGCGGCGAGTTCCAGGGCGTGGAGACGGACATTGACGACAGGGGCAACCCAGTGGTTGTCGGGCGCAGGGCCGCTGGAGGGATCGCGTCGGTCGCTACGATGAGCGACGGCACACGGGATCAGCTTTTCCTGGCCTTCCGACTCGCCAGCCTCGAGAACTACGGCGATGCGACCGAACCGCTGCCGTTCATTGCGGACGATGTCCTCGTTCACTTTGACGACGACCGCAGTGCCGCGACGCTGGAGTTGCTCGCCGAGTTCGGACGCCGCAATCAGGTACTACTGTTTACGCACCACCGAAGCGTGCGGGATCTCGCTGGACCGCTGGCGGCGCGAGGCCTGGCGAACATCGTGTCTTTCGAAAAGGAGGGGCCCGAGAAGGACAAAGTGCGGGTGCCTTAACCGTCCGGCCTCGCCCCAGCGGCCTCCAACAGCGTCACCGGCGGCATTTCACAGGCCGTGTTGCGCCTCGTGAATTACTCGAGTCGTGCGGTTTCGACGCCGTTGTCTGGTGTCGCGGCGAGGGTGTCCAGCACCGGAATACTAAGCATTGCGAGCAGGCTAAGGAGGCGGTCCCGAACGACAACACGAGGATTGAGCACAGCCCCAGCCGAGCGTCGGGAGCGTCAACGAACTTAGTGGCTTCGCCTGCCACCTTACAGCGGTGAACCGAGCAGACGGAGCTACAAGGCTGGAATCGCTGTTGAGCCGCAGCGGCCCGACGCACCCGAATCCTCTTCAGGCGCGCGAGCCGTTGCCCGATGCGGCACCTCTAAATTGAGGCCTTGAGCCAACGAGCAAGATCGTCCTTCGCTACCCGGTGCTCTTCTTGTATCTCAGAGAGATCGGCCGTCTGGCTGCGCGCCGATGCGTGTTTCTTAAAAGCGGCCTGTGCCATCTTGTCGGCGGCGTCCCGCTCGGCACCGGTGGTTGCGGAGTAGTAGTCGATTATCGCGTGTAACGCATCGACCTGATGTTGTTCGATGTCCCTCTCAAGTCGCTTAACCCTGTCTGAGGTCGGACCCTCTACCTTGCCGCCAAGTGCCACCCGTTGGTTCTCCGTATCCGATTAGGCCAGCGCACCTCATACCGGTCCCCGTGACTTCTGGAAACGCTTTGACTTCGACCGACCGATGCCGGCTCAGCACTCCTCAGCGGGACGTCCCCGAGCGGCTATGAAGGTGAGGAGGGCGAGCGCGGGGAGGGCCTACGAGCAGCCGCGAACGCCCTGCGATCGGAGCGAGGAGCCGCAGCAGGCACTGGAGAACTCAAGCAGTACGCCTTACATTGCTATAAGGGAGAGCAGCATGGAGTGCCTGAAACGCCTCATCCAGGAGCAGAAGCAGCGGGCTCACAACATTGCCGTCGGCCCTCCCATCCGTGGCGGCAGCACTGCGGATCTCGTACCCCCTCTCAATTTGATCACGCTCGCGCCTGAGTTGCGCAACAGCAAACGGATCCGGCCCTTCTCCAACCAGAATCTCAGGGTCGTCCCTAACATCGATTTTCGCCGTACCTAGCTCCTGCCGATCAGCGAAGCCAGTTCGGCAACGCAAAAGTCACCGACAGCCCCAACTGACGCGATCTCACATTGTGCTGCGATCCGAACGCTTGCGACGCATACAACCCCACAGACCAATTCTGATTTATCGATACGTCGGCGGACAATGCGACATCGCCCTTGGGCATATCGCTTCGCACCGGCAGATACGCCGAAACTAGAGTGCCAATCTCAAGCCGCGACCCTAGGCTGCGCGCCACTCCTATTGACGGAACCACGGTCAACGGCGGGCTTGAGCCCCTCGCGCGTGAAAGGGTGGCATCCAGCCCGGCAATAAGGGTGTTTCGTCCGAGCTGGATCTGCATCGAACCTCCTGCACTTATGGCGATAGGTCGAAATTGGGTGTTCACCGCCGCGCTGCTGGTCATGCTGGCAGAAGCAGCCCTTGGCATGTTGAAACTGACCTGACGCGTATAGCCAAGCTGCAAGGGCCCGATGGAGCGCTGACGGTCGACAGTAAAGTTTTGGTTTTCGGGGAATTTCAGCGCGGTATTCTCCCGACCAAGGCTTGCCGACCAAGAGAGAATGCCGCCATTCCCGATCCCGCGCTGGACAGTCATACTGGCGGCCAAGCCTTGGCTGGCAATGTCAAACGGATCATCGCCGCCAAGGCGTGCTCGCGTCCAGGATCCCCCAATGGCAAGGGTTGCCAGCGTCTTTCCCGTCGGAAGACCGTTCGGAAGACGCCGTAACTCCAACAAAGTTGGGAGGCGGCGCTCCTCGTCAGGCGTGACTGACGCTGCCTGTCCAACCGTTTCGCCATCGCGCCGCAGGGACATCACCAGCGCTTGCTGAACGGCACCGGACTGCCGACGGTGCGCCAGGGCGAAAGTGTCCGCAGCACGCAGGAAGCCGCGTTTGCCGATACCGGGATCTACGACCAGAAAGCCATGACGTGGAGACCAAGCTTCAAGTACCACATAGTGACCCAAAGTCGGAACCTGCTTGTTCTTTTCAACTCCTACAGTTTCATAGAGTAGCACCAGCACAGGATGGCGCTGGACCGCTTCAACGAGTTGCATCTCACTGTGCCAAGCGCCTTCAAGCTCCAGGCCCGTGCCGGTATTTTCGATTATCCCACGTAAATCGAGGGCGCTAAGACCTCGCACTCGACGCTTCTGGCTGATCGGGGCGGCTGCCAGGAGGTCTTTTTCACTCCGAAGAACCCCAGCCATCTTGAGCAGCGTGATCAGCGCCGCCACACCGCAATCATCATCCCGCGCTTGACGGACGATCTGCACTCGATCGGGTGCAGCCCGCGAAGGCGCTGTCGCGGCGCTCTGCGCCGCGACAGCTAGGAGGGCGGACGGGATCAGCACAAACGCCGCCAGCGGTTGCAGACGTACTTGCGCGCCGCCTTGGCGGAGGTGGCGATGAACATCGCCCCGCGTGCGCAACTGTCCACCCGCGACGCGCACGTCCTGATTGCGATGGAGCTCACACTGGCCGCGTAGCCTACCACCACCCAGTACAGGCCACCCTGCGCAGCTTCGAGGTCGACGTCCGACGCCCGTTCCAAGCTGGCGCCCGTCTCAGGGGCCGGCACCGCGACCGTGGCCTGCTGCTGCGCAGCAACCGGCAGCGGCAGCGCCATGCTAGGGGTACTGAGAAGGAGCGCGGCGGCAGCAGCCGCGGCGCACCAACGGCTCAAATTCTTGTACATCTCGCTTTTCCTTTCCATGCCCGAGATTGGGCACAGGCAGAAAAGCACAGCGTCAAGGGAGCAGCACGGGGGGGAAAATTGTATTAAATTTGCTCAAGCTTTTGTAGACCTTGCGAACCGAAGTGGCGCCAACACCCACCCGCTCAAACGGATGGCCCTACCTGACTGAAGCAGGCGAGGGTTACATTAGGTTTTCGATCCAAACTGACGGTATAGGATGTTCCTATGGTCAACCGCCCGAGGCAGGAGAGCAATCACCTTTACCGAGACCTCGTAAAGCTTGTCGAGAGCCTTTGGGCCAGCGGGGCAATGGCCCAGGATGGCCGAACATTGGCGATCGGTACGGGGACAAACGGAAAAGCTCTGACGGCCGTAACCAGGCGCCTGTTCGGGATTCAAGATGTTTATTATACCGCCTGGAGAAAAAATAGATGGGAGCGGCATGGGAGGGGGAGGCCTCGTGAATTTGTCGAGCTGCTGATCAAAGCGTTCGCTCCCTGGGCCGAACCGACACAAGGCGACCCCATCGACGTCAGAAAGATGCGAGCAGTGCATCGGCACTGGGAAAAACATTGCTCCGAGGATTTGTCGAGGGTTCGTGAGCAATTGGCAGACCATCTCGAAGACATGACTCGTAGAGCCGCTAGGGCTCCTTTTACGGGAAGCTCGAAGAATGGGATTGAGCAAGGATGCTCGGAAGAAGTCGGGGCGCCTCCTACTCAGGTGATTCGCATATCGAATCCAGTAGACCTCTCACCACCACCGTGTCTTGATGGGATGCCCCGCACGGCGGAACTCGAACGAGTTTCTAATGTCGCCGGTAGCCATATCGGGGTCGTCATCCAGGGGCGGGCTAAAGCCGGCAAGAGGTATCTCGCGCACGCGCTTGCGCTGTCGCTCGCGTCACAACCTAACATTCTCTGGTTCAACCTTTCTAACGGGAGCACGCTTGGGGATGTTATGAGCCGACTCGAGCGCGTCGATCCGCCGCTTGAATCAACTCTTGATCGTGCGATCCCAGCCTTGATCGAATGGCTCGTGGTGAATGACGCAGTGATAGTCCTAGCAGGCGTCAACGCTCTGAATGCGCCTACCTTTGCCCCGCTCCTTCAGCTCCTCCCTCAGATAAAGGGCCCCACCAGAATTATTGTTACGACCGCTTTTCGTGAGGCTGGGCCGCACGTTCATGAAATCGCGCCGTTTACAGGCGACGAAGCGATTGACGCACTCTCCTCCTTGGGGGTCGCGCACGACCGCGGGGAGATCCGCGCCTTGGCGGGGGAGTTCGCAATTTATCCCTACCATATTCGCCAAGCTGCGTTGCTCGGGCGAACCATGGACCGCCAGCAAGTACAAATCGGCGAAGACAAACTTTACGCCGAGGTCGTCGATGGCTTGCCCGAATTGCTCCGGGAATGTTACGAGATTTTCCAGATCCTGGTGGAAGATCTCGACCTTGGGCTGGTAGGCGAAATTCTGGCCGCGCTCGGCGCCGAGCAGCCGCCGTTTCCGATCCTCGAAGAATTCGAGCGTCGGCTGTTGCTGAGGCGAACCGGCGCAGCGACATGGCGCGTGGAGGCAAATCGTTCAGAGCTAGTGCCGCGTTGCATGTCTGAAACGAAAGTGCAGACGCTGCTGGTACACCTCGCCGATTATTTTTCCAGGCTGGTAGAACGAGATGGTTCGGATCCGCGGCGGCTGAGCGACCATGACTGGCCAAGGCTGCTCGCGGCATGCCGCCTACTGCAGCTTGCCAATGCTCAGAGGGATCGGCGCGACTGGCTAAGGAGCCAGTTTACGACCATCGCAGAACGAAGAGGAGCCTTCCAGCAGCTTGTCGCGATCCATGCGTACGAAGTTAACCTTGGCGACTGGAGCGACCCCTGGCTGCAGTTCCGCTATTCACGCCACCTTTGGGTGCTTGGCCGTTACCCTGAAACGCTAGAGCTTCTCGACGAGTTGTTTCATCGCCTCGTAGAGCACACGGAGCCCAACGCTGATCTCTACTGGTCAGTCACGAGGCTTCTGTCAGAGACCTTGATCGAAGCCGGTCACCCTGAGATCGCAGTTCGCATTCTTGACGGCGTATTCGACAAGATAAACATCTCCGAACTCTCGAGCAAGATTTGTGTGCAAAGTGTCTCGGTCCTGAGCTGGGCGCTTGCTGTAAGCGATCAAGGCGAAGCATGTCTCGAACTCAACAGTAAGGCACTCAGGGCTGACTTCGAGGGGCTAGCCGAACCATTCTCGCTGCACATCGCTAACATCCGAATGGGGATTGCACTGCAACGGCTTGAAAGGTTCGACGAGGCGATCGCTGCCTTGGAACCGGCTTACAGATTCTTTGCAGCGCATGATGCACGCGCCTTTGGCTGGTGCGCGATCAATCTGACTTTAGCGCTCCATGGGGCTGGGCGCCGGGATGAAGCGATCGGAATCATGCGCGCCGCGATCGCGACCAATGCGTCCCGGTGTTTCCACAATGGCGAGATGTTGACAGCGTATCGGCTCTGCAGAGCAGATCCCATATATCAGGAACTCTGGCCCGGCATCGACGCTGAGCTTGACCGCTTGGCGAGTTACGAAGCGACGCTGAAGAAGGTCGGCAGCGAGATCGCCAACTCGAAGCTGGTGAAGCATGTCATGATCGACCTCGCTGTCGACCTCGGAGTGCCGTACGCGTTCGATGCTCGAAAATACGCCCTTTTCTCGCTGACCGCGCCGCCAGCAATCGCTTCGAATTTCAGCCAGACTATGGTCCGACGGCTTAGGGATGCCGGGCTCGAAGCGATCCTTGACGGCATCTTCGTCGAGAAGCAGCCGGCAGCGATTTTTCGCAGCCATATCTATAATCGGCTGGTGTCGGAGGCCTGCAATCGCGAGCGAATTCTCTACAAGAAATACATGATTCCCCATCTCTCGAGCATCGCCATGCAGGCCGACGGGATCATCCTGTTTTACGCTCGCTGTCTGGAGGCGGGAGGCTACAAGGCCGAAGCGCTTGGGCTGCTGGACGCGCTTCGGCAGAAAGACGGTTTTTCTTATTTCAATGTCCGCGCCAACTGCCTCGCGCATTCAGAACCGCTGAAGGCCTTGGAGTTGAATGATGAGGCGCTGAGGCGCGCGGATAGCCGAGAACGCGAAGCGCAGATCCTTAATAATAAGGCGCGGATCGTTCTTGAAAGCGGGATGCGGCACCTGTTTGAGGCGGCGGAGGGCTGGTGCGAGCAGGCCATCAGGTTGCGACCTGTCAGATTCCATTATCCGAAGAACATGCTGCTTTTGCTCAGGCTCTCTCGATCTCCTTTTGCCCAACTGAGAGAACTTATCGCTGCGCACCAAGCTCGGTTCAAGACACGCCACGACGTTCTAGTCCGCTCCCTCGAGGTGCTCAAACCCGATCGGCTGCGGCGCCGGGCGCTCGCGGCGGCATTGGACCTCAATCAATCGGAAACTGGGGAACGCGTACGCTGATGAGGGAGGCACCACCAATTCGGTCGCCTTAAGACGTCAGATTGAACCTGCCCAAGGAAAGGAGGCCGACAGAAGCGTGTGCTCCGCCGTCGCTTACGAAGACGGCGGAGAATAGCGCGGCGGCATTCACCTACCTGTCTCGCAGTTTCCTCAGCGCAGCGGCTCTCTTCGCAACACCAACCTTCGGATTGAGCGCAAGCGCCTCATCGTATGCGATGAGAGCCTGAGCGACCCGCCCTGCACTTTCTTCGGTCTCGCCGAGAAGGCGCCATTCGTCAGCTCTGAAGCGATCATCGTCCAACGCCAGGGCGACAGCGACACCTTCGCGCAGCGCGTCCATGGACAGTCCCGTTGCCTCTTCTCCCTCGGCTAAAGCCTTGCGTATGACGTACAGCGTTCCGCGACGGACCTCATCCTTGAGCCACAGTCGACGGTCGATAAACTCGCCGAGAAGCCCATAGTCGAGAGACGGTCGATCATGTCGGACCATTCGAACCCGGTCGCCGCCGGCGGGGAATTCGTACCCACTTGCCCATCCAGACTCTGGCGTCCAGCTCCCCAGCTCGGCCTTCCGCACAAGGTCGAAAACGGTTAAGATAGAGCTGTCTGTCGACCCCGGTGCATTGCAGGTCTGCGCGACTGCTATCTTGCCGTCGCGCGAAAGGCCGTTGTTGAGCAGGTTCGCCGAAAAGCGGCGCGAAAGGATCGGGCTCCCTTCGGCGGAGAAGGCGCAGAAAGTGCCGACGAGTTCGGTGCTCGCGCCCCAGTCGTTGAGAATAAACGTCCCATCATCAGCAACCTTGCCGTCCTGCGGTCGTTCCATCCGCCCCTGTGTAACCAGCCGATCGCTATCGACTAGCATATACCGCCCCTGCACCAGGCTGCCCTCCAGCCAGTAGCGGTCGGCCCACAGCAGGGTGTACCGGCGGTTCGATGACGCGCAGTGCTGGCCGACGAAATCAAGCTCTGGGATGGAGATGATGCCGCGTCCGTGCCTCGGCAGCGCCACTCGGCGGATTTCCGCCAAGGACTTCGGGGGCACCTTGCTCACACTGCCGAAAAGCCGTTCGATCCAGGACATGCCTCTCCCCTTGGCGCAATGACCTGCGGCCATCCGGTGCTTCTCACGCCTCGGGATGAAGAACAATCAGCCGATCGCGTGAAGAGATCGCCGACGCCGTTCTGGGGCTATGCAGCTCTGGCGGGACCTTTATGACCGGCCACTCGCTTATCTAGACGAGATTTCACTGTCCAATCTGGAAAATCAGGACGCAGATATAGCTCGATTTTGCGAGACGCTCGCGTCATCCTGTCGTCGGCGCGTGATCCAACGGATGGGTTCGCTAAAGCGGGAGCGGTGCGTGGTCGACGATCAGAACGAAAACCTTCGTCAAAACTTCGCGCGATACGTGGTCTCACCCGGGCTGATGGAGGATCTGCAGGAGCGGACTGACCGTGCGCGGAGTGGGCGCGAGTTCGACGGCTCGCGGCGCGGACTTGCTCCCAGTGCCTCCTTCGAGACGCGCGGGGCTGGGGGTAGGCATATTGGGGAGCCGACTTCCCGTGTGATCATCGAGCTCAACGCCGACTATCCGGGAGGCTTACCTGCAGCGAAAGAGTCGACGTTGGTAATCTTGAGCGGGATCGGCGTTGGAGGACGGCTCCCGCAAGCGGACATGAGCAGGTACTTTCTATTTGCCAACCTTACCTTGGGCGAGCTTCAGGCGTTAGCGGTCCAGCGCATGCCCCAACCATATTACAAGGTTTGGGAAGATCAGCCGCTTAAGCCTCTGCTCCACCGATCTGTTCGGACGATAAAAGGCGACGCGTGCCTCACCGCTTTTGGGGCCGATGGTAAGGACGTGGTCGTTGCGGTGGCGGACAGTGGGATTGACGGTTCGCACCCTCACTTCTCAGAGTACGCGAACCTCGATCTGCCTGCGGGAATCGAACACCGGGATCTCACCGGCACGGGCAGCGATCCTCTTGTGGATGAGTTTGGCCACGGGACTCACGTCGCCGGCATAATCGCGGGGCGCACCTGCACAGCCAAGGTGAAGTCGGTGCGGTTGGGCGAGATGCGGGATCATGGTAACACGGTCACCACCGTCGCAGAGCCGATGCAGGGCGAGCTGATTCAAGGCGTAGCCCCTCGTGCCAAGCTCGTCAGCCTAAAGGTCTTAAGTGGGGCCGGCGGCGGTTACGCCAGCGCTCTGATCGCCGCGCTTGAATACGTCCAGGAGGTCAACGACAATGGTCGACGGCTGAAGGTGCACTGCGTAAACCTTAGCCTCGGCTATCCGTTCGACGCGGCTTGGTTCGCGGCCGGCCACAGCCCCTTGTGCGCCGTCGTGGACCGTGTCTCCCGCTCCGGCGTGGTAGTAGTTGCCGCCGCTGGCAACGACGGCTCGGCCATGCTTCAGACTGCGGGGCGAACTAATCGCCGACGCATTGCCATCCAGGCGATCAATGACCCTGGCAATGCTGAGGAGGCGATCACCGTGGGGGCGACTCACGCGCAGGCGCCGCACCGCTATGGTGTTTCTTACTTCTCGTCGCGGGGTCCAACGGCGGATGGGCGGAGGAAGCCGGACCTAGTGGCGCCTGGGGAGCGGATCTTGTCATGCGCTGCCGCGGGGTCCGAGAAGCTGACGACGGCGCTAGATGAGGCGGAGAAGGCGGTCGAGACCGGAGTAGCCTACTTTCGGGAGGAGAGCGGGACCAGCATGGCCGCTCCGCACGTAGCCGGTGCCGTCGCCGCCCTCCTGTCCGTGCGTGGCGAGTTCGTGGGTCGACCAGAGGCGGTGAAGGAAATCTTCGTCCGAAGCTGTACCGATCTTGGTAGAAGCGTGGATTTTCAGGGTGCCGGGCTCATCGATCTAATGCGCGCCATCCAGTCCGTCTGAGGAGAGGAAGAGATCATGGACGAGATCGCGGGACTACCCTTTGCCGAATTGCACCTCGACAAGGACGGGCAGCGGGTGGATCCGCATAGCGCGATCATTCCCTCCGGCATAACCGACCTCATTGTGATCAGCCACGGCTGGAAAAACGAGAGAGGGCATGCGATCGCCCTTTACGAGGGTCTTCTACGAAACGTTGCCGCGGCAGGCGGTGCGGCGCTGGGTTCAGGAGGTCGCTCCTTCGGAGTGACCGGCATCTTCTGGCCTGCTCTTCACTATCGATCCGACCTCACTCTTGTTCCCGCCGACCCCGGCGTTCCTCATGGGCAGGGCGGCGCGGCGTCGACAGTCGCCCAGGATCTTTCGCGGGCCGCTCTCCGGGCCGAGGCCGAGACGTTCGCTGCGGATCTCGGAGTCGACCCTGCCGCATTTGGAAATCTTGCGGTGCGCGCATCGGGCGGCGGTGCGGCCGCCGACGAGTTCGTGGAGGCGCTCCGCGACGTGCTGGGAGCGGCGCCTGAACCAGAGATCGAGCTTGATCATGCCGAGCTTTTCAGCGCGTCCGGAGCGGATTTGGTGGAGGCATTAAGCCAAGGAGGCTCCTTCGAGGGGGAGACGCCGCTGTCTCCCACCTCCGACGGCGATCCCGGGGGGGCGGCCGGCTTCAGTTCAGTAACACGCAAGGGGTGGCGCCTCCTATCAGGCGGCAAGTCCGCCGTCGCCTCGCTCCTGAACCAGGCTTCCTATTTCGAGATGAAGAAGCGGGCCGGGATTGTCGGCTCTGCTCTCGCGTCGCTCCTAGAGCGCGAGGACCTCCGTGGCTTGCGCGTGCACCTTGTGGGGCACAGCTTTGGCGCGAGGCTGGCTTCGGCCGCGGCGAACGAGATGCGCGACCTCAGACCAGCCAGCCTCTCGCTGTTGCAGGGCGCATTCTCGCACAATGGCTTCGGCAGTGGGATCGGTGCGGGCCGTATTGACGGCGGCTTTCGTCAGGTCGTCGCGGGCAATCGGGTGACTGGGCCGATCTTGGTCACTCACACGCACCGCGATGTCGCGGTCGGCTTCTTCTACGCTGTCGCGTCGACGGTTTCAGGCGAGATTGCCAAGGGGCTCACGGGCGGTCGGATCATCGGGGGGGCGGACGACCTGCACGGCGGGATCGGTGCGAACGGAGCCCTTGCGCTGGCGGTCGGAGAGAGCGTTCATCTGAAAGCCTCGAAGGGAACGCCGCCTGCTTTGACTGCGGGCCTCGTCAACAACGTTTTGGCTGACGAGATCGTGTCAGGGCACAACGACGTCGTGAATCCGGACGTGGGAGCGCTGGTTTGGAACGCGATCGCGTGAACGCGACGCCCCGATCCGGCCGCGGAGGCTCTGCACGTGCCAAGGTAGAGGGTTCAAGTGGCACTCGGCAGGTTAGCGCCTACATGTCGGGGGATGAGCGCAAGCTCATTGATGCTTACGCCCGCAAGTTAGGGATCGACGCGACAGGACTACTCAACCTACTGTTGCGTCGCGAAGTGCGAGTCGCAGGTCGGCTCCCGGCTCTCGTCTCGACCTACGGGCGTTCCGGCGAGGAGGTTGGATCCAGCAAGGTGACGGCGCATCTATCCGGAACGGATGTCGGGGCAAGATTCGGCGAGTGTGCTCGGGCAAGCGGGGTCAGCGTCTCGGCTGCGGCGCGGGCACTGCTACGGGCCGAACTCCAGGAACGGGATCTCGCCGCGTGGGCCGGAGTCGACGACTCATTCTGAGTCGTACAGGAAAGATTATTGTGTTAGGATTATGATCGCTGTGAACTCAAGCCGGAAGATTGCTCGATGACCCACGGAGCGACGGTTTCAAAATTCGCTATCGCAAATCTTGCGCTTCGCTCAGCCATTCAGATGGAGCACATGAGGCGTCGGGAACGGTTTGACCTGCGGCCGATCCACGACCTCGCTTGCGCGCTCGACGGCACGACGATCGAGGATCGCAGCGGTGGCGAGCGTGTTGCGTGCATGAGAGCCGGTTTTCTCGAGCCATTCGACCGCGTTTATCGATCAAGTTCGAGCGCCGTCACGGACGGGGCCGGTGAGCTCGAGAATTTCGTGGACCGCGCTGCCGACCGGCTCCGCGCGGTGGACGGAGTTCTGCCGGAAGGCGACCTTGAAGAGATCGTCGAGCTGTGCATGCGGCTCCACGAAGAGTTCATTCAATTCCCGGCGGAGAGGGGCAGGAGTGGTCGACCGGAACGTAGTCTCCAGACTGAGGCTGGCGTCCGCTAGGCGGCGCATCGATGCTTTTCTCGAACAGATAGGAAGCCTGAGGGATTCTAGTTTCCCGCATGACGACGGGAAGCGGGCATTGAAGCTGATCGAGGAATTCGCCCGCGAGCAAAGGGCGAATGTCGAACTCCCGGACGATTTCGATTCGCGGATGGTTGACCGGGCCTGCCTGCAGGTTGCCGAGTTCATCGAGCGGAACACGAGCTTCCTCGGTTTCATTCTGCGGTCGACCAACGTCCGCAACCCGTTCGAGCTTCACGATCCGCTCAAGGATCTGATCGCACAGGTACTCGGCAACGAGGCCTTGCTGCTGATTTCGGCAGAGTGGAATTTCGTGCCGTTCACCTATCCCCGCAACATCGGCATTCTACCGGACTTCGTTCTAATCGGGACGCCGGCACCCGAGGCCGGGAACGTCCTTATCACGCCTCTAGCCGGGCACGAGATCGGTCATTCGATCTGGCACCGGTTCGATTTGGAGAAGAGCCTGTCAGGCGAGGTGAACCGCGCGACGCTGAAGGCGCTTCAGGTGAGCGAGGTAAGACGGAAGAGGCTCCTCCTCGAGCAGGGCATCGATGAACTTGGAATCAACATCCTCCGGGGCAGGTGCTCCTCCCACGCGCTGCGTCAACTTGAGGAGATCGTCTCCGACCTGTTCGGTCTACAGGTGTTTGGGTCCGCCTACCTATACGCCTTCGAATACCTTCTGGCACCATCGGGCTATCCGCAGGACATCGACTACCCGAGCGAAAAGCGCCGGCTGGAAATTATGAGACAGGCGGCCGACGGTCTCAGCATCGACATCGACGACGCCGTTTACCAGCGATGGAACGAGAAGCCCTGTGAGGCGAGAGACCGGGACATGTTCACGGTAGTGAGCGAGGTCGTAAACGAATGCTTAGGTCCGCTTCGTACCATCCTTTCAGAGAAGATGTCGGAGACGGGCATCGTGCCGCCGAGCCGAGCGGCGGTCGAGGATGTGCTTGCTGCGTTCAGGAAGCAGGAGCCTTACGGCGGAAAGGCAACGTTGCCCGAGATCGTGACCGCTGGTTGGGTTTACCTTCGAGAGCGCCACGGGCTGCCTGAGCCAGAACAGGCTGGCGAGTACCGTGTCCTCAACGATCTTATGTTGAAATCGGTCGAGGTCGCAGAATACCGGGGGAGGCTTGGCCTTGCTTAGCGTCTCCGAGATCTTCGACAGGCTCAACCTGGAGCACGCGAACCAATCCCGCCTTTCGATCGTTCCCAAACCGGATGAGGAGCGGGCGCGGGAACGGGGTGGCACCTCGGTAGACCTGCGCCTCGGGCGCTGGTTTCGCTCCTTCAAGCAATCGCAGAGTACCCATTATGAGCTCTGGGCTGAGCCAGTCGGCGGGAATGGACGCGAGAAGGTCCGTGCAATCGGCACGAAGGAGCACTTCGTGCGGTTCGGCAGCGAGTTCGTTCTCCATCCCGGGAGGTTCGTACTCGGCGTGACGCTGGAGTGGCTGAGCTTGCCCGTCGACCTCTCCGGCTACGTGACGGGGAAGTCGTCACTCGGCCGTCACGGGCTCGTGATTGAAACTGCGGCCGGCATACATCCTGGTTTCTCCGGCTGTCTCACCCTTGAGCTGGCGAACGTGGGCGAGGTGCCGCTTGTACTCTCTCCGGGCATGGAGATCTGTCAGATCTTCCTGCACAAGACCAAAGCACCGAAGGAACGCGCCGACACGTCGACAGACGTTGATCCAAAGGCGAACGCGCGCAACCCGGGGACGTTTTCGGGTCGGCGGAAGCCAGCCATTGACCTGCCAAAGGTCGATGCAACGTTTGAGAAGCTCAAGGGCCCAATGCGCTCGGACAAGGATGAGGCGACTTGACCAGCGTGTAGCAAGTCACGCGAGCGCGGGTTCTGGTCTGATGGCGACACCGGAAGCTACTGAAGGTCAGCCCTCGATAACGCGCGGGACCTCCTGCCAGTAGGGGAGGCGGCCTATGAGCTTGCTTGATAACATCAGGGATCGGGCCGACTTGGTTCGGTCCGCAGCCCAGCGGTACCGCACTGAGTTCCGACCGCAAGCAAACCCATCATCGCAAGTTTGAGACTCAGACCCCGGAAACGCATCCTCGCGCCCTCACGTCCCCTGAGTACGGTCTGGATCAGTCCAATAGGAGTTCCATAGGGAGGTACGAAACTGCTGCATTAGTCGCTCGGCCTCGGCGTCGTCGATGTGCAAGCGGATACAATGCGACGACGATACGTCCACCTCGGCTTTGGTATCCCGCAGACCTGCGAGCACCCGGCCAGAGGCAGTGGCAAAGGTGTTCGCTTTGCCAAACAATTAGCGCCGCTCGATGTGGCAAAGGTATTCCTCGCTGAGGTCCTCCAGGCACTGGCCGTAGAACGCGGGCAGCTGCATCAAACTCTCTAATGCGAGTCCGTTTACGAAATCCGACCCGAGCTGCTCAATATCCTCAAGCACCTCGTCCGCATCGGAGGCCATGCGAGTTGCCTTGAACAGGATAGGTACGCGTCAAGATGGCCAGCTTCCGGAATGACTGCTAAGTGGCTAAGATCATACGGGCTTGGGGCACGAGGAACTAGGATTGGTTGACACGAATGCACTGGCGCCGCTTTCCCTAGCTGACTTCGAGCAGGCGATCGCCTCCAAACCCAACACTCTCGAGGTCCACCTTGATCTGGTGGAGCGCGACATCAAGGTTGAGGGCTGTAAGGTCCACATCCACTGCCATTGCTTGAAAGTGGACGCAGATGGACGCGTGAGCGCAGTTCGGCTCGCCGAATTCATGCGCTCAGCGGTGATCGACTATGCGATCCCGCACGAGGCGCGCCAACGCGCGAAGGAGCGAGACAACAGGGAAGGCAGTTCCGCCGCCACGATCGAACTATACCACCGCGCATTAGGTACGTTCACCGATCTTAAGACGTCCGGCGAAGGCGGCGAACTCCTCCTCTACTTGCTCGCCGAACGCTTTCTCAATTTGCCGCAGATCCTTTGCAAAATGTCGCTCAAGACAAGTGCGCAGGTGCACTATCACGGCGCAGACGGCGTATACGCCGACGTGGACGAAGACGGGGTGCTGAACCTCTACTGGGGGGAGTCCAAGATCCACTCTGACCCAGCCAGGGCGATTCGAGAATGCCTTAGCTCGTTGAAGCCGTTTCTCGACGAGGAGGAGGGAGAGGCCGCCAAGCGCGAACGGGACCTCGTGTTGTTGAGCGAGCGGGCTGATCTCGGAAAACCAGACCTTAACGCCTCGCTACGCCGCTTCTTCGACCAGACAGATCCGCTAGTGAAGAGGAAGCGATATCGAGCGGTCGCCCTCGTTGGCTTCGACAGCGAAGCCTATCCGGCCGCTGGCGGAAAGTGTGGGGCGACTGACATCGTCGATGCGTCGAGGAAGGCGCTCAAGAAATGGTCCGAGAACGTCGGGAATCGACTGGTTCTCGAGAAACTCAATGAATGCCAGATCGAATTTCTCTGCCTGCCGCTTCCTAACGCCGAGACCTTCCGCTTGGCTGTGCTCGACTCCCTGGGACTGGCCAAGTGACCGAGGATGAACTCATCGAGTGGCTTCTCGCGGAGGGCGTGGCGACCGAGCTCGCACTATTGTCCAGGGTCAACGCGCTACAGGAACTTGAGAGCGTCGAGCCGGTCGAAGCCGTTGCAAGTGCCTTGAACGCAGTCGACTGGAATCGACTCCTCCTCGCCGGTAGCATCCTAGCGCGCTCTGAGGCTCGATCGCCGCGTGAGGCGGCTCTCCTGATCGCGACCTCGTCGATGACGTTAGCGCTACGCGGCCCGACGCGCGATGCTGCGGCGCTGCTGTTCGAGCAGCTTTCCAACAAGTTGGCGGTGGGGCTTGCGCAGAGGAGGGGTGAGGTCGGAGTGGATATTGGCTCCCGTCTGGGCGTCGGCGCGCGGCTGGAGCTGACGCGGAACCGCTTGATGAACTCCGTGGTGCTCGAGGCCGATGGCGGACTCCTGGAGGTGAACGCCTTCCAGCGGTGTTTCTGGACGGGCTCACAGGACGAACGCGGCTGGATGTCCGCGTCGGCGCCGACGGCGTGCGGGAAGACGTATGTTGTGCTGCAGTGGCTGCTGGACCAAATGCGGGCGAAGCGCGCCCGGATGGTAATATACCTCGCTCCGACCCGCGCGCTCGTCAGCGAGACGGAGACGAACCTTCGGGACCTGCTGGCGAGCGCAAGCCTCGGCGCCGCTGAGATCCGAGTTAGCTCGCTCCCACTGACGGACGAATACCTCGCGATGAGGAACGACGGACCTCCGTTGGTCGCGGTCTTCACGCAGGAGCGACTTCACCTTTTCGCGAATGCGCTCTCGGACGAGATGGAAGTCGACCTTCTGATCGTCGATGAGGCTCACAAAATCGGTGACACGAAGCGTGGCGTAATCCTGCAGGATGCGATCGAGCGTGTGACGCGGGCAAGTCCCAAGGTCCGGGCGGTCTTCATCAGCCCGGCGACACAGAATCCCCAAACACTGCTGGACGACGCGCCAGCCTCAGCGAATCGCCGGGTCGTCGACAGCGATGCACCGACGGTACTTCAGAACGTGCTGTTCGCGCAGCAGGTCAAGCGGCAGACGACCAAATACGAGCTCGCTATGCGACGCGGCAATGAGACTGAGAACGTCGGCATTCTCAGCTTGAAGGACCGTCCGGTCGGGCTCCGGAAGAGGATAGCCTTTATTGCCGAGGCCCTAACGGGTCACCGATCGGGCACCTTGATATACGCAAACGGTCCCGACGAGGCAGAGAAGATTGCGTTTCTGCTGAACCAGGGCGCGGTTCCAGAGGCCATCGATCCTGAACTGGCAGCCCTTGCAGATCTCTCGCGGAAGGGGGTCCACCCGGGCTATCTCCTCGCGCCCCTCGTCGAGCGCGGTGTAGCGTTCCACTACGGCAATATGCCATCTCTACTGCGATCGGAGATCGAGCGGCTCTTTAAATCCGGCAAGATTCGCTTCCTCGTGTGCACGTCCACCCTCATCGAGGGCGTCAATCTCTCGTGCCGGATGATCGTGCTCCGCGGACCAAGGAAGGGAAGCGGCAAGCACATGCTGGCGCACGACTTCTGGAACCTGGCCGGTCGGGCGGGTCGATGGGGTGACGAGTTCCAAGGCAAGATCGTCTGCATCGACCCAAACGACGAAGAAGCGTGGCCGCACGGCGTGCCCAAGCGCGCGCGTTACGAGATTAAGCGTGAAACGGACCTCGTAATGGAGGGGCCCGAGGAGCTGCTCGCCTTCCTTAACGAACGCGCGAGCATGTTGATGGACGAAGTCGGCCGCGGCTCCAAGCTCGAACAGGTGTCGTCCTATCTGATCTCAACATTCTTGCGAGCCGGCTCCGTCGCCGACGCCGCATTCGCGAAGCGGCACGATCCGAGCTTCGTCGCGGAGTTGGACAAGGCGCTAGCCGAGCTATGCAAGGCTAATCGCCTGCCTCCGACGCTGATCGCACGGCATCCGGGCGTGAGCGGCATCGCGATGCAATCCCTCCTCGAGTTCTTCGAGCGGCATCCGGGCGAACCCGAGGATCTCGTCCCAGCGGCCACCGAAGACGACGAGGCAGTGGCTTCCATGATGTTCGTGATGCAGACGATTAACGATCACCTCTACCCGGCCTTCAAGCCGGATGAATTGCTTTACGGTCACGCCGTAACCGTTCAGCGCTGGCTCCGAGGCTGGTCACTTGCCCGCATGATAAAGATACGCATCGAGAATCTTCGACGGAGCGGAAAGGCCATCAACATCCCGAAGGTCTGCCGCCAAACGATGGAAATGGTCGAGCAGACCGCGCGGTTCGCCGCACCGAAGTACATCGCCGCCTACGTGGATGTTCTGAGGGTGCACCTGGACGGCATCGGGCGCGCCGATCTTCTTCGCGATCGCTTTGACATAGGTCTGGCACTCGAGTTCGGCATCTCTACGCGCACGCTGCTCTCGCTGATGAAACTGGGTCTTTCCAGGATGAGCGCCGTCGCGCTGTACGAGGTGATCGCGATGGACGACCTCAACCAAGATGCGTGCCGCAATTGGATGCGTACCAACGGCAACGCTTTAGAAGGCGCGGGAATCCCCTTCATCATCGTGCGGGAGCTGCGCGAGAGGCTGCTTGGCGAGACACCGCCCCCAGCGGCTGCGGGGCAGAAGGCGGACTGATCACAGGCGTCTCAGCCGTCGGACACCACCGCTTCCTGGTTTCTAGAGTTCTGTTTTGTGGGCTTGGCACACCTATTGGGGATGTGCTGCGGACAACACCCTCCCGGTTCCTTCAGGGCCCGAGCCGCCACAGTAGACGCGGCCAACCAATATGTTAGTTTCCCCACGAGGAGATCGGGATGGGAAAGGCACGGCGGATTGCGCTCGTCACGCGATCGTTTGACAAGGCTGGGGACGCGACGGCTTTCTTCACTGCTATGCTGAACCGGTACAACATCGGTGACCGCGTCAGCGACGAAGACGCGACCGATCTGTCCGCGCTACTCAATCGCCACGACCAGGTTGGGGAGAAGGCCGGAACCGGCATCGCGGGTTTCGAGGTCAACACGCCGCCGGAAGACGTTCCACGATTTTCGAGGAGATGCTTCTGGGTGATCAGAAGCGATGGTACGAAGATCGACTTCTCGATCGGCCATTGTCTCAAACCGAGGCCATACGACTGATCCGCTGGCAGGCACGTCGTATCTCCAACCCGCTCGGCCGGACTTCGCACCAGGCCGGCACGGGTTTCCGTTTCTAGAGGCCGCAAGACTTCACCAGGAGGACCGGGACTGGGTCTTAGCGGCGCCACAGGATTATGAACAAGGGGCAGCTCTTAACTTTTAGCCGCCCGAAAGCCGCCAGTCTGCTCCCGGCCAGAAGCGGACGCGCCTGCTCGTTGCAGCGAATGCAGTGTGTCACGTCTGCTGCCTCGGTAACGGGTGTAACGTCCGGATGATGCCATCAGCGACAGCCTGCTGAAGGAAAAAATAGGAACAATTTAGCAGGAGCGCTCTGATGCCATCAATCGCCCCTTGCGTTTCATTCTGTTTTGACATAGATCGATCTTCATCAATGGCAGGAGGTTACCTGTTATGAAGTCAAGCGCCGTAACCTCTATCCCACGTGAGTCGGCTCCCGCCGCTAACGACGACACTGCGTCACCCAACGCCCCGCTCCACGACCGACTGATCCTAACCGATGAAGGCGACGTGCTGGGTCCTGACAACTACGACGTCGCGCTCACGCGCGAGGTCCGCCATGCAATCGGCAAGAAGAAGGCGCGGCCGAAATACATCCGATGGCTCCGCCGGTTCCTCAAATTCGAGCTACACCCAGGCGAGCCGACATACGCCTTTCTGACCGAGAGCGATGAAGACGCGGTTGCCCGGTGCAAAGCCTTCTTCGAAAGTATCGGGCTCGTCGTCCAAGTGAACGACAATCACCTCGACGGCGGTTACGAGGTCACGCACCCGACCTCGATCCGCTATCTGCGAACTGCAGTCACGGTGGTGCGGCAGCTTTACACCCGTTTATGCGGCGGTTTGCGGCCGAGCCAAGCCAACCCCATGAATGTCAACGGCTGGCATGTGATGACTGCCGCTGAAAAGCTCACCTGGGCGCTAGCTCACCAGTTCGAAAAGAAGCAGTTGCTTAAGCACGCCGGCGGCCGCTTCAAAATCACAGGTGCGAAGAGCAGTGCGCCTGCCATCGAGGACCCGTCTGCGTGCGGCCCGCAGATGACACAGGCGCTGATTGACGCAGCCGTGCCCGCAACGATCTTGGACATCGCCATGGTCATGGAGGCGAACGGCTCGCGCAATGCCAGCCCGCTAAACGGTAACGCACTTGGCTGGTCCATGGCCGAGTTCGGCGATGAGTTTTGGGCGACCAAGAAATACGGCGGCGACGAACTGGTATTGCTCCTCATCATGCCAAGCCAAGTGCACGACAACGTCCTGCGCCGCATGGAGGCGGCCCCTCATCCGAGGCGGAAGCGCTCGTCGCTGCTAGATCATGTCCGCGAACTCGCAGGCCGGGACAGCGAAGCCTCGCGACTGGCCCTAAGCCGCATCCCGCTGTTCCCGAGTTCACTGGGGACCGCCTATACATACGGGGGTTTCCACTACTGGTTCGACGATGCCGTCGACGGCAACGTTCTGATCCGCACGTCCAATGCCAGCCGTAAGCCGACGAGCCAGTGGTACCGCCACGCGGCGATCAGCGAGGACGTCCGCACCCTGTTCGAGCGGTCTACACTGAAGCGCGAGCGGGAGGAGGGCCTGGAGCAAATCATGTCCGATTACGGTCTATCGACGGACCAAACCCGCCAATACGCCGCGTTCGAGTACCTGCGAGACGGCCGGCGCCGCCAGCGTGCCCAGGTGGAGCGTCGCCGCCACGCCGCCGCCAATCGGCGAGCGGGCGTTCCCGTGCCGGTGGAGGGGCCGCGGCTCAGCTTTCCCGGCGCGCAGCAGGCCCACGACGAACTTCCTATCAGGAGGAAGAAATGAGAGTCCCTCTCAGCTACGTTCATGCCGACGACCGGGTTAGCGCGGTTACCGGCTCAGAGGTCGAGCTTGATTTGCTCAAGGGCCGTACGGTCAGAATGGTGGTTAAGGCGACATGCGCTCAGCTCGGCACGGCCAAGGGCACTCTTCGAAAAATGATAGCGCTCAAACTGGTCAGCCGGGGAGCCTCCCTGAGAACGATCGGCCGAGTCCGGCGCTGGTGGATCGAAATCGATCCTGCGATTACGAAGCGGGATCTCTACGATACCTTCGTGAAGAATATGCCCGTACCGAAAAGGCATATCGACTTCGACCGCTACCTCCGGGTCCGCGAGGCCTGCTCGATCCCAGCGTGGGAGCTGCCGCCTCCCGTTGTCGTAAAAGGGATGGTGCCGCTTCTGCTGCAGATTGGTTCGACAGCGGCCCCTGAAATTGCCGCGTTCACTCCTCGCCACCCGAAGATTGAGGCGGAGTTGGTACGACTGGCGAACGCAGGGGCAACGCGTGCAATTCTAAGTCGAGAGTTGCCTTCTGGTGCTCGCCCGACCGACGCGATGATCCTCGAAATCGCGCCGGCACTTCGGGGAGCCCCAGGGACGGTGTTCGACAAGATGTACGGCGGCGAAGACCTCGCACGTCCTAAAGATAACGCGCTTTGTATAGCCTGGGCGCTCGGGCCGGTGCGGCCAGCAGCATTGCTCTGGACGCATCTGGCGGCCGCTTCTCGCCGCACGCCGCCCGAACTCCGCGCGGGCGTTCGGCGCCTCGCCATGCTGGACAAAGAACTGGCGACCCACGGCGCACGCGCGGACGACCCAGTCGCAATTGGCAAGGCTCTCCACGCGATCGCGTTCGGCGGCGCCTGGGCCCATCTCAAGCCAGCGGCGCGCGCCAGTGCAGCACGAATGCTGATGCTGATGATCAGGCATTTGCGAGTGTACGCCGCGCGAAACGATCCTGAAGGCTCTCGCGGGTTGGCAGCCATGGTGCCGGCGCAGCACCCCGACCGGCTCGCTTTCGCGGCACGCGTCGAAGCAACCTTCAACGAACTGGGGAAGATCGGACGCGAATTGCGCAAGGCTCGGAGCGATCGAGCAGCGGACAGATACGCGGCGATCATCGACATCGCAGCGCTTCGAACGGAGCAAGTGATACAGACGCAGGCTGCCGCAACAGCCGCTGCACGCACTCTGCTCCAAAGGCCATCGTCACGCGCCGACAAGCTGATGGCTGACGGAACACACGCTCCCGCCGCTTTAGCTAACGTAGACGATGGCGAGGACTTTGTGGAGTTCGGCGTGCTGACGACGGTGATGACGCCGAAAGGCAGGCTCCTCCCCGGGTCACAGACCTGCTGGTGGCGCGCATGGCGGGAGCGCGACCTGTGGCGCGACCTTGCCAGGCGGCAGAAGAAAATGACGCGTAACGGATCTCCAAGCCTTTTTCTCAGAATGAAGGAAATCGAAGCCGATCCGGACGCCTACAGCGGCATCGTTTACGAGTGGCGGCGATGCGTGCCGGAGGAAGGCGCAGCCGCGATCGAGCCCTGGTTCGTTTCGATCAGCAACCTAGGCGTACTTAATCCTCCCGCCAGCCTTACGGCCAAGCAGCGCAGGCGTCGCCACTCACTGATCGTGAACTGGAACATTCCGACCATAGACGACAGCATTGCAGGTTTGCTCAACTTCGATCTCGAGCGGAACACGCTGTGGCGCGCCGCGTCCGCGCGTAATCGCTTCATCGTGCCGGTTGAGCAATTCGCTTTTGCCATGCGCTTCGCGCAGCTAGGTCTTAACGCAGTCGATGAGTCGCTCTGTCGCATTAGCGAATTTCTCCAGATGCGACAGGACAAGTCGATGTGGCCGACCAGCGGCGAGACGGGCTCGAATGAAATCTCGTTCCTCGCAGTTCCCAAAAAGAGCAGATTCAAGAGCGCAATCACCGCGGTGCCGTTCCAGGTCGAACAAGTCACGTTCATGGAGGCAACCGAGCTCGCCAAGGCGATTGCGCGCCGTGACGGGCATGAGGATGGGCTTCTTCCAGAGGTACCCGCGACGGAGACGCTCGCCGGAAAGTATTCAGAAAGGGAAGCATGGATTTTCCAGGCTGGTGGTCGCGCAATCGACCATGGCTCAATGACGCGCTTCCTGCGCTTCCTTCTCGCGAACGTGGTGGACGTAACCTATCACGAACTGCGCCACGCCGCTTCCAATGCCGCCCGCCAAGCCGGAGTGCCCGAGGAGGCGATCCAGAGGTTGATGAACCACCGAACCATCCAGCAGACCAAGTGGTACATCCGTAACAGCCAGAAACAGCGGCTGCAGAAGCAGGTGGCCCGGGCCAGGAATATGAAGGCTAGGTCGGCCACCAGGCGGTCGGTCGCCGCGGCAGGGGCAACGGTATGACGAGGCGAAGCGACCGAAGAGTGGAGGTTGCGCTACCCCGAGCTCTGCCCTCAGCTAAATTCCTCGCCACTGGACCAAGCCGGAACGCGACGGTCCGCCGCCGCATCGGCTCGGCCGGATTGGCTGTCGCCAAGGCGGGAAGGTGGCCAACTCTTGAGCGAGTGCAGGAACGGGACCCCAGGATCAAACCAGCCACCCTGGACCGAAACTCCGGTGCCCTGGACCCTGCCCGCCGGTTCTGGCTGGACGCGAAGGCACGCAAGCTCGTTGACAGTGGGACCTTCCCGACCCTCGAACTGCTCGCCGCCGCAGCCGGCGCCGTGCGCAAGAGCTACCTCGCCAAATATGAGGACGCCCTAACCGAACAGCGCCGGCGCTGGGTCACGGCGCATGGCGACCACCCCACCTGGCGTGACGAGCCGTCGCAGGATCCGTCAGCGGACCCGGCAACACCCCCCGAGGAAGGCTCCGGTGACGCCGCAGCAACGGTGCCGCCTGAACTTGAGGCGGTCGCTACCGGCGACGGGCTCCAGGAAGTAGCGCAGCGCCAGATCAAACGGCTGCTTGCCGATAGAAAGGCTAACAAAAAGACTATCGCAGCGCTGGCGGGAGAACTGGCGGAGACAAAGGAGGCACTACGCCGGGCGCTTGACATAATCCGCAAGTACCACGCAGCGGAGGTCAGCAAGCCGTCAGCGTCGACGCGATCCTGACCAGCGCTAGCCCGTCCGCCATGGCGAGCACCCCGGCCGCTGAGGCACGCCTCACCGCCTCGCGCAGCGCGTGCAAGAACTCGCCAACAGCACGGCCATCCCGCAGATCGAGCGCCCAGAGAGCACGAGGAGCCGGCGGCGGGCAGGTGGCCGCCGCGTCCCAGCGCCGGAGCTGTACTAGATTGGTGATTACCGGGCGCACCAGACGGGCTGAAAGGCGGAACTCCCCCGCCCAGGCACGTTCGCCGACGGTCAGCGCCAACCGCTGCGCCGCTTGAGAACCCCGGATGTCGCGCGCCAGGAGGAGGAGAGGGCCATCGCCTTCGACCGGCACGCGCCACTCCACGCGCCAGCAGGCATTCCGACCGAGTCCATCCGGCAGGGGGGTGAGGCCGCTCACGCTGTGAAATCCTGCGCCGATTTCCTGAATGTTCGGATCCAATCCGGGGACACTGACATCAGATCGATCGGCCGATGGCCTCCGGCCGAGCTCAGCGGGCGCCGCAGCCAGGAGCGGATGCGGTGTTCATCGATGAACAGGTCCTCGAGTGAGCTGGCCAGGTCGATAAGGAGCCGCATCCGCTGCTCCATCTTAGGCGCTCGCCAGCTGCTAGCTTCCCCGACCGGGCCTTCGAAATCGGCGCCGCCCAACAGCCCCGTCTCTTCATCATTGGTCAGGAGCCATCCTGCGCGGACGTGCTCCCATCGCGCCATGATTGCGCGCAATTCCATTGCATCAACTCCGGCCATCCTGGCCTCCTCTTCATGGTGGTCCTCGTGCACGGGCGACGAGCGCGGGCTCGCCGCCGGAGGTTGGGGAAGATGGGGCTGTGAAGCAGAGGGCGGTCATTGGCTGAACTCCAAAGCAAGAAGAGTCCGAATGCGTCGGATGCGGTCGGTGGAGCCAACCAACTCCTCCAGAGGCGAGGAGCCGCCGACGACCTTGCGCCGGATCCACTGCCGGATCTCGGGCACGTCCATGCGCCCGCTGAGCAGGTAGTTGATCTCGATCACCAGCGTCATCCGCTCTGTTGCGAAATCCGACCGTCGGCCAGACCTCGTGTTGCTGACCTGCGAAGCATCGCCGCGAACGGCCTTGCGCTCGGTGGAAGAAAGTCCCCAAGCATCGGCAACGTGCTCGTAGACGTTCTCCAGCATTTCAGGATCGGCAAAGTTTACGACCATGCTCGGCATTGACGTGCCTCCGGCTGTCCGCCCTCTTTTTCATGAACACCCGGTCCGCACGGACCAACGGGGTTCGACCTGGGCTGGTATGAGCCTAAGGGGTTTCAGCGAATCGGAGGTTGCACGAGCCTGGGGAAGGTCTCCATCCGAGTCATCGATCGGCTCAACGGGACCTGAGCCGACTGCATCTCCGCCCGAGAGCAGCGCGGTTGAGCGCACAAGGCTGGAGTTCAAGGCGGCAATAGCAGCCTACTTGCGCGCAGGGATCCCCTGTCTCCTGCTGCTGCCCGTCACCGAAGCGACTGGCCGGGAACCCGAACTCGACGTCAACCACGCGGTTGCCGTCACCGGCTACCGCGTCGGCCGGAGCCGGCGACCGATTACGGAGAGAGCGGCGTGACCCTTGACGCATCGAGGATCGACAAGATCTTCGTGCATGACGACTAGGTCGCCCGTTCGCGAAGATGCAGTTCGCGGCAGACGGAACGCTCTACGTCTCCTGGCCGGGAGGCGATGGCAAGCTAGGCCAGACGCTTGCTCGCAGCCACACCCTCGTGGTTTCACTAAACCACAAGATGCGCGTTCAGTTCGCAACCGTCCTCAAGCTTACGCTCGAGATTGGCCGTCAGCTGGACAGCGCGCTTGAGGAGTTCCCGGGTTTCGAGGCGGTTCTAGTTCAAGGCCCTGTCAGCTGGGATATCCAGCAATTTTCGCTCAGCGCCTTCCGGAACGAAGTCGCGACGAGCGACCTCCCGGATAACGACAAGAAGCGGCTTTTGGAGAGCCGGATGCCAAAGCATCTGTGGCGCATCATCGCTGCCACAAACGGTGGCGCGGTGCTCGAGCTGCTACTTGACGCCACCGATCTCGTGCAAGGGGAGATGCTCATCGACACGGTCGTCTACGCGCGGAACGCCGCTAATCTGTTCGGCATCGTGTTCAAGCATGCTGACTACCGCTTCGACACGTCGCCGCGCACCGCCGCATCAGGCGCGCACTTGCCGATCTCGCTCGAGCATCCCGGCGTCGACCGCGAAAAATTTGGTTCAGGACAAACTTCAGCGCACATCGCGTTTCGCAGGTCAGCTGCTGCCCATCGCCGACAAGATCATCCACACGCCACCTTCCCCGGCTCCTAACCACACGGACAACAACACCGCGGATAGGTGCCGTTAGCAGGAAGGTCCGGACCAGGTCCTGCCCGATCTGAGCGCGATCCCGGCAAGCAGTAAAGGGGTGCGGATCTCCGGATTTCTATGGGGCTATGATCCAAGAAGAGTCGCGCCTGATTGGCACCCGAACTCAAGGCATTTCACGACGTCTCCCGTTGCGGACTTCCGCTCATCTTTGGGTACTTGCGGGACCTTAACGAATGCGTCAGTCTGCGTTGTGTCTGGTGGGGACAGCAGGGGAGAGTCGGGACAGTCACCCCGCAAATGCTCGATGTCACGTGAGAAAGGTTTGTGCGGCTTGCCCGGACGTGCGGAGCTCCGCGCCTGGCAGAGGCGGCATGGACGGGTCTTCGGGCGGTGGCTTGCGCTGCGGGAGGGATGAGATTGGGCGGCAGGAGCGCGAAGGAGGTGGTCACGCGCATCGCTCCGGAGGTTCCGGCATGCGCAACGGTGCTTGAGCACGGCGTCACAACGCATTCTCGCCGGGCGCCATTTGGGGAGGAGTTCTAAGATGTTCGAAGGCGCCAAAATCCGATTCCTCGCGACCACCCTGCTTGGTACGGTTCTGCTCTTCTCCTGCGCGCCCTCGCCGACTGTGAGCGCTGGCGAACAAACCGCGGCGGACGCGCAGCTTGCCGCTTTCGACAAGTCCGAACCCGAGTGCCAGCTATGGACGAATTGGCAGAAGATGTGCTCTCGCACTGGCCCTGACGGAGAAACAATCTGCGAGGTGGACGAAGCTAGGCCGGTAGCGCCATCGGCACCATTTTGCGTTGGCCGGACCGGAACGTCGCCGGGGGTGCTTCTGTCTGCTTTGTCCCCGGATCAACAATTGTCAGCCCGAAGGTTTTGCGATCCTGCACCTCCAGAGGGTGCCGAAGCAACCGGTGCGACCGCCGACTGGTGCCCCTATGCGAAGAACAGACCGTTCAACGGATACAGGTTGCAGCCGAGGCTTCACGCCTGGTGCAACGCCTGGTCCGATAAAAGCACGCTCGAGCCGATCTGCAGCATGCCGGGCGCAAACGGCAATACCCCCGACTGCTCCGTCCAATCGCAACGCGGGACGAACTCTGAAGGCGGCCTGTTTTGTAGCAAGCCCCAGGTACCACAATGGTGCGACTGGGTCGAGGGCCTGCAGGGCGGCCCTCCGTCTGCCGGTTCGTCGGCCGAGTATATGCCCATCGGCGTAAGGCTCGAAGGGTACCCGGTGAACGGAATTTACTGTCGACGGAGAAAGTAGTCATGCCTCGTATTCTGCTGTATAGCCCCGACGCGAACGGTCAGCCCAATGGCATCGGCACGGGCTGGCGTATTGGTGACGGCGTGATCCTGACGGCCGGTCATGTTGTCTTCGAATTTAATGAGAAGTCGAACCCAGCGAATCGCGCGAAGGTCGCAATTCCTGGAACCACGATCTATTATGATCCGCGCGAATACGCGGCTGCTTACGATGCCCAGATCGCGACCTTGCCAAACCCCCTCCCGTCTCCTAACTCGAATACTACCATTAGCGGCCAATTCGTTGAGTTTCCTCTTCGCTCGAAAGACATGATCTTCATCGAGGGGGGTGGCACGGTTAACAGTAGCGACGCCGGGATTGCGGTGTACCTGAACCCGTCTGATATCGCTGCGCCGAACTTCAGCTTGGTTTCCGGCACTACCCTGAGCCGCGATGGCCGGATTTCTCACAAGGACCCGGGTACCGTCAATTCAATGGCCAATGGAGGTTATGTCTTCAGCCTGACCTCCATTCCGGGTGACAGCGGCGGCGCTCATCTGCTCCGCCTTGAAGGTAAGGAGTTCGTAGTCGGCAACACGGTAACCAACGCCACCTTCGCCACCATGTTTACCGCGGCTGAGTTCCACCAGTTGAACAGGCTTCTATCGGGAGCTCAGTCCGGCAACGTCACGAGTGCCGAACCTACCAACCTCATCGTCGGCTCGAACGCAGGCGACGGCATCGTGTTCGGAACCTACCGCGCCGACATAATTCTAGGACGCGGCGGCAACGAGACACTGTGGGATGAGCCGCTCGCAGCCACCAACGCTTGGGGCTCGGATCAGCTTTTTGGCGGGGCGGGTAACGACTCGTTTCGGCTCGCCTTCGGTGACGATCTCGCACATGGCGGCGATCATCGGAACTATGGCGGCGCCCGCACAGAGATCGAGGATGATGGCAAGGACGAGGTGGATTACAGCGCTGCCCTTCAGAGCGAGCCAATCGAGATAAGGTTCAAAAGCAGCAACCGGACTCATTACAGCTCCACCACCGACTTCAATAAAGCTATCTTTGTCGAGCAGACTGGGGTGAACAACGGCACGGATACTCTCATCTCCATTGAGAAAATCGTGGCGACTGATGGTAATGACATACTGGAGATTGAGGAATTCAACGCGGCCCTGCTCGCCGGCGCGGACGGAACCGGTGGGCTTGCTGAGATCGACTTCGCCGGAAATCACGGGGGCGGCCTCAAGGGCGACCTTATCGATGTCACCAAAGTGCAGGAAAAGCTGACAATTGACCTCAGTCTTGCCGCCGGCTTCATCCAGGTGGAGGGCGACGCCGAGAAGAAGGTGCGAATACTGAATGCGGAGCGCGCATGGGGCGGCGAGAATGACGACAAGATCAAGGGGAACGACGAAGACAATGAGCTGAAAGGCGGCAAGGGCAACGACGAGATCAAAGGCCAAGGCGGCAAGGACAAGATTGAGGGCGGCGAGGGCAATGACCGGATCGAGGCCGGTGACGGAGAGGACCTGATCGATGGCGGCTCGGAAGACGATGTAATCAAGGGTGACGCCGGCAATGACATATTGAAGGGAGCGGAGGGCAACGACGAGATCGATGGTGGCGCCGACACTGACGAAATCGATGGTGGCGCGGGTGACGACAAGCTCACCGGGGGTGCTGGCGATGATGTGCTGCGTGGCGGCGAGGGAAATGACATCCTGGACGGAGTTGCCGACAATGGCGCTTCGGATCAGCTGATCGGCCCCTCAGGCACGGCAGCTTCCCTCGCGACGTTTGGCGGTGGGTCGGGCGACCAGCTTTATGGCGGCGGTGGCGGCGACACGTTCAAGACCGACAACGGCGACACGATTTTTGATCCCGATGGTGGCGACAGCGTCTATTTCGGCGCTTTGCGTCTGCGGGGTGGTGAGCGGGAACTCCCGCCGGAGAATCCATGCCAGCCGCCTGATCGGAATGAGGACGACAACGAAGTCAAATCCGGCACATACAAGGGTCGCAACGGCGATGTCTATCAATACGACAAGGAAGGCTCTGCCCTCACGGTCAGCGGTCCGGAAGGGACGATCGTCCTCCTCAATTGGCGGAACGGCGCGGGCGGCATCAAGCTCAAGAACGAACGTCCGCCAGTGCAGCCTGCGGAGTGCAATTGCGATCCGCTGATCCTTGATCTCAATAACGACAAGAACGTCGTAGCCGAGATTTACGACGTCAGCGTCTACTTCGATATGAACAATGACGGCATCCAGGAGCGTGTGTCGTGGGCGCTCCCGGAAGACGGCTTGCTCACGCTCGACCATAATGGCGATGGGGTGATTACCAGCGGTGCCGAGCTGTTCGGAAACGCGACAATCCGCGGAAGTGGACAAGGGACAGCCACTATCGGGACTAGCGGCTTCAGCGAACTGGCGTCGCTGGATTCTAATCGAGACCTGAAAATCGATGCGAACGACGCTGACTTCGCCGCCTTGCGGGTGTGGCAGGACGCGAACAGCGATGGCGTGTCCGACAACGGCGAGCTGAAATCGCTGGGGGAACTCGGCATTGTATCGATCAGCTTGATCACGCGAGCATCGGACGATTTCGATTGCGGCTGCGACGGCACCCTCATCCCCTTCATGTCTGACGCAAGGATGACCGATGGCAGCAAGATCGGCGTCTACGATGCCTTCCTCGCGGTCGACAATTACGACACCATCCACACTGGCTTGCCAGATGTACCCGAGGACATCACGCTGCTGCCGTTCCTGGCCGGCAGCGGCAAGGTCGTCGATCTCCATGTCGCAATGACCCGCGATCCAGTGCTGCGTGAAATGGTGGAAGCGCTTATCACGCTTGATGTCTCCAAGGTAAGCGAGTTGCCCGGGCTGGTTGAGAGGATACTGTTCCGCTGGACCGGCGCGGATCAGGTGTTTGCCGACGGTCGAGGGCCCTCCTTCAACGGTCAGTGGCTGAAAGTTATCGAGGCATTCAACGGTAGCGACTTCCGGCAGAATGGGTCGATGCCCGATCCACAGGTGGACGCCGCATCCGATCTTGCAGCAGTCTGGCGCGATCTACTGGACCTTTCGACAGCTCAGCTTCTTGGCCAGATTCCGGTCGGCCAAGCGATCTTGCCGGGCCTTACTTTTGAGGCCGGAGCGTTCTTTATCGTCGCGAGCGGGACGCAGCTTTCCGATCTTTTCCAGTCGCTCGCCTCCCATGCCCCCAGCGCGATGTCCGATCGAACTGTGTACTGGCATGTGGGTCTGGCCGGGATCGCCGCGGCCGCACACGAATTCGGAATGTCGGCAGCGCAGATCGATGCCGCTGCCACGTCCTGGCTGGGCGCTGCCGGCATCGGGATGACGGCAACGGAGGTGCGGAAGCTCATCCTCGGGGGAGATGCGGTTTATGGTACCGACACCTTATTCTCAAATACCGCGCCGGAGTGGCTCCACGCCACCGCCGACGCCGCCATCCTGCACGGCGGCTCGGTCGACGATCATTATATCGTGCGCAACGGTCAAAGCGTAACAATCCAGGATGTAGGCGGGCTGGATGAGGTCCGGCTGACGGATCTGTCCAGTGTCGACGCGGCCGTCTCTTACCTGGCCGTTGATGGCATCTACATTCTTACCGTTCAGTCCCTTGATGGTCTGACCAAGGTCGTAGCGCGCGGTACTGACGTGGCTAATGAATTGAACCCCCCCATTGACAGGATCCGTTTTGCGGACGGGGTTCTAATGCAAGTGTTCGAGAACATGGCGCAAGGCGGCATAGCCACCGATGGCGACGACGTAGTAAGTGCCGATCCACAACTCGGCTCCCTTTTGGATGGCGGCCTCGGGTCGGATACCCTGCTGGGTCACAACGGCAACGACGAGTTCGTGGTTGGTCCCGGCAAGGGGAGCGACCGGGTGGTCGAGCGTGGCGGATCAAATGGTGACGTCCTGCTGATCGGCGCCACCCGCTTGCAAACAATCTTCGAAATCTCCCATGACCTGGCCGGGAGAGACCTCATCGTCCGCTTTGTCGGTGCTAGCGACACGATAGTTATCCAGGGACAGCGGCTGTCGGAAGGCTTCGCAATCGAAACGTTCCGCTTCTCGGACGGCGAAACTATCAGTGCCGCCGCGCTGGAAGCACTCCTGCTTTCCGGCACTCCGGGTACGGACATTCTGATCGGGGGTTACCGTGACGACCGCTTGGACGGTGGTGAAAGCGACGATCTGCTCGTCGGCGGTGGCGGTCAGGACATCTATATCTTTGGGCGCTCCTCCGGGCACGATATCGTGCGGGACGGCAATCTGTCGATCATTGAGTTCGAGAGCGGGGTCTCACTCGGCGACTTGGTGCTGCGGCGCGGCGGTGATAATTTCGCCGATCTGGTGATCGAGCTAGGACGTGGAACGAGCCTCCTCATCGAAAATCAGATGGTTGCAAACCGTATCCTGGAATTTCGCTTTGCCGATGGTTCCCCGGTGCCATGGTCCGCGCTTCAGCCCCTGGTTGACCAGAGCGGGGGCGCCGAAATCAGGGGCACAAGCTACGATGATCTGGACCAGCGCGGCACGGCCGGGAACGATGTTCACTTCGCCGGCAAAGGCAATGATCGGATCATCGATCAGGGCGGCAACGACACTTATCTTTTCCGCCGCGGAGATGGTGCCGACACCATCACCGATTTGGCCGGCGTGGATACCGTGCAATTCGGCGAGGGAATCAGCGAGCAGGATCTTCGCTGGTTCCGCGACGGCTCGACGCTCATCATCAACGTCGCCGAGGATGGTGGACGGCTGACCATCCCTCAATTCTTCGTGGCGGGATCAAACTCCATCGAGCGTGTCCTCCTCTATGACGGCACGGTGGTGACCCTCACAACGATCGCGGACGCGACCGTCGGGACATCGGGGGATGATTACCTTTTTGATCTTTCCGAGCAGTCGAACCAATACCTCGGAACGACCGCGGTTTACCACCCGGGAACGGGCAACGATCTCATCACCGCCACACGCAACGGCGGCGTCGTACACCTGGACGCCGGGTTCGGGCACGACACGTACGTCGGAATAGAGGCGCGCTACTTCGAGTCGAATGGAGTCGGGCTCGAGTTCGGCGCGGGGCTTTCCGCAGCGGATGTCCGGGCTCGGCGCGATGGCAGTGATCTGATCGTCTATTTTCAAAATTCGACAGATGAGTTCCGGGCAGTAGGACATTTCGGGTTCGTCGGGGCGCGCGCGTCCGTGTCCCGCGCGAATTTTCTGGATGGCGTAGTCTTGGGAAGCGTTCTCGGGAGAATGGCGCTGGCGCCAACGTCCGGCGACGACGACATCCGCTACGGCGCAATCATCGATGGCGTGGAATCCAACGTCCGTGACGGGGGGGCGGGAAACGACATCCTGCGCGGCAACGGCGCGAATTACGTCTTTGGAGTCGGCTACGGGCACGACCTCGTTGAGAATAGCGGCAGCGCCGGATCCATAACCTTCGTCGGCCTCGCCCTGAGCGACGTAATCCTTTCCCGTTCCAACCCAGACCCGATGGACATCGTGGTGACGATTACGGCAACTGGCGAGACCCTGACAATTGCGGGGCATATATCTAGCTATGGTGGGCCAAGCGTTGCCACGGCGATCGGGCAGTTAATCTTCACGGACGCGACGCTCGACACGCCGCAGGCGCTCGCCAAGATTATCGAGGATGGGGTGGCGGCCGGCGTGTCGACCTTCGAAGCCGCCGGCAAAAATGTTTCGCTGGCCTTGGGCGCCGGGAACCAGACGGTGATTGCAGGCGAGAAAGGTGTGTCGCTCCTGCTCGACAGTTATTCGGGACGCGACACGCTCATCCCGAAACTCGACCAGGAAGCGGGAGGGATCAGGATTCGCATGGCGGACATCTCCCCAGGCGAGTTCAAAGCCGCTCTGTTCTACGATCTCACCGGGGACGCACCTGGTTGGCGCCTCGCTTTGGGAGCCGGACCCAACTCGCTGCTGATCCTCCCCTATTTGGAAAAACATGCGCAGGATGGCAGCATTTCCGGGTGGGACATCGAAGTCGCGTTTCCCGGAAACTCTTACATGTACGGCACTCATATCGCCTCTCTGCTGCGCGCCGGCCTCGGCGGAGGCATCGCGGCCGAATTTGGCTTGGAACAGCTGCAGGTCGTTGTCGGAACCGCCGGAACAGACATACTCCGCAGCGGCAGCGGCTCACAGGTGCTGGTGGGGCTCGAAGGCCAGGACACATTCGTTCTGGGGGCCGATACGGGTCACGACATCGTGGCCGGCGTGATGTGGCTGCTCGGTGACCCAGCGAAAGATCGCGGCGACACCATCAAAGTGGAATGGAACCGCAACTCCGTTTCGTTCGCCTGGACCGGCTCCGCCGACGGCCAGCTCAAGATTACCGGTCCCGGTGGGGACGCAAGCATGGCCTTCAATGTGTACGACAGCCATGAATTTCGTGCGATGGGCTGGATCGAATTCGCCGACGGTGAACGGCTGAGCTCAGAGCAACTGGTCGCAGATCTACTGGCGGCGGCTGGGAATGCGTCAGAAGTTCTCCAGGGTGATTGGGACGCCAACATCCTCGACGGACATGGCGGCGACGATACGATGGCCGGCGGGCCTGGCGACGATAATTATGTCTTTGGGCGAGGTTACGGTCATGACGTGATCATCGAGCGAGACCCGTGGGGCGAAGGTTTAAACGATGACAACTCGGTCAGATTTGCGCCCGGCATCACCGCAGCCGATCTCGTTTTCACCAGGAGTGGCGATGGGCTCGAGGACCTCGTCGTCACGATCGTGGGCGATAATGACTCCCTGACCATCCTCAACCAATTCGGGACTTGGCGGCCGATCGTCGAATTCCAGTTTGCTGACGGAAGCAGATTGTCGTGGCAGAAAGTTCATGATCTTGCCGCCGGCCTGAACCTCGCCGGTGACAATCTTCTTCAGACCGGCGCACGCGGCGGGGTGCTCGACGGCGGTCCCGGAAATGATGTCCTGCGAGGGGGAACCGGCAACGACGTTTACGTAATGGCACGGGGATATGATGAGGACCTGGTTGTTGACGCTGGGGGATCGGAGGACATCCTGCGTTTTTCACCGGGAGTGGCTCCCAAGGACGTTATGTTTTCTTGGTCTCCGGACGCTCTGGGTGATCTTCTTGTCGAAGTTACTGGCGTGGAGCGGCTTGCCCTCACCATACGCGGCCAGTTGACCGACGCTTCAGCAGAGATCGAGTTTTTCGAGTTTGCCGATTTCACTCGCCTTTCGGCACGCGATATTGCTCAACGAATACTGGCGGAGGAATCTACCAGCGACCGCGACGTCCTCCAGGGCTCGCGTTTCGCAGACCGGATCGATGCACGAGCCGGCCGTGACAGCATAATTGGCGGAAAGGGAGATGACCGGATTGATGGCGGACCAGGCTACGACATAGCCGTGTTTAGCGGACAGCGAACCGATTACGATATCGTCCAGGCCGCCAGCGGCACCACCGTGCGAGACCTGCGCGCCGACGGGGATGGCACCGATCTCCTGTTCAACGTGGAGGCCCTTCAGTTCCTGGGCAACGGCACGGCCGCCCTGTTGTACCATCTCGTCCCACCCAATACTGCGCCGGTGACCGGCAACGATATGCTCACCATGGCGGAAGATTCTGTCTTGGTGATCGCAACGTCCGCGATTCTCCAGAACGACCAGGATCCTGATCAGGATCAGTTGGCACTGGTGCGGGTTTTGAATCCCGCCAGTGGCGACGTCTGGATTGGGATCGACGGGAATATTCGCTTTCGGTCGTCGCCGAATTTTACCGGGACGGCGAGTTTCAGTTACGAAGTCCGTGACCCGAATGGCGAGACGTCAGTCGCGCAAGTCCTTGTGCTGGTAACCGGGGTTAACGACGGACCTGCGCTTGCCGCGGGGACAATCGTTGTAACCGAAGACAGCGTTGGTCCCTTGATGCTAGGAAGTGACCTTGACGGCGACAGCCTCACATACACTGTTTTACAGGCGCCAGCCTCGGGAACCCTGCACCTGGACGCGGAGAGTGGAGCGTACCGCTACGTTCCCGTTGCGAATTTTTTCGGGACCGATGGTTTTGCAATGACTGTCAGTGACGGAAAAGGCGGTACCAGCACGGCGCATTACTTCGTGCAAGTTTTGTCCGTGAACGATGTCCCGATAGCGCCGGAGGTCCTCATGGCTGCAACCGCGGGGCTTGAGACCCTCGCTACCGTCGTTGCCGCCGACGCGGATGATGCGGTCCTCAGTTTCGCTGTCGTCGGCTACCCCGACCAAGGGGACTTGAAGATCGATTCCTCGACGGGCGCCATGATATACCGGCCGCGCTTGGACGCTACAGGCACGGACAGGGCAACGATTGCGGTACTCGATCCGTCGGGTGCCGAGACCTTTGTTGAGATCACCATTGCCGTGGCACCCGCAACTATCCAGCTCTCGGCGGCGAGCGTCCTGGAAGGAGCCGACGCCGGCACGGTGGTGGCCGATGCTTCGGTTTCCGTCGAAGGCGAGGGCGCGACGGAGCTGGTCTACCGCTTGGTCGAGGATGCCGGCGGCAGATTGACGATCGACCCCGAGACCGGTGTGATCACCATCAGCAATGGAGCGGTCATCGACTTCGAGACCGCCGTGGTGCTGGAGATCGTGGTCGAGGCCTCGGACGGCATCGACAGCATCACCGCGCGTTTCGACGTTCAAGTTTTCAACGTTGCTCCTTCCACTCCCCAAGACGCCGACCAAAGTGCAAACGTGGTGTCAGAGGATGCATCCCTTGGTGCGCCAACAGGTCTGGTCGTATCCGCCCTGGATCCGGCAGGCGGCTCTTTGACCTACGCCTTGACGGTCAACGCCGACGGGCGCTTCTCGATAGATCCGCTTACCGGCGCCGTCCTGGTGGCCGGGGCGCTGCACTATGAAACCGCAGCCTTTCACGAGATTGTGGTGAGTGTGTCAGATGGCGGCCTTGCAGTCACCCGGACGTTCAGGATCGACGTATCGGAGGCGCCCGAGATCCTCGGGACCGACGCCGCCGATAGCCTTGGTGGTACCGCCCGGGCCGACGAAATTCGCGGGCTCGGCGGTGACGATCTGCTTTTTGGGCTCGCTGGCAACGACGATCTTGAAGGCGGAACGGGGAACGATATCTTGGACGGCGGGACCGGCGCGGACTTACTGCGTGGCGGTTCCGGCGACGACGTCTACCTGATCGACGACGTTGCAGACGTCGTCTACGAAGTAGCCTTGGAAGGAACGGACGAGGTGCGCACCACGCTCTTGTCCTACGCCCTCGAGGCGCATCTCGAAAAGTTGACCTTTGATGGCACGGGAGGGTTCACGGGTTACGGAAACGCGGCGAACAATTCCATTAGCGGCGGGAGCGGGAACGACTTGATCGTTCACACACAGGGAGGTGTGGACAGCGCTTTCGGCGGGCTCGGGAATGACCTTGTCTACTTCGGCGGAACCTTCACCGCTGACGACATCGCCCATGGTGGAGCCGGAACGGATACCTTGGCCCTCGCGGGCGTCTACAACCTTACCTTTGGCGCCGGCAGTCTGATCGAGGTGGAAAAGCTCGACCTTTACAGCGGGTCCCAGGTCGGCTCGTCACCGACATCCTTCAACATCACAACGGTTGACGCGAATGTCAGCGCCGGCTCGCAGCTGGTCGTCTGGGCAATGCCCCTGCTCCCTACCGAGCAGCTCATCTTCGTAGGGATGGCGGAAACGAACGGCTCCTTTTCCATTCGTTCGGGCGCGGCAAGTGACATACTCGTCGGCGGGGACAAGGCTGATGTAATTTATGGGGGTGCGGGTAACGACCAAATCTACGGGATGGCCGGAAATGATACGTTGGTCGGAGGTTTGGGTGCGGACCAGCTTACGGGCGGCAACGGGATCGATTATCTGCGGTTTGAATCCGCTGGCGAATCGCCCATAGCCGCTCCTGACCGCATCAACTTGTTCCAGGCAACAACCGACAAGATCGACTTGTCGCTGCTTGATGCAAACGCTGCAACGGCGGCCAATGATGCCTTCACTTTCATCGGCTCCGCCGCATTCGGTGGCACAGCCGGCCAGCTGCGGACGTGGAACAACGGCACGGACACCTTCGTCGAGGGCGACCTCAACGGCGACGGTGTGGGAGACTTCAGGATTATCGTCACGGGGGTAGCTCCTCTCGCCGCAACGGACTTCATTCTTTAGCCGGAGACTCCCGCAGCGCGGCACCGGTGCTAGCTTGTTCCGCTCTGGCGATTCGCCGATCCATATTCAGGGAATACAGCTATCGGCTAAAGGATTTCCCCCCCCGTTGGGTCGCGCGATGGCTGCAAGCACGGACGCGGGAACGGAACTTCCCTGTACTTTGCCGCAGACCAGGGATTGCCAGCAAAAGAGACGGGTTTGAACAGGATTGCGCGGCGCCCCAGATTCCCGTCGTTTTTTTGTCACCTGTTTTCGCGTCATGTAACGCATAGGGAATAACGGAGCCGGATATGGTGACCGCTCGTGGAACCCTGTGGGAGTCGGACGTGGCGGCGGCTTCTGGCCAAAACCAGACAGTCTATTTCTCGGGAGCGGAAGGCTCGAAAGGGCACGCTAAGCGTTCAACCGGCCGCATGCGCCCGAAGTAAACTGTCGAAGATCAACCGAACTGCTGCCGGTCGTACCCGCCCGCTCGCGCTACTTAAGCCGTCACCACGTCGCCGCCGACAACAGCGCTGCTTGCAACTGGTCTCGGCGACCAGCAAGCACAATGGGCGACCGCCAAGCAAGTGCTTATAGTTGGTCTCGCGTGGGAGCTGGCGCCTGAGCGGCGAGAGGCTATGCTCGGATGTCAGGAGAGATCAAAAAATGCACACGTCCGGGGGAACGATCGCCGACGCCTTGGCAGCGATCCACAAGAAGGATTACGTTCTGCCAGCTATCCAGCGAGAGTTCGTGTGGAAAGCTGAACAGATCGAGCGACTGTTTGACAGCCTCATGCAGGGCTATCCGTTCGGTACCTTCCTGTTCTGGAAGGTCGAACCGAAGACGGCGACGCAGTTCCAATTCTACGACTTCATGCTCCATTATCATGAGCGCGACGCAGCGCGTTGCAAAGAATTGGGCAAGCTGCCGTCGCATCCCGTAACCGCGGTGCTGGATGGACAACAGCGGCTGACAGCACTCAATATCGGGCTGCGCGGATCGATGGCGGTTAAGCAGCGAGGAGGATGGTGGACCAACGACGCCGCCTTTCCCAAACGTCGGCTCCACCTCAACTTAACGGCACCGCGCGACCCGGCGGAGGACGGCTCTGTGTTCCGGTTCAAATTTCTGACCGAGGCACAGGTCGAACGTGCTACGGACGAATCATGGTTTCCGGTTGAGCGCATCCTGTCGCTCACCGACGGCGCCGCGCTGCACGACATGATCGAAGATTTTGATCTCGACAAGGAGGGGCGCAAGTTAGCGTTCGGCGCGGCCGACCGGCTGCGGACGGTGGTGCATACCGATCCGTCGATTAACTTCTACGAGGAGAAGTCGCAGGACGTCGAGCGAGTGCTCAACATCTTCGTCCGGCTGAACTCCGGCGGCACTACGCTTTCTTATTCCAACCTTCTGCTATCGATCGCGACCGCGCAATGGAAGAAGTTGGATGCGCGAGCCGAGATTAACGGATTGGTCGCCGGGCTCAACGCGACTGGCCGCCGCTTCGCCTTTTCCCAAGACTGGGTGCTCAAGGCGGGGCTGATGCTGGCCGACATCAAGAGCGTCGGCTTCAAGGTGGAGAACTTCACCGCTGCCAACATGGCAACTCTGGAAAAGGGTTGGCCAGCGATCGACCGGGCATTGCGGCAGACGGTGGCGCTAGTCGACAGCTTCGGCCTGTCGGGTCAAACGTTGCGGGCGGACAGCGCCCTGTTGCCGGTCGCCTATTACCTCCACCACCGTGAGGCGCCGGACAACTACGTCACGCACTCCTCCTTCGCTTCCGATCGCGAGGCGATCCGTTTCTGGTTGGTGCGCTCTCTTCTCAAGGCGTCGGGCATCTGGGGCAGCGGGCTAGACGTGCTGCTGACCGCTCTCAGAGACCAAATCAAGAAGCACGGCGCCGACGCCTTTCCGGTCAAGCAGCTGAAGGCGGAGATGGAGAAGCGAGGCAAGTCGCTCAAGTTCGAGGCGGCCGAGATCGACGACCTACTGCACCTCCCTTATGGTGATCGCGCAACGTTGCCGCTGCTGTCCCTGCTGTTCCCATTCATCGACCTTCGCCACGAGATGCACATCGACCACGTGTTCCCCGTATCGCGATTCACGCACAAGAAGCTGACGAAGGCGGGTTTTGACGCGGACGAGGCGGAGGCGATGGCTGAGCATGCCAACGCGCTGCCTAATTTACAGCTGCTCGAAGGTGCGGCCAACAAGGGAAAGCTGGCGGCGTTGCCGACGGAGTGGCTGGCCAAGCACAAGCCCTCCAAGGCCTCGCACGCCGATTATTGCGATCGGCACCTGCTTGGGACGATACCCGCCGACCTTAATGGGTTCGACGCATGGTTCACCGCGCGGCGGAAACGGATGGCGGCGCGCCTCAAGGAGTTATTAGGAGCTTAGTTCGCCTCTGGCGGAATCCCTTTCCGGCGAATGCCAGGGTCCAGACCATACGAACGTACAAGCCTAAGGCTACCTCATGTTGCAGATCGACTCGTCGGCGAGCAGCATCGAGGCGGATGTGTGTCTGGATGCTAAGGCCGGTGTGCCATGTACGTTCGCCGCTTCATCCCCGCACCTGCCCGCCGCTTCGAGTTTGGAGGTGGTGAGTCGGTAATGCGGGACACAGCATTGACTTGGCGACTCAGGTCTCTCCGCTGATGCGAAAGCGCTAGGCTGCCTTCAATGCCGATGTGGGTGCTCGGCGGAAGGTGCGTGGTGCCGGCCGTTACTGGCCGATTCCGGCCTTTCCCTTTTGGGGTAATGCGGTCGACATAGTTGCCATTGCCGGCCGCCCGTGACGAAGGGCCACTCACCACCGACTCTGATCCCCCTTCACTCAGGATGTGAGCGTGTGCTATTCCCAAAAACAGCTGTTCGGCTGAGGTGCATATACCGGCTGAAGTCAGTTGAGGCGTCGCGCTTGGCGGGCTAAGCTACAAGGCTGATAAGGCCGTTGCTGCGGAGGGGGTATGCGTAAAGACGCACGGTCCAATCGGATAGGCATCACAGATAGGCCGACTGCGGTTGACTGTTCAACTCTGATGTCAATTCGCGATACTTTGACGCGCTTAAGTCCAAATATCGGAATATCCGACCGGATCGCCGGGATCGTCGCGGGATGGCGCGCAGCCCCCGCCTCGGTCCAGCCCTACTTAGAGATGCGTGACGTGCTGGAGGAAGTCCGCCGCATTCCCCCCGGTAATGCCCGCGTCCGCTCCATACATGCGATCCTTGCTGCGCTAGGCCGACCCGATGTGCTCGCGACGTTCCTTGATGCGCTCCGGGACTCCGTCTGCCGGAATGGGACCGTCGAGCAGGAGGCATCTCGCGCGAGGTTGCTGAATGTCCGGATGCACTCTATCTATGGTTGGTGCGGCAATACGCTAACAGTGGAGTCGCTGCACGAGCCATCGGAAGGTACCTCTCCCGCTCCACTCGGGCTGGCCGAGCGGTTGGGGAACGCCGCGGCGGCCTGGAACCTGACGGTCCACATCTGGCAGCCCAATGCCTTGGCGCGCGGCTTTCCGGCGAGCGGGCGCATTCCGGCCGGATCGATCGTCGAGCCGCCGCATTCCCATCCGTTCGACTTCATGTCCACGGTGGTGAAGGGAGAACTGCACCAGAGCATCTACAGCCTCGTCGGTGACGCTGCCTCCACCTGCGCAGGATATTACGACGGGATCGCGCTTCAGCACGTCGACGGGATCTGGCCGCGGCATGCATTCCGCGAAACCGTGAGATTGCGGACGCTGGAACACCGGGTGCGGCTGCGGGCCGGCGACATCTACTACATGCCGTCGAGGTGGATCCACGACGTCGAGATCGATGCCGGCCGCGCTGATCGCCAGCCGACGATCACCTTGTTTCTTTCGACTGAATACATCGTCATGCCGGACGTTTACATGATCGACGCCATGGCCGACTTCCACGAGGCCCACCCCGAGATCAAGAGCCGGGGAGCAGCGCTCCCGGAGGCTCGGTGGCACGACAAGCTCAAGGCGATCGCCGAGTATCTGCGCGGACGGTCGGACGGGCTCGACCTCAATGAAATCGTCGGGCACGACGGCGAATACGCCTTCTTCCACCTCTCTCTGTGATGACCCAGGCGAGCGCCTCGCTGGAGAAGCTCGTCGAGCGGCATCTGCCCGCGCTACTCGCCTTGACGCGAACCGTGTCCTGCAACTTCATCGACGCGCGCACCGCGAGCAAGGACGTCGTGCGCGCGGTGGCGCAGCGACACGCCGGCCGACCGGCAGCCATCCCCTCAGCCGGCGAGCTGCTGGTGTCGACCTGCCTGCGCTTCGAACTGTATCGCTACGACGGAGCCGGTCAGCCACTGGCGCCGTTCTTCCACGCCTCCGGCCTGACCTGCGTGCGACGATTCCTATCCATGATCACCGGGCTGCAGTCCGAAATCGTGGGCGAGCAGGAGATCCTGCTCCAGGTGTCGGAGGCGGTCCGTGCCGGCCGCCGCCGCAATCGCTTGCTGGAGCCGGCCGAACAAGGCTTTGCCGCGCTTCTGGCGCTGGGCGCGGCAATCCGCGAGCACTCAGGCGTCGACAGCCACGAGAATTACTCGACCACCGCCGCCGACCTAATTGTTAGCCATGTCGCGCGTGGCCGGGGTGCGACCGTCGCGATCGTCGGGGGCGGCTATATGGCCGAAGCGTTCTTTTCCGCGCTACTGCGGGCGCGCTTCGCCAACGTGCGCCATATCCTCTGGATCAACCGCAGCGTGGCCAAGCTGCGGCGATCGCTTGCGGACGTTGTCGAGCTCATGGAAATACCGCTCGACCTGCTCGACCTGGACGAAGGGAGCCATGCCCTGGCGGAAGCGGACGCCGTGTTCTGCGCTCTGGCGGCGTCGCCCGGCCGCTATGCCGACGCGGCGCTGCGCCAGAATGCGTTCGTCGTCGATGTCTCCTATCCGCCGGTCTTCGCGCCCAGACCAGGGATGACGCTGGTCAACATCGCAAATACCGACTTCAGCCTCATTGTGAGGTTGCCGATCGCGAAGTCGAGCATCGGCCAGGCCGATCGCGACATTGACGACGTCATCGCCTTTTTGGAAGCTGCCGAGTGACTGGGTCATTGTTCGCGCGGCTCGGTGCGAAGGACGATATCGTCTTCGTGACAAGCAACCGCGGCTTCGCGGAAAGCCGATCCACGGACATTGACGTCTATTGCGTGATCCGGAGCGGCTGCTCGCGGATTGAGATGTTCGAAGACCACGAAGGGACTTGGGTCGAGTTCTTCATCGACACCCTCGCCGACCTGCGCGCCAAGATCGCCAACATGGACGAGATTGCGATCAACTTCATCCTCGAGATGCCGTTCGTCGACGGAGATCGCAGTGCTTTCGATGCCATCCATGCCGAGGTGAGCGAACTCATCCGCCAGTATCGCCTGCCGCCGGAGCGGCGGAACCTGCTGAAGTACCGCGTGAAGGTGCTCCTGTCGAAATACCTAAACCCGGAGCCGGGGGCGGGCGCCGCGCAGACGCATTTCCTCCTCAATGCGATGTCCTATCCGCTGGTCCAGCTCGCGCTGGAGGAGCACGGGATCTTCCCGAGCTCGCCGAGGCGGTGGCTGTCACAGATGCGCGACGCCATGCCCGTCGAAGCGTTTGAGGCGCTCGCCCGATTCCTTGCTCATGCCGCCACGCATGACGAGGTGATTACGCTATGCGACCGGTACGTCGGCACGCTGAACCCCATCCGGATCGACAAGCCGTATCCGCTCAACAGGATCACTTTCCTCGGCTAGGCCGCGATCGCCAGCCTTGCGAGCACCCGCTCGCGCCCCATCGCCCGCATCACTGCGTGAAGATCGGGCGTCTGCGTGCGGCCGGTGAGCAGAACGCGGAACACCTTAGCAACGTCGCTCACCGTGCCCTTATAAGCTTCGGGGTTGCGCTTATAGTCACCGGCCTTGTCGGCGAAGCCCCGCGCACGCGCGATCGCCTTGATTTTCTCGAACCACTTGTCGCGTCCGTCGTCCTGATCATAGAAAATCTCGAACGCCGCGACGATGGCGCGAACCTCCTCCGCGTCGAGCGGAGCCAGCAGCCCCACTGCCGTGTCGAGATCGAGAACGAAACGCTCGTCGAAGAAGAACTCCATGCTCTCCCCGACGTCGGACCATTTCGCAATATCCTTGCGCGTCTTCTCGCCGTCGCGCTCGATTGCGAAGATTCGTCGTCCGTAATCGGGGTCGCTCGACAACAGCGCCCCGAGTTCCGCGTCGTACTCGCACGCCCACGCCAGCACGTGATCGTACAAGGCTGCCGGGGACAGGAGCGCCACCTTCTCGCGGCTGATGCTGTCGAGCTTAGGGAAGTCGAACAGCGGTCCGCTGCTGCCGCGCAGCCGTCCGAACGACAGCGGGAAGGCGCGAAAATCGGCGTTGGGGTGATCCTTGCGCCACTCCTCGAAGTTCGAGTTCGCGACGTTGAGGAGGTAGTCGATCACCGCTTCGGGTGGATAGCCCAGCTCGATGAAGTACCCGACGCTCGCCTCCGGGTCCTTGCGCTTGCTGAGCTTGCGTCGCGAGCCGCCGTCCATCTTGTTGATCGGCGCGACATGAGCATAAACGGGCGCAGGCCACCTGAGCGCCTCGAACAGTTGGAGATGGATTGGCAGGGAGGAGAGCCATTCGTCGCCGCGGATGACATGGGTGGTGCCCATCAGATGATCGTCGACGACGTGAGCGAGATGATAGGTCGGCAGCCGGTCCGACTTGAGGATGACGATATCTTGGTTGTTCTCCGGCACTTCGCGGTCGCCGAACAGCAGGTCGTGCGCGACGATCCGCCGCTCGACATCGCCGCTCGAACGGAAGCGAATCACATAAGGCTTGCCTTCGCTCAGCGCGGCAAGCGCGTCTGCCAAAGGCCGATGGCGCCAGATTGCCCATTCGCCATAATAGCCCGGGGGGATCCCGCGCGCCTGCTGCTCGCGGCGGATCGCATCCAGCTCCTCTGGGCTGCAGAAGCAGGGATACGCCTGCCCCTGCTCGACGAGATGACGCACGAAGCACTCGTAGATGGGCTTACGGTGGCTCTGAGTGTACGGGTTATATTGCCCTCGCTCCACTCCGTCGCGGTTGAGGCCTTCGTCGAATTCGATGCCGAAATGGTCAAAGGAGCGGAGGATGAAGTCGATGGCGCCAGCGACCTCGCGCTTCTTGTCGGTGTCCTCGATGCGCAGGAACGAAACGCCGCCGCTCTGCTCGGCGAACTGGTGGGAAAGCAGGCCGACGTAGAGCGTACCGATATGCATGAAGCCGGTCGGGCTTGGCCCGATCCGGGTCACCATGCCGCCTTCGGGCAGCGATCGGGATGGATAGCGGCGCGCCAGTTCCTCGGGCGTCGGCACCGCGCCCGGAAACAGGGCCGCGACCAGGGCGGAAAGATCGAAAGGATCGCTCATGAAATGTCGATTCGTCCTCTTCGAGGATAACGGAAACAGAGGCCGGGTTCTCTACAATACCGCTCTCTGCTGCGCCAGAGTGAAGCCGCTTCGGAGACCGGCGGACATTTGATCCGCCCTGCCCGAGCAGATACGATCTGACTATGACCCGCCCCGTGAGTCGTTTCGCGCCGTCGCCGACCGGCCTGCTGCATCTAGGGCATGCCTTCTCGGCGCTGACGGTGTGGGAAGCGGTGCGGTCGGAAGGGGGCGTGTTCCTGCTCCGCATGGACGATCTCGATCAGGGCCGCTGCCGCGCCGCCTATGCCGACGCGATCGCCGACGACCTGCGGTGGCTGGGCCTACACTGGCCGGAGCCGGTGCTCTTCCAGTCGAGCCGCACCGCGGAGCATGTGGCGGAGCTCGACGCCCTGACGGCGCAAGGGCTGGCATATCCCTGCTTCTGCACTCGGGCGGAGATCCAGGCGGCGGCGGGGGCGCCTCAGGAGGGTGCCGAAATGGGCCCACCCTATCCCGGCACCTGCCGCCAAAGGCCGCGGTCCCTTGCAGACGGGCCGCACGCCCTCCGACTCGACATGCGCGCGGCGATCGACGGGCTGGGGGGCGCCAACGCGGTGCGGGCGCTCGCGTTCAAGGAGATCGGGTATGGCCCCCGGGGCGAGCAGGGATGGATCGCGCTCGATCCAAAGGCGCTAATCGAGGAGGTCGGCGACGTCGTGCTCCGGCGCAAGGACGGCGCGGTCGCCTATCACATGGCGGTGGTGCTAGACGATGCCTGGCAGGGCATCACCCACGTGACGCGAGCCAACGACCTCTTCCCGTCAACGCCGCTCCACCGACTTCTCCAAGCACTGACTCGCCGACCGACGCCCGTGTACCGCCATCACCGGCTTATCCGAGACGCGGATGGACGACGCTTGGCGAAGCGGGACGGTGACCGAGCGCTCGCTGCTTTGCGCAGCGCTGGAGCGACGCCCGACCATATCCGCAACGCGGTCATGGCCCATGCTACGTAGTAGCACCTGGCGGACGTTGACACCCGCTCCTAACAGTCGCGACGCTCTGCAAGCGCGGCAGGACGGCAGCTAAATCCTAATGTCGCCCGTGTGCGCCGAGCTTCGTTTGCACCTGAACCAATGACCGCTTTTGAAATCGGCGCTGGTAATCAGAGACCGCCGACAATGGCGCAATGTGGACATGCCTGAGATCATGCATGACGTACATGCTTCCCCGCAGGCACGCTAACGCTGCGCTGTCCCATTTAGCTTGCATCCGCGTGGGGGCCGCGGACGATTGCCGCTGACCCGAGCCTAGTACGCTTTGCAGCACGTTCAGCATCCGACTGCTTCATCAAGGTTGCCTATACCGCCTGTCCCGGGGCGGTCCCAGAGCTTTGCGCTTTTCTAACCACGGCATGTGGCCCTGCCACGCTGCAAACGGCGGACTGACAAGAGCTTGGTAATGATCAGGTGCGCCAGACCCCACGGCGTCTGAGTACCTCTTTTCCGACGCCGCAGCCTAAGATACCCCAGCCCCAATCGCTCAGGAGTTCCGACGAGGTTCCTGAAAGGGCGAACATCAGACGCGGCAGTCGCGCATTTGCGCACGAAAGCGCATGTGACAACTGTGTGTAGGGCACCTAGGTTTGGCGCAAAACATAGTGAGGAGTATCGTAGACGCCGCGAGGGCGGTCCGCCACCTGGTTGCAGTCGCCGCACTAAAACTCGTGCCGCCGGTCAAAGTTGAAGCTGTTCGCACGTTGGAGTCTCAACGGAGTGACGTTCACTTCGACCTCAAAGCTGCTATTTTGCAAAGCTCAGGCGCTTTTATCCGCCGCTATTTACCTGGTGAGCGCTACCCCAAAGGAACAACCTTGCATTCGTTAAGGCATCTGGCAAGCTGACCGTTACAAGCCTGCTTCTTCAGCGAGTCGCGCAGTGAGGCCGCGTTCCAGCTTTTCACTTGCAAGGGGGGAATATGACCCGAGTTGCCGACATCGAAAGCATCGCAATCTATCCGCCGCTCGGTCTCGCCCGGGTCGGCAACGCCCCCGGCTATGAGGATTATATCCTTGCATCCGAGATACGCGGTCGAGCACCGGACGATCCCGAAGGCTTTCGCGATACGGAGGGGCGGATCAAGCGCCAAGCCGTTCGCTTCCGGATTTATGCGCACCTCAAGGACGGCAGTATCGAGGAGATCATTGCTGGCGGCGATGTGTCGATCAAGTGGCGGGTGCGCATCGCCAACCTCAAGGCCGGCTGGTACCAGTTTCAGCAGGCGATGGACGTTGCCCCGGGCCTCGCGCCCTTTGTCGTCAAACGGAATGCTCAGGAGAACGATCGCTCGCTGCTCAACATTGTCCCGGCCCCGGCCGAAATCTCCGGTAAAAACGCGCCCACCGTGACTTTCGAAGACGGCCGTTTCTATGGACGGGACGTTTATCTTGGCGAGCTCAGGACCGACGAGGCAGGCCGGCTGATCGTCCTCGGCGGCTACGGAGCTTCAGCGCCGGCCGTGGCCGGAACGCTTCCGACCACCTTCGCCAACAATGATGGCTGGCACGACGATACGGGTGACGGTCCAGTGCACGCGACCGTGACGATCGGCGATGAGACCATCGACGCGCTCCCGGCCTATGTCGTAGTCGCGCCGCCCAATTTCGCGCCGGGTACGTTTGGCGTCGTGACCATGGAGGACGTGGTGGTCGACTCGTGGATCGCAGCGGGCTGGATGGACCAGCCTGAATCCACAAGCTTCACCCGGGACATCTGGCCGGTCTTCGATCGCATGACACAGCAGCAATGGGTCGACCATGGCCTCTACGTCATGCACGGTACTGGCTCCACGCTCGACGCGGCGGCGCCGGACCGGCTTAAGCTGCTGCGTGACATGTCCGAAGAAAACCGCCCGTGGCGCGAGCGCGTCGCAAGCCTGTTCCGCGATCCCGCCGACATGAGCGACTACAAACCGCTCAAGATGGCCCAAATCTACGGAGATGCCTATGGGGAGCCCGGGGACTTCGCAATGGCGGGCCTTTCCGTCACCTCCACAATCTACGCTCATGTGCAGCGATGGGCTGCAGGCGAGGCGCAAGACGATTGGGAAGGCGTTCCGGCCCTGCCGCGCTTCGAGGACCTCGCGCCAGAGCAACAGGTCTACCACCTTGAGCGCGCCAGCCTCTACGAGTGCCTGGGAGGCCCGTTCCATCCCGGCATCGAGATGACCTGGCCAATGCGGCGCACGTCCCTGTGGGAGAAGCCGTTCCGCCTCAAATGCGGCGGAGTCGATGAAGTGGCCCGGCAGGACTTTGGAGACAAGCTGACTCCGGAAACCTGCCTCGGCCCCCGCGGAGCTCTAGACGTCGCGGTTGCCGGCTCCCTCACCCGCTGGATGGGCGTTCCGTGGCAGACGGATGAAGCCTCGTGCAATTCGGACGCGGATTATTCGCCCAGCTCCTATCTCTCCATGCCCAGCTTCTGGGGGCCACGCGCACCGAACCAGGTGCTGAGCAAAGCCTCATTCAGCCGACTGACCGACCCGGCGACGAGTGAACTCCAGGCGCTGAAATATTACGGCTACCGGGAGGACTGGCTGCGCGACATTCGCAGCACCGGCTACATCAAGCGCATCACCCATATGGTCGATGAATGGTGGATGCTCGGGATGTCGCTCCCTCGCGATGTACCGGAACACCTTCAAAAACGGGGGCTGCCGCCCGTCGCATGGGTGGAGGAAGGCCGGCATCCGGAAAATGTCGGGGATGATCCCAAAATCGAGCTGATGGAGATGGTGGACCGGATAGACCTTGAGCCGCACCAAGCAGGACTCCGCGTCACCGCCAAAACTGAACAGACGGGTTTTGCAAAGCCCAAGCGTACCTTCCGGCGGGGCGAGGTTTGACGCTCGACTGCGACGTCGTCGTGGTGGGCGGCGGTCCAGCGGGCGCCACGACGGCCCGCCTCCTCGCCAATTGGGGATATCGCACGGTGGTCGCGGACTCGGCGCCGGGCCCGCGGGCGAAAGTCGGCGAGATCCTGGCGCCGTCCGCCCGACAGATCCTTACGAGGCTCGGGCTCGTCCAGGCGCTCGACGAGGACCAGGCGCTCGCCCGTCCTTGCCTCGGCGTGGTCAGCGATTGGGGACGTCCGCACCGCCGCGACTATCTGCGCGAGCCGGGCGGCCACGGCTGGATCCTAGACCGCGCCATGTTCGAACGCCGGCTCGCAACCGAAGCGATCGCGGCTGGCGCAGAATGGCGGTGGAACCGGCGGCTACTGCGTGCCGCGCTGACCGGTGATGGGATCGAGCTGCACTTTACGAACCCCGCTGGCACCTCGACACCCAAGCGAACGATTCGCTGCGCATTCGCCATTGATGCAACCGGACGTCCGGCAGCACTGGGACGAAGGTTGGGCGCGGTACGCCGGATCGCGACGCGGCGACTGGCCGAAGAAGCGGAGTCCATGCAGAGCAGAGCGGAAGCCGGCTACGGCTGGGTCGACATCGTGGCCGGACCCGACGGCTGGTCGTATGTCGCTACCGGTCCGGGCGGAGTAAAGCACCATGTACTGTTCGGCGGGCGGTCCCGCCGTATTTCGCTTCCATCGCCGGGAAGCCGCGCTCCTTCCAGCCGTGCGTGGGAAGCGGGGTTCTCGATCTTGGCGCCCATTTGCGGCGAGCGCTGGCTCGCGGTCGGGGATGCGGCGGCAGCATTCGATCCGCTGACCTCGCAAGGGTTGCCCCAGGCGCTCGCGTCGGGCCTTGCCGCCGCACATGCTGTCCGCAGGGCGCTCGCCGGCGATCATTCGGCCGCGGCGCTCTATCACAGTGCCTTGGTGAGAACCTGGCTGCGATCGCTTCGGGGAAGCGAAGCGGTCTATGCATCAGAAGGCCGATGGCCCCACACACCCTTCTGGCGGACGGCGCAAGCGCCTGCGGACGTACCGAGTTAGGCCGTTCGTAGCATAGGAACTTTGGCCGCTACTATCAGCTGGAAGCGTCTCCCCACCTTTCAGCGCACACAACCAGTAACCAACGCCCGGGATGTCCACGAGCCTTTCGGATCGCCATAGATGGTGGGCAGGTTGCGGCGGGGTTCCCTGCCGGCACTCAAGACGCCGCGACGAAGAAGCGCGGGCTCCGACTCACGCGAACTCACGCATAGCAACGAGGCATGCTTCGAGACGCACAGCAGCCGATTGTGAAAGATCAACAAGAACCCGTCGTCCGTCTGATCCATCAGGACGACGAGTAATCATCCCTCTTTCCACAAGAAGGTCTATCCGCCGAAGCGCGGTTGTCTGTGGAACCCCTGAGCCCTGGCAAAGCGCTGATACAGAAAGGGTCCGACCTTCCAGCCGCGACGCCAGCAAGTCGAGCATCATATCCCAAGCGGGATCTGCAAAAAGGTTGGGCTCGAAGTAACTTTGGCGAACCCGCCGTGCTCTCAATACCGAGCGCAACCAAGCCGCTCCCAAGACTGCCTCACCTTCTTCTTCTGCAACTGCGACGTCCAGGTTAGCAAGGGTCTGCCGCAGTTCCTCGCATAACTCACGCACCCTATCAGCATCCATGCCAGCGTCTCCTCCAGTCACAGCATGATTCCACGGAAAGCGCGTAATTGGAAGCTGTCTTTCTCCGTTTTCATCAAAAAGGCAAATCCGCCGGCGAATCAGACACGAACCTTCAGGTCCGGCGCGGGCCGCAGCACGTGCTAATCGAGCTACTTGCTAGCACTTTCTGAGTTCGTCGGCGGGGCTGCGGGCTCGTCTGGCGTCTCGCTCGCCCTCCAGCTCAGGCTCGGCTTCCGCATCAAACAACTGAGGAGCGACGATCTCCCATGGTGCAGAGCCAACAAACACCGGTTTTAGCTTCGTTGTCGCGCGGCTTTCAATCGACCCGCCTGACTTAGCTCAATTTAGCGCGAGAGTTTGAATGGTCATGCCAACGTTGTGCGCATCACCCTTGAAGGACGATTACGGATAGAGCGGACTCGCTCCGCCGCATAGCCGCTGAGGCCCGTCCGGCACCCCGCCGATCGGCCCGGGCCAATGCGGCCAGTAACGAAGGCGGCGGTAGACGTCGTAGACTTGGCCGAGCGTCATGCCAGCGCCGACGTTCGCGACATCGAAGCGGCGGCCGGCACGACGGGCGACGGGGAAGCCCCAGGCGGCGAGTTGGGCGAAGACCGGTTCAGACGCCGGCGATTAGCCACATGGCGACGAGGGCGAGGACCGCCAGAGCGCCAAATTCAACTGCGTTTTCCCACGAGGCTTTCATAACCGGATAGTCGCGGAAACGCGGGAAAGCTGTCGCCCGCTTCCCCGCGCCGACTTCCGGTCCAGCGTCACGGCTCCCGATGGAGCCACCAGCGGGCAAAGACCCCACTTCCAGCTCGGCCGAGATGATCGAGCAGCTAAGCAGCCGCCTCGACTTGCTGATCCGCGACGTGAGCTTCGGCGCACCATCGCACGACAAGCACTAGGCGCATGTCGAAGAAGGTGAGGCGATCGCAGCCGGCATCCGTGCCTGCTTTCGCGAACCGACCCGTCGACCTTTTGTGCTTGAGTCACTGGTAGAGATCCTAGTTTGGGTCCCTCTGAAATTCACCTACAAGTAGGCGGCGACAACGAGATCACCGACAGCTTAAACCCTCGGTCAAATCGACGGCTTGTCCTTCTTTGGGTAGAGCCGTTCTGCCTCGAAGCTTATGGCCGCCTGAAATGCCCGGGTTGCACGGAGGCCCTGCTGAAGGCGGACACCCCTTGCAGTCGATCCGGAAACTACTACCACCAAACTCGGAAGCTGGATTACAGAACTTTGAGTTGATCGAAAGCAATCTTGTTCGGGCAAGGAGCAATAGGCAAGCTTCGCTCCGAGATCAATGGTTGGTTTTCCATACTTTTTAACAGCCGAAACTTCAAAGTCCACTTCGCTAATCTCATTGTTGCTGATCGAGTATGATACGTTAGCGACATAAGGTCCGGCCTCGCCTGGCGCGTACAGGACGTTGACCTTTTCTTGGCCCTTGCGATAGTCTTCTGAGCGGATAACCTTCTCACCTTCAGGAATCCGGATACGCCTCAAGCGCAGAACATTATTAGCGACTTCGCCCCGCCAAGATCGACCTTTCGACTGGAATTCCAGGGCGTATCCCGCTGCCTTCATAGCAGAGGCAACTTGCGTCGGGGTCATGCTCAGGCGGACCCCGGTGATGTCCCAGTGGGGCGCCGGGACTTGTGCCGGCGCATTCCGCGTGATTGCAGGCGCTTGAGCTGATGCGGCCGTGGCCAACAACAGCGATAGACCCAAGAAAGCTGCTCTCATCTTGTACATCCCACCATTTCCATCGACGGCAGACAGCCGTCTGCATCCCTTGAAAGAGGCGATGCCGGCCCTTGGAACCGGATGTTGATAACCTGCTGTGAGACAGGCGCGAACGCCTTTAGGCCGGGCGGCCCTGGACATACGCGTCCGCCACCCGGTCGACACCCGACAAGTCAGGATCAAACCAAGGCAGCCGAACGACGGCCCTCACAGAGAGGTTATCAAGCCTCTACCGCCCGCGGCGCGGACAGCGGGCTGAATAAGCCAGCTTCTACGCAGGAATGCAAGACACTGCGACCTTGGGTTCGGGAGGTCGGTGATAACCACCAGGGCTGCGGCAGAGGCCGATTTGCTCTCGCCGAAAGCCCTGCCCGGCCGGCGCCGAAGGATGGCGGCGTTGAAGCCATATTGCCGCAGCCCACCGGCTTAGCCAAAAGCCGAGAAAATTCGCTGCAATTGGTTCTCAGCTGGATAGAGTTGTAAGTAAGCCCGTCTACACCCTATTTACGTGCGCAGCTGGGGTAAGAGTTGCATTCCACCACACGCTCTTTAGAGGCGGTCGCCTAATTACCTGGAGAACGTCTGTGGACAATGCTCAGCTCATCGAACTCACCGCAGACATCGTTGCTGCGCACGTTGCAAACAACACGGTGGGTCTCGGTGACGTTGGTGACCTCGTCGCTCAGGTTCACCAAGCTCTAGCCTCGATAGGCGCTCCGCCCCAAGAGCCCGCAACTGAGCCCCGAGCACCGGCAGTTTCGGTGAGAGCCTCTATAAAGCCGGATCACCTTGTCTGCATGGGGTGCGGCCAGCAGCAGAAGACACTGAAGCGTCACCTTTCCGTGGCCCATGGCATGACCCCGCAGCAATATCGCTCAGAATTCGGTCTTCCCGCGAGCTACCCGATGGTAGCTCCGAATTACTCGGCCACCCGCCGGGAGATGGCGCACCGGATCGGGTTGGGGACAAAAGGAAACGGCAGCCGCAAGAAGGCAGCCCCATCAACTCCAGTTCCTTCCAAGGCTCCGCGCAAGACAAGAAAGTCTTGATGGCTACGATTCGCTCGTGTTGTGAGCAGCCACAATGCACCTCTCGCACCGAACCCGGTTGATTAACCAGCTAAGCTGGCCAATGGGCGAGGGCCGATCAAAAGCACCACCAGCCATTTAGCCACGGTTCCTCTCGCCTCGTCGGCTAGGAGCAACATGTCGCGACGTTTGGCCTTTCGCGAGATGCACAGTCCTTCAGCGAAGACGCAATTTTACGCAGGGGTGCATGGCCGTGTGGGGCACCGTCCGGCCGATCGGCTGCAATTTCGCTGCGCCGAATACGGCGCCGCCCAGCAGATGGTCACCTGCGACGATCACGTCAGGTTGCGCCACTCCTCATGAACAGGTTGCATTCGCTCGTGCCATGATGGCGACCGTTATCCAGTCGGAGCCGCGGTCACAGATGCGGATATGGCGCCGTCGACGATAGATCCTGCCGACGTGCCGTCGAAAATGCACCATGTCATTGGACAGCGCGCTAGCGTTCAGCCGGTACCGTTGGAACGCCGCCCTCCATCAAATCGATATTCTGGTTGCGCTGCGATCAAATCAGGCTTCCCTTTACGTTGGGAGCCGCTTAGCCTGCCCTTGCCCATTTAGGAGATGGGCCGAGGCGTGGAAACCTCGCTGTTAGAGCCGGTCATTGACCTTGGTCGACCGGGTGGCGGACGCGTATGTCCAGGCCATCCGGCTAAAGGCGTTCGCGCCTGTCTTACAGCAGGTTTCCAACATCCGGTTCCTAGGACCGGCATCGCCTCGAAATTGGGGAGATGCCGCCGGCTGTCCGTCGTCGGCGGAGTTGGGAGCACCCGCGTGAGCTATCAGGTCGCCACCACTAACGAAACGCTACAGCAGGTGCCCGTTGGATCCACCAACGACGATGTAACCCGCTGTGTTGAAAGCCAGGAAAAGCTGGAGCGGATTCTACCGCAAGCGGCCAATCTGATCTTTGCCGGTATCTTTGTGGTCTACGCTCTGGCGAGCCGTGGTGCGCTTAGCGTAATCGTCACCGGGGTCATCATCTTCTTCCTAGCGAAGCTTGCTAAGCGAGTAATTAGAGCAATGGTCCTTAGACCAAGTCGGCGGGTGCGTTACGACCGAGCCGCCGACAAGCTCCGCTCTCGATTGCGAGGTGCCAGCGACATCGCGGTGGGTCCGTTCAGCTGGACCCTTGGCGCACCTGGAGCGATGGGCGTGACCAGGACGGGCGAACTCATCATTCTTGATCGCGGCCACGACTACGTGCCGCTCCAGCTCCTGCCGCATCAGATTGCAGATGTGCGGGTGGAATGTGACTCGCAGCAGTTCATCCAGACCTTCCACAGCGGCCGCACAACCGTTGCGGGCTTCGGCAAGTCCTTCGGAATGGGGTACACGATGGGCGGCAGCTCGACATCGGTGGCCAGCACAGTGAACGAGTATTTTCTCGAGATCCGTTACCAGATCGAGAAGAACGGAGCGGTCGGCACCGTTGTCGTGCCCGGCGGCCGAGAACGACGGGTCGTCGAGGAGCTCTGTGCGACAATCCGGAGGCTGGAGGCCTGATATTACCGATCAGCGAAAATCTCCCAAGAGATCACAATCACCATCACGTGGAGCCATCTCAATGACCATTGCCAAAGCAACCGTTTGTATCTCGTTCAAAGCCGCCGCTCTAGCAACGCTGCTGATCAGTCCGGTCATGACGCCCGCGGCCATCGCCGCCCGAGAGCCTGCTGCTCGTACCTTCAAGGTCGGAGGCAGAACGCTAGAGGGCCGCGCAAAAACGGTCTGTGTGATCGAAGGAAAATGGGCTGATGGAGAACCCTTCCGCTACGAAGGCTGGGATACGTGCAACGAACTGCAGGTCAGCTCTGCGTCCTTAGCAGACTACAAGGATTGGAGGCCGCGTGGGGGTGAGGGCTCGTTGACCGTAGCGGACATCCCCCAAGGAGCTGAAACGATCGAGATCAGCAACGACTTCAGCAGTGTGCTGGTTTTCCGAGATCGCGATGGTGAGATGAAGGAAGTCCTGATCCGAGATTGACCTGGGCACCCGTTGCCGTCTGAGGAGGTTTCGAGGCAACGGCCGCTTTCCTGACATTCTTGCCTCCAAGCTGACGTCACCTTCGGCAAGGAGCGGGCGTATGTGCAGGGAGTCAGTTTAGCGCCAGCAGCGCACTCCACCGACGGCGGGCGATGCTGAGTGGCAGCGCGAATCGCGGGGCCTCTTGGTGCTGCGCAATTTGTTACATTATTTCCTCCGAGCCCCCTGAGCTTGGGAGGAGCGGATCCGTTCGCCTCCAGGAGGCGCAACATGCATGTCACCGGCAGCCAGCTTTACGATTATATCACCTGTCCTCACCGCGTTGCACTCGACGCGCATGGGGGTAGCTCTCAGCGAGACGAAGTCTCTCCCTTCGTGAAGCTGCTGTGGGAGCGCGGCTCGACCCACGAGGCCGAGGTACTCAATACCCTCGAAGGGAACGTTGTTCGGATTCCCGCCGACTGCAAGGACCGTGAGAAGACTACGCTGGAGCTGATGAATGGCGGGGCGCCGATCATTCTGGGTGGTCGAATCGCCGCAGATGACCTTCTCGGGGAGCCCGACGCGCTCATTCGGGTAGGCAGCGCCTACATGCCCGCAGATGTGAAGTCAGGGCGGGCTGAGCACGGTGAGGGCGCCAGCGCCGGTCCGAAGGCGCACTACGCTGTCCAGGTAGCCCTATACGTCGACGTGCTGGAAAAGCTCGGCCGTTCGGCAGGCCGCATCGCCGAGATTTGGGATATCGATGGTGAGCATGTCCGGTACGTGCTCGAGGAGCCCAAAGGGCCGCGGTCCGCTGAAACGTGGTGGTCGACCTACGAACGAACCCGCGATGAGGTGCGGGCAATTCTTGCAGGTGAGCGACAGACGCTGGGAGCGCTCGCCTCGACTTGTGGGCTCTGCCACTGGCGAACGCTGTGCAAGCGGGAGCTCGAAGCCGCCGGCGACCTCACCCTCATACCGACGCTCGGCCGAGCGCTACGGGACCGGATGGCTAGAAACCTTGGCTCGATATCGGAATTTGCGGCAATCGATCCCGAGAGCCTTGTTGTGGGAGCCAAGACCGTTTTTAGAGGCCTTGGCGCCGATCGCCTGCGGCTCCTGCACACGCGCGCACGACTGCTCACCCAACCGGACGCCAAGCCCTTCCTGCGAGCTCCCGTGGAGCTGCCGGCGCGGCCGGTGGAGCTATTCTTCGACATCGAAGCCGATCCTATGCGCGACATCGTCTACCTGCATGGCTTCATCGAGCGTGTGGATCGTGACCCCGCGACCGAGGTCTTCACCGGGTTTTATGCGGACAAGCCCACCCTGGATCACGAGCGGCAAGCCTTTGCGGACGCCATAGCGTTCATGGATTCGCGTCCGGACAGCGTCATCTTCTACTACTCCAAGTACGAGAGGACGATGTACCGCAAGCTGCAGGCGAAGTACCCGGACGTGTGCACCGCCGAGCAGATCGAGGCGCTCTTCACGATGCCCCGTTCGGTGGACCTCTACTTCGATGTTGTCACCAGGGCGACCGAGTGGCCGACCCGTAATCACTCCATCAAGACGCTCGCAAAATATCTGGGTTTTGCATGGCGCGATACCGACCCGTCCGGGGCTGCCAGCATCGAGTGGTATCATCGGTGGGTCGAGAGCGGAGATCGAGCGATCAAGCAGCGTATTCTCGACTACAACGAAGACGACTGTCGCGCGACGATCGTCCTGCTCGATGGGGTTCGCTCGCTCGGCTCATAGGCCGGCGAGTGGCGCCTCCGGCAACTGCGCGCTACTGGCATCGGCATGAGGGTTCCTTGGCCTGCCAACTTCCCGCTCCTGCGGGGCCATACCAGCTATCCTGTCTTGCGGCGCCATAGGCGCTACGAGGCAGCTAAGACGCGTGCGGACGCTGAGGAGGCGGTCAACCTCTGCTACGAGGTGGCAGACGAGCAGCTGATGCTTTGTCTGGATGGCGAGTTTTGCGGGAGGAACCCGCCTCCGCTCATTGTGGCACCCTCCGTTGCCCCTGAGGAGACGAACAACGCACTGGCCAGAACGTACGCCGCCTGGCTCGCCGATCAGCTGGATGGAGAGCTCGCAACTGACATCATCCAGGTCAACACCGCGGTTAAGCGGGACTTCATCACTGAACGGTATGCTCGCCTGGTTCAGGAGCCGGAGTTTGAAGGGCCGGTGGTCGCCGGCCGGGATTACATCCTGGCAGACGATGTATGCACCTCCGGAGGAACCCTCGCGAGCCTGCGTGGGTTCATCGAGAACAACGGCGGTCGAGTGATCTTTATGACCTCACTCGCGACCGGCGGCGGCGCAGATGTTCAAGTTTCGCTTGCGCCAGCGACGAGAGATGAGGTCTACGGTGCGTACGATGGCGGACTCGCTGAGTTGGTGCTAGAGGAACTGGGCTATGAAGCAGAATGTCTCACAGAAGCGGAAGCCCGCTACCTCCTCGACCGTGCGTCGCTTGAGGCCATTAGAAAAGGCGTCGCTTCAGCAAAAGCAGCGGGAGCTTGATCAGCGGATCGCTGCCGCGGTGTCACAGCACAGCCGCGGCAAGGTAGCTAAGCGCCAGACGGAGCGCGAACCGGCACTCGCCTAAGGCTACCTCGTTTTGCATTGCTAACTTTCTCATCGCGTACGGAACACAATGGCTCGTCCGGGTGAAACCTGACCGCGCCTTGCTTACCCGTGTAGGTTGAGGCAGATCGAGACGGCGGGCGAGGCTCGGGGCTTGGGGCTCGGGGCTCGACGGGGGACTTTCAGAAACATTCGAACGCATCGCCAGCCAGCCGTGTGCGAGCCGGCGTCTCCTCCGAATCGGTTGATTGATGTTCTGACTCTGTTCTACTCAGCTCGCCAAGGGAGAGAGGCAGATGATCACCGCCGATAGAATCAGCGACATAGCCAGCATCCTTGTCACTGCGCCTGCATGGGCACGACAGGCCCTGACATCAGCTGACCTGCGGGTGAGGGGGGAGGGCGCCGATGAACTTTCCGCGTTTCTGCTAAGGCGCCTCGACAAGGTGGAGAACGCCGCCGATCCGAATCAACTCACGTTACCGATACCCGAATAAGCGGTGGTCGCAGGCATTAGGTCCCTTGGCGAGCTGGTCCGTCACGGCGGAACCATTCAAGCAACCTGCCGAAGATGCGGCCGCGTCGCGCTCTTCGCCGTTACAGACCTTGCTACGCACTTCCTCGCTAGAGGATGGAGCGATGCGTGGCCCGAGTTCGCGCGGAAGCTGCGGTGCTCAGGCAAGGAAGGGTGCGGCAACCGGGCGCCGGCAGTCACATGGCTGGTGGACGCTCCCCCGCCTGACCATGACCCAGCGCCTCCCAAACCCCGCCTGGTCAGGACGCCAAGGCCGTCGCCGATCGGTATCAGCCAAGAGGACTGGGAAAAGGCGAAGACCGACCGGGACAGGCGTCGCCTTATCCGCATCGCACGTGGATAGGTAGGATCCTAGGCGACCTTCATCAGCTGTGAAGGGAATGGCGACGCCAGGGAGCAGACCCTATCGACATCGCCGTTCAACCAATGCTCCTCATCTTCACGATGCAAGATCACGGGGCACGCTTTCGCATGCACTTCTCCGACAATGTGAGTGCTTGGGTCGCCGTCATAGCCGCAGGTCAAGAAGGCGAAGGCGGGACCGACTTCCGTCGGCCTCCACACCCCTGCGAATGAAAAGATCGGTGCGTTCGGCAGGCTGAACCATCGCCAAACTTTGCTGCCAACCTCACCCTCGGGTTCTGCGAATTCCGTCACCGGTACCAGGCAACGATTCTCCGGATTAGCGAGCATATTCCGCCAGAAGCCGGATGCGAGGTTGCGCACGTTTGTAACCGGCTTCGTCGTCACCTTGCCCGTTTTGGGGTTCTTCACGTTGAGCGGGACGCCCCACTCCATCACATCAAGCTTGAGCCGACCGTGGGCGTTCCGAACAACCCAACCTGGCTTCTTCGGGAACAGCTCCGGCGGAGGTAACGGCTCGGGATCTGGCATAAGTGTAGCTGGATCGACGCCATACCGCTCCGCAAGCTCGAGCTGCTTGGCGGTCACCCTGAATCGGTTGCACATCGGACTGCTCCCCCTTCGCGTAATATCGCCCGACGCCCGTGGAGATCAGCGATGACCCTTTGAGGCCTCATCGATTATCCCTGCGCTGAACAGACCCCAATTTGCGCGAAGCTCGCCATAAGCCGCCTCCGGCTTCGCATGCATGCTTTCCGCCTTGGCATACGCAATAAGCAGAAGATCCAGCCCAACGCTTAGCCGCTTGAGCAGCTCAGATACCCCAACGGAGTCGAGATCAGCTGGATCGGCAGTCGCCATGGTCTTCAGAGGATTGAGCAACCTTGAGGTGAACGGATGCCTCTCGTTCAACAGCATGATCACCTTGCCGCCGAGGTGCTTGATGCGCACTATCTCCTTCTCAGGCAGCTGGGCCCTTAGCATCGTGACAACACGCTTATCGAAGCTGTCACGAAGCCATTCTGCTGCCTCAGCCGAGTCCCGGTCAGCCGGATCAATGGCCAGGACCTCCAGGATCTGCTCGAGCGCAGTTGCAACTTCTTCAGCCGAAGCCGTCGGGTTGGCTCGCCCTGCTGGAGCAGATCGCTCGAACCGTTCGGCTATCTTCTGGGCGGCGGAGGTTTCGGTCGGGGCCCTGACATGCCTGGACCCTTCGACTTGGTCCCAATATGCCAGAACCTCTCGACGAGCTGCCTTTATCGGGGCCTCGAGTACGCTGCGAAGCTCCTCGCGCAATTTGCTCACAGGCTCAGCCCGGTCCTTGACGTTTCGGACCTGGAAGTACTCGTCCACGGCCGCCGGGAATTCGATTTCTACGCCGATGAAGCGATCAACCCTCACTCGGCTCCCCGGGTAGAGTTTCGGCAACACATCGTAGAAGATTTCGCGCCCGTTGCGTAGCAAGCTGACCTTGCTCTCGTTCTCGGGGATATAGAGGTCGGCGAAGGCCTCGCGGCCTCGGGGATCACGGTCACGATTAGGCTTTTTCTCCCGGAAGTCACGAGGAAGCAGGGAAACCCTCCAAGCTAGCTCATGGCCGTCGATCTCTAAGGAGCCGCTTTCCACCACCTTGGCTCGGGGGGCGCCGGGGAAGCGGCGCGCGACCCGCGGATTGTAGAGAAGGAAAAGCGGGTCGTGCAGGGTTACCTCACGGCCGTTCAGCTCAATCTTCAAACCTTTGTCGATGAACCGCCGAAAGGCCCTGGCCAGGAATTTCTCAAGTGCCTTGGTCTTCTCGTCGATCGAGGTGCCGAAGCGGCCGCCTTCTCGAAGGCGGTCGATCTCACGCCAGACGATAAGGGTCCCGGATGCGAAAGGCTTATCCGAGCTCGGGTCCGACATAAGCTTCGCAAATTTCTCGGGCCATTCCGAAGCTTCGACCACGTTCGGCCGCACGTTTGCTCCCGCTGCAATTTCTTTCAGGTCCAGGCAGGTGCTGAAAATCCGATCGGTGCCCTGTGCCTTGGAGTGCACTTCCAGGCGCTGAGCCTGACTGAGCGACGCCAGCTTAAGCCCTAAGCCGAAACGCCCCAGACCTTCGCGACCATCATGGTGTGAGGAGTAACCGAGGGAGAGCACGTTAGCGAGAGTACCGGCAGGGATGCCCTGCCCGTCATCAGCCAGGCCTAACTCAACAATCGAACCTTTGTTATCGCGCACGGTGGCGATCCGGATGTGCCGCGCACCCGCCTCGAAAGAATTGTCGACCAGTTCACCGATTGCCGTGCCCAGGTTCAACCCCGAATCACGCGAACTCAGCAATGCCTGCACGGGCATAGCGACAAGGAAGTCTTCGCCGGCGCCTCCGGTCGAGTCGGTCAAGGTCGTTTCCTCCTCCTTCGACGCGGAGCCAGCGCCCGACCCCGCCCTGTTGCACTCGCAGATAAGCCGTCCCGCGCCGTCGCGCGGGACGGCTTATCATCAAGCATTGCCCCAAACCATGCGAGCCCGCTGCCGAGCCCGGCTCAGACGCACTTTGGCGACATCGTAGTCGATGCCGAGCGCTTCGGCGAGGTCGCTGACGCTTCCACCCTCAAGCGCTATCGCCAAGATCTCCTGATCGCGACGGCTGCTCTTGCGCTGGACGCAGTCGATCACGTCGCCACGCAGGATGTCATAAGGTTCTTCGTCCGGAAGAATGCCAGAGCGCCCGCGCTCAGCCATTACGTCAATCACAGCCTCATGGTCTGCGAAGAGCGCTGCTCGCCGCTGTAACTTCTTACGCGCGTCGCTCATCGCATTGCGCTGGAGGTGGAACGGATCACCCGAACGGTGGGGGCTCGAGAGGAGGCGATTTAGCGCTTCCTCAGTTTGATCGGCGCGCCAAGGCTGCAGTCGACCGTACATCAGGCTGCCCTGCAGACGCAGGACCGCCGCTACGACGTTTTCGTTCATTTCTCTTCCTCAACCTGGCTGTGGCCACCACGCTCGGCAGACACGGCTGTTTTTGGACGAACGCTATGTACGAGGATGGCGGCTAAGCTTCAACGGAGGCCGCTTCCAACCGAGTAAGGGGTGCAGCGCCCCGAATGGTTGCAGCGGCAAATGTAGCGATGAAGACGCTGCCCCAAGGCGGCTCATCGTGCCCCGGACTAAAGCGGCTGAGTTGCACTTCATAACCTCTGCACGCCCTCGTGCAGGCGGTGGGGCGGCTACTGAAGATGTTTGCTTATGACCCTGCACGTTCGTGTCCCCCGTCGAGCACGACGCGGTCACCCCAGCCACAATGATATGACTGAGATCGACTTCACCGAGCCCGCGGCGGTTGGCGAGGGGTCAGAGCCGAGCGCTGGAAAAGTGAAGCTCATCGAATGAGCAGCGTTGATGTGAGTACTTGATTGAAGGAAAATAGAATGGGAATTAAGCTCGTTGAGCAATGCCTGTCAATTTGTGATGAATTAGCAAAAGAAGCAGCTGACCTTGTGGAGCCATGCGATGAGCGCAAAGTCGCCGCCTTCGCGGAGAAGCTGTGCGGCTTAGAGGGGCTTGATTATAAAGGCATGCGAGAGCGCCTGTCCGGCGTCGAAATGCCGGGAGACTTTCGGCACTTGCGCATAACAAATCTCAGTACCGCCATGGATTGGGGCGGGCGGTACAATATGCACCATGAAAGTATCACGGTTGATGATGTCCTCCGCCACATGGCCTGCACAGTAAAATTGGCTCGTGCAACGCCCGGCAATAAGGGCGGGGTTTGGACAAAGACGGTAGCGCTCCCAATCACAGATCCCGGCGTTTTGGAACTGGGGGTGATATTCCGGACCCGCAGCTGAGGAACGTGTGAGGACTGGGAAGGAAGAACAACGTTGCTAGATTATAGGGCCACCCGTTTGCCTTGCGCTACCGCTTACCCCTGGGGCGTTCACGCTACTGCTCACCCCACGGGCGTTACCGCTCGCCCCCGGGGCGTTCACGTTACCGGTCAGCCTATGCGCGTTTACGCTAGCGCTCAGCCCCTGGGCGTTCGCCTGGCGCGCGCTTGCAGCGTAACGCCGGAGGGCACGTGTCGAGGACACCACTTTGCCCGCCACCAAAAAAGGAGGCTTGACCAGCTTCCAGGTCACCATGGGTATCTGTGAGGCGACTTCCAGTGATAATTGCTGCCTAGCGACCAGCAGGCGGCATCCTCCGTTTCCGGTCAGTTGCCCCCAAACAAGCCTAGAGACGAGTTCAATGATCACCTCTCCTGCACCCATGGTGATTGTGTGGTCCAAAGCGTAATCCACAGCGTCGTAGACGGCTTGATGGTTCGTTCCGGGGTTTGTGGGCGGAACCGGCAGAAAACCAGTGGCGTCCGCAACGAGAGGATGCGCCGTCCCTGGATTAGGGCGGCTCCCTCCATCGCAGAGTAGCTCAACCGACCTTCCGGCACTCCCCTTTAGAGCAACCTGCCCAAGGGCACGGTGGCTAGCGATCAAGGTTCCAAAAGGCATTCGATCTCCGTGGCAATCTTCGATTTCGGCGCTGCTTGCGTGTTAGATCAAATGCGCCCGGGTGCCGAATCGCACCTGTCCGGCGCGTGGGAAGCTTGGCGAATCACGCACGTCCGAGGCCGTCAAGCACCCAACCTGTCGGTCGCGGGAAATGAGGCACCTGCGCGACCTTGCCCGGTTTTGTGGTAGCCCGGTGATAGCCCGACCTTAGCACCCTCCGCGTCGGAGGGTGCTAAGTCATTGAAAGCGATGGTGCTGCCGGTGAGGATTGAACTCACGACCTCAGCCTTACCAAGGATGCGCTCTACCACTGAGCTACGGCAGCATCATCGCCTGTCGGGAGACGCGGGCCTATGGCCGCGCCGGGCGGGTGCTGTCAAGGCGGGTTGCGGCAGGTGCCGGTGAGCGGGTAACTTTTGCGGCATGAGACAACCGGATGAAGAACGGGATCGGCGCCTTGCCGAAGCGCTGCGCGAGAATTTGAAGAGGCGGAAGGCGCAGGCTCGGGGGGAGGGGGAGGTTGACGGGCCCTCACCGGGCGTGCCCTCACCCTCCCACCCGGCTGCGCCGGGCGGGTCCCTCCCTCTCCCTGAAGGGGAGAGGGGTTAGAAGTGTTTCCCTCTCCCCTTCAGGGAGAGGGGGGGGCCCATTGCGCAGCAATGGGAGGGTGAGGGCACGCTGCCTCAGATCGGCACGCAGCCCTAAATCGGCGCGCACGCCTCGCGCGCCCAGGCCAGCACCTCGCCCTCAAGCTGCGGCGCAACCACTTCCAGCACCTGCGCGTGGTAGTCGTTCAACCACCGCTGCTCGGCCTCCGTCAGCAAGCCTACCTCCACCAGATTGCGGTCGATCGGCGCAAAAGTGAGCGTGTCGAAGCCGAGCAGCTTCTTCTCCGCCCCCTCCACCTGTCGCGGCGCCACCAGGATCAAATTCTCGATCCGGATGCCGTACGCACCGGTTTTGTAATAGCCCGGCTCGTTGGACAGGATCATGCCCGCGCGAAGCGGCTCGTCGCCGCCCGCCTGGCCCGAACCCACCGGAGAGATACGCTGCGGCCCCTCGTGCACGGCAAGGTAGGCGCCGACGCCATGGCCGGTGCCGTGGGCGTAATCGAGACCGACCTGCCAGAGAAACTGCCGCGCCAGCGTGTCGAGCTGGCTGCCGCGCGTCCCTTCGGGAAACACCGCCGCGGAAATGGCGATGTTGCCCTTGAGCACTCGGGTGAAGCGGTCCTTCATCTCCGCGGTGGGCATCCCAACGATCACCGTCCGAGTAATGTCGGTGGTGCCGTCCGGATATTGGCCGCCGGAATCGACCAGGTAGATCGAGTCCATCTCCAAGGGCCGGTTGGTTTCTTCGGTCACCCGGTAGTGGACGATGGCGCCGTTCGGGCCGGCGCCGGAAATGGTGTCGAAGCTGGTGTCGCGCAGGTCGCCCGCCTGGCGGCGGAACTGGAGCAGGCGGTCGGCGGCGACCAGCTCGTCGAGGCCCCCCTTCGGCGCCTCGACCGACAGCCAGTGCAGGAAGCGGGTCATTGCCGCGCCGTCGCGTGCCTGGGCGGCATAGTGGCCGGCCACTTCGGCTGCGTTCTTGATCGCCTTGGGGAGGACGGCAGGGTCGCGCCTGGCGATTACCTTGGCCCCGGCGCCTTCCAGAGCGTCGAAGATGGCGGAAACGGCGCGTTCCGGGTCGGCGATCACCGTCTTGCCCTTGAGCGAGCCCAGATGCGGCGCAAAGGCGGCGCGGTCGTGCACCCGCACTGCGTTGCCGAGGTGGGCGTGCACGGTCTCGTCGATCTTCTCCGGCGCAACGAACAGGTCGGCGGTGCCGTCGGCGTTGACGAGTGCGAAAGAGAGGGCAACCGGCGTGTGCTCGACGTCCTCGCCCCGCACGTTGAAGGTCCAGGCGATGGAATCGAGCGCGGACAGCACCGCCGCGTCCGCCTTCTGCTCCCTCAGCCAGTCCGCCATTTCCGAGCGCTTGGCGGCGGAGGATTTGCCGGCAAATTCATCCGGCTGGACGACGAGCCGCGCCTTGGACGGCTCTGGCTTGTCCGTCCAAACCGCGTCGATCGGATTGCGGCCGACGGCGACCAGCTCCGTGCCCTTCTCGGCCAGTGCTTCCCGCGCTTTCTTCACCCACTCACTGGTGTGCAGCCAGGGATCATAGCCGATCCGGCAGCCGCCCGGTGCATGTTCGCCGAGCCACTCGGCGGCGCTGGTCTCCGGCACCGACTGGTAGGACCAATGCGCCCCATCCACCTGGTCTCGAACCTGAATCGTGTACCGCCCGTCGGTGAAGATCGCCGCTTCCTCGGGCAGCACCACCGCCGATCCGGCCGAGCCCCCGAAGCCGGTCAGCCACGCCAGCCGCTGGGCATAGCTGCCGACATATTCGCTCATATGCTCGTCGGTAAGCGGCACCACGAAGCCATCCAGCCGGTCCGCCTTCAGCTGTTCGCGCAGTGCCTTCAGGCGGTCTTCGTAGCTGGACATCGCGTCGCCTCTCTTTACCCGCGTGGCGAAGCAGGGCAGTGATAGGCCTGCATTTCAGCCCGCGGGGGGAATATGAAGCCTGCTTTCCTAGCCATTCTCATGCTCGCTGCAACAGCGGCCTCAGCCCAGAACGGAACCATGACCAAAGTTTCAGACCTCCCCCCGCCGCCCAAGGCCGAGCAACGGCCGCACAGCTACCAGCGCCACGGCTTCACCGTCGAGGACCCCTATTTCTGGCTCAAGGATCAGGGCTATCCCAAGGTCGACGACGCCGATGTGCTGACCTACCTCAAAGCCGAGAACGCCTATTTCGAAGCGGCGATGAAGCCGCATGCGGCACTGGTGGAAACGCTGTTCCAGGAGATGAAGGGGCGGATGAAGGAGGACGAATCCTCCGTCCCGGTCCGCGACGGCGAGTACCTTTATTGGTGGGCGTTCAAGCCTGGCGCGCAATATCGCACCTGGTACCGCAAGCCCAGAGCGGGCGGCGCCGACCAGGTGATCTTCGACGAGGCTGCCGAGGCCGCGGCCAAGGCCTACTTCCGCCTCGGCGCAATGGAGGTGAGCCCCGACGGCCGCCTCGCCGCCACTTTGGTGGATGACGACGGCTCCGAGCGGTTCGACTTACGCATCCGCGACCTCGGCACCGGCAAGGACATCGAGACGGTGACGGAGGTCGGCATCGGCCAGCCGGTGTGGACGAGCGACTCGAAGGGCGTCGTCTACACCGAGGTCAACGACAAGTGGCGCAGCTACCGCGCGCGCTACCACCGCCTCGGCACTCCGCCGGCCGAGGACAAGACGATCTACGAGGAGACCAAGGACATCGGCTTCGCGGTCGGTGTCTCGAAGTCGCAGGACCGCAGCCTCATTCTCCTGTCGACCGGCGACAACGCAACCAACGAGATCCGCTTCGTCCCCGCCTCCAACCCGCTGGCCGAGCCGGTGCTGGTCTCGCCGCGCAAGGCGAAGCGCCAATATTCGGTCGATGCCGCCCACGGGAAGCTGTGGATCACCGCCAATGACGAGCATGTGAACTTCCGCGTCGCCCAGGCGGACCCGAAGCGGCCGGACGTGTGGAAGACGATCATTCCGGGCTCCGACCGCGTCTACATCCGCGGCCTCTCCTCCTTCCGCGACCACCTCGCCATCTCCGAGCGGGTGGACGGGCTCGACCAGCTTCGCCTGCGCACCTACGACGGCAAGGAGAAGCGCATCCCGTTCACCGAAGCCGCCTACACGGCGGCGTTCAGCGGCAATGCGGAATTCGCGCCGGAAGCCTATCGCCTCTCCTATTCCTCGATGGTGACCCCGGCGACGGTGTACGACTACCGGCCCGCGGAGGACCGGCTGGAGACGCTCAAGGTCCAGGAAGTTCCGTCGGGCTACGACGCCTCCAAGTACCGCACCGAGCGGCTGATGCTGCCGACCCGGGACGGCAAGAAGGTGCCGGTCTCCGTCGTCTATCCGGCGGGGTTCAAGAAGGACGGCACCGGCAAGCTCTTCCTCTACGCTTACGGCGCCTACGGCTATGCGGTGCCGCCGAGCTTCTCGACCAGCCGGATCAGCCTGCTCGACCGCGGCTACGCTTATGCCATCGCCCACATCCGCGGCGGCGACGATCTGGGCTACGACTGGTTCCTGCAGGGCAAGCTCGACAAGCGCACCAACACCTTCAACGACTTCGTCGACGCGGCGAAGGGCCTGATCGCGAACAAGTTCACCAAGGCCGGCAATATCGGCATCCAGGGCGGCTCGGCCGGCGGCGAACTGATGGGCGTCGTTGCCAACACCAACCCGGAGCTTTGGGGGGCGGTGGTCGCCGACGTGCCGTTCGTCGACGTGCTCAACACCATGCAGGACGAGAGCCTGCCGCTGACACCGGGCGAGTGGCCGGAATGGGGCAACCCGATCACCGACAAGGCGGCGTTCGAATATATCCGCTCCTACTCGCCCTACGATCAGGTGAAGGCGCAGCGTTACCCGCCGATGCTGATCACCGGCGGCCTCAACGATCCGCGCGTCACCTATTGGGAGCCGGCCAAATGGGCCGCCAAGCTGCGCGCCAGCAAGACGGACGACAACCTCCTCCTGCTCAAGATCAACATGGGCGCGGGCCATGGCGGCAAATCAGGCCGCTGGGACCGGCTGCACGAAGTGGCGGAAGCCTATGCCTTCGTGCTGACGCAGAACGGCGAGGGCAAGTAAGCTGACGCCGTTCGAGCAGCGCGTCACGGCCGCGGCAGGCGACATCGACGAGCACGGGCACGTCAACAATGCCGTTTGGGTGCGCTGGATACAGGATCTGGCGAGCGCCCACTGGTACGCCGCGTCGCCGCCCGACCACAGAGACGCTTACATCTGGGTCGTGACCCGGCACGAGATCGACTATCTGCGCGCGGTGAAGGAAGGCGAGACGGTGACAGGCCGCACCTGGGTGCCCGAACCGCCCAAGGGCGCGCGGTTCGACCGGCACATGGAGTTCGTGGGCGAAGACGGCAAAGCGCGGGTGCGGGCGAAGACGACATGGGCGGTGCTGGACAAGGTGACGGGACGGCCGTTGCGCGTCCCCGCCGAAGTGGCGGCGGCCTTTATTCCTCCCCAGCTTTAGCTGGGGAGGGGAACCACCCGAAGGGTGGTGGAGGGGTAACGGCGCAGGCTTTCGTAGGTTCGCGCTAGATACCCCTCCACCAGCTTCGCTGGTCCCCTCCGCATCTTTCGATGGGGAGGAACTAGCTTCCGCTTAACCCGCCGGCGCCCGGCCGCGGATTACGATCGGCTCGGTGCCGGTGAGGACGCGCGCCGTCTCCAGTTCGTTGAAGGAGGGGAACCACATGCCCTGCGCCGGCACCGCCATCGCCCGCGCCGCGAACAGCGGGTCAACTCCGGCGGCCAAGTAGCTTTCGCGCATCTCGGCGATCGCATCCCGAAGCTCGTCCGCGCTCGCCCCCGGGAAGCTCGGCTGGTGAAAGCCGATCCGCGCGTCTTCCGCGGCGAAGCGGTCGCGCCCGGCGAGCAACAGATTGGTGCAGGCGGACATGCAATGGTCCTGCACCTGGGTGTCGAGCCCGCGCGCGCGGATCAGGTCCGCCATCCGCCCGGCTTCGAGCATCCGCCCGCCGATCGATGTCAGCACCACCTTCTCGACGCCCGGTGCCTGCGCGAGCACTTCGGCGAAGCGTTCGGCGCTTCCCGCCGCGATCGCGCCGCTGACGAGGAGGTCGCGCCCGTCGGGCGAGATCCGCATCTGAGCAATCGCGCCAAGGCTATCCCGCCCCGCCGCCAGATCGCGCAATTCGGCTGCCTGAAGAGCGATGTCGCCGGAGCGGTACAGGGTGGCGACGACGCTCAGCACGATCAGCACTCGCGCGCCCACCGCCCAGCCGACCGCGCCGCCGCGTCTGCGGTGCCAATAGGCCGAGCGCCAGATGCCGACCGAGCTCCACAGCCAAAACACCACGCCGACGACCAGGTAGCACAGTGCCAGAATGGCGATGCCGCGAAGCGATCCGCCGCCGCTGCGCAGCTTCACCGCAACGAACTCGGCCGCGGTGGCGATGACCGCGGCCAGCAGCACGCCGTTCACCCAATAGGACAAGGGCAGGGACAGGTGCCCCGCCCAGTGACGCCGCAGATAGTTTCGCTTGCCGACGCGGGCGTCGAAGGCGAGCACTTCCTCGTCGTAGAGCGACTGATCGTCGAGATCGACGTCGAACACGGCCTGATCGTCGCCCTGCTCATATTCGTCGCCATACGCGTGCATCCGCAAGGCGCCGACGACCGCAAGGCCGGCAAGGAAGCTGATCGCGAAGCCGAGCGGCGGGACCAGGATGCCGGTAGAAACGTAATACGGCTTGGTCCAGTTCAGGAGAAACGTCATGCCGCCCATCAGCAGCACGAAAGCGAGCGCGCAGCTCAGGCTGATGCTGGTGACGCCGTCCTGGACGACCCTCCGCAAAAACAGCCGGTCCATGCCCCAGGACAAAGCGTAGCCGATCACCGCCGCACCGCCGACCGCTAGCAGGAGATGCACCATCGTCGGTGCCATCAGAAACAACATGCTTTCCCCCTTCGAACCCCGGGGGAGAGTAAAGCAACCGCGCCGCGTTGGAAGAGGGGGCTGCCCTTCATTCCTCCCCAGCTTGCGATGGGGAGGAACTAGAAGGTTCGGATTGCCTCAACTGTGGCTGCGATGCCTTTGGTGCCGACGGCATAGCTCATGTGGCTGCACGCAAGCTCCCGCTCCGAGTCGCGCTCGTCGGGCGTGCCGCGGGCACCGGCGACCGAAACGATGCCGTCCTTGCGCGACCAGATCGCCAGCGTCGGCACTGGCGGCTTGACCGCGGGATCCTTGTCGATCGGCGGAGAATTTACCGGGTGGCCGGCGACATATTCGTAGAGCCGCCAGACATTGTTGTTGCGGCGCCGATCGCCGGAGAAGGGGGAGCCCAAGGTCACCACCTTTGCGACCAGCTCAGGCCGTTCCTGCGCGACGACGCGCGCGTAGATGCCGCCCAGGCTCCAGCCGACCAGGATCACCTTCTCGCCCGCGCCGAAGCGCTCGACGCGCTCGGCGACTGAATCCACCGTCGCTTCGGTGACGCCGCGGTTGAGGCCCAAACCCCAGCCGGTGACCCGGTAGCCCGCCTCGGCAAGCGCGCGCTGCAGGCCGAGGGTCGTGCGGTCGGTGGCGAGGAAGCCGGGGATGACCATCAGCTTCGGCCCATCCGCCGGCCCACGCTCGCCGAGCCTGCCGAACGCCCGCCAGGCGCGGGGAAAGAGCGAGGCTGCTTCCCGCACCCGCATCCAGGCGGGCGGCGCCTGGTTGTCCGTCCGGCGGCTAGAGATACTCGCCGCCCATCAGCGGCTGCAGCGCCTTGGGAAGCCTGACGCGGCCGTCCGCTTCCTGGTGGTTCTCGAGCAGCGGCACCAGGATGCGCGGGCTCGCCAGCGCGGTGTTGTTGAGCGTGTGAACGAACCGCACCTTGCGCTCGCCGTCGCGCCAGCGAAGGTTGGCGCGCCGCGCCTGCCAGTCGTGCAGCGTCGAGCAGCTATGCGTTTCGCGATATTTGCCCAGCGTCGGCACCCAGCTCTCGATGTCGTTCATCCGGAACTTGCCGAGGCCCATGTCGCCGGTCGAGGTCTCGACCACCTGGTAGGGAATTTCGAGGTCCTGGAGCAGCATCTCGGCATTGGCGAGCAGGCGCGCGTGCCACTCCGCGGACTGCGCCGGATCGTCCTCGCAGATCACATATTGCTCGAGCTTCAGGAACTGGTGGACGCGCAAGAGCCCGCGCACGTCGCGCCCGGCGCTCCCTGCCTCGCGGCGGAAGCAGGGCGAGTAGCCGGCGTAGAGGATGGGGAGCTGATCGGCCTCCAGGATCTCGCCCGAGTGCAAGGAGGTCAGCGCGATTTCCCCCGTGCCGGCAAGGAAGAGCTCGTCCTTGGGCACTTCGTATGCTTCTTCCTCGTGCGCCGGGAAATGGCCGGTGGCGACGAAGGCGGACGGCCGGGCGAGGGCCGGCACCGTCATCAGCGTAAAGCCCTCGGCAGCGAGGCGCTGTTGGGCGTGGAACATCAGCGCCTGTTCCAGCAGGGCGAGCCGCCCCTTGAGGCAATATTGCCGCGCGCCCGAAACCTGGGTGATCCGGCCAAGCTCGGCCCAATCGTTCATCTCCAGGAGGGCGACATGGTCCCGCGGCTCGAACTCGAAGCTGCGCGGCTCGCCATGCGTGCGCACGACCGTGTTGGAATTCTCGTCCGGGCCGACGGGCGCGCCGTCCCACGGAATGTTGGGAAGGCGCAGCAGCAGGCCGTTCAACTCCTCGCTTACGCCCGCAAGCGTCGCTTCCGCCTCGGTGGCTTCGGCGCCCATCGCCTTGGCCTTGGCGCCGAGCGCGGGGCGGTCGGCGGGGTCGGCGGTCTTGAAGCCGGCGCTTAGCTCGTTGCGCTGGCGGCGAAGGTCGTCGATGCGCGACTTGAGGCCGCGCACCTCGCCGTCGAGCGCCAACAGGCGATCAAGGTCGAGGCGGACATTCTTCTGCTCGGCGGCGGCGCGAACGGCGTCCGGATTGTCCCGGATGAACTGGAGGCTCAGCATCCCCCTCTAAAAGAGCAGAATGCCGCCCCTGTCAAAGCTTCAGAACCAGGCGCGGACGCCGACGAGCAGGCTCCAGCCCCCCGCGTCGTCCCCCGAAGCGCGGCGCAGGCGGGCGGTGTCGCCGAAGCCGCGCTGATATTCGACGCCCAGGTAGGGCGCGAATCGGGGCTTCACCTGATAGCGCAGCCGCAGCCCCGCCTCCGCAGTGGACAGGCCGGAGCCGATGCGAAGCTCGGGCACGTCCTGAAGGCTGAACTGCAGTTCGGCGGCGGGCTGGAGGATCAGCTTCCCCGTCAGGCGCAGGTCGTATTCCGCTTCAATCCGGGCAGTCACGTCGCCCTTGGTGGACACGAAAGTGGCCGCGTCGATCTCGATCCAGTAAGGTGCCAGGCCCTGGACGCCGAGCGCAAGGTGGGTGCGATCAGGCCCTCGGCCGAAATCCTGGCGCAAGCCGAGTTGCAGGTCGAACCACGGGTCGATTGCATGGCTCCACAGCGCCTGCGCCTCCCCGTGCTCGAGCCGCTCGCCGAACGCACCTTCGCCTTCCGACTTGAGCCGGAGCTTGTCGATGTCGCCGCCATACCAGCCCTCCGCGTCCCAGGCGAAGCCGTCGCGGCCGTTCTGCGAGCGGTATTCCAGCCGGTCGATCAGCACCTTCCCCGTGCGAATGCGGCCATGCTCCTCGCGCAGAACCCCACGGGCCGCTGTCATCGCGTCAGTGCCGTAAACCGCATCCGCGGCGTGCGCGGGTCCGGAAAGCGCGGCGGCCGGCGGCGGCGCAACCGGCGGCGCGGTCGCCGCCATATTGTGCCCGGCGTGGGGATCCGCGGGTGCCGCCTCGGGCATGTGGTGGCCCGCATGCGGATCGGAGGGTGCTGCTTCAGGCATGTGATGCCCCGCATGTGGATCGGCGGGCGGCGCCGGGGCGGGCGCCGCCTTCGGCATGACATGGCCGGCATGCGGGTCCAGCGCATCGGCGGGCGGTGCGGACTGATGGGCGCCATGGCCCTGGTGCTGGGCAAGTGCAGGGGCAGAAGTGCCAAGCGCGAGGAGCAGGATCAGGCGCTTCATGCCGCGTCTCCATCCATCGGCCGGACGGTGACGACACGCATCATCCCGGCGTGCATGTGGAGCATCAGGTGGCAGTGGAACGCCCAATCGCCCGGTGCGTCTGCGGTCAGATCGAAGCTCTGCGTCGCGCCCGGCAGCACGCGCACGGTATGTTTCACCGGGTGGTTGCCCCCATGCCCGTTCACCACCTCGAAGAAGTGGCCGTGGAGGTGCATCGGGTGGGTCATCATGGTGTGGTTGATCATGGTCACGCGCACCCGCTCGTTTCGCTCGAAGCGGATCGGCTCGGGGGCTTCCGACAGCTTCTTGCCGTCGATCGACCACATGAAGCGCTCCATGTTGCCGGTCAGGTGGACCTCGACCGTGCGTGTCGGCGCGCGCGTATCCGAATTCGGTACTGCCGAAATCAGGTCGCGATAGGTGAGCACCCGGTGGCCGACATTCTCCAGCCCGAGGCCAGGCTCGCCCGAGCGGTCCATCGGCATCGGCGCGATCATGTCGACGCCGACGCCGACTTCAAACGGCACCTTGGTCTCGTCGCGCATGTCCATCTTGCCGTGGTCCATGGCCACGCCGGCGCCGGCACCATGATCCATTCCGGCCATGTCGCCCATGCCCTCCATGCCGCCCATGTCCTTCATCGTGAGGATCGGGCGCTCGCGAAGCGGCGGCACCGCGGCGCGCATGCCCCCGCGCGGGGCAAGGGTGGCGACGCCCATGCCGGAACGGTCCATCGCCTCGGCGACGACGCTGTAGGCACCCTCGCCCGGCGTGACGATCACGTCGTAGGTCTCGGCGTTACCGATCTGGAACTCGTCCACGGTCACCGGCCGCACGTGCTGGCCGTCGGAGGCGACGACCTCCATCGCCAGGCCCGGGATGCGGATGTTGAAGATGGTCATCGCCGCGGCGTTGACGATGCGCAGGCGTACCCGCTCGCCGGGCTTGAACAGGCCGGTCCAGTTCTCGTCCGGGCCGTGGCCGTTCACCAGGTAGGTGTAGGCGGCGCCGGTGACGTCGAGGATGTCGGTCGGGTCCATCCGCATCCTGGCGAACATCGCCCGGTCGGCGGCGGACATCCTGTCCTTGCCCTGAAGGCGGCGGAGCAGGGTGGTGCGCTGGCGGTTGAAGAAGCCCGCCTCTTGCTTGAGCCGCTGCATGAGTCGGTGCGGGTGCATGAACGTCCAGTCGGACAGGACGATGACGTGCTCGCGATCATACACCACCGGGTCCGCGCCGGCGGGATCGATGACCAGCGGGCCGTAATGGCCGGATTGCTCCTGGTGGCCCGAATGGCTGTGATACCAATAGGTGCCCGACTGGCGGATCGGGAACTCGTAGGTGAAGGTGGAGCGCGCCTTGATGCCGGGGAAGCTGACTCCCGGAACGCCGTCCATCTGAAACGGCACGATCAGGCCGTGCCAGTGGATCGAAGTGTCCTCATCCAGCCGATTGTCGACGTGAATGCGGACGTTCTGCCCTTCCTTGAGCCGGATCAGCGGCCCGGGGACCGTGCCGTTCAACGTCACGGCGTGGCCGGTGCGGCCGCCGGTGGTGAACGGGCTGTGGTCCACCGTCAGGCGGATGTCCTCGCCGGTCAGCGTCTCGTTCTGCCGGACGGTGCCGGGCGTGCCGCTCTGCGCCCAGGCGGGAAAAAGCGGCGCGAGGCCGAGCCCGGCGCCGCCCAGAGCGGCGGCGCGCAGCAGGGCGCGGCGCCCGATGGCGCGCGTGTCGATCGTCATGGAATATTCCTTTGAAGGGGAGGCGCAGGCCAAGCCCGCGCCTCCACCCATCAGTGCTTAATGGCCGCCGTGATCGCCGTGGGCGGCGGGCTTGGCCTCGGCCTTGTGCGATTCGTGGTCGCAGCAGGCCATCTTCTTGCCGTCCTTGGCCATCGGGCAATCGTGCTTCTTCGCTTCGCCGGCCATGTGCGCGGCGTGCTCCGCCGGGCTCATCGTGCCGTGGTCCATTTGCCCATGGCTCATCTTGGAATGATCCATCTGGCCGTGCTGGCTGTGATCCATCGCCGGGGCGGTCTGAGCGGCGGCGGGAACGGCAAAGGCGAGCGCAAAGGCGCTGAGGATAAGCTTCATCTCGGTATCTCCTGAAAATCTGATGTGGATCGGATCTTCAGGCGATTCGGGGAGGGGGCGTCTCGGCTTCGGGAGAAAGGCCGACGATCGCCGGTTCCAGCGCGGCAACGGGGGTCGGACGCAGGACGATCTGCTCGGCGGCCACTGGCGCACCCGCAGCGGGCAACGCAGCGCAGGCCATCAGGCACTCGGCGGCGGAGGAGCCGTCATGGCGCTTCTTGTCACCCTTGCCCTCCATATCGGCGCAATGGCCGGCATCGGCGGACGCGGTCTCGCCGTGCGGCGCTGCGGCGACGGCATGGCCCTGCCCGGCCATGGCGAGCGGCATCAGCAGCAGCGCGAACATGGCCAAGAGGCGGAAAAGGCGGGATGCCGTCATCCCCGCGAGATAGGCGCCGCCCGCGCCGGTTACAACGGCGGCGGTCACCGCCGGACCCTTCCAGGTCTCCGGGGATCGGCCAATCGCGGCGGGCGGCCGTGATGATCCAACGCCGGCAAAGAAAAGCCCCGCCCGGATCGCTCCGGACGGGGCCAGGTGTTTGCCTGGTGAGGCGTGCGTTTAGCCGGCGCCGGCGCCCTGCGCGGCGAGGGCCGCGAGCAGAAGCAAGGCGACGATGTTGGTGATCTTGATCATCGGGTTCACCGCCGGGCCGGCCGTGTCCTTGTAGGGATCGCCGACCGTATCGCCGGTTACCGCGGCCTTGTGGGCCTCGGAGCCTTTGCCGCCGTGATTGCCATCTTCGATATACTTCTTGGCATTGTCCCACGCGCCGCCGCCCGAAGTCATCGAGATGGCCACGAACAGCCCCGACACGATCACGCCGAGGAGAAGCGCGCCCAGGGCCGCGAAGCCCTGGTCACGGCCCGCGATCAGCGAGATGCCGAAGAACACCGTGATCGGCGCAAGCACCGGAAGCAGCGACGGCACGATCATTTCGCGGATCGCCGCCTTGGTGACGAGATCCACGGTGCGGGCGTAGTTGGGACGGCTGGTGCCTTCCATGATACCCGGGTTGGAGCGGAACTGCTCGCGCACATCGACGACCACTTCGCCGGCCGCGCGGCCCACCGCGGTCATGCCCATCGCTCCGAAGAGGTAGGGCAGGAGCGCGCCAAGCAGCAGGCCGACCACGACGTACGGGTTGGACAGCGAGAAATCGATGCCGTTCGCGCCGATGCCGAGATCGCCGGCATAATGCTTGAGATCCTCCGTATAGGCGCCGAACAGCACCAGGGCGGCGAGCGCGGCGGAGCCGATCGCATAGCCCTTGGTGACCGCCTTGGTGGTGTTGCCGACCGCGTCGAGAGCATCGGTGCGGTGGCGCACCTCGTCCTCCATGCCGGCCATTTCGGCAATGCCGCCGGCATTATCGGTAACCGGACCGTAGGCGTCGAGCGCAACCACCATGCCCGCCAAGGCCAGCATCGCCGTCGCCGCGAAGGCGATGCCGATCAGGCCGGCAAGCTGGTAGGAGAGAATGGTGCCGACGCAAATCACGAGCGTCGGAAGCGCGGTGGATTCAAGGCTGATCGCCAGGCCCTGGATGACGTTGGTGCCGTGGCCGGTTTCGGACGCCTTGGCGATCGAGCGGACCGGGCGGTAGTTGGTGCCGGTGTAATATTCGGTGATCCAGACCAACAGCGCCGTGACGCCGAGGCCCACCATCATGCACCAGAACAGGTCCATGCCGGTGAAGCCGCCACCCAGCGCGCCGGAAGCGACCTGGCTTTCGACTTCGGTGCCGGCACCCTCGCGGGCGCTGCCGATGACGGTGTTCATGCCGCCGTCGAGCGTCTGCGACGTGACGTAGTAGATGGCCGGGATCGACAGCAAAGCCGTCGTCCAGAAGCCCTTGTAAAGGGCGCCCATGATCGACTGCTTGGAACCGAGGCGCACCATGTAGGTGCCGGCGATGGAGGTAAGGATGCAGACGCCGCCGATGATCAGCGGCAGGCTCATCAAGGCGGTAAGCTGCTCGGTGGTGCCCGAGACGAGAAGCGCGATCAGCACCATGGTGGCGCCGACGGTGACGACATAGGTTTCGAACAGATCGGCGGCCATGCCGGCGCAGTCGCCGACATTGTCGCCGACGTTGTCCGCAATCACGGCCGGGTTGCGGGGGTCGTCCTCGGGAATTCCGGCCTCGACCTTGCCGACGAGATCGGCGCCGACGTCGGCGGCCTTGGTGAAGATGCCGCCGCCGAGGCGCGCGAAGATCGAGATCAGCGACGCGCCGAAGGCGAGGGAGACGAGACTGTCGATAACCAGGCGGTCGTTGGGCGCGAGGCCCTGCACTTCAACGAGGACGTAGAAGAAGCCGGCGATGGCGAGCAGCGCCAGGCCCGCGACCAGCATGCCGGTGATGGCGCCGGCGCGGAAGGCAGTGGTGAGGCCGCTCTGCAGCGAGCGACGCGCCGCTTCGGCGGTGCGCACGTTGGCGCGGACCGAGATGTTCATGCCGATATAGCCGGCAGCCCCCGAAAGCAGCGCACCGATCACGAAGCCGATCGCCTGGGTGTACCCCAGTAACAGGGCAACAAGCACCGCGACGATCACACCGACGATGGCGATGGCGGTATATTGGCGGCCGAGATAGGCTTGGGCGCCTTCCTGAATGGCTTCGGCGATCTGCACCATCCGTTCGTTGCCCGGCGACATCGCGAGCACCTGGCGGCTGGTAAAGATGCCGTAGAGCACTGCGATGACCCCGCAGGCTATGGCAATGAGCACAACGGTCATTTTTATCCTTCCCCTATTTGGCCGGGCCGGCGCGCCCTTTGTTAAGGTGCGCGCGCCCGGACGTGGCGAAGGTCTTAAGGCGCTCTCCCGGCTACATCAACTGGGGACAGAGCCATGTTCCCAGCCGAGTCGCGGCGGCAGCGCGAGCGCTTCGCCGGCGTCGGTTAGGGAGAGCCCTGCGCCGGGGGCGAAGGCGGCGATGCGGGTGAAGCGGAGGCCGAGTGCTTCGGACAGGGCGTGGAGCACCGGCGTTTGATCGGGCGAAGCCGCGAAGAGCAGCTCGTAATCGTCGCCCGCAGTGGCGGCGGTGAGCCGGGCGGCGCGTTCCCCTCCGCAGGCGGAAAGGAAAGCCCGGGAAAGCGGCACGTCGCCAAGCTCGATCGCCAGTGCAAGGCCGCTCGCCTCGGCAAGCCGCGCGGCGTCGATGAGCAGGCCGTCCGAGACGTCCATCATCGCCGAGACCAGCGGGGCCAGTCGTTCCCCAGCCTCCAATCGTGGCGAGGGCCTCCGGTAGCGTTCCGTCAATGCGTCCGGCCCGGAGAGCTCGCCGCCCAGGATGCGCAGCCCGGCGCCGGCATCGCCGATCGCTCCGGTGACCCAGAGCTGGTCCCCCGCCTGTGCGCCGGCGCGGCTGGGCACCGGCCCGGCGGCCGTCCCCAAGGCGGTAAGGCCGAAGACGCGCGGCGCCCCTGCGGGCACGCTCACCGTGTCGCCGCCGAGCAACGGCACGCCGAACGCTTCGAGGGCGCGGCCGAGCCCGTCCACGAACGCGGCGTCCCAACCAGCATTCCCGGTCAGGCTGTAGCCCATCAGCACCCCGGCCGGACGTGCCCCCTTGGCGGCAAGATCGGACAAGTTCACGGCAAGGAGCTTCCAGGCAACATCGCCGGCCGGATCGCCGGGCAGGAAGTGCACCCCTTCGACCAGCATGTCGTGGGTAAGCACCAGCCGCTCGCCGCCGACCTCCAGCACCGCCGCGTCGTCGAGGAGGCCGCGCGCCGCCTTGTGGGTGGCGAGGCCGCGCAAGGCGGCGATCAGATCGGCTTCCTGGCTCATCCTCTCCCTCTTCCACCGGACGCCCGCTTGTGCAATCGGGGCCGTATCCAGGGATAGCAGCGGGCCTTCAGGCGTTTCACCATCATGCCGCGTTATTATTTCAACGTCTGCTGCGACGAATATGAGGCGACCGACGTCACCGGGGAAAGCTGCGCCGACGATCTCGCCGCGTTGAACCAGGCGATGCGCACGGCCAGCGAAGTGGTCCGCCGCCAGCTCTTCAGCGACAGGCTCGCCGCCGACGGCTGGATCGACGTGGAGGACGAACGGCACCGCCCGGTGCTTCGCCTGCCGCTTCGCGCCGCGGCCTATTGAGCCCGACAGGGGCTCGCGCCGCAGCCTATTGAGCCGCGCGGCGCCAGCCCCTAGACGCGCTGTTCACCATCTAGATTCGGGGTTTTGGGCAAATGGCGGAAGGTACTGTTGCGGCTGATGAGCTGCGCCTGCTGATCGAGCGTATCGAGCGGCTCGAGGAAGAGAAAAAGGCGATCTCCGACGACGTCAAGGACGTGTTTGGAGAGGCGAAATCGCGGGGCTACGATGCCAAGGCGATGCGCAAGATCGTCCAGATCCGCCGCAAGAAGAAAGAAGAATATCAGGAAGAGGAAGCGATCCTCGACACCTATATGGCCGCCCTCGGCATGCGCTGAGCGCCTACGGTGCCGCTGCTGTGTTCAGCCGCGGCATCGAAGCGCGCGTCGGTGTTCGGGGCCGGAAGGATAGCCTACCTGTCATCAGCTTCGGCGGACGGGACAAAGGCGAGCTGAGCAAAGCGCCACGCCCGATCCTTGTCCCCCGGCCAGATAGTCGGGAGGTCGATGGGAAGCGCCGGTGGCCGAGCCGTCACTTGCGCGTGGATGACCCGCCCGGTTTCGCGAAGCCGGACCCTGGCGCCGGGGAAAAGCCGCTCCAGCTCGTCTTTCAGCGCCTGCGCCTCGTCCGAAACTTCATCCTTGTCGAGCTTGCGCGGCGCGCCGTCGATGAGTTCCGCGGCCGCGGCGCGCACGCCGGTGATGCCGTCCTTGAGGATGCCGAACGAGATCAGGCCCGCCGCGGCGGCATCCGCCCACCACAGGCCGAAGCCGATCCCGATCACCCCGCCGATCGCGGCCACGCCGGTCATCCAGTCGGCCTTCTGCATGTCGGCATCGGTGTGCAGCACCTTGTCGTTGATGGCGCGGGCAACGGGCAGCTTCAAACGACCGAGGATCATGGAAGGAACACTGCTCCACAGCAGCACTGCGATCATCGGCCATCCCATCCAGATGTCGCGGCCGAATGCGCGCATCGTGCCAACGGTCGGATGCTCCGCCATGAGGAGGGTCATCGCCGCCTCGAAGAGAAGGTAAACGCCCATCAGGGCCAGCGCGACCGCCGATACCGCGAAAGCGACGCCGTTGACCCGATCGAAGCCGTAGTGGAACGCCGCAGTCGGCGCCTTCCCCTCCAGCCGCGCCGACAGCAGGAAGACCAGTGGCGGGACGAAGCCGAGCACGTCCTCGATCCACACCGTCTTCATGGCCTGGCTCGAACCCATGACGACGAACATCAAGGGGATCACCGTCGCGATCCAGGCGAGCGTCCAATATTCAAGCCTCCGGCCCTTGGCGATTCCGGCTTCGACATGGGGCGGATAGGCGCGGATCATTGCGCTTCCGGTGCCGCATTGCGGACTTCCCGCTCGACGAGCGCGATCCAGGCGTTTTCGCCATTGCGCAGCACGGGCGCGAGGTGGAACTCGGCCTTGCCCTGCCTTTCGCGCAGCAACGGCGGCCCGATCGTTACGCGCTTTGCCCAAGGGCTCTTTTTCTCGAAACGGCCGATGACGAGGTCGAGTTCACCTTGCTCGAGCTGGTCGAGCATCGGCTCGGCATCGCCCCTTATCAACTCCGCTCTGGCTCCGGCGCTTTTTTCAATGCCGGCAAGCAATGCCGCGACTTCGGGACCGGCGGCACCCCGTCCAGCGCTTGTCACAACGCCGACGCGAAAGCTGCCTTGGTCCCGGACTCGTGCGAGCGTGCCCTCCGGATCGCGAGGAAAGTCGCCGCAGGAGGCGGCGAGCAGGGGAAGACACAGGACAGACCAGCGGAATTTCATTTCGGCAGCAGAACTCTTCCCGCCCGAGGACCGTTCCGCCGATGCCTACAGGTCCGTTGCGCGGTCCCGGCGGTCTCGGCTATCGGGGGGCATCACCTCACAGCAAGGATCGCCGCGGACCCATGGCCGGCCACAGCAAATTCAAGAACATCATGCACCGCAAGGGCGCGCAGGATAAGAAGCGCTCGGCGATGTTTTCCAAGCTTTCCCGCGAAATCACCGTCGCGGCGAAGATGGGCACGCCCGATCCGGACATGAACCCGCGGCTGCGGGCCGCGGTGCTCGCCGCCAAGGCGCAGTCGATGCCCAAGGACAATATCCAGCGGGCGATCGACAAGAGCTCGATGGGCGATGCCGAGAATTACGAGGACATCCGCTACGAAGGCTTCGGCCCGGGCGGCGTGTCCTTGATCGTGGAAGCGCTCACCGACAACCGCAACCGCACCGCAACCAACGTGCGCACCGCGTTCGCCAAGAACGGCGGCAATCTCGGGGCGTCCGGCTCGGTCAGCCACGGCTTCGACCGGATGGGCCTGATCACCTACCCGGCCAAGGCGGGCAGCGCCGACGACCTGTTCGAAGCCGCCACCGACGCCGGCGCTGACGATGTCGAATCGGACGAGGACGGCCACCAGATCTGGACCGCGCAGGATTCGCTTCACGAAGTCGCCAAGGCGCTTGAGAAGTCGCTTGGCGAACCGGAAAGCAGCAAGCTCGCCTGGCGCCCGCAAACCCCTGTCGATGTCGGCGAAGACAATGCGCCGTTGCTTATGAAGCTGATCGACACGCTGGAAGAGGATGACGACATCCAGACGGTGTGGGGCAATTACCAGGTCTCGGACGAGGTCATGGAGAAATTGGGGTAGCTGGGGCTTCGCTGCGACCGGCCTCTTCGGTCGATTGCACCCCCCCCTACCCCTCCCTCTCAAACCTTTCGCCCCTTTGGTTACGGCGGTGCGGAGGGAGGGGGGCTAACCTGTTCCCCTCCCTTCACGGTGTTGTAAGCGCAGACGCACCGGCTTCGGGGAGGGAGGGGCTAGGGGTGGGTTCCGCACAACCCGCGCCCACAACCTCCGAAACCCCCTTCCTCTCGTGCCGCCCCCCCGCCAATATGGCGCCGTGCCACGCTTGATCATCCTCGGCCTCGATCCCGGCCTCGCCTGCACCGGCTGGGGCTTCGTCGCAGCGGACGGCAATCGGCTGAGCCACATCGCCAATGGGCAGATTCGTACCGACAGCAAGGCGGAACTCCCGGCGCGGCTCTGCACCCTTCACGCCGCACTGGCCGCTTTGGTGGGGGAATATCGCCCGGACGCCGCGGGCGTCGAGGAAGTGTTCGTTAACGACAACCCACGCTCGACGCTGAAGCTCGGCCAGGCGCGCGGCGTCGTCCTGCTCGCCGCGGCGCAAGGCGGGCTTAAGGTCGGCGAATATGCCCCCACGCTTGTCAAGAAGGCGGTGGTCGGCACTGGCGGTGCGTCCAAGGATCAGGTGCATGCGATGATCGGGCGGCTGTTGCCCGGCACCAGGATTGCCGGCGCCGATGCTGCGGACGCGCTGGCGGTGGCGATCACCCACGCCCACCATCTCGCCAGCGCCCGCCGGCTTGGGAGCCAAGCGGCATGATCGCCAAGCTCAAGGGCAAGCTCGACAGCTTTTCGGCCGATCATGCGGTGATCGATGTCAACGGCGTCGGCTATCTCGTCTTCGCCTCGACCCGCACGCTTTCGGCGCTCGGGGCGCTTGATTCGGACGTCGTCCTCCACACCCAGATGCAGGTCAGCGAGGACGATATCCGGCTGATCGGCTTCGCCACCGCCGGCGAGCGCGACTGGTTTCGGCTGCTCACCTCGGTGCAGGGCGTCGGCGCACGCGTCGCGCTGGCGATCCTTTCCGCCTTGACCCTCGATGAGTTGCACCGCGCGATTGCGGCGGGCGACAATGCGATGGTGGCGCGCTCACAGGGCGTCGGCCCCAAACTTGCCCAGCGCATCGTCAACGAACTCAAGGACAAGGCCGGCACCATCGCGCTCGGCAGCGGCGGCGCAGTGCCGATGGCCGCGGCCGGCAGCCTCGCCGCCGACGCGGCCTCCGCGCTGGTCAACCTTGGCTTCCGACCAAGCGAAGCCGCCGCCGCCGTTGCCAAGGCCGAGGAGGAACTCGGCGGCGCGGCCAATCTCGACGCGCTGGTTCGGACGGCGCTTAAGAAAGCCGCCCGCTGACTCTCGACAGCGGGGCGGCTTCGGCTAAAGCTTGGCCCGTGGAGCAGGAGCGGATCATCGACGGCGCGCGGCGGGCGGAGGACGTGGACGCGGCGCTGCGCCCGAAGACGCTCGACGAGTTCGTCGGCCAGAAGGGCGCGCGCGAGAATTTGCGGGTGTTCATCGATGCCGCCAAGGGCCGCGGCGATGCCCTCGACCATGTGCTGTTCTTCGGGCCGCCGGGGCTTGGCAAGACGACGCTGGCGCAGATCATTGCCCGCGAGCTGGGTGTCGGGTTTCGCGCTACGTCCGGCCCGGTGATCGCGAAGTCGGGGGACCTGGCGGCGCTGCTCACCAATCTCGAGGACGGCGACGTTCTCTTTATCGACGAGATCCATCGCCTTGCTCCGGCGGTGGAGGAAATCCTCTATCCGGCGATGGAGGACCGCGCCCTCGATCTGATGATCGGCGAAGGGCCCTCGGCGCGTTCGGTGCGGATCGATCTGCCGAAGTTCACGCTTGTCGGCGCGACTACGCGGCAGGGACTGCTCACCACGCCCTTGCGCGACCGGTTCGGCATTCCGGTGCGGCTCAATTTCTACACGGTGGACGAGCTCGAGCAGGTCGTGCGCCGCGCCGCGCGGCTGCTCGGCATGATGATCACGGTGGACGGCGCCCACGAAGTTGCACGGCGCTCGCGGGGGACGCCGCGAATTGCCGGGCGGCTGCTTCGCCGGGTGCGGGATTTTGCGCAGGCCGCCAAGGCGCCCGAGGTCGACGCCGCGGTGGCGGATGGGGCGCTGAACCGGATGGAGGTCGATCAGCTCGGGCTCGATGCGATGGACCGGCGCTACCTGCTGATGATCGCGGACATCTATCGCGGCGGGCCGGTGGGCGTGGAGACGCTCGCCGCCGGCCTGTCGGAGCCGCGCGACACGATCGAGGAAGTGATCGAACCGTATCTGATCCAGCTCGGCCTCGTCGCCCGCACCGCGCGGGGGCGATGCTTGAACGGCAGGGCCTGGAGCCATTTGGGGCTTCCGCCGCCCAAGACGGCGCAGGACGGGCTGTTCGACTGATGTTTGAAGGGGAGGGACTATGATCCGCACATTGTTGACGGGCCTCGCGCTCGCGCTCGCGCTCGCCGCGCCTGCCGCAGCGCAGGAGGCGGCTGCCGCCGCTCCCGATTACGCAAGCTCCGATGCCTGGCTGTGCCTGCCGGGCCGGGACGACGTGTGTTCGAAGCCGCTGCCGACCACTGCGCTCAACCCCAACGGTTACGGCTCGGTCGGCCAGGCGGTGCCGGCGCGCGATCCGAAGATCGACTGCTTCTACGTCTATCCCACCGTGTCTCGTGACGCGGGCGATAACAGCGATCTGGTCGCGGGCCCCGAGGAGCAGGCGACCGCCGCCGTCCAGTTCGCCCGCTTCGCCGGCACCTGCCGCACCTTTGCGCCGATCTACCGCCAGGCGACGCTTGCCGCCTTGCTCCGTCAGGCGCGCGGCGAGGGGCAGCGCACCGCCGCATCGATGTCCATGGCCTATGGCGACGTGGCGGCCGCCTGGCGCGAGTATCTGACCAAGCACAACAACGGCCGCCCGTTCGTGCTGATCGGGCATAGCCAGGGCACGATCCACCTCACCCAGCTCCTCGCCCGCGAAATCGAGGGCAAGCCGGAGGCGAAGCGGATGCTGTCCGCGGTGCTGATCGGCTTCAACGTCGAGGTGCCCGAAGGGAAGACGGTCGGCGGTACCTTCCGCGAGACGCCGCTCTGCACCCGGGTGGGCGAGACCGGCTGCGTCGTCACCTACGTGTCCTTTCGCGCCACCAATCCGCCGCCTGCGGTTTCGCTGTTCGGGCGCGCGGTGCGGCCCGGGATGACGGTGGGCTGCACCAATCCGGCGCGGCTGGCCAAGGGCTCGGCGCCGCTCGACAGCTACTGGTATGCCGGGCCAACCGTCACAACGACGCCGAGCACGATCGCCTGGTCGAGCGGCGGCACGCCTCCGACGCCCTTCCTGCGCACCGGCGGCCTTGCCTCGGCGGCCTGCGTCAACCGCGGCAATGTCGGCTATCTGTCGGTGGCGGTGAACGCCGATCCGGCCGACGCGCGCACCGACCAGATCCCCGGAGACGTGGTGATCGCCGGCCAGCCGCAGCCGGGCTGGGGCCTGCACCTCGCCGACATGAACCTGGCGCTGGGCGACCTCATCGCTCTCGTCGAGGCGCAGGCGGCGGCGTTTCGGCGCTAGGCCTCCAGGAAGAACACCTCCTCGACCGGCCGCCCCAGCGCGCGCGCGATCTTGAGCGCGAGCAGGGCGGACGGAACGAAGACGCCGTTTTCAACCGTGTTGATCGTCTTGCGGCTCACCCCCACCGCCTCGGCGAGGCCGGCCTGGGTGAGGCCGTGTTCGCCGCGCAACTGGTTGAGCCGGTTGCCGAGGCCGTCAGCCATCGCGGTGCGCGCGCCGCTCCAGGAAGCCGAAGCGCAGCAGCGCCGCGGCGATGCCGACCGTGACGATCAGGTGCACGGCCTCGCGCCCGCTCACCGGCTCGAAAAAGGTCAGAATGTGAATGCCGATGCCGCCGATCATCGCCGCTAGGAAACCCGCTTTCATGCCGTCGCCCCGGTTGGACCGGCTCACTTCGTCGTTCAACAACGCCCTCACGTTCCGGCGCTGCAGCCAGGAGCCGCCGGTCGAAAGCAGCATCAGGAGCGCCGCGGTCAGAACCAGCCAGGCGCCGATCTTGAAGTGATCCACCGTTCGCCCACTATCTTCCGCGCCCGAGAAATAGCTCACCTGCTGGAGGATGAAGAAACAGGCGAGGAGCGGCAGCAACCGTGCCCGGCGGCGGCCAAGCGTGTCGGCCCTTTCGATGTCGCTCATCGTCATTGTTCGTCCCCCTGAGTAACCTTGAGGTGACAAGTAACCCATAGGTTACATACCGTCAACACCGGATGCTTGGGAGCCCGAGCAGCCTAGCGTCCGCCCCCCGAGCGCCTGCCCGGTTCGTTGCCGCAGCGGTCGTAATCGGGCTCCCGCTTCTTGCGGTCGGCGCGGCGGTCTTCGCGGCCGATACATTCTTCATATTCGCGGATCTGGCGGCCGCGCTTCTGGTCGGCTTCGGCCTGGCTGGTGGTGGCGGCGTCGACCGCGGCCGAAGCGGCCTTCACCGGCAGGGTGACGACGTCGAGCGCCGTCTTGGCGATGCAGCCCGGCAGGGCGATGAGGAGAATCGGCAACAACACGCTACGCATCGAACACATCCTTTCCGGCGAGGAGCGGCGATCCTAGGGCGCTGCGACGATCCCCGCCTCAGCCATCACGCTTTCCCGCCACGCTTTTTCCAAGTTGTTGCCCGGATAAGACACTCCGCCGCGGATCGCCAGTGGGCACCCACCGAAGGTGCTGGACTGCCTCGCGAATCGGGTTAGGATCGACGCTTCATCCCGGGGGGGACGACATGGACAGCGTAGATCTGGATTATTACCGCACGCGGATCGCGGCGGAGGAAATCGCCGCCGCGCGGGCACGCCACCCGATTGCGGCGGACAGCCATCGGCGGCTTGCCCAGGAATATGCAAACCTGATCGTCGCGAACGACCTCGGCGCCGAGGGCGATCCGGCGGGCTGAACGGACGCGGCGGCGGAGCGTTGGCGGTGTGATGGAATATGCCGCCACCGGCTTTGTCGCCTTGCTGTTCGCGCTCGTCCACCTCCTGGGCGCGCGGCTCGATTTCCTGCGCAGCATGCCGCGAAGCATCTGGCTGTCCGCCGCCGGGGGTGTGTCGGTGGCCTATGTCTTCGTCCACATCCTGCCCGATCTCGCCGCCCACCAGCGCAAGGTGGAGGAAGGCGGCTTTCTTGTTTCGATCGAGGGCCATGTCTGGCTGCTCGCCCTTGCCGGCCTTGCCGCCTTCTACGGTCTGGAGCGGCTCGCGCGGGAGGGGCCGCGCGACACCGGCGTGTTCTGGATCCACCTCGGCTCCTTTGCGATCTACAATCTGCTGATCGGCTACCTGCTCGTTCACCGCGAGGAGAGCGGCGGGCTGTTCTTCTACGCGGCGGCGCTTGGGCTCCACTTCCTGGTCAACGACCAGGGCCTGCGCGAGCATCATGGCGAGGCGTATCATCGCGCGCGCTGGGTGCTCGGCGCCGCGCCTTTGGCCGGGTGGGGGCTTGGCGTCGCCTTTGCGCTGCCGCCGATCGCGATCACCGCCTTGTTCGGGTTCCTAGCCGGTGGGATCATCCTGAACGTGCTCAAGGAAGAGTTGCCCGAAGACCGCGAAAGCCGCTTCGCCGCCTTTGCCGCAGGCGCTGCGGGCTACGCCGCTTTGCTGCTCGCGGCGGGGTAAGCGCCTCAGCGCCACGCCTGGCCAAGTGCCCCGCCCAATTTGCTATTTGGGCGCCACCGGCGTACAGGGAGGTCTGCTACTAGTCGCAACTTGACGGTCTTTGGCGCTTTGCGGCTCCTTTTTCCTTCTCTCGCCTCTCCTAGCTCGGGGGGCCGATTGGCGGCCCGCCACAGAAGGAAAAATCTCTCATGACTATCGGTGTCGTAAAGTTCTTTAACGCCGACAAAGGCTATGGTTTCATTCAGCCGGAAGGCGGCGGCAACGACGCGTTCGTGCACATCAGCGCGGTTCAGGCCGCCGGCATGATGACGCTCGATCGCGATCAGCGTGTGTCCTACGAGCTCGAGACGGATCGCCGCGGCAAGACCAGCGCCGTCAACATCCAGTCCGCTTAAGGGACTCCTGAATGGGCGGGGGCCTTGCGGCCTCCGCCCGTTTTCTTAAATAAAGGCCGGGGGCCTGTAGGAGAAACCGCCGAATGTCCGCCCAGCATGATTTCTACGCAGCCCGCGCCGCCGAAGCCCGAGTCGATGCCGACAAGGCGACCTTGGACAACGTCCGCGAACGCTGCATCCGCGCCGCCGAGGCGTGGGAAGCCATGGCTGCCCGCGCCCACCGCGGCGACGTCGCCCGCGCCAAGCTCGCCGCCGAAAAGGCCGATGCTCTGCCGACGCCGCTGGCGCACTCCGCATAACGAGAGCCGCGGCGCTCAAGCCGTTTCCAGGAAACCCATAGCCCAGACCGGCCGCACCCTAATCGGGTAGCGGCCCGTTGGGCAGGTCCACCGCCTCGGCGAACTGGATGGTGGCGAGCAGCTCGCCGCCTTCATCGGTGACTTCCACACGGCCGCGCAGATCCGCCTGGCCGTGCTTCACTTCATCGCTGACGATCGACCGGATGTCGCGGATCGCTTCGGTGCGCGCTTCGTCGAGGGTCGCGAGTTCGCGCCCTTCCTCGTCCGGAGTGAAGCCGTCGCCGTTACGGATATTGAAAAAGAACAGGGCCATTCCGCAGCAACGCAACGGCGGCGTGGAAGGTTCAAACGCGATCGGCTGGGGGAGCCGGCCGCTGCGGCCCTTCGCGCGCTGCCGCGGCGTCGGCCTTGCGCTCGTAATCGTCGGCCATGGCGTTTAGCGACGCGGCAACGTCCCTGGTGCTTACGCCGCGCGACATGCACCGGCATTTTGCCGCAAGCGCGCGAAGCGAGGCTGGACTGTCCGATTGCACCAATGATTCCTGGTCCGGCTTGCGGGGCCACCGCCGCAATGCGAAGCATCCGGAATGGGTTAACATCTTGATATGGATTAAAGTTGCAGCGCGCCAGCCTTGCCGGGCAAGTCGTCACGTATTTATTTCAGCCGACGATCCGAATGGCATCGCGGAAGACGATGCGGGTGACCGGGGCGCCGCTTTCGTCCTCCACCTCGATCCGGTGATCGAGGTGAACGGTTCCGCGGGTGACGCCGTCGCAGATCAGCGCGCGGGCTCCGGCGATCGCAGCCTGCCGCGCCGCATCAGAATCGTTGAGCTCCATGCCTTCGCTGTCGCAACAGGTGTCGTCATCGTGGACGTGAAAATAGAATCGGGGCACGCTTACACACCTTCGGTTACGGGAAGGATCCGCAGCTTAGAGCGGCTTCCCGCATCCCCGCCACTACTTGGGACGGGCATCCGAAGACTGATCCAGATCAGTCGCCTTGCCGGTTGAGGTGGAGGTAATTGGGATTGAAGCCGGCGAGCGTCTCAAGCCCCGGATAATCCAGGATCTGGAGCGCGCCGTTCTTGAGCGCGATCAGCTTGTCGGCGCGGAGCCGCTGAAGCACCCGGTTGATGTGCACGGCGGTGAGGCCGAGGGCGTCGCCAAGCTCTTCCTGCGTCAGCGGCAATTCGAACTCATGGTCGGTGGTGAGACCGATATTCTTCATTCGGACGTAGAGTTCGCACAGCAGGTGGCCGACAGCTTTGGTCGCGTCGCGGCGGCCGATGTTGACGATCCAGGCGCGCAGGATCGCTTCGTCGACCAGGGTCGCCCACCAGAAGGCCTTGGCGATCCGGGCGCGGTCGGTGAGCGCGTTCATGGTGGCGCGCGGGATGTAGGCCACCCTGGCCTTGGTGAGGGTGGCGATGCTGTGGTCCATCTCGTCGAGGATGGTGATGTGGAGGTCGCAGAAATCGCCGGGGAGAAGGAAGGCGGTGATCTGGCGGCCGCCGTCGGGCAGCAATTTGTAGCGCGCCGCCCAGCCTTCGACGACGAGGTGGACATGATCCGGCCGGTCGCCTTCGCGGATGATGTTGCGGCGCGCGGGCATGTCGCGCGCATCGCTGCACATATGCTTGAGCTCGGCCTTGTCCTCATCGGCGAGATCAATGATGGTGGACAGCTTGGAGATCAGCGGACCATCGCTGTCGCAGCGGCCGGCGGGGTGAGCCTCCGCTGGAAATGGCAATGGGCTGGACAAGGGTGCCTCCGGGCGCGCGTCCGGCTCAGGGTGCGGAACGCTTGGCCACTTAACGCAGGTTAAGCATGCGGTGTCCATCATAGACGAATGATACGCGATCTTACCTGCGCTATGAGGGGATTATCCGTGGCACGCTTTTCGGGCGCTACCGGCTGAGAGATTCGTCCCGCTCCCGCCCTTTGAACCTTTGCGGAGAGCATATGCCCACGACCGATCAACTCGAGCGCGTCGTTCGCCGCCTTGAAAGGCGCGTCCCGCTCGACGAGGCGGATCGGCAGGCAGTGCGCAGGCTGCCGCTGACCCATCGCACCCTTGATCCGGCGTCCTACATGGTCCGCGAAGGCGAGACGGTGGTGAACTGCTCGATCCTGATTTCCGGCTTTGCCTACCGCCACAAGGTCACGGGAGAGGGCGAGCGCCAGATCCTGTCCATCCACATGCCGGGCGAGTTCCTGGACCTGCAGAACTGCCTGCTCGGCGTTGCCGACCACAATGTTCAGGCGCTGACCCGCTGCGAGGTCGCCTTCGTGCCCGTGACGGCGATCCGGGCGCTGACCGAAGCCCACCCGATGGTGGCGCGGGCGATGTGGATCGATACCTTGATCGATGCCGCCATTTACCGCGAGTGGATGGTGAATGTCGGCCGGAGGGATTCCACCAGCCGCCTGGCCCATTTACTCTGCGAGATCGCGCTTCGCCTTGAAGATGCGGGACTTTCCAGCCGCGGCGTCTACGAACTCCCGATGACCCAGGAACAGATTGCCGACTGCGCCGGCCTTACGCCGGTGCACGTCAACCGGGTGCTGAAGGAGCTTGGCCGGCTCGGTCTGATCCAGCGCGACAAGCGTGCCGTCACCATCGTCGATTGGGACCGGCTGAGGACGGTTGGCGACTTTTCAACGCGCTATCTCCACCGCAACGTGGGCGGGCCGAACGACCCTGAGTCCGCGGGTGGTGCCGTGCCGGTGGGTACCGCTTAAATGCCCTCTTGGAAAATGCGCAACCTGATCTAGATAAAAGCACGTAATTTCAGCGCTGTTATGCGTTACTTCAAAGGGGGGTAGCCGGCTTTCACGCCGGCATTTTTCCATACCCTCGCAAGGAGACGACGTGCCGGATATGCATCCGACATTCCAGAATCTGCTGCGCCGGCTCCACCGGCGCTCGCCCCTGGATGCCGCCGACCGCCAGGCCCTCCTGTCGCTTCCTTACACCATGCGCACTTTGTCCGCCGGCAATCATATCGTGCGGGACGGCGACAAGCCTGAAAATTGCTGCCTGCTGCTGTCTGGCTTCGCCTACCGCTACAAGCTGACCGGTGAGGGCGGGCGGCAGATCATCTCCATTCATATCCCGGGTGAGTTCCTGGACCTGCAGCACATGTTCCTGGGGGTCGCCGACACCAGCGTGCAGGCGCTGACCGGAGCGGAGATCGCGCTGGTCCCGATGGCGGCGCTGGAGGCGCTGTCGCTCACCCGCCCAGGGATCGGCCGCGCTTTGTGGATCGATACGCTGATCGATTCGTCGATCTTCCGCGAATGGGTGGTCAATGTCGGGCGGCGCGACAGCCGGGCGCGGATCGCGCACATCCTGTGCGAATTCTCGCTTCGGCTGGAGGCGGCGGGGCTTGCGGCCGATCACAAATACGAGCTGCCGATGACTCAGGAGCAGCTTGCCGACGCGGTTGGGCTGACCTCCGTGCACGTCAACCGGGTGCTTCGCCAGTTGGGCGAGGAGGGGCTGATCAGCCGCGACCGGCGCCACATCGTGATCGAGGACTGGAACGGGCTGCGCGAAGCGGGCGACTTCAACGAGCGTTACCTGCACCACGATTCGAGTGCTGCATTGGCTCGAAGCTGATCCACGTTCTTGCGCTCGGCCCGTTTGTGGGTCAGCCTGACACCTTCCGGGTTGTAGAGTTCCACCCCGAATCGATAGCGGGGTTTCCCAATGTCCAGAAAAGATCATATCCGCCACCACACGGACCGCGCGTTCGAGGAACTCGACCGTGCCCGCGCCGCATCCAGCAACGAGGCGGCGATCGCGCACCTCGAATTGAGCGAACTGCACCTAGAGCAGATGCACCGGCTGACCGAAGCACCGCAACCGGTGCTGCGCCTCGTCACCGATGACGCCTAAAAACCTAGGTTAATCAGATTGTTGCTTTCCGTTTACCTAAGTGAATGCGGGAAACACACGAACTGACCCATAGCTGTACTCGTACTAATACGGGGAACGAAACGGTGGGCGGCGCAGACGATATCAGCTTTCATTCGAAGCGGGCGATGGCCGAGCTCGATCTCGCCGTGCGCGCGCAGACAAGCGCGGCGGCGCGGGCGCATTTCAGCCTGTCCTCGCTCCACCTCGACCGGATGCGCGTGCTGACCGAAAAGGTCGTTCCGCAGCGCTAACCCGATTGCCGACGCGCCGGTGAGCGGCGATAAGCCCTTTCGAGTTCACTCGGAGGGGTTTTTCATGCGTACCATCGCCGCTGCCGCCGCATTGCTGCTGACCGCGGGCTGCGCGGCGCCCAGGGACGCCGCCGAGACGCCCAAGGTCGAAGCTTCGTCCCGCTACGCCTTCTGGCGCCCCGCGCCGGTGCTGGACGCGCCGGAGCCTTCCGTGACGGTGCAGGGCGCTCCCGCCGAGGCCTGGCGTGGGATCCCGCCTGAGAACCTGCTGGTCATCGACCTCAAGGAAGGCGGGCGGGTGGTGATCGAACTGGCGCCCGATTTCGCGCCCGTCCATGTCGCCAATGTCCGCGCCTTTGCCCAAGGCGGCTGGTGGAACGACGCGGCGGTCTACCGCGTGCAGGACAATTATGTCGCCCAATGGGGCAACGGCGACGCCAAGGTGGCGCAGCCCGCCGGCGTGGTCGCCAAGCCGCCGGCCGAATATCATCGCGCGTTGGCCGGGCTCAAGGTCCGGCCGCTGGGCTTTCCCGACAGCTACGCGCCTGTGGTCGGGCACGCCGATAGCTGGCCGATCGGCTACGACCCGGAGGAAGGCCGCGCCTGGCTGACCCATTGCTACGGCTATGTCGGCGTCGGCCGAGATTTGGCCCCCGACACCGGCACGGGCGGTGAGCTGTATGCGGTGATCGGCCATGCGCCGCGCCACCTGGATCTCAACATCGCGGTGATCGGCCGGGTGGTGGAGGGCATGGCGCTGCTCTCGGCGCGGCCGCGGGGCACGGAGGCATTGGGGTTCTACAAGGACCAGGCCCAGAACATCGGCATCGCCCGTGCGCGCCTGGCGAGCGACATGCCGGCGGCGGAGCGGCCAGCGTTCGAAGTGCTGCGCTCCGACAGCCTGGCGTTCAGTCAATATGTGACGGGGCGCGCCAATCGCGGCGGCGACTTCTTCAACCGGCCTGCGGGCGGGGTCGACATCTGCAACGCGGCGGTACCGGTGCGGAAGGTCGGGGGCTGATTGGGGAGGCCGCCCCTTGGGGACGGTGAAGGTGAGGCGAAGAAGCGGCGGCGGGCTTTCGCGCCGCCGCCGCTCTTCAGCTCTCAGGCCGGGTCAGGCGGCGTAGGCCTGGTCGGGGCTCATCGGACGGCGAATGGTGCGGACGATCTGCCCGCCGGCGATCATCGGCGCGTTCTCGAGCGGCAGTGCCGTCGCGCAGAAGGCGCATTCGGCCATGGAGCGGCCGATATACCAATGGGTCCGCCCGCAGCCCGGGCAGTAATTGGCCTCATGCTCGCGGTACACGATGTGATAACCGCGGGTCTCGGCTTTCGGCACGATACAACCGCCACGGGCTTCCAGAATACTCGTCGCCATACCTTGGCTCCTTCTCACTCACTTGCCGGCTCAACGAGCGATGACTCCGAGAAGTTTCATGGCGTTAGGATGAACGAGCGTCCCCGGAGCCTTGTTCGCGCGGGGCAGGAGGGCAAAAAACGGCAGTTTTCTGCCGCGACGAGGCGTTGCGGAGGGGCGATGAGCCGAGCTTAAGAAATTCGAAGGAAAGTCGTAAACGCATCGTTTCGGCACAAAGTGCGGCATCTTTGCTACAGTTTGATGCGGTCGTTTCGACGCCTTCCAAGCTGGCGATCCCGGCGCGAAGCGCGGCTTCGGTGGACCACGACGACCACGATGGGGAAGGCGAGGGCCGCGGCAACGGCAATTCCAAACTCGAACACGTTCATCCCTCAACAGGCGCCCACCGCCGGAGAGGCCTATGCCATGTCCGTCTCATATGTCGCCAGCGTAATGCGGTACGCGGCGTGCTTTTTGCGGTTCAGGCGCCTGCGTCCGCCAAAGCCGCGGCGAGTGTGTTGCGGATCGCGCGCAGCTCGTCACGCGGAAACGCCGGCGGCGCGGTTGCCGATGCTGCGGGAGGGGGAGCGGCGGCGGACGCCGCGCTGTGCTGGTCCTCGGCCCCGGCTGGTCCGGCAAGGAGCTGCTGGACGCCGCGGATGGTGTAGCCGTCCTGGGTAAGGAGCTTGTGGATGCGCTGGGCGAGCGCAACATCCGCGGCGCGGTAATAGCGCCGGTTGCCGGCGCGCTGCAGGGGCTTCAGCTGGGGAAAGCGCGTTTCCCAATAGCGCAGGATGTGCTGCGGCACGCCGAGCTCGGCGGCAAGCTCGCCGATCGTCCTGAAGGCCTGTTCGCTTTTGCGGCTCGGCTCCGGCATCGCCCCCGCCCTTTTAGAGGGACTTGGCGATACGCTCGCGCATGATCTGGCTGGCGCGGAAGGTGAGCACGCGGCGGGGCGCGATCGGCACCTCGACTCCGGTCTTCGGATTGCGGCCGACCCGCTCGCCCTTGTCGCGCAGGATGAAGCTGCCGAAGCCGGAGATCTTGACGTTCTGGCCATCGGAAAGGGAGGCGCACATGTGGAACAGGATACGCTCGACAATGCCGGCCGAATCGGAGCGCGAAAGCCCGATTTCGCGGTGAATGACGTCGGCGAGGTCCGCGCGCGTCAAGGTGCCCGCTTCCGTGCGCCTCATGATACCAGCATCAGCCATGACTTCTCCTCCCCCAGAGAATTGATTTAAAACCATAACGCAGGTTGTTGGTATGTGCAAACCGTCGTTGCGGCGAGTTGCCCTTAGTAGCGGGCAACCGCCGCGCCCCAAGTGAAGCCGCCGCCCATTGCTTCCAGAACGATGAGGTCGCCCTTCTTGATGCGGCCGTCCTTGACCGCGACGTCGAGAGCGAGGGGAACGGAAGCGGCGGAGGTGTTGGCGTGCTGGTCCACGGTGACGATGACCCGGCTGGGATCGAGCCCAAGCTTCTTGGCGGTGGCATCGAGGATGCGCTTGTTGGCCTGGTGGGGAACGACCCAATCGACCTCGGAGGGTTGGTGGCCGGAAACGGCGAGCACTTCGTTCAGCACATCGGCAAGGTTGGTGACCGCATGGCGGAACACTTCCTTGCCCTTCATGCGAAGCTTGCCGACCGTGCCGGTGGTGGACACGCCGCCATCGACATAGAGCAAGTCGTTGTGGCGGCCATCGGCGTGGAGACGGGTGGCGAGGATGCCGCTGTCCTCCGTCTCCTGCGCGTGGAGGACCAGGGCGCCGGCACCGTCGCCGAACAGCACGCAGGTCGTGCGGTCCTCCCAGTCGAGAATGCGGCTGAAGGTCTCGGCGCCGATGACCAGGGCGTAGTCGGCCATGCCGCCCTTCAGCATGTTGTCGGCGACGGAGAGGGCATACAGAAAGCCGGTGCACACCGCCGCGACGTCGAAGGCGATGCAATCGTTGATGCCGAGCGCGGTCTGGACGCGGGTGGCGCTGGCCGGAAAGGTCTGGTCGGGAGTCGCGGTGGCGAGCACGATGAGGCCGATCTTGTCCGCCGCGATGCCGGCTGCTTCGAGGGCCTTGCCGGCAGCCTCGGTGGCCAGGGTGGCGGTGGTCTCGCCGTCGGCGGCGATGTGGCGCGCCTCGATGCCGGTGCGCTCGACGATCCATTCGTGGGTCGTGTCGACCCGCTCGGCGAGCTGGGCGTTGGTTACCCGGTTGGGCGGCAAGGCCGATCCGGTGCCGATAATTACCGAGCGGCGGCTCATTTCGCCTTTGCCTTCGCCTGTTCGCGGTGGGCGGGAATGCGCTCCAGATCCTCGATGATCTTGCGGGTGAGATCCTCGCGAACCATTCGCGCCGCAACCCGGATTGCGTTGGCGACGCCCTTTTCGTTGGCGCTGCCGTGGCTCTTTACCACCAAGCCGTTGAGGCCCAGGAAGACGGCGCCGTTGTGGTTGTTGGGATCGAGGTGGTGCTTGAGCAGCTCGGTCGCCGGGCGCGAGATCAGGAAGCCGATCTTGGAGCGGAGGGACGAGGTAAAGGCGCGGCGCAGCAGATCGGTGACGAAGCGGGCGGTGCCTTCGAGGGACTTCAAGGCGATGTTGCCGGAAAAACCATCGGTGACGACCACGTCGACGTCGCCGCGCGAGATCTTGTCGCCTTCAATGAAGCCTTCGAACCGCATGCCGAGATAGTCGGCTTCGCGCAGGATCGCAGCGGCGTCCTTCAATTCGTCGGTGCCCTTCAGCTCCTCGGTGCCGATGTTGAGGAGCTGGACGCGCGGCTTTTCGAGATCGAGCACGACCCGGGAATAGGCCGCGCCCATGACCGCGAACTGGACAAGGTTGCGGGCGTTGGATTCGGTGTTGGCGCCGAGATCGAGCATGACGAGATCGTTGTCGCCAAGCGTCGGCAGCAGGGCGGCGAGCGCGGGACGATCGATGCCGGGCATGGTGCGCAGCGCGAGCTTGGCCATCGCCATCAGCGCGCCGGTATTGCCCGCGGAGACCGCAGCGTCGGCTTCGCCGGCCTTTACGGCGGCGATGGCGCGGCCCATCGACGTTGTCTTGGCGCGGCGGATCGCCTGGGTCGGCTTGTCCTCGGCCGCGATGGTGTCGGGCGTGTGGACGATGGTCGCGACGGAGGCGAGGCCTTCGTGGCGCGCGACTTCGGCCGTCAGAGCGGCTTCGTCACCGAACAGCAGAAAGGAAAGATCGGGGCGGCGGCGCCAGGCCAACATGGCCCCGGCGCACATCACGGCCGGGCCGACATCGCCACCCATCGCGTCGATTGCGATTCGTGGCGCGTTGCCCACCCTAGCCATCTCCTAAACGCCGAAAACGGGCTCTTACGCCTCGACCGGCCGGATTTCACGCCCATTATAGTGGCCGCAGCCGGCGCACAGATTGTGCGGCAGGCGAAGCTCGCCGCAATTCGGGCATTCCTGGTAATTTACCGGCTTCAGCGCATCGTGGCTGCGGCGCATGTTGCGCTTCGAAGGCGACGTTTTTCTTTTCGGGACGGCCATCCTGGCACCTGTTCCAATCGATCGGGTTCGTTGATGCGGCGAAAGCGGGCCATGGTCAACGGCCGGGTGGGCCGCAGGCCGTGCGGCCGGGGTGCTCTCGCCAGAGCGGGGCTGCCTATAGCCTATCCAGCCATTGTTGCAAGCGCGGCGTGGCCGTGCGAACCGGGGCGCGACCACAGGGGAGGACGGCCATGCAGATCACGCTTCCGATCACGCTCACCATTGCCGCGGCGGCGGCCTTGATCAACATCTGGCTCGGCGTCCGGGTGAGCCAGCTTCGGCTTCGCCACAAGGTGTCGGTGGGCGATGCGGGCAACCCCCAGCTCGTTGCGCGCATGCGGGCGCATGGCAATTTCATCGAATATACGCCGTTTTTCCTGATCCTGCTGGCGCTGGTGGAGCTTTCGCGGGGATCGAAGACCTGGCTGTGGGCGGTGGCGATCGTCTACATCCTTGGGCGGCTCGCGCATCCGTTCGGGATGGACCGGCCAGCGCCCAACAAGCTTAGGATGATCGGCGTGGTGATCACCTGGGCGGTGCTGCTGGGACTTGCCATCTACGCGCTGGCGATTCCGTATCTCGGGGTGTCGAGGCCGGGGATCACGTTCGCCTGAATATTCTGCTTCAAACACGCTTCAGCACCCGGTCGCCGACGAAGGGGTTGGTGGCGCGCTCCTGGCCGAAGGTGGAGATGCCGCCGTGGCCGGGGATGAAGACGGTGTCGTCCCCCATCGGCCAAAGTTTGGCGGGGATCGCATCAAGCAGGGCCTGATGGTCGCTCATCGGGAAATCGGTGCGGCCGATCGAGCCCTGGAAAAGGACGTCGCCGACCAGGGCGAGCTTCGATTCGGGGTGGTGGAAGACGATGTGGCCGGGCGTGTGGCCGGGCGTGTGGTAGACGTGGAGGGTGAGTTCGCCGACCCTCACCGTGTCTCCCTCGACCAGCCAGCGGTCGGGCTCGAAGACCTTGGCGGGGATGCCGTAGCTGCGGCCGTCATCCTCCAGGCGGGCGATCCAGAAACGGTCTTCCTCGTGCGGGCCTTCGATCGGGATGGCGAGTTCCTGCGCGAGGAGGCCGGCGCCGCCGCAATGGTCGATATGGCCGTGGGTGAGGATGATCTTTTCCACGGTGACATTGTGCTGCGCGGCGGCGGCCTTGAGGCGGTCGAGATCGCCGCCGGGATCGACGAAGGCGGCCCGCATCGTCTTTGTGCACCACAGGAGGGTGCAATTCTGCTGCAGCGGCGTGACCGGGATGATTACGGCCTTGAGGGGGGGATTGGTCATGAAGGGGGAGATGGCCTGCCGCCGCGCCGGTTGCAACCGGGCGGAACGCGCCTCTAAGACGGGCGCGTCATGACGCTTACCCACCTTCAGCGGCTCGAGGCCGAGGCGATCCACATCTTTCGCGAAGCGGCGGCGGACGCCGAGCGGCCGGTGATGCTCTATTCGGCGGGCAAGGACAGTTCGGTGCTGCTCCACCTGGCGCGCAAGGCGTTCGCGCCCGCGCCGCCGCCGTTTCCGTTGCTGCATGTCGATACGACCTGGAAATTCCGAGCCATGTACGAACTGCGCGACCGGGCGGCGGCGGAGGCGGGGATGGAGCTGATCGTGCACCGCAATCCGGAGGCGCTGGCCAAGGGGATCAACCCGTTCGACCACGGCTCTTCGCTTCACACCCAGATGTGGAAAACCGACGGGCTGAAGCAGGCGTTGGAGGCGGGCGGCTTCGATGTCGCGTTCGGCGGGGCCCGGCGGGACGAGGAGCGGGTTCGGGCCAAGGAGCGGGTGTTCTCGTTCCGCGCGGCGGGGCAGAGGTGGGACCCGAAGAAGCAGCGGCCGGAGCTTTGGCGGCTGTACAATGGGCGCAAGGCCAAGGGGGAAAGCTTCCGCGTGTTTCCGATCTCCAACTGGACCGAATTCGACGTGTGGGATTATGTCGAGGCGGAAGGGATCGCCGTGTCGGAACTGTACTTCGCGGCACCCCGGCCGACGGTGGTGCGGGACGGGACGATCCTGATGCTGGACGACGAGCGGCTCGAGCCCCTGCCAGGCGAGGAGGTGCGGGAGCGCAACATCCGGTTCCGGACGCTGGGCTGTTACCCGCTGTCTGGGGCCTTGGAGAGTGACGCGACCACGGTCGCCGAAATCGTTGCCGAAATGCAGGCGGGGCGGCAATCGGAGCGGCAGGGGCGGCTGATCGACCGCGACGGCGCGGCGTCGATGGAGCGCAAGAAGCGCGAGGGGTATTTTTAGGTGGCGGCGGAGAAGAGCCTGCTGCGCTTCATCACCTGCGGGTCGGTGGATGACGGCAAGTCGAGCTTGCTCGGGCGGCTGCTGGTCGAGACGGGATCGGCCTATGAGGACGAGCTGGCCAGTTGCGGCGGCGATCTGTCGCGGCTGGTCGACGGGCTGGAGGCGGAGCGGGCGCAGGGCATCACCATCGATGTCGCGTACCGCTTCTTCTCGACGGAAAGCCGCAAGTTCATCGTCGCCGACGCGCCGGGCCACGAGCAATATACGCGCAACCTGGTGACCGGCGCTTCGACGGCGGACCTGGCGCTGGTGCTGGTCGACGCGCGCAAGGGCGTGCTGACCCAGACTCGGCGGCACTCCTACCTGTGCAAGCTGCTCGGCGTGTCCAAGCTGGTGCTGTTGGTCAACAAGATGGACATGGTCGGCTACGATCAAGCTGTGTTCGAGCGGATCGTTGCCGATTACCGGGCGGTGGCGGAGGACTTCGTCGCCATTCCGGTGTCGGCGGTTGCTGGGGACAATGTTGGGGCGCGGTCCGGCGCGATGCCCTGGTATGACGGGCCGACCTTGATCGAGCATCTGGAGGCGGTGGAGCCGGCCGAGGCGCTGAGCGCCGCGCAGGCGTTGCGCATGCCGGTGCAGTGGGTGAGCCGACACGGCCAAGACTTCCGCGGCTTTGCCGGGCTGATCGCGGCGGGCGCGGTGCGGCCGGGGGATGGGGTTCGGGTGATGCCCGCGGCGACGCCCGCCGCCGTATCGCGGATCGTGCTTGGCGAGGACGACCTTGTCGAGGCGGTGGCTGGGCAGTCGGTTACCCTGGTGTTCGATCGGGAGGTGGATTGCTCGCGCGGCGACGTGGTCGCGGCCGCCGATGCGGTGCCGGAGGTTGCGGACCAGTTCGAAGCAACTTTGATCTGGATGAGCGATGAGGCGCTCATGACCGGCCGGCAGTATCGGCTGAAGCTTGGGGCGCAGAGCGCGCTTGCGACGATCCAGCCGCCAAAGTTCGAAGTGGACGTGGACAGCTTCGAGGAGGTGCCGGCCAAGACGCTGGCGCTGAACGGCATCGGCGTTGCGGATCTTTGGACCGATGTGCCGCTGGTGTTCGCGCCTTATGCGGAGAACCGCGAACTTGGCGGGTTCATCCTGATCGACCGGATGACCAACGAGACGGTCGGCGCCGGGCTGATCAATTATGCGCTTCGGCGGTCGAACAACATTCATGCCCAGGTGCTCGACGTCAGCCGCGAGGCGCGGGCGGCGATGAAGGGGCAAAAGGCGCGGCTTTTGTGGTTCACCGGGTTGAGCGGGGCGGGGAAGAGCACCGTTGCGAACCTGGTGGAGAAGAAGCTGTTCGCGCTTGGGCGGCACAGCTTCCTGCTGGACGGCGACAACGTGCGGCTTGGGCTGAACCGCGATTTGGGTTTTTCGGACGCGGACCGGGCGGAGAATGTGCGCCGGGTGGGCGAGACGGCGAAGCTGATGCTGGATGCGGGGCTGATCGTGCTTGCCGCTTTCATTAGCCCGTTCCGGGCGGAGCGGCGGACGGTGCGGGAGATGGTTGGGGAAGGCGAGTTCGTCGAGATTTTCGTCGATGTGCCGCTGGCCGTGGCTGAGGAGCGGGATCCGAAGGGGCTGTATGCCAAGGCGCGGGGTGGGTTGATTCCGAACTTCACTGGGATTGGCTCGGCGTACGAGGCGCCCGAGGCGCCGGAGATTTGGATCGACACGACGCGGATGACGCCGGAGGAAGCGGCGGCGGAGATCGTGCGGTATCTGCTGGGGTGAGGGCTCCCCTCCCTGAAAGGGAGGGGCAGGGGTGGGTGCGAGCCGCAGGCGAGCCCTTCTTCGTGCGCCTGGCCGTCTTCGGGGGGCATCGAGCCCCCCTCAGCCGGTACCCACCCCTGGCCCCTCCCTTGCAGGGAGGGGAGAGCGTGTGCCTCACCGGCCGTCCATCGCGGCGTAGTTGAACAGGCGGTAGCGCGTCTTTTGTTGGGCGCGGATGTTGGTGGCGAGCTTGGCGTGGAGCTGGTCGTCCCAGGTGGCCCAGCGGGTGATGAAGGCTTCGGCGCCGGTGCCGCTTTCCTGGATTGCGAGGACCTGTTTGAGGAGGTCGGTGACGGCGGCGTGATAGCGGTCGTAGTCGATGCGCAGCTTGGCAGTGGCGGGGTCGAACTTCAGCACGCCCCTATCCAGGAAGTAGTTCATCTGCATGAGCTGCATCATGTTGTAGGGCTGCTCGCGCCGCGGTTTGTTGTTCTGGAGGGTTCTGAGGATGCCGGCGGCGTAGACGGCGCGGAGCTGGTCTTCGGTGTAATAGCCTCTCCGGCGAAGCTCCCTGGCGACGAACAGCGAGACGAGGTCCGCCTTCATTTCCTCGATCAAATTTGCGTCGGCGCCCAAAGCGGCGTCAAGCTGGCGGCCGTCGGCCGTGACGTCCGGGCCGAGATAGTGGCCGACCTCGTGCCACAGCGTGCGGTAGAAGCCGGCGTCGGCGGTGAGGTGCTTTGCCTGCTCCGCCACCACCGCGGCGCCGAAGACATCGCCGGTGCCGCGGAAGATGCTGGGATCGCGCATGATGTTGGCGCGCAGCAGGATGATCGAGCCGTAGCGGTCGGCGAGATAGGCTTCGTTGGGCAGGTTGGTTGCGGTGTTGCCGCCGCGCGCCTGGCCGAAATCGGCGATCACATCGTAGACGCCGACCGGGATGTTCTCGCGCACCTTCTTGTGGCGGGTGGTGGGCAGCATGTCTTCGAGCGCCTGGATGCCCTGCATGGCCTTGCGAAGCTCTGCGGTTTCGGCGGTGCGGGTGGCGAGGAGGGAGAGGGAGTAGAAGGCTCGGGTGCCGTAGAGCTCGTCGTCATAGGTTTCGTAGGCGCCGATCTGGGCGTTCAGGTTCTTGAAGCGGCCGCTGATCCAGGCGGCGTCGCCCGATTCGTAATCGTCGGACAGGAGATCGCGGGCGCGGTTGCGGAGGTATTTGGCAAACTCCCAGTCCGAGCTCTCCACCGCGGCGGCGGCGTCGTTGAGGAGGCCGTGGGCGCGGATCATTTCGTCGGCATAAGCGAGCGAATAAGGGACGGCGTAGAGCGTGGCTCGGCCCGGGCGTTTGGCGAGCTGTTCGAGCCGGGCGCGAAGGCCCGGGTGAAGCGTGTCGAGCACCGGATATTGGCGCAGCTTGGCAAGGTCGCGCTTGAGCACGGCAAGCTCGGCGCGGCGGACAACGGAGCGCAGGTGGGTAAGCGAGGCGCGCTCGGCCGGATGGGCGGCGAGATAGGCATCGAACTCCGCTTTGGTGAGGTCCCAGGCGTAGACGTTCTTGCCCGGCGGCGCGTTTTCAAGCGCAACGAAGGGCTCGCGGCGGTTGTCGAGGGTTGTGGCGATCGGGCCGCCGAACAGGGTGTAGAGCGTCGCGAGATTACGGCCATGGGCGTCGGTGCGGCGGGCAAGCGCGTCGCGGGCGGCGAGCGCGCCGCGGTGGCGCTGGGCTTCGAAAACGTTCTGGAAAATCCGGCCGACCTCCAGGAGGTTCGCGACCGCGGTGCGCTCACCGGGGGTGAGGTGGGCGAGGCTCGGCGCAAGGCGGGTGGTCTGCGTCTTGTCGAGAATCTCCTGCACCTGCGCTGGCGTCCATTCGCGGGCTTGTGCGGCGGTTTGCGCAGCTTGGGCGGCGGCAGGGGCGCCGAGGGCGAGGCCGAATGACGCAAGAGTCACGAAAGTCACAACTGTCACATGGATTCGCCGGGGGGTTCCTGCCCAGGCGCGAGAGCCGATCGCACCTGTTCCGCCACGAATATTCGCTGCCACGCCGCACGCTCCTGTTGTTCGATTCGCGGGAGCATGGCAGGCCAAAGCGATGTAGGAAAATGTTTTCGAACCGCCTGGAGAACCATTGGAAGAACTGCTTATCAGCCTGACCCGCGGCAATGTCAGCGAGGTCAAGATCGTCCTCGCCACGGCCCTGGCGCTGCTCGCCGTATATCAGGTGGGGCTGATGGCGGTCGGCTACGGCAAGCTCCGGCTGCCGTTTCTCGGCCCGGTCTCCGCGTCCAGGGCGCACCGGGCGATCGGCGACAGCATCGTTGCGGTGACGCTGACGGTCGCGCTGATGTGCATCGTGTATTTCGGCTTCGACGATGACGGCGCGGTGCATATCGTCCTGGCGCTGGCGCTCCTCGCGGTGCTCGGCTTCAAGATCCTTGTGATCCGCCGGCTGCGGCAATTTGATCGCTGGCTGCCGGCGCTGGGCATTTCGGTGCTGCTGTTGTTCTGGGCAACCTGGTTCTCGGCCGCGGCCGGCCATCTTTGAGGAAACGGGCATGGCGGAGAAATCAAAGGGGCATGGCGCGCAGGTGCTCGGATCGCTGATCGCAGCGGCGGTGATCGTTGCGCTTGCCATCTGGGCGGTGACGGCGCGGCTCGGGCCGACCAGCATCGCCGAGGGGGAGGCGGCGGAAGAGCGGCAGGAGGACGCCGCCGAAGCGGCCGAAGAGGCGCGGGAAGAGGCGGCGGACTCGAAAGCCGGCGGCGGCGAGGAAAGCGGCCGGCGACGCAGGCGGGGGCGGGACTGAGATGCGGCGGCTTTTCGCAGCACTGGCGGCGCTGATCCTGTCAGGAGCAATTGCCGGATGTGCAACAGGCGCGCCACCGGCCGCTACGCAAAGTGCGGCGCCCGTGCCGGTTCACGCCAGTTACGCTTGGGCACGGTTCGATGCACGGCGGGTGACGGCGTCGGAGGCGTCGGGGCTTGCGGACAAGGCGACGGGGCGGCTGCTGACGGTGGGCGATCCGGTGCGGGTCGCGTCGATCAGCAAGCTGGTGGTGGCGCTGGGCGTGATGCGGCTGGTTGAGCAGGGCAAGATGGATCTCGACCGGGATGTATCGGACTATCTCGGCTGGCGGCTGCGCAACCCGGCTTTTCCGGACGTGCCGATTACCTTGCGGCTGCTCCTTTCGCACCGCTCCAGCCTGCGCGACGAGGTGAATTACGTCATCCCGCTCGGGGCAACGGTGCAGGGGGTGGTTGCGGACCCGAAGGCCTTCGATCCCGAGCACGCGCCGGGAAGCTACTTTCGCTATTCCAATCTCGGTTTTCCGGTCGTGGGGACGGTGCTTGAGAAGGCGACGGGCGAGCGCTTCGACCGGCTGATGCGGCGGCTGGTGCTGGCGCCGATGAAGCTCGACGCCTGCTTCAACTGGTCGGGATGTTCGGCGGAGAAGCTGGGGCGTGCGGGCGTGCTGTACCGCGCCAACGGCGACGTCGCTCTCGACGACCTCAAGGGCGCGCCGCCGGGCTGTCTGGTGAACCGCGCGCCGGGTGCGCCGTGCGATCTCGAGGCTTATCCGATCGGCAGCCATGGCGGCCTGTTCTCGCCCCAGGGCGGCCTGCGCATTTCGGTGCGTGACCTGGCGGCAATCGGGCAGTTGCTGCTGCGCAAGGGCAGGTTGGCGGATGGGACACGGCTGATCTCAGAGGCGAGCCTTGCCGAAATGACGCGGCCGCATTGGCGCTTCGACGGGTCCAATGGCGAGACCGAGAAAGGCTTCTACTGCGCCTATGGGCTGGCGGTGCAGATGCTCGGGCAGTGCGCGCCCGGGGACGATCCGTTCGGCGACGGGCGAGCGCGGATCGGCCATGCCGGCGACGCTTACGGCCTCAAGTCCGGCCTGTGGATCGACGCCGAGCGGGGTACGGGCATCGCCTATTTCGCGACGGGGATCGACGATGCGGGGCCGCGGGGGCGGTCGGCCTATTGGACGATCGAGGAGTGGCTGGCGGCCAAGGGGCGGTAACCTCCAGATCGACCAAACAGCCGGTGAGCCTCCGCGGGCCGGTTCAGCACGTCTGCTTCGGCACCCTTAAAGTCATGCCGCAATAGATTCGGTCGGGATCGGCGAGTTTGTCGCGGTTGGCGCCGTAGACCTCTTTCCAGCGCGCCGGATCGCCGAGGTGGTGTTTGGCGATGGTGCCGAGGCTGTCGCCGCGCTCCACCACCACGATCTCGAACGTGCCTTCGGGCGGCACTTCAGGCCGGCTTTGGCATTCGGCATCGGCCGCCATCGCCGCTTCGACGGCGGCGAGCGACTTCGGCTTATAGGCCTGCTTCTCGGGGAGCTCGTCCGCGGCGGCATGCCAGCGCCGCCGCGCCGCCATCGAGACGTGGTGCACGGCCTGCGGACCGTTGGCGCGGGCTGAGCGGCTCCACAAACGGTCCGACAAAGGCCGGCGCCCACCCGGAGCGACGCCGTTCACCGGGCCCCTGTAATCGGGATTGAGCGAATAAAGGCGCGAGGAGGCCGAGGTGTCGAGGGCAAGGCCCGCCTGCCGGGCGCCCGCCCAGACCCACTCCAGCGCTTGATCGGAAAGGCCGCGCTCGGGCATGCCGCCGCCGACAACGCTGTGAACTCCGGGGAACCACTTTTGCTGGTAGGGCGCGTCGGCGGCTTCCGGGTCCTTGCCGGCGGCGCGGTTCAAGGCCTCGAAATTGTCCCACAAGGTGGGTTCAAAGGCGCGGCGGGTTTCGTCGATGGCAACTGCGTGGCGGGCGCTGCGCACCATGGAACTGAGGCTGCAATCGTGAAACCGGTATTTGCCGTTGAACAGCCGCGCCAGGCGAAGGTGATTGGGGATGCCGAGCGCGCCAACCGTGTCCCAAACGCCGAGATACTGGATTTCCGGAAGGGGGTGGGCGTATTCGGCGCGAAAGGCGCCGGCTTTGTCGCTCCACGGGGCGTCGGAGTCGCGGCGGCTTTGGTAGAGGGCGATGGCCTGCTTGGTCTTGCTGGCGTGCTCGCGGCGGACGACCCCGCAATTCTTGATCAAGCCGGCGAAGCTGCGCGCGGAAAAGGCGCCGCGGGAGAAGCCGAAGATGAAGATCTCGTCGCCCGGCATGTAGTTGAACACCAGGTTGAGATAAGCGTCGGCGAGGTTCTCGGTGAGGCCGGTTCCGAGCATTCCGCCGGCAAGATAATCCGCTCCGCCGGTGCCGACGCCCTGATCGTAATAATTGAGCTGGGCAATGCCCTTGCCGTCGATCGGCAAGACGCTTTCGGCGGTGAGGAGGACGTTGGTCGGACAGGGCTGGTCCAGGCGATTCCAGGTGCCGTCGAAGCTGAAGACGAGGCGTTTGGTGTTCTGCGTCATGAGGGGAGTATGGCGTAAAGCGGGCAATTGAACAGGCGCTTGTTTCAGCACTCCACTACGTTCACCGCGAGGCCACCCAGCGAGGTTTCCTTGTAGCGTTCGTTCATGTCGAGGCCGGTTCTGCGCATGGTTTCGATGACCTGGTCGAGGCTGACGAGGTGCGAGCCGTCGCCGACGAGGGCGAGGCGGCTGGCTTCGATGGCCTTGATCGCGCCGACCGCGTTGCGCTCGATGCAGGGGACCTGGACGAGGCCGGCGACCGGATCGCAGGTCAGGCCGAGATTGTGCTCCATGCCGATCTCCGCGGCGTTCTCGACCTGGGCGACGGTGCCGCCCAATGCCGCGGTGAGGCCGGCGGCGGCCATCGAGCAGGCGACGCCTACTTCCCCCTGGCAGCCGACTTCGGCGCCGGAGATGGAGGCGTTTTCCTTGAAAAGGGAGCCGACCGCGGCGGCGGTGAGCAGAAAGACGCGCACGCCTTCCTCGTTGGAATGGGGGGTGAAGCGCTCGTAATAGCGCAGGATTGCGGGGACGATCCCGGCGGCGCCGTTGGTGGGGGCGGTAACAACCCGGCCGCCGGCGGCGTTCTCTTCGTTCACGGAAAGGGCCCAGAGGTTGACCCAGTCGAGTACGGTGAGCGGGTCCTGGAGCGTCCGTTCGGCGCGTTCGAGGAGCAGGCGGTAAAGGCCGGGGGCGCGGCGCTTCACCTTGAGGCCGCCGGGGAGGATGCCTTCCTGGCCGATGCCGCGGTCGATGCAGCGGGCCATTGCGTCGGAGATCGCGGCGAGGCGCGAGTCGATTTCTTCGTCGGAAAAACCGGCGCGTTCGTTGGCGCGGGCGACGTCGGCGATGGTCATGCCTTCGCGCTCGGCGATGGTCAGCAACTCGGCGGCGCAATGGTAATTGTAGGGGATGTCCCAGGCGCCTTCGGGGGGCGCGTTGCGGGTTATCGCCGCTTCATCGACGATGGCGCCGCCGCCGGTGGAGTAGTAGACGCCGCTTTCGAGGAGCGCGCCGCTCGCGTCGAAGGCGGCGAAGCGCATGCCGTTGGAATGGTGGGGGAGGCGTTCGCGCTGCAGGAAGCGCAGGTCGCGCGGTTCATCGAAGGCGATTTCGTGGGCGGCGCCGAGGGAGAGGCGGCCGGTTTGGCGGATTTGGGCGACGATCGCCTCCGCTTCGTCGGGGTCGATCCTGTCGGGGCGCTGGCCGGAGAGGCCGAGCAGGATCGCACGGTCGGTGGCGTGGCCTTTGCCGGTGAGGGCGAGACTGCCGTAGAGGTCCACTTCCACCCGGTCGGCGGTTCCGAGCAGGGCCTTTTGCTGCAGCGTCTCGACAAAGCGGCAGGCGGCCGTCATCGGCCCCATGGTATGCGAGCTCGACGGGCCGACCCCGATCTTGAAGAGATCGAAAACCGATGTGACCAAAACCTTGTCTCCTGACCCGGCCGCAGATGGGCCGCCGATACGCTTCTGGCAAGCGGGGAAGCCGTTCGTGCTGCTCGACTTTCCGGGCGGGGCGCGGCTGTATCGCGGTGCGCGGGAGGTCGTGGAGGCGTGGTCAGCGGACGAGGTGCGGCCGGCGCTGGAGCGGTTGCGGAGGCGCGAGGCGGCGGGGTTTTTGGGCTTCGAAGCGGGGCATCCGCTGGAGCGCAAGCTTGCGCCGGTAGTGCGGGATGCGGGCGATGGGGCGCCGCCGCTCCTGTGGTTCGGGCTGTTCGACGGGTGGGAGCCTGTCGATGTCGAGGCCCTTCCGGAGCCTGCAGGGGCTTGGGCCGGGCGGCCGGAGCCGCTGATCGAGGCGGCTGCCTACCTTGCGCAGGCGGAGCGGGTGCGGGAGCATATCCTGGCCGGCGACGTGTATCAGATCAACCTGACCTTCCCGGCAGAAGTGGCGGTGGCTGGGCATCCGCTCGCGCTGTACCGGGCGCTCAAGGCGCGGGCGCGGGCGGGCTGGGGCGGCGTGGTGTTTACCGGCGCGCACTGGATATTGTCGCTGTCGCCGGAGCTGTTCTTCACGCTGGAGGAGGGCCGGGTGACGGCGCGGCCGATGAAGGGGACTGCACCCGCCGGCGGGGATCCGGAGGCGCTGCGCAGCGACCCCAAGCAGCGCGCCGAAAATTTGATGATCGTGGATCTGATCCGCAACGATCTGTCCCGCGTGTCGAAGCCCGGAACGGTGAAGGTGCCGGAGCTGTTCGCGGTGGAGACCTATCCCACCGTGCAGCAGATGACGTCTACGGTGACGGCGGAGCTGGAGGACGGGGTGGACGCTGTGGACCTGCTGCTCGCCACCTTTCCGTGCGGATCGGTGACCGGGTCGCCGAAGATTCGCGCCATGGAGATCATCCATGGGCTCGAAGCGGGGCCGCGCGGCGTTTATACTGGGTCGATCGGCGCGCTTGCGCACGGCGGCGGGGCGGCGTTCAATGTCGCCATCCGGACGCTGACCCTGCCGGTTGGCGGGGCGGCGGCGCGGATGGGGCTCGGCTCCGGCATCGTCGCCGACAGCCGGGCGGCGGACGAATGGCGCGAGTGCCTGGCCAAGGGAGCGTTTGTGGAAGACCGCCGGAGCTTCGACCTTTTCGAAACGATGCGCTTCGATCCGCATGACGGGCTGCCGGACCTGGAGCGGCACCTGGCGCGGATGAAGCGCAGCGCGGACGCGTTCGGCTTCCCCTTCGACCGGCACGATGCGCGCAACGAGCTGCAGGCGGCGACCTTTGCCCTGCGCGGCGCGCGCAAGCTTCGGCTGACCCTGTCGCCGACGGGCGCGATTGCGATCGAGGTGCGGGCGGTGCCGGAGGAAGCGGAGGAGCCGGTGGACGTGGCGCTGGTGCCGCTGCCGGTGGAGGCGGAGGATTTCCGGCTCCGGCACAAGACGGGCGACCGGCGCTTCTACGATGGGGCGCGGGAGGCGGCGGCGGCGTTCGAGGTGGTGTTCGAGGGCGCCGATGGGTTCCTGACCGAGGGGAGCTTCACCAGCCTGTTCGTGGAGCGAAAGGGGGTGCTGGTGACTCCGCCGCTCAGCCGCGGGCTGCTGCCGGGGGTTTTGCGCGAGCGGCTGATCGAGGAGGGGCAGGCGGCCGAAGGCGATCTGCGGGCCGAGGATTTGGGCGCCGGGTTCTTCATCGGCAATGCGGTGCGCGGGCTGATCGAGGCGAAGCTGCGGTAGGGGGCGCGCACGATAACTCCCCTCCCTCCGCGCGGCGAATACGGGTCTGCGGAGCGTCGGAAAGGGAGGGGCCGGGGGTGGGTTTTCCGCCGAGTGCCTATGCGGGAGAAGGGTGCAAAACCCACCCCAACCCCTCCCTGTCTGGCGCCACGGCTCCTGAACACGATCCGTGCTGAGGGAGGGGCAAGTGAGCGGCCCGCGCGCTAGGCCGCCAGCGGAAACCTCAGCAGGCGATCCGCCACTGGAATCAGGGCTTCGGCGCGGGCGCCGACGGCGCGGACGATTTCGGGGTGGGCGGCGTCTAGCCCGCCGGTAAGGGCGCCGAAGGCGGGGAGGATGACCTTGCGCTCCGTGGCGACGAAGCAGCGGCGCGAAACCTGGCGGCCGCGGTGGCTGACGCGCAGCTTGGGGTGAAAGTGGCCGGAAAGTTCGGGGCGCGGCTCGGAGGGGTCGGCCTGGTGGCGCAGCAGAAGGCCGTCCACTTCGGCTTCCTCGACCACATCGCCGCCACAGTGATCGGCGATGCCGGGATCGTGGTTGCCGGTGATCCAGGTCCAGCGCGTTCTGGCGGTGAGGGTGGTGAGCATGTCGCGGGCGTCGGCGGGCAGGCGGTCGCAGCCGTGGCGGTCGTGGAAGCTGTCGCCCAGGCACCAGACCTCCTCGGCACCCGTCGCCGCGACGACCGCGGTGAGATCGGACAGCGTGGCGATGCTGTCGTAAGGCGGCAGCATCTGGCCGAGCTTGGCGAACCAGCTGGCTTTCTCCAAGTGGAGATCGGCGACCAGAAGCGCCCGCCGCGACGGCCAGAACAGCGCGCCCTGCGGCAACGCCATCAATTCCTGCCCAGCGAACGAAAAGCGAACCATGCCCCGCTATAACCTTGAACAGGCAAGGTTCAAGCGGCCAACACGCTCGCGCCATAAAACTCCTTTGCCAAGGACCGGGTGAGGCGGGTTGCCCCGCGCCGCGCCGCGCCGCTAGGAACGGCCATGGCCCATTCCGCAGACCCAGGCGCGCGCTCGGCGCTGCGCAGGTTCCTCGACAGCGAAGCGGCGGGCGGGATCCTGCTGATGGCGGCGGCGGCGCTGGCGCTGATCGTCGCCAATTCGCCGCTCTCCCACCTCTACCACGACCTGCTCCATGCCGAGACCGGCCCGATCCTGTCGGAAAAGCTCGGGCCGATGACGGTCCACCTGTGGATCAACGATGGGCTGATGGCGGTCTTCTTCCTGCTCGTCGGGCTTGAGATCAAGCGCGAGTTCGTCGACGGCCGACTCGCCACCTGGGAGCGGCGGCGCCTGCCCGTCATCGCCGCCGCGGTCGGAATGGCCGTGCCGGCCGCCTTTTACCTCGGCCTGACGGCGAGCGAGACGGGCTTGAGCCGCGGCTGGGCGATCCCCGCGGCCACCGACATCGCCTTCGCGATCGGGGTCCTCGCCCTGCTCGGAAGCCGGGCGCCGACCAGCCTCAAGCTGTTCCTCACCACCGTCGCCATCGCCGACGATCTCGGCGCGGTGGCGATCATCGCGCTTGCCTATACCGCCTCGCTCGACACGCTTGCGCTGGGCGCGGCGGCGGGCATCTGGATCGCGCTCTACGTGATGGGCAAGAGCGGCGTCCGCGCGCTCTGGCCCTATCTGATCGGCGCCCTGTTCCTCTGGTATGCGGTTCTGCTTTCGGGCGTCCACGCCACCGTCGCGGGCGTTCTCGCCGCCGTCACCCTGCCGATCGTCAAGACGCCCGGCGCTCCGGATGCCGCCGATTCGCCGCTCCACCGGCTTGAGCACGCCATCGCGCCCTGGGTCGCCTTCCTGATCGTACCCTTGTTCGGCTTCGCCAATGCCGGCGTGTCCGTTGGCGGCCTCGGCATGGACCAGATCTTTGCGCCCTTGCCGCTTGGAATCGCGGCCGGCCTGTTCCTCGGCAAGCAGCTCGGCATCTTCGCCGCCATCTGGGGCTCGGTGAAGCTCGGAATCGCCTCGCCCCTGCGCGGCGCGACCTGGCTCCAGGTCTATGGCGTCTGCGTGCTGTGCGGGATCGGCTTCACCATGAGCCTGTTCATCGGCGCGCTCGCTTTCCCGGGCGATGCGCTCCGAATCGAGGAGGCGAAGATCGGCGTCCTGCTCGGCTCCTTCGCCTCCGCCATCCTCGGCTACGTGATCCTCAGACTTGCGCCTTCGCACCTTCGCCATCAGGAAGAGGAAGACGAACAACGCGCCGAGATCGCCGCCGACGGCGATGTCGAATGCGTGGAAGAAAGGCCTCGATGAAGCTCTCAGCCCTGCTCCTCGCCCCGATCGCCGCCTTGATGCTGCTCGGCGGCTGTGTTTCCGATGGCCTGAAGGGCGACAATCTGAACGAGATCGCCAGCGATTATGTGCAGATGCAGCTCGAGGTCGGGGAGCGCGAAGAAGGCTATATCGACGCATATTACGGCCCGCCCGAATGGCAGGAGGCCGCCAAGGCCGCTCCGCGCTCGATCGCCGATCTGGCGCAGGCCGCGTCCGAGCTGACCCGCCGCACCTCCGCGGTGGACCCCGCCGGCCTCGACCCGCTGGAGCGCCGCCGCCGCGACTTCCTCCTTGCGCAACTGCGCGCCGCATCGACCCGCCTCAGGATGATGCAAGGCGAGAAACTGAGCTTCGCCGACGAAGCGGAGGGGCTGTTCGGCGTCCGTCCGGAACTGAAGCCGCTCGCCTCCTACGATCCCGTCCTCGCCCGGCTGGAGACCCTCGTCCCCGGCACCGGGACGCTCGCCGATCGCATGGATGCCTTCCAGGACCGCTTCACTATCCCCAAGGACCGGCTCAAGCCGGTGTTCGACGCCGCCATCGCCGAGTGCAAGCGCCGCACCCTCGCCCACATCGCCATGCCCGCGAACGAGGCGTTCACCCTGGAATTCGTCACCGGCAAGAGCTGGTCGGGCTACACTTGGTACAAGGGCAACGCCCGCAGCCTGATCCAGGTCAACACCGACCTCCCCATCCGGATCGGCCGCGCCGTCGATCTCGGCTGCCATGAAGGCTATCCGGGCCACCACGTGTTCAACGCGCTGCTTGAGACCAAGCT